>JBNRMP010000116.1:0-19470 GCA_050309685.1 Anaerohalosphaeraceae bacterium
GTACCTGTTGTGGCGAAACCGCAAACGCAACATCAGTGTTCAAGATTGGAAAACCTATCGTCGTCATAAGAAAGCAGCATAACCCTTATGAAAAATCACGAAACTCTATTACTGGAAACGGCATTAGGTATTGCACAGATATCAAAAAATGCAGGTGGGCTGTTTTCTTGCGTTTGCAGTACTTGTTTTTCCCATAGTGGAGTTAATTCCTTTGTATATGCTTTTGTATATAGCTCTCCTAATTATTTGGTTGTCGTTGTTAATCTGTTTATCGTCAATCTACGTCAGCTTGGAAAAAAACTTCCATTTTTCAGTTACAGTTGCAACAAGCACACTCTTCAACTTGAGCTGCTTCCCAATACGACTCCCCAGTTATCAATACCATACCGGCACGTGACGACAGGGAGCGCGGCCCACAACTTATTGAAGAAAATGTGCCTGCCTCCCTTTTTTTACACCTTCATTTCGGTCGCTTTCCAGCCGGGGATCCATTTCTCTGCCTGACTATGTTTAAATTTGTATTTTCCTGCCGGACGTATTAAAATGCCTGCCAAACGTGTACCTATGGGATGATTTTTGCGGAGTAAGATGAAGACACGAAATGCCACAGTTCAGGATGTGCCCGTAATTCACGGCCTGATCAGCAGTTATGCCGAACTGGATCGGATGCTGTTTCGATCCCTGAGCGACCTGTATGAAAATATCCAGGTCTTTCAGGTCGCCGAGGAGAACGGGCGGGTGGTCGGCTGCTGCGCCTTGAAGGTGATCTGGGGGGACCTGGCGGAAATCCAGTCGCTGGCCGTCGAAAAGGCGTCTTTCGGCAAAGGATACGGCAGGGCCCTGGTGGAGGCGTGCGTGGAACAGGCCCGCCGGCTTGGGATCAAACGGGTCTTTACCCTCACGCTGGAGGCGGGCTTTTTCGAAAAAACCGGCTTTCATATCGTAGACCGAAAGTCGCTGCCGATGAAGGTCTGGAGCGACTGCGCCCAGTGCCCCAAACAGGACAACTGTGACGAAATCGCCATGGTGCGGGAACTTTAACCGACCTGTCTTCTCTGGAAAAAGGCCACCGCAAGGGCAAGAATCCCCGTTATGTAAAGCACTGAATAGGTCAGCCCCATCAGCAGGTATTCAAAGGGGACAGTGCCTGTTTCATAAATGGCATCGCTGATCCAGAAAATCTGGAAATTGGGGGCCAGAATCATTCCGATTTTGGCAAGCAGACTGTGATCGGCAAACCGGCCGAAAGCCCAGTCGCTGATGAGACCCAGGAAAAAAATTCCCATGCAGAAGGTCAGCGTCAGGACCACGTTGAGCCGCGTGGAAAGGAGGACCGCCAGGGCGACGAGGATCAGGACCGCAAAGAGAAGCAGCACCGAAGCATAAATATCGAACAACTGGAAGCCGTTGTCGGCGGGGTTGAGCTTCCATTCTTTGGTGACCACGCTGAGCAAGACCAATCCCGCGGTCGCAAAAACGGAGCCGATCGTCACGGCCGTGGCCATGAAGTTCCATTCATAAACATAGTTCATTACGGCACTTATGACAAAAGTGAACAGCAGGACCACGGCGGCGACCACGATCACCGGCCAGTCCGGTTCATCGGAGGCCCTTTCGAGTACCCCGTAGCGCAGGGCCATCAGCATGGCGGCTGTAATCAGGTAGTGGGCAATAGCAACGGCCCCGGCGACCCCCAGGAATTTGCCCAGGATGAACGTCGGCCGCGGGATGGGCTTGGAAAGCACGGTGGTAATCGTGCCCGTTTCGATTTCCTCGGAGACGGCGGAGGAGGCGGAAAAAACGGCAATGAACAAACCCGACAAAAACAGCGTAGATAGGGCTAACTCTCTCAGCAGTTTGTCGTCTTCGTCCAGAGTGTACATGCTGATGGACGGCCCCAGCAGGATGAGAATAAGCGAGGCCAGAATAATGATGAAAAAAACCGGCTGACGGATGGTTTCCTTGATGGTATTTTTGGCGATAGTCAATAATCTGATCACAGCAGTATCCTGAAGGGTTTCTGTTCTGTTAAAAGCCGATATAGAGAGTATCTTACCCGAAAAATCAAAATTGTAAAGTGAACTGTTGCGTTCATCGGCAAAGTTACTATAGTAATACTTTTTTGGTTATGGATTGTTCACAAGTCAAGCCCGGACAAATGGGAAAAGGCCAATGACGAAATCATCGAAGAAGGCCCAGAGCGTCTCGCTCCTGGGGCTGATAGTAACCGGAGTATTCTGCGCCGTCACCCTGATAATCGGGGTTGTCCTCGATACCTGTCTGATTATCGAATTGGGTGCCCTGTTCTTCAGTACGACCCTGATCTGGCTGGTCCTGCTGATCCAGTTTTTTGCCCGAAGCCAGGCCGAACAGGAAAAACTGGACCGGGCCAAGCTGATGAAGGACAAGTCGGGCACGGCCCTGTTTGAGGGGGCCGCGGACCGCCTGTCCATGTTTGACGTGGCCCAAAAGCGGCTGGCGGGGCTGGAAAAGTGGTTTGTTCCGATTTCAGGCGTCGTCATCGCCGTCCTTCAGATCCTGATCGGGCTTTTCCTGCTTCGCGGCGTCTCCGGCGACCTGTTCGAGATGCAGCCGAAAACGCCGCTGCTTGGGGCAATGCTGCTGATCGGCATCTCTTTTGTCAGTCTTTTGATCAGCCGGTACGCCACGGGCCTGAGCGGCGAGGAGATCTGGCGTCCGCTGCGGGCGGGCGGCAGCACGCTGCTGGCCGCCGCCGTTTTGGGGCTGGCCGCCGCCGTGGGGCTGGCGCTCTACCAATATAAATACGATTTCCTGCTCCGCATTCTGGAATGGGTCGTGCCGATCCTGCTGATCGTGCTGGGGGCGGAGATTCTGCTGACGGCCGTTTTTGACGTGTATCGTCCGCGGGTGGCCGGCGAGTACAACCGGGCCGTCTTCGACAGCCGCCTGCTGGGGTTGATCAACGAACCCGGCGGTATCCTTCACACCGTCTCGAACACCCTCGACTACCAGTTCGGTTTCCGCGTGTCGGAGACCTGGTTTTACCGCCTGCTGGAGAAGGCGATCCTTCCGCTGGGGCTGTTTATGGCCCTGATCCTTTATCTGATGAGCACCGTGGTCGTGGTGCAGCCGGGCCAGGGGGCGATCATCGAGCGGCTCGGCTCGGCCGATCCCGCTCGCGGGGGTCGGCAGGTGGGGGCGGGATGGGCCTGGAAGTGGCCCTGGCCATTCGAGAAGGCCTACCTGTTCCCGGTCGAACGGCTTCAGCAGACGAACCTCGGGTTCGTCGAAGCGGACGACCAGGAGAAAGGGCCGCTGCTGTGGGGCAAGCAGCATTTCAAGGAGGAGTACGATCTGCTGGTGGCGGTGGAGACGCGGGGCAGTCGGCAGGCCGCCGGCGGGGCGGTCCCGGTGAGCATCGTGCGAGCCAATGTGCCGATTCACTACCGAATCCGCGATCTGTATAAGTATCTGTATGTGCACCGCAACGCGGGGGCCATGTTCGAGTCGATCTGCTGCCGCGAGCTGACGCGGTTTGCCGCCAGCGCCAAAATCGAAACCGATTTGGGCGACGGCAAGAGTCTGCTGGGGGCAGGCCGTCAGGAGGGCTCCGAGGAGCTTCGCCGGCGCATCCAGCAGGAGGCCGACAGGGCGGACCTGGGCGTCGAGGTCGTGTACCTCGGGCTTCAGGGCGTGCACCCGCCGCCCGACGTGGCGGAGGACTACCAGGCCCTCGTCGGCGCCGTCCAGCAGAAGCAGGCCAAAATCCTCGAGGCCCGCGCCCAGCGCAACAAGACCCTCACGGAACTGGCCGGCTCGATCGAGGAGGTCGAGACCCTCTATGAGCTGATCCACGCCTTCGCTGCGGCCCGCCAGCAGCAGGACGGCGGGCGTTTTGACGAACTCACGAAACAACTGGAGGACGTGCTCGGGCAGGTCCGCGGCAGCGTGTACAGCACGATTCGCCAGGCGGAGGCCTACGCCAGCGAGCAGATTGCCCGGGCCCAGGGCGAGGGCGCCCGGTTCGCCGGCCAGGTAAAGGCCGACCGCGCCAACTCGGAGATCTACCGTAAGCTCCAGCGGCTGCTGGCCCTCGAAGACGCGTTGGAGAAGATCCGCAAGTATGTGGTCATCACCGATCAGAAAGACACGCAGATCTACATCATCGATCTGATGGAACAGCTCTCGCCGGACCTGCTGGATATGGACCTGAGCGGGATATCGGAAAGCGTTGTAAGGTAAGACAGAGCCATCAATACTCTTTAAGGAAGTACGGAAGATGAAGAATTTCTGGGGAATCCTGATTATTGTGCTGGTGGTTGCCGTTCTCGGGTTCAAGATGTTTACCTACCAGGTGCGGCAGACCGAAAGCGCCCTGGTGGTGCGGTTCGGCAAGCCGGTGCGTCCCACGACCGAACCGGGGCTGTACCTCCGGCTGCCGATGCCGATCGAGCGGGTGTATAAATTCGATTCACGCCGCCGGATTTACGAGGGCGTCATGGAGGAGACCACGACGGCGGGCGGCGAACCGATCATCGTCCTGAGCTATCTGGTCTGGAAGGTCGAGGATCCGCTCCTGTTCCTTACGTCCGTGCAGGACGTGACGGGTGCGGAGGCGAAGCTGCGGGACCTGCTGCGCAACGCCCAGAACTCCGTGATCGGCCGGCACTACTTCAACGAGTTCGTCAACACCGACCCGGGCCAGATTCGCTTCGAGGAGATCGAGCAGGAAATCTGCGACGCAATCCGCGAAATCGCCCGGTCCAATTACGGCATCGAAGTCAGCGCGGCGGGGCTGAAGCGTCTGATGATCAGCGAGAAGGTCACCAAGGACGTCTTCGAGCGGATGCGGGCCGACCGTAAGGGCAAGGCCGAAGCCATCCTGGCGGCAGGCAACGCCGAGGCGGAGCGCATCCGCAGCGACGCCGAAGCCAAGCAGAAGGAACTGCTGGCGTTTGCGACCACCCGGGCCCAGGAGATCCGGGGCGCCGGTGACGCGGCGGCGGCCAGCTACTATGACCAGTTGAAGGAGGACCCGGAGCTGGCGATGTTCCTGCGGAACCTCGAAATGCTCAAGAAGACGCTCAAGGAACGGACCACGATTATCCTGGGAACGGATACCGAGCCGATGAAACTGCTCAAGGAGCCGCCGGCGCTGAGCCCCCAGGAGATTGTCCGGCAGGCCCAGCCGCAAGCGCCGGCTTCACAGCCGGCCGCCGGCGAAGTCAAACAGCCAGTCGAAGTTCAATAGGCGAGGATAGGCAAGACGCATGACGAAGCACACTCATACCCACGATCACGATCACGATCACGGCCATGGCCATGATCACGCCGACGGCGAGGCGGCAAACCGCCCGCTGCTGGAGGAAATGGATGCGGGCCAGCGGTCGCTGACCGATGCCCTGCGCCTGAGTTTCGGGATTCTCAAGCTGATCATGCTGGCCGTGACGGTGCTCTTCCTGGCCAGCGGGATCTTCAACGTGGGTCCGAACGAGAAGGCCCTTGTCCTGACCTTCGGCAAGGTCCGGGGCGCCGGCGAGTCCCGCGTCAAGGGGCCGGGGCTGCACTGGACCTTCCCGGAGCCCATCAGCGAGATCATCCGCATCCCCGTTGAACGGGTCCAGGGCCTTTCGCTGGATTCGTTCTGGTACCATGAAACGCCCCAGGAGAAGCTCTCCGGCAAGCGAATCGTCACCAGCCAGGAACTCAATCCGCTGGTGGACGGCTACTGCCTGACCCGCAACGAAGGCGATACGGACCTGGTGGGAACGGACTACAACATCGTCCATTCCGACTGGACGATCAGCTACCGGATCGAACAGCCGGAGTTTTTCTTTGAGAACATTTACATGCGCTCCCGGGAGCCGGGCGAGGACTTTCTCGACGCCGCGACCGAGACGGTGGACCCGCTGATCCGGAGCCTGGCCTCCGACGCCGTGGTGACCACGATGGTCGGCTACAGTATCGACGACGCAATCAAGAGCAACACGGATATCGCCCGCGATGTCAAAGACCTGCTCCAACGCAAGCTAGACGCGATCGAAAGCGGCATTCGCGTCGTCGAGGTGCGGGCGCGTCGGATCACCTGGCCCAAGCAGGTAGATGACGCCTTCCAGGCCTCCAACCAGGCCCGCCAGTTCGCCGAACAGATCCGGGTCAGCGCCGAGGCCTACCGTCGGAAACTGCTGACGGACACGGCCGGTCCCCGGGCCGAGGCCATCCTCCAAAAGCTGGAGGCCGGCAACCTGACGCCGGAGGAAAAGGACGCTCTGCTGAGCGAGATGTCCGGCCAGGTCCAGTCGCAGATCGCCGACGCCCGCCTCTACCGCACCAAGGTGGTCGAGGACGCCCGGGCTATGGCCAATTACCTGCAGAAACTGCTGCCGGAATACCGCAAGTACCCGCAACTGGTCATCAACGACATCTACCAGCGGGCTATCCGGGAGATCATGGACAGCGCGGACGAGAAGATCATGGTGCCCCCGACCGAGTCGGCGCAAAACCGTGAGATCCGCGTCAATATCAATCGCGACCCGAAGCTGAAGAAGAAACAGTCGGCATCCTCCGAACAAGGGAAGTAAACGCTATGGCGCATCAACACTTTCACCTCAAGGAACAGGAACTGCAAACCGCAGGCGACCTCGAGCTGAACAGCCGCGAGGCCGAAGCCGGCCAGACGCGGATCAGCTTTGCGCTGATCGCGACGCTGGCGGGGGGCGTGCTGCTGCTGAGCAGCTCGCTCTCGCAGATCTCGTGGATCTACGGACCGGGCGACCTGAGCGACCTGGTGGCGATGATCGGGGCGCTGCTGCTGGGCCTGCCGATCGTCCTGCACGCGATCGAGGGGCTCCTGCACGGCCATGCTCATCTCGATGAGCTGGTGGCGCTGGCGGTCATCGCGGCCTTCGCCACGGGCCAGTATGTCGAGGCCGGCGTGGTGGGCTTCATCATGCTGCTGGCCGAACTGATGGAGACGCGGACGGCCCTGGGGGCGCGGGCCTCCATCGAGTCGCTCATCCGGCTCACGCCCACGACGGCCAACCTCGTGCAGGCGGACGGATCGGAGATCGAGGTCAAGGTCAGCAATCTGAAGCCCGGCGACGTCGTCCGGGTGCGCCCCGGTGACAACATCCCCGCCGACGGCGAGATCCGCGAGGGCCTCAGCTCGATCAACGAGGCGACGATCACCGGCGAATCGCTGCCGGTCGATAAGGTCGCCGGCATGCAGGTCTTTGCGGGCACGACCAACCTCAACGGCGTGCTCGACATCGTCGTCACCAAGGCCGGCCGGGATACGACGCTGGGCAAGGTCCAGCAGCTTATCATGGCCGCCGAAAAGACGCAGCTTCCGATCATGCGGATCATCGATCAGTACGTCAAATGGTACCTGCCGGTCGTGCTGATGATCAGCATTATCGTTTACTGGTTCACCAAGGACTTTACCCGGATGATCTCCGTGCTGGTGATCTCCTGTCCGTGCCCGCTGATCCTGGCGACGCCGACGGCCATGGTGGCCGCGCTGTCGTCGTCGGCCCGGCTGGGTGTGCTCGTCAAGAACGTCTCCCTGCTGGAGATCGCAGGCAAGATCACGGCGGTCGTCTTCGACAAGACCGGCACACTGACGACCGGTCAGCTCTACGTAACCAAGCTCGAGCCGGCGGAGGGAACGGAGCCGGCCGAGATGCTCTCGCTGGCGGCCTCGGCCGAACAGATGAGCAAGCACCCGGCGGCCCGCGCCGTGCTGACTCTCGTGCGTGAGGCCAACGTTGATTTTCCGCGGGCTGAGGAGTTCCGCGAGACGCCGGGCAAGGGCGTCGAAGCAAAAGTCGCCGGTTCGATCGTGCTGGTCGGACGCGACACCTTCCTCTCCGAGCGGGGCATCAACATCCGTACCGTCGCCGACCCGTCTCTGCATGAGGAGCAGGGCTTCAGTACGCTCTACATCGCCAAAGACGGCCGCTGCATCGGCTGGATCGGCCTCCAGGACAAGACCCGCCCCGAGGCCCAGCAGGCCGTCAAAGAGCTCTTCGATATCGACATCAAGCGGGTTACGATGCTCACCGGTGACCGCCGGGAGGTCGCCAACCGCGTCAGCGGCGAGCTGGGCTGCACGGACTACAAGGCCCACTGCCTGCCGCAGGACAAGCTGGCCGTCGTGGAGAAGATCCGCTCGGAAGGGCACATCGTCGCGGTGGTCGGCGACGGCATCAACGACGCCCCGGCCCTCGCCGCGGGCGACCTGGGCATCGCTATGGGCGCCGCCGGCAGCGACGTGGCCATCAACTCGGCCTCCATCGCCCTGATGAGCGACGACCTGCGGCGTCTGCCGTTTTTGGTCCAGCTCTCGCGCAAGACCCGCGGCGTTATCAACCAGAACCTCGCCTTCGGCGTGCTGTTCATCCTGCTGGGCGTCATTGCCGGCGCCGTCGGCTGGCTGCCGGTGATCCTGGCGGCCGTGCTGCACCTGGGCGGCGGCCTGATTGTGATCTTTAACAGCGCCCGGCTCGTCCGTTTCGGGGAACACCTCGAACCGCACATAGCCCCGGCGAAAAATCAGTAAGACAATTCAGCGAATGAGGGACCCGTGGCTTCCACTGAACTGGCCATCGAAACCATTGAACTGACAAAGGTGTTCCCTGACTGGTGGGGCCGCGCGAAGGTCCGCGCGGTCAATGCCCTCAATCTCCGGGTGCACATGAACGAGATCTACGGCTTTCTCGGGCCCAACGGCTCGGGCAAGACGACGACCATCAAGATGCTCCTCAATCTCCTGCACCCGACGCGGGGGCACGCGTTTCTTCTCGGGGGCTCCAGCCGCGATCCGAAGATCGCCGAACGCATCGGCTACCTGCCGGAGGAATCCTATCTCTACAAGTACCTGACAGCGCGGGAGACGCTGGATTTTTACGGTCGCCTGTTCGGGCTGCCCGGCCCGGTCCGCGCGGCTCGCATCGATACCCTGCTGGACATGGTGGGACTCTCGGGCATGGACAACCGGGCTGTCGGCACCTTCTCCAAGGGTATGATGCGCCGCATCGGGCTCGCCCAGGCGCTGATCAACGACCCCGACCTGCTGATCCTCGACGAGCCGACCAGCGGCATGGATCCTATCGGCACCCGGCAGATCAAGGACCTGCTGGTGGAACTGGCCCGCCGCGGCAAGACGATCCTGCTCTGCAGCCACCTGCTGGCCGACGTGGAGGATGTCTGCGACCGCATCGGCATCCTTTACGGCGGCACGATGCAGGTGGAGGGCTCGGTCCGCGAACTGCTTCAGCACCGGGATGAGACGCAGATCACGACCGGCCGCCTGAGTGAAGCAACCCTGCAGAAGGTGCGGGCGATGCTCGAATCCGAGGGCGGAAACTGTCGGATCGCTTCCCCCATGGACAAACTGGAAAATTACTTCATCGCGATTGTCAGCCGGGCACAGGAGCAGCAGGCAACCAGCGGGGCCACTGTCGGGACCGGCATCAGCGGCTTTCTCGCCGAGAAGCCCGTCTCGCCGTCCCGCTCCGTGCTTGATCAGCTTGTGGCGGCCCGCGTGGAGGAAGGGCCCGGGGACGAGGAGGGCGATAAGCAGACCGAACAACCGCAGGCGGTCTCGAAACCGGCCGCCGCGCAGGAGAACAGGCGGCTTCTGGAAAAACTGGTGCGGGCCGAGGCGCCGGTCGGCGACGACGTCACGGAGAAGGCGACGCCGGTTCCCGAAAAGCCCGCTCCCAAACCGGCCGTGCGAAGGGATCTGCTGGAGGAACTGATCGACCGCAAGACCTCCGGCGACGCGGAGACGCAGACCCCGGACGCCGTCGGGGGCCAAGAGGATGGCGATGCGTAATATCTGGGCGGTTGCTTCCAATACGATCGCGCAGGCCCTGCGGATGAAGATCGCCGCGGTGACCATCGTCCTGCTGCTGATCCTGCTGCCGCTGATGAGCGTAATCATGAGCGGCGACGGGACCCTGCTGGGCAAGCTCCAGAGCTTCGCCAGCTACGGCCTGAGCTTGGTGAGCGTCCTGCTGTGCCTCTTTACGATCACCATTGCGACCTTCACGCTGAGCAACGACATTCGCCGCCGCCACCTCGACATGGTTGTTACCAAGCCGATCCACCGGCATCAGATCGTCCTGGGCAAGTTTCTCGGTATCGTCGTGCTCGACGGCATGCTGCTGGCGGCCTTTACAGCGATTGTTTACGGGCTGACGATGGCCATGCCCGTGATTCGGGAGGCCGATGAGGTCCAGGCCCGCCAGGCCCGCGCCGAGTTCTTTACCGCCCGCAAGGTCATTCGCCCGCTGTCGCATGAGGCGGCCATGAAGGCCCGGGCCAAAGAACGCTGCCGCGAGTTGGAGAAGCGGGGGCAGCTTCCCGATCCCCAGACCATGCCCACTGAGCAGGTCCTGCAGCAGCTTTACCAGCAGGAGGTGATGGCCAATAAATCCGTCGAGACGGCGACCGTCCGGGAGTGGGAGTTTTCCGGCCTGCGGGCCTCCTCCGACCCCAACGACGTCCTGTTTGTCCGCTACAAGTTCAACGCCAGCCCGGAGCCCTACGACTCGCAGGTGCGCAGCGAGTGGCGCATCGGAGACCTGGCCTCGTTCAAGCTCGGGGCCTCGCGGCCCCGGTCGCCCATCTATGCCGTCGAACGGGCGGAGTCCGTCCGCAACGTTCACGAGTTCGCCGTCCCCGCCGACTGCGTCTCCGAGGAGGGGAACCTGACCGTCGCCTTCTTCAACAATCCCTCGATGAACAACGGCACGGTCATCTTCGAGGAGATGGAACTGCTGTACCGGGTGGGCTCGTTTGAGGCCAACCTGCTGCGGACAACCCTGCTGATTGGCGTGCGGCTGGTCTTCCTGGCGGCCCTGGGCGTCTCTCTGAGCACGTGGCTGTCCTTCCCGGTGGGCTCGCTTGTCGCCCTCGTCGTCTTTTTCGCGGGCCTGATCAACGGGTTCATCGTGGAATCGCTCGGCAGCTTCGGCAGTGCCATGGGAACCTTTTACCGATTTACGATCCGGCCCCTGCTCTACCTGGTCCCCCGGTTTGACGGGCCTTACAGTCCGACCGAGTACATTGTGTCCGGGCACATCCTGGAGTGGACGTTTCTCGGCAAGGCGTTCCTGATTACGATCGTCATCCAGGCGGTTCTGCTGATCCTGCTGGGCATCTGGATTTTTCATCGACGAGAGATTGCGAAAGTAACGGTGTAGCGATGCGCTGGAAAGAATACGGAATCATCCTGCTGTGCCTGATCCTGGCAGGGGCCTTTTTGACGGCCGCCATGACCCGACAGGCCCCCATCCGCCGGGCCCGCCAGGGCATGGGCCTGGTGCTTAACGACCCGCTGGAGAACATGCCGCCGTCGCTGGCGGCGACCACGGTCGCCATGGGCGCCTTCCGCGGCCTCATCGTCGATATCCTCTGGATGCGAGCCGACACGCTCAAGCAGGAGGGCAAATACTTCGACGCCAAACAGCTCGCCGAGTGGATCACCATGCTCCAGCCCCGTTTCGCCAAGGTGTGGGACTTTCACGCGTGGAACATGGCCTACAACATCTCCGTTGCCATGCCCAACACCCAGTGTGAGGAGCGCTGGCGGTGGGTCCGCAACGGCATCGAGCTGCTGCGCGACCGGGGCATCCCGCTCAATCCGAAGGATATCAACCTCTACCAGTCCCTGGGCCGGATCTATCAGCACAAGGTCGGCGATGTCATGGACGATTGTCACCGGTATTACAAGAAGGAGCTGGCCCTGGAGATCCGTCCGCTGCTCGGCGACAACACCAACCGGGAGTTTGACCGTTTGGCCGCCGCCCCGCGGACGCTGGCCGAGGCCGCGGCCGACCCCGGCGTCCGCGAGATCGTTGAGGCCCTGCGTCGGGCGGACGAGGCCTTCCGCGACGACGGCCGGCTGGTGGAAAACTACCTCGCCCTGCGGCAAAGCCCCGACCGGTTCTCGAAAGAGGCCTTCGCGGTGATCGACGGCTATCGCCAGAGCCCCGCCATGGAGGCGCTGGATGTCTTTGCGCGGGCCTGGGTGCTCCGTAGCAAATGGAAGCTGAATATCGAGGAGATGATCGAGCTCAACCGTGAGTTCGGACCGGTGGCCTGGGACGATCCCGATGAGCGGCTGCCGCTCAACTGGGAGCACCCGGCGGCCCACGCCATTTATTGGGCGGTGCAGGGTCTCAAGATCGCCTCGCACGAGGGCCAATACCGGATCAGCGAGAAGAATACCGACCGACTGGTCTTTCACTCGCTCCAGCAGCTTTACCGCAACGGCAACATGATCCTCTATACCACGCCGGAAAAGCAGACGACGGTGTTCCTGCGGCCCGACCTGAGGATGTTCCGAAGCTGCGACCAGGCCTGGCGCGATTCCATTCAGAAGTACACCGAGCTGGAGGGCAACCCCAAGGGGATCACCGGCGGGCACAAGAATTTCCTCGAGAACGTCGTCATGAGCATGTACCAGTCCGGCCACAAGGTCGAAGCCGCCCGGATCTATGAGGAACTGCGCCGGCTCTACCCAAAGGACGATGCGGGGCAGATCCGCCCGGAATACCAGAAGGATTTCATGGACTTTATCGTGTACCGGATGACCAAGGAGATGGAGGGGGTCGGGCTGGAGGACGCCATGGAGGCCGTCGTCCTGCATCTCCGCGAGGCCTACTTCCTGTACGCGATGCACGAGGACAACGAGTCGGCGGCCCGCGAGGACCTGGCCCGGCAGATCTACGCGATCTATGACAAGGAGAGAAACACGGAGCCGGTTGATCGGGTGAATCTGCCGCCGATGGAGATGCTGCTGTACGCCGCCTTCCAGGACTTCTGGATGGATCCCCAATACCCCGATTCGCTGAAGATGTCGCTGGCCGGCCGGATTCAGGTCGAAAAGCCGGAGATGTTCGAACAGCTCCGCAAACAGGAGGAGTGGTGGCGCCGGCAGATGCAGCGGATTCAGCAGGAGCAGGTGAACCAGCCGTAGCCGCCGTCGTAAAAGGACTGTCGTATGGGCGTCGCCCGTGCGGCAGCCGTTCAGGGAAGAAAATCGCAACCATGCAATCCACAGGAGGGATGTTTTGAATTCACAGCGGTGGACCGAAAAGTTAACCCCGTCACAGCAGAAAGCCGTTGCCCATAAAGAGGGACCCCTGTTGGTCCTGGCCGGTCCCGGCAGCGGCAAGACCCGCGTGATCACCTGCCGGATCGCCGCCCTGATCGACTCGGGCGTGCGGCCCTGGAACATCTGCGCCATCACCTTTACCAACAAGGCCGCCTCGGAGATGCAGCGGCGGGTGGCCGAAAGCGGACAGCCGGCGGGGACCCACGTCAGCACGTTCCATTCGCTGTGCGTTCGCATCCTTCGCCGGTATGCCGAGGCCGCCCGGCTCACGCCGGGTTTCAGCATCTACGATGACGCCGACCAGCTTCGCTGCATGAAGGAGGCCGTCTCCCTGGCCAACGCCGAGACCACGAATTTTTCGCCCGCTCGGATGCTTCACTTCATTTCCCGGCTCAAGAACGACCTGGAGGACGAGGAGACGTTTGCGGCCCGGGCCGACGACTACTTCGGCAAGACCGCCGCGAAGGTCTATAAGAACTACCAGCACATCCTGCAGAAGAACAAGGCCGTCGATTTCGACGACCTGCTGGTCAAGACCGCCTTGCTCCTGCGCGATCGTCCGGACATTCGCGCCGAACTTAGCGACCGCTTCCAATACCTGCTCGTCGATGAGTACCAGGACACCAACCACGCCCAGTACCAGATTGCCAAAGGGCTGGCTCTCGCCCACGGCAACCTCTGCGTCACGGGCGACCCGGACCAGTCCATCTATCGCTGGCGGGGGGCCGACATCGGCAACATCCTCGCCTTTGAGAAGGACTGGCCCAACGCCGTCGTTATCAAGCTCGAGGAAAACTTCCGCTCCACGCCCAACATCCTGGCTATGGCTGACCGTCTGATCGCCGCCAACACCGAACGGAAGAAGAAGGTCCTCATCCCGACCCGCCCGGCCGGCAGAGAGGTCGTCATCCGGGCCTGCGGCGATGAGAACCGCGAGGCCGACCAGGCCGCTGACGACATCCAGGCCCTGATCGCCGCCGGCGTCGATCCGCGAGAAATCGCCGTCTTCTATCGCGTCAACGCGATGAGCCGCCCGGTCGAGGAAAGCTTCATCCGCCGTCAGATTCCCTACCAGGTCGTCCGCGGCGTGGAGTTCTACGCCCGCAAGGAAATCAAGGACCTGCTCAGCTACCTCAAGCTGATCGTCAATCCCGCCGATGATGTTGCCTTCGGTCGCGCCGTCGGCACTCACAGCCGCGGCATCGGCAAGACCTCCGTGGACCGCCTCGCCGCCTTCGCCGCCCATCGCGGCATCTCCCTGCTTGAGGCCGCCCGCCTCGCCGCCGAAGTGGAAACGATCAACCGGCCCACGCAGGGACGGCTCATGGAGTTTGCCGCCATGATCGATCGCTTTGGCCGCGAGGCCGCCGAGATGGAGGCCGCTCCCCTCATGGACATCGTCTTCGCCGAGAGCGGCATGGCCGAGGCCCTCAGGGCCGCCGGCCCCGAGGGTGAGACCGCCGTCGAAAACGTCAGCGAGCTGATCAATGCCGCCGCCGAGTACGACCGCCAGGCCGAAAATCCCTCGCTCACCGACTATCTCCAGACCATCGCCCTCTACAGCGATACCGACGCCTATAACCCGGACTCCGGCAAGGTCTCCCTGATGACCCTTCACGCGGCCAAGGGCCTTGAGTTCGACCACGTCTTCATCCTCGGTCTTGAAGAGGGGCTGCTGCCGCACGAGCGGAGCCTGGGCGGGAGCATCAAGGAGATGGAGGAGGAGCGGCGGCTGCTCTTTGTCGGCATCACCCGCGCCCGTTGCGAACTCACCATCAGCTACGCCCAGCACCGCGTCCTTCGCGGCCAGTTCCTCCGCACTATTCCCTCGCCGTTCCTCTATGAGATCGGCTATGCGGGCGAGTCCGCCGCCCGCTATGACGAGCGGGACTGGATGCAGCCGGACGACGAGCCCGAGGCCGTCTCCGATTACAAGACCCGCCCGATTTCTGATCACGGGGCCGTTGCCGGCTCGAAACCCCGAGCCGCCTTCCGGGCCAACGATCTCGTCGAACATCCCAAGTTCGGCGTGGGGCGCGTCAAGGAATACCTCGATCTCGGCGAAAAAAGCATCGTCGTCATCAAATTCAATACTGGAAATACCAAGACGCTGATGGTAAAATTCGCGAATCTGAAAAAAATAGGTTAGAAACGATTGCTAAAAGGAGAAAATGTGGCAAACACCGATATCCATTTGTACTACAAGAATATCTGCGCCGACGTCATCGGGGCCGAACACGGGATTTCCCGAGAGCAGTTTAGACAATTGGCGGACAAAACGGCGCCCCTGATCGAGAGACTCAACGCCGGGCGCAAACCCTACCGCGAACTGCCCTACAACGACCGCTACCCGAAGCAGGTCAAAGCCATCGCCGATCAGGTCAAAAGCGAGTGCGAAATCTTCGTCGTCCTCGGCATCGGCGGTTCGGCCCTGGGCAATATCGCCCTTCAGACGGCCCTGAATCCGTACATGTACAACTTCGACCCTGCTCAGCGCAAGGGCCCGCAGTTCTTCGTCTTCGACAACGTCGATCCGATGCAGTTCGGCAGCTTCCTCGACTGGATCGGCGACAAACTCGATAAAACGATCTTCAATGTCATCAGCAAGTCCGGCCGCACCGCCGAAACGGCCGCCCAGTTTTCCGTCGTCCGTCAGATGCTCCTCGATCGCCTCGGCGAGGGCGGCTATCAGAAGCGGGTCATCGCCACCACCGACGCCAAAGAGGGCACGATGCGCAAGATCACCAGTGCCGCCGGCTTCCGTGACCTTGAGGTCCCTGACGGCGTCGGCGGCCGATTCAGCGTCCTGAGTCCCGTCGGGCTCCTCTCGGCGGCCGTCTGCGGCATCGACATAGAGGCACTGCTAGCCGGCGCCCGCGCCATGGATCGGCGCGTCTCAAATACCGACTTCTTCAAAAATCCCGCCGCGATCAACGCCGCCGTCAACTGGCACTACTACACACACGGCAAACGCATCTCCGTGATGATGCCCTACAGCTATGCCCTGAAGGACTTTTCCGATTGGTATCGTCAGCTTTGGGCCGAAAGTCTCGGCAAGCGGGTCGATACCGCCGGCAACGAGGTCTTCGTCGGTCCCACGCCTGTCAAGGCCCTCGGCACGACCGACCAGCACAGCCAGGTTCAGCTCTACCGCGAAGGCCCCAATGACAAGCTCTTTACCTTCCTCCAGGTGCAGCACTTTGGCCGCGACGTAACCCTCGGCCCGGCCCCGGACGTTGCCCCTGAGCTGGGCTATCTTGCCGGTGCGAAGATGTCGGCCCTCCTCAACGCTGAGAAGCTGGCGACCGAGTACGCCCTTATCCGGGACCGGCGGCCGTGCATGACCGTCCTCTTCGAGAGTCTCTGCCCCGAGACGGTCGGACAGTTTATCTACCTGTACGAGGTAACCACCTCGATCGCAGGCCTGCTTTTCGGGATTAACGCCTACGACCAGCCCGCCGTTGAGCTCGGCAAGGAGGCCACCTTCGCCCTTATGGGGCACGGGGATTATAAGGAAATGGCCGAAAAGATTAAACCGTTTACCGATGTGGACCCGAATTACCTGGTATAGGATTATGGGTGGCAGCAATAACATTCTCTGAGACGACGTAATGAGGGAGGGAAATATGGATTTTGCGGTAATCATGGCAGGGGGGTCCGGCAAGCGGCTTTGGCCGCTGAGCCGGCAGACCCGACCCAAACAGGTGATCCGGCTTCTTGACGGTCAGACTCTGCTGCGCAACTGCTTTGAGCGGCTGCTTAACCTCTTTGACCTGCGCAACATCCTCGTCGTGACCAACGCCGGCTACGCGGATCTCGTGCGGGAGAACCTCTCCGAGCTGCCGCAGGAGAACATCATTGCCGAGCCCTGCGTCCGCGATACGGCGGGCGCGATCGGCCTGGCGGCGGCGATTTTGACGAAGTTCGATCCGGACGCGACGATGGCCGTCGTTACCGCCGACCAGATGCTCGAGCCCGAGGAGCCGTTCGTCAATGTGATGAAGATTGCCCTTGAATTTGTCAAAGAGCATCCTCAATCGCTGGTGACTTTCGGCATCGATCCCACCTTCCCCAGCACGCAGTACGGCTACATCAAGATGGGAGCCGCCTGTTCCGGCGGCGCGGTCTATCGCGTGGAGGCCTTTCGCGAGAAGCCCGACGAGAAGACGGCCCGCGAGTACCTCCGCAGCGGCAAATACTGCTGGAACTCCGGCATGTTCGTCTGGAAGGCCGGGACGATCCTTGACGAACTGGCCCGCCTGGCCCCTCAGACCGTCGAGCCGCTGCGCAAGATCCGCCTTGCCTGGGGCAGTCCCGAGCAGGAGAGCGCCATCAACGAGTGGTTCCCCAAGCTGCCGAAGATCAGCATCGACTTTGCCGTGATGGAGAAGTCCGAGTCGGTGTACGGTCTGCGGCTGCCGTGCCGCTGGCTGGACCTCGGTTCATTTGCGGCCCTGGCCGATGTGATCTCCTCCGATCCCAACGAGAACGTCGTCGTCGCCGGCCAGAGCGAGCTGCTCGACAGCCGCCGGAACATCGTCATCACCGAGGACGCCGGCCACCTCATCGCCCTGATCGGCGTGGAGAACCTGATCGTGGCCCACACCCCCGACGCGACGCTGGTCTGTCCCATCGACGAGGCCCATCGGCTCAAGGAGCTGCTCGAAAAAATCGAAACCTCCGGCCGCAAGCAGTTCCTGTAGTGAGCCTGCGAATAATTCAAAATTCACAATTCCAAATTCATTAACATGCGTTACCTGGCAATCGATCACGGTCAAAAACGAACCGGCCTGGCCGTCTGCGACGCGGCCGAGACGCTGGCCTCGCCGCTGGAGGTCGTCGAGAACGCCGCGGGGCTGATTCGCCGGATCAAACAGGCCGTAGAGGACTACCGCATCGAGGCCCTCGTGGTCGGCCTGCCGCTGAACATGGACGGCACGGAAGGGCCGCGGACGAAGGAGGTCAAGAAGTTCGTCCGCGAGCTTCGCGGCGAGGTCCGCCTGCCCGTCCACTATTTCGATGAGCGGCTCAGCAGTTTTTCCGCCGAGAAGAAGATGGTCGATATGGAGCTGACCCGCCGGAAGAAGAAAAAACGCCTCGACGCTCTCGCCGCCGCCGAGATCCTCCAGGCCTTCCTCGACCACAAGGCCGCGCCCGCCCCCGAGCCGTGCCCGGAAGACGAAACAGAATAGCGGCCGTTGAATGGTAAAGTAAAAATCAAAGATAAAATAGCAAAATTCAGGGCGGCTTTGCCGGGCTGATTTAGTTGTGATGCATACCGTTTAGTCCTGTCGGGGACAAGAGAAAAGTTAAAAATTAAAGGTAAAAGGGCCAAATTGGGCTGAAAATGCGGTTTTCTGAGGTTTTTATCCGTAAAAATACCTACCTGAAACGACCAAAAACGACCAAAAACGACACGAAAACGACGCGAAACGACATGGTTTCGACGCGAAATGACAAGGGTTGAGATTAGAGTTCGTGGTTCGTGGTTCGTAGTTCGTAGAGAAGTTCTGGGCAGAAGGCAGAGAGTGGAGAGAGCCCGAAAAGAAAACAAGGAGACAGGGATGCAGGGGGTCAGGGGATCGGGCAGGGAGGCGGCCTGACGGGTGGGAGTGGTCCGCGTTGCTTTCATTTTGTCCTTCCTTTTTAATTCTCCGCCCAGGGGCGGATCATTTCGATTTTCGGGGGCGAAAAAGAGCCCCCTCCGTATTGGGGAGAAAGGGACGGGGTTGACCTGAAAAATTTCAGTTTTCGGGGGCGGCGAATTGCCGTAAGTGATTGCGGGGGAAGGGGATGCGGAGAATTGTGGATTTTTATTTTTTAGTTTTGAGGTGGGGCGCGTTTGATGTGATCTGGATGATGAGAAGCCGGAAGACAGGAGACAGAAGATAGAAGTCAGAAGACAGTAGATAGAAGATTTGAATTGGGGGGCGGCACGTCGGACAACTCGGACGCGTCGGACGCGTCAGACAACTCGGACACGTCGGACAGGTCGGACGGGGCGGACGGAAGAGCAGGATTTGAGATTTCAGGATTTTACATAAGGTTTTTTAATGGACATTATGGACGGGATGGACCCGATGGACGGGGGGAGTCTGCGATTTTCGATGGACGATTGACGATGGACGATTGATTTTGCGCGGGAAGGACGAGAAGACAGAAGTCAGAAGATAGAATGAACGGGGCGGATGGGGATGGCGAGGGTCGAAATTTACGATGGGCGGTTGTGGGGGGAATTTTCTGGTTTTGAATTTTAGGGGTTGGAAAGGAGGCATTGTCCGGGTATAATGTCGGGCACATTCACGGAGACTGCACCACGGATTTTTCAGCCCCAGAGGACTTCAGAGGACACGGAGGTATTT
>JBNRMP010000117.1:0-6732 GCA_050309685.1 Anaerohalosphaeraceae bacterium
GAATGAGACCATTGCGGCGGTGAGCAGTGCGGGGGCCGCAGGCGCCCCCGCACTGCTCACCGCCGCAATGGTCTCATTCAGATGATACATTCAGCTTACCCACCGGCGTCCCGCCCGCGCGGGCAACATAAAGACGTTGGCGTTGGTTTGGAACATCTCGTTATTCGTCTTCTGAAAGGATTTCGAATTTCGGGCTTCGAATTTCGAATTTGAAAGCGGCCTCTTGCCGCTTCTTACCGGTTCTCCCGGAAGAAGGGCTTGGGCTTTTTCTTCTTGACCTTGCCGATCTTCTTGGTCGTCGGCACCAGCGGCCGCTGTTCTTCCTCCTCCCTTTCCTTCAGGTGCTTGCGGATGACAAGCTGTTCGACGAGCCCCGCCCCGATGCTCGACATGATATACAGGTTCACCCCCGACGGCCCGTTATACAAAAACAGCGGGAACATCAGCGGCAGCATCACCGCCATGATCTTCTGCTGCTGCGCCATCTCCGGGCTCACCTGCGTCGTCCTCGTCGGCGCCATGAACTTCTGCTGCAGGTACATCACCACGCCCATCAGGATCGGCAGCGCGTTGAGCGACTCGATCCGGAGACCGACCAGCGGAATCGTAAAGCTGAACCGCCCGAAATGGATCAGCGCGTCCGGCGCCGACAGGTCCGTGATCCAGAACGGCAGAAAGCCCGCCCCGCGCAGATCGACGCTCGTATAGACCGACGTCCACAGCGCAATCCAGACGGGCATCTGGATCAGCATCGGCAGCATCATGCTGAAGACCGGCGTAAACTGCGTCATCCCCGCCTCCGCATACACCTCCCCCATCGCCCTCTGCAGCTCCGCCGGGCTGCCCTTGTACTTCTTCTGCACCTCCTGGAGCTGCGGCCCGAGCTTCTGCATCTTCATCATGCTCACCTGCTGGTGCTTGGTCACCGGGTGCATCAGCAGCCGCACCAGGAACACCAGCACGATGATCACCACGCCG
The DNA here is from genome assembly GCA_050309685.1 of Anaerohalosphaeraceae bacterium. Classification (GTDB taxonomy): domain Bacteria; phylum Planctomycetota; class Phycisphaerae; order Sedimentisphaerales; family Anaerohalosphaeraceae; genus JBNRMP01. Next base: position 979 of record JBNRMP010000117.1, read on the forward strand.
TAGTTGCCCACCGGCCCCATCAGCGTATAGACCGTCTTCATAAACCACATAATCGCAAACGCCAGCGGCGCAATGATCGACGTGGGGCAGCAGCAGCTCCGGAAATCGATCGTATGGAAATACGCCAGCGCGCGGTAGGTCTCGTTGTTCTCGAAGATCGACCGGTCCTTGGGCCCTAGGTACACGCTCATCCCCAGCTCCGAGCGGCTCTGTTCGCCGTCCCCCGCCAGCGTGATCGGCGCCGTCTGCAGCGTAAAGGAGGCCGTCTCGTCCGGCCGCCCGGATTTTTCACCCGGCAGCTCATGCAGACTCGCCTGCCCGAAGGCAAACACCTCCGCCTGCTCCGTCGGCCGCACAATCGCCGTAAAATACTTGTTCGAGACCGCCCCCCAGACAAACGGCGCATCCGACGGTTTGGGCGTCAGTTTCAGCTTCTCCGGATCCTTCCGCGTCGCCTTACGAATCGCCTCCGTATCCAGGCTAACCGAAATAATCTCCCCGTCCGCCCGGTACGAGGCCATCACCTTGCGCAGGTCCCGCTGGATGTCCTCGCGGCTCAGGCCGCAGGGCCCCTGGAAGACCAGCCGCGTCTTCAGATCGCGCCCCGTCAGGTTCTCAATCGCCAGCCGCATGTCCAGGTCATACTGTCCCGGCTCGATCCGGTAAGTCTTCCGCAGCCGCAGCATCGGCTTGACCAGTTCGTTGTTCTCGACGATCCCCAGCGTCGCTTCATAGACCGCGTGGTTCTCATCCTGCTCCCTCAGCTCCCAGTTCAGCGCCGACAGCGGAAAGGCCCGCGAACCGAACTCGCCCGCCGCCGGGGCCACCCACAGCGACGGGGTGGCCAGCGTATAAAGCATCCGCTGGTTCTCCAGCCCGAACAGCAGCGTCAGCGGCCCCCGCTCCTCCTGGAAGCGGTTGTCAAACTCGCTGAGCTGCACCCGCTCAATCGCCGCCCCCTTCGCCGTCAGCTCGATGCGAAACTTGTATTTCTCCGGGTCGCTCCACCGCTCGATGGTATCATACAGCTCCCCCAGCACGGCCCCCTGTCGCTCCCCCTGCACCGCCGACAGTTTGGCCAGCCGATCCGCAAAGCCGTCCCCCGCCGTCATGGCCGGCGGTTCCGGGGCGGTCTGCGGCGCCTGCACATCCGGCATCTCCGCCGTCTCGGATCCCTGCGCCTTGCACTCGCGCGTCAGGCACAGGCCGCTGCTTTGCAGAATCAAAACGCCGCACAGCACCAGAAAGCCGGCGGTAAATACGATTGCAATCGTTTTGGGTCTCATTCTATTCCTTTTTACAGTCAACAGCCCCTATGGAAAGCCATTGTAAAATTTCGTTCTTCTACTGTTGTTTAGAATTTAGTGCTTAGAATTTAGAATTTGCGCCGCAGGCGTCACCGACCGTCCGCCAGCCGTTCTCCTTCGAAATTATCCAGTTCCTCCACGGCAAAGATCTTCTCCGCCGCCGTCTTATAATCATACTCCAGCCGCACGAAATGCACCTCGTTGCCCTCGATATAGACGTAGCTGGCCCGGTTGTCCCGGTCCCGCGGCTGTCCCACCGACCCGACGTTGATGATCGCCCGCTCGTCCGGGATAATCGGGTACTTGCCCCCGAGCTCATCCGGTGTATAGAAGTCCGGATCATCCAAAAACACCCCCGGCAGGTGCGTATGCCCCACAAAACAGATATGCTTGGTCCGGTCAAACAGCGACGCGATCTTGCCCGTCGTCGTATAGACGTCATCCGGGAAGATATACTCGTTGATCGGCCGCCGCGGCGAGGCATGCACAAAGTCCAGCCGCGCCTCCACCCCGTCCAGCTTGGTATTAAACGTCCAACGCATCCGCTGATTGCCCAGGTACTGCCACCGCTGGGCCCGCTTTTCCTCGTCCGTCTCCTCCTCAAGGGTCCGCCGCGTCCAGTACGTCGCCGACTCCGCCCCGCTGTTGAAGTTCGTCGGCTCGAACAGCACCGCGTAGTCGTGATTGCCCTGCACGCAGTTCTTCGTGCGGGAAATCACCAGGTCCAGGCACTCCCGCGGATTGGCCCCATAGCCCACCACGTCCCCCAGGCAGTAGATCGTCTCGATCCCCCGCTTGTCGATGTCCGCCAGGACCGTCGTCAGCGCCTCGAGATTTGAATGGATGTCACTGATGATTGCGAACATAATTGCTTATCCTGTACTGTTTAACGTTTCTTCTCCAGGCCGCAGGTTATACCACAAACCTTCCCTGGTTTCCAGCAAAACCGGCCGCAAATCCCACTCAATCGCCAATCGTCAATCGTCAATCAAAAACGTCATTCCCGCGCAGGCGGGAATTCATGCCCTCCAGCTTCAGTACCCGATCCAATCCTATCCCAAACCCGCCTTGCGCAGCTTATCCTTCAGACAGGCCATCCCCGCAGGCCGAATATTCTGCTTCTCATGGTACTTGGCAATGGCCCCGCCCGCCAGCGGCGCCGCCGAGGCCGGGCATATCAGTTCCAGCCCATCGCCGTCCAGCCAGCTTCCCCGAAAGACGATCAAATTCATCATAAAAAACGACAGCTTCATCATCCCCCGCCGGGGCAGCGAATCCAGATCCAGCGGCAGCAGCGGCGCAACCGACTCCACCGCCTTCGGCCCGTACAGCGCCAGCAAACCCGTCCGATCCGTCAGATCCGTCAAGCTGCTCTCGCCGTTCTGCCCCTCCATCCCCCGTTCCAAGGCCCCCATCACCGCGCAGCTCCGGCCCGACGGCGTCAAAACAACCGCTTCCCGGTCCGTGCACCCCACCCGGCAGCGAACCCCTCCATCCCCATTTTTCAAAACCGCCCAACTCCAATAACCATCCGTAAGTCCCTCCTCCAGCTCAAAACCCGCCCTCTCCAGCATTTTGGACGGATCGGACGCCCTCACGCTCAGCCGCCCGAAGCTGCTCAAATCAAAGGCGGCGCATTCATGCTCCAGCGCATGGGCCTCCGCCGACGGGTTCCCGAAGTCGCTCGGAAGCACCCACCCGTCAAACTCGGCGAAATTGGCCCCTAAACGCTGATAAATAGATTCAAATGGACTGCTTTTTGCCATAATATCTCCGTAGTAACTAAAAGGAAATAGTGTAACGGATATTACGCCCTGCGCCAAATTTAAAGCGCTTCCGCCCCCCGCCGCCCATTGATCTTTTGCAAAAAGGAGAAAAATTGTTATGATTGCGGAAGTGCTTTCGAATCAGCATCGGTTTGTCATTACCGCAAAAGCGGGAATCCGGACAATGTTAGCCATAAAGACCATTGTCCATTTTGCGGATATATTATAATTCAAAATTAACCCAAATGTCCGGTTTCTTCTTCAATCTCGGCAAAAAGTTCGGCCCCGGGGTCCGTAAAGCCCGGTGGGTCTGGACCGCCGCCACCGCCCCCCTGCCCGAGCGGATCGAGGCCGAGCGGATCGTCGGCGCGGAAATGGCCGTCGCCGTCCGCCGGCAAACGCCCCCCTGCCCCGACCCCGCCGCACAGGAGCACCTCCGCCGAATCGGCGCCGATCTCCACAAATGGCTGACCAATCCCCACCGCCGCTTCACCTTCGACTGCATCGGCGCTGACACCCCCCAGGCCTTCTGTCTCCCCGGCGGCTTCATCTTCGTCAGTCTGCCGATGGTCCGCCTTTGCCGCGAAGATCACAGCCGCCTGGCCTTCGTCCTCGCCCACGAGATGGCCCACGTCATCAAAGGCCACGTCATGGAGCGGATGGCCGCCAACGCCCTCATCGGCCGCGCTGCCAAACTCGCCGCCGCCTCCCAGGCCGCCGGTCAGGCCGTCCGCCGGTTCGGCATCGAGTTCCTTCAAAAAGCTTACTCCCGGGCGCACGAGAACGAGGCCGACGAGTTCGGCCTGCGCCTCATCGCCGCCGCCGGCTTCGACCCCGCCGGCGCCCTCCGCCTCTTCGAAGCCCTCGACGCCGCCCATGACTCCTCCTCTCCCGTCGATGCCTGGTTCTCCACCCACCCCGACACCCGCGCCCGCATCGCCCGCCTCAAAGCCCTCATCGATTCAGGAATCATAATATAAGTCTTTGATGGAGTATCAGTTAATGTTTACTCTTTTCAATTGAATTTTCCCGTTATGCAACGGCTTGAATGTGGAAGTTTTCGGTCAGCAGCGTCCGGAGCATTGGCAGATACTTTCTGCGTTTTCGAAAGAAACTTTCGCAGGCCTGCTTGAACTGGGCAAACGTTTCATAATAGTGATTGTTCAACACCTGCTGTTTGAAGAACTTCCAGTTCCCCTCAATCGGAGTGAGATTGTACGAGTACGACGGCAGGAATATCAGTTTGATTTTCGTCCCCTGGAGCCTTTGCTTCAGCCATCGCGACCAATAGGACCTTGCATGGTCCACGATGACATAAATCACCTTGGCCCTGGGGTGCCCGGCTTCCAGGCGAGCGAACAAATCCATCGACGACTGGGCGTTAATCGTCTCGTAAAACCGCACCGTCGGCTCCAGCGTCTCGATGTTGAGAGTCGTCCAGCTTCGGCTCAGCCCCGGTATACGCATCCTGAAGCAGACCCGGGATGCCGCCTTGGCGGTACCGGTCGAAATAGCGGCGGGAGGTCTTCTCGTCCAGCAGGAGGATTTCGGCGATCTGGGCCGCTGACCCCCCCTTTGGCCAGGGCAATCACGGCCTTGATCCGATCCGCATGCCGCCGGTCTCGCAAAGAGCGGTGAACCTTTTCGAGCCGGGCAATTTCCTTTTTGGTTAACGTATATTCCTTCATATCAATTACTTACGAATTAAACGTGATTTAGATCGGACTATCGTTCGACTGCTCCGGACTTTTTCAAACGGGTTCAGTATATATCAACCCATCTTTCATTTTTTGCAAACTTCTTGTCGTTATCAGTTGCATATAAATCCAGTATCCCCTCTTTATTGCCTTGGGCTGCAAGTTCATGTTCTTTCAGTAAAAGGTATTCTGGTATGTTAAGTTTTTCGGTCTCTGATAGGGTTGCAACCATTGTTCCCACTTTAGATAGTGTGGTATTATCAGGATATAAACCAATGGTCAGGCCTGCAGCCAATTTCGTGTCTATACCTTTACCAATGACCGGAAACACTTGTTCGTGTAAATCCGTTTCCAAAAAGCTTCCAGCATAAGTTGATACACAAATAAGAAGTGTGTAAGCTGCTAAAATAGTCCATTGCGAAAATCTTTTTCTTTTGCTTGATATCATCATTTTCGTTAACCTTTCAATTAGTCGTTACTCTATTAAACATTATAGAACCAATATTATTTAACTACGTGAGAAAAAAAGGGGTCAGGAGCTTTTTTTTGCTCGCCGTAAAGCAATACAGAACAAGAGCTTACTAAAACGGCTCCTGACCCCTTGAATTATCCCTTATACTTTCACAACCGTATTCATCTTTGATTTTAACAATCTCCAGTAAAAGGCGAAAATTAAAAACCAGATTATGTAGGATGGCCATGGAAAATAAGCAAGATACAATAACTCATACAAGAAACCCAAAGCAGCTATGAAAAAAAATATCACACACATAATAAATGCTATCCATTTTGCATATTTCAAGATAGTATTATCATGAACAACACAATAAGAAGTTGCAAAGAATGCAGTAGCTATGAAACTCAAGTTGACTGACTTTTTAGCGTGGGATTTTGGACGATGATGGTGATTTTTTCAATAAAAAACGGCACTCTCTTCGATAAAAGGGTTGGAACATGCTCTTTTACACAGGAGACTGCCGTTAT
>JBNRMP010000118.1:0-33582 GCA_050309685.1 Anaerohalosphaeraceae bacterium
TGTGTTTTGGGGGTGGGGTGGTGTTTTCGTGTGAGGGTTTGGGATTGGGTTGGAGGCGGCGCGGCGCGGGAAGGACAATTAGGGGGGCGGGAATGACGGAAGGGGGGGAATGGCGGAATGGGGGGAATGGCGAGATAGAAGTGGAATGGCGGGATGGGCGATAAGGGAACGGGGGGAAGGCGGGATGCTGTTTATTTCTTCGAAGATCAATGTTTGACGCTTGCGGGGAGGATGCTATAATCGGTCGAAAACTTTCTCTTTTTTCAGGATACGAAATGAATACAAAGACACTGCAGGAACTGGCCGATCATGTCGGCGGCCGCGTACAGGGCGACCCGTCGCGGGTGATCCGGGGCGCCTCGACGCTGGACAAGGCCGGGCCCGGCGAGATCACTTTTCTGAGCAATCCGAAATACACCCCGCAGGTGAAGACGACGCAGGCCGGGGCGGTTATCGTCTCGAAGCCGATGGAGTCGTCCGCCGACTTAATCATCACGGAGGACCCCTACTACGCCTTCATGCAGATTGTCGTGCTGCTCCACGGGCATCGTCAGCACCCGCCGGTGGGGATCAGCCCCCGCGCTGAGATCGATGCGACCGCGCAGCTCGGCGAGGGCTGCCAGGTCTCGGCGGGCGTGACGATCGGGGCCGGCGTGAAGATCGGCCGGGACTGCTACTTCTACCCCGGCGTGTTCATCGGCCCCAACGTGACAATCGGCGACGGGTGCCTGTTCTATCCCAATGCCGTGATCTACGACGGCACGGTGATCGGCAGCCGCGTGATTGTGCAGTCCAACGCCTCCGTCGGGCAGGACGGCTTCGGCTTTGCGACGCATCGGGGCGAGCACCACAAGATCCCGCAGATCGGCCGGGTGATCCTTGAGGATGATGTCGAGATCGGCGCAGGCTGTGCGATCGAGCGCGGCACGCTGGACGATACGGTAATCGGCCGGGGCAGCAAGATCGGCGATCTCGTCGCCATCGGTCACGGCACGAAGGTCGGCCCGTACAATCTACTTGTGCCGCAGGTGGGCGTCGCCGGGTCGGCTACGCTGGGCAGCCATGTTGTGCTCGGGGGTCAGGTCGGCGTCGTCGGGCACATCAAAATCGGCAACCGCGTCAAGGTGGCCGCCAAGGCGGGCATCATCAACTCCGTGCCGGACGATACCCTGCTGGCCGGTACGCCCGCCATCGACGCGTTCAAGGCCAAGCGGGCCTACTCGCTGATCGAGTTCCTGCCGGAGATGCGCAAGCAGATCAAGGAGCTCAAGAGCCGCCTGGATGAGCTGACCTACCCGGAAGCGTGATTAACGTCAAACATCAACAGGGATGCCCCGGACTGCGGCTCAAGGCCGGAATGACAATTGCACGACGGGCCATCCCCCTGCTGTTTAAAGTAAAATGAATACGGATCCGAAGACACTTGGTTTGATCGCGGGCGAGGGGCGGCTGCCGTTTCTCGTGGCCGACGGGGCCCGGCGAGCGGGGCTGCGCGTCGTGTGCGTGGCGCTGGCCGGCAGCGCCGATCCGTCGCTGGCCGAGCACGTGGACGTCTTCTTCTGGGGTGCGGTCGCGCGGCCGGGCGGCTGGATGCGCAAGCTGCGCCGCCGGGGCGTTTGCCGGACGATCATGGTCGGCCGCGTCGCCAAGACGAAGATCTTTACACCCTTTCGCATTTTGCGGTACCTGCCGGACTGGCGGGCGCTGCAAATCTGGTACGGCCGCCTGCACGGCAAAGACAAACGCAACGACACCCTCCTGCGGGCGATTGCGGACGAATTCGCCTCGGGCGGCATTATCCTGGAGGACTCGACTATGTACTGCAAAGACCACCTCGCCACCGTCGGCGTGATGACCCGCACCCGGCCGGACTCGAGCGTGAAGGCGGATATCGACTTCGGCTGGCCCATCATCAAGGAACTGGGACGGCATGACATCGGCCAGTCGCTGGCTGTACGAGAGCGGGAGATCATCGCCATCGAGGCCATCGAGGGCACGGCGGAGATGATCCGGCGGGCGGGTCAGTTGTGCCGCAAAGGCGGCTGGACGCTCATCAAGACCGCCAAGCCGGGTCAGGACCTGCGCTTCGACGTGCCCTGCGTCGGCACGGACACCATCGAGTCCCTTAAGGAGGCGAAGGCGAAATGTCTCGTCGTCGAGGCCGGCAAGGTGCTGATCCTCGACAAGCCCCAAACCCTCGCCCTCGCCGACCGGCTCGGCATCGCCGTGATCGGACACGAGTAGGCCGTCGTTCGAAGGGCGGCGGCGATCCTGCGTTCAATCCTCCGGCGGTTCCATCATCGGCAGCGGGAGGGCCGGGTCCGTGATCGCGTTTATCTTCACCGCAAAACTGGTGCGATTTTTAATATCCGAATCCGTTACCAGATGTACATCCAGCAGTCCGTCGTCCATGTACCCCGTTCGAAGATAATTCTGCTCCGCCAGACTTAAACTCCATCCCTCCAGCCAGAGCAGCAGGTCCTGCCTCTGCGTCTCGCTGCCGTTGAAATGGATCAGCAAGTCGATATCGCTGCTCGGCCCCGAGGCGGCATTCGCCGTGGAACCGATCAGGTAAACGGCCTGCACGCCAAAGCGTTTGGGATTCAATCGCAGCGCGAGCTGTTCGGCCATCCGATGGCGCCATCGCCAGAAATCGTCCGCCCGGGACTCGGGGGGACGGGCGGCCGCCATCGGTTTTTCACTCACCGCGGCCGGTTCCGTAAAGAATCCAACCGCCCGGCTGATATCGGCATTCATCAGTATCCTGAGCACTTTGCCATGCTCACAGGCGGGCACATCGATGACATGCAGCACATCGGCCAAATGCGCATATTCAGGCAATATGTTTGCGAGCATGTTGCGGGAACTGTTCAGGAATCGCTCGTTAAAAACAACGGCCGGGTCATCGGGATAGAGCGGTATGTATCGGATTTTGGCCTCCACCATATCCTGAAAGAAGTGCGTGCCGAAGGAAAGCTCGGGAGAGCAAGCCCCCTTCTTTACGGCGATTTCAATCAGCACGGCCGTATTGCTTATATCCGAATAAGTAACCTGCACCCCCTGCCTGATGTCGCCTCGGCTGCCCCACCTTCCGGGGCCCATCAGGATGAATCGGCGTTTGGGCAGGAGGACATTGAGCCGTCCGACGGCGCGTCCCACGTCCGCCAGGGTGTCCATGTCGGACAGTTCGGTGTATCGCTGCGGCGAGACATAGACGATATGGGTAATGTCGGGGACGTGGCCGTTCGAGATAAAGCGTTTGGCCGAGAACAAAATCCTGTCGGCGGCAATATCCTGCGGTATGGCGCTGGCCGACGCGTCGCTCTCCGTGTACTGCGAACGGCACTGCAGCAGGTAGAAGGATTCGCCGTCGGAGGCAAACTCTATGTCAACCGGCGTCCCAAGCCCCTCCTGCAGGGTCAGCAAAACGGCCCGCACCTGTTTGACGAAATTCGTGCGGTTGATGAGACCGTCGAAGGTAACGACCAGCTCGTCTCGACACGGATCCATTTCGAGGGAGGAGGCATGGCTGATATTCCCATCGTGATAAACCGAGACCAGTCGGTCCAGATGGGGAATTTCATTGCCGTGTTCGCACAGGAGGCGTTTGAGGGGGATCGTCTCGAAGCGCTGGGTGTCCAGATTGATGACGTCGATCTGAGACGGCGAGTAGTAACGGATCTCGTCGGGGCTTGCATTGACCCTCAACTCGGGCCGGCCCGGCGAAAGCAGCATGGGATAATCGTTGCTGACCCGGTCCACTGCACGGGTGCCGAGGCCGGGCACCAGCCGGATCAAGCCGTCTTCGCGTTTGAGCCGCGGCGACCAGCGGAACTCGTTGCTGCTGAAGGCGACCCCCGCGAACAGCGGCATGCGGTAAGGTCCGATGCGCGTCCCCACGACCTCCTGGATCATGATGCCCATCTCTTCGCGGAAATCCAGCAGGCCGTGTTCAGCGCGGTAGGCGATGGGGTCCGGGCCGAACACGGAGGCGTATATCTCGGCAACGGCATCGAACAGGGCCTCCAGGCGGTCCTGCTTGCTGCCGTGATTGGCCAGGAAGAGACTCTTGTATTTGCCCGAAAAGGCGGTTCCCTCGCGGTCCTCAAGGAGACTGGAGCTGCGCACGATGATCGAACGCTCGCCGATATCGTCCAGCGCCAGGGACAATCCCCTTGAAATGTCATCGGGGAAATGCGCATGCTTGAAAAGCTGGATGATATTCGGGTACTCGATCCGAACCTGCTCGATGTCTTTATATTTTTGCTGTTTGACATCCTCCAGGTCGTTGTGCCGAAGAAAAGCCATCATGCAGTCCGCCGTCATATACCATGTTTTCGGCGTTTTGATATTCGCAAAAATCTTTTCCTTATCCGCCGCCCTCGCCAGAATATGCTGGGCCAAAAAGAGGCCCGTGCTTTTTCCTCCCAAGCGCCCGTTGCTGGCAGAGGGGTAGATGAGGTGAGCGGCCAGGTCGAAAAAGTCCGACACCTCCAGATGCCGCTTGGCCATACTGATGAAACGGCTGTTTTCCGAAAAGAACCGCCGTATCAGCGATACCTTGAGCCACTCCTCCGTCGAAGGCGCGAGCACGGCCTCATTCGCGGGCAGGGCGCGATAGCGCAGAATGGCGTCGATGGCGGTTCCCAGCGGCGCATTGCCCGTATCGACGGTCTTGATGAGGAAGCTGAGCCGATGCTCCTGAATCCACTTATGAAGGTACGCGAGGATTTCCTCATCGTTCAGGTATCGAGCGGCGATTGCAAAGACCTGTTCGCTCGCCGCGAAAATGTTCTCGCGCGACTGCTTTTGGCTGGGGATGTTGGCATCGGGCATCTTTTCGGCATGGGTTGATGCGAAATCCGCCCCATACATGCACAGCACCCTGCGCGACTCCTTGACGCCGCTCCAGAACAGATGGTGAAGCATTTTACGCGAGATGTAGAGATAAAGCTTCTCATCCGTGCGGCGCAGCAGGTCAACGACCACCATCCACTCGCGACTGCTCTTTTCAGGCGAACTGCGGCCGGCGGCCTCTGTCTCCCGCAGCCGACTCCCGATCTTTCGATGAGAGACGGTCTGCCCGATCCGTTCCGCAATGGTGCGTATGAGCTTGCTTTCCTTCTCCAAAAACACCTCTTCGCCCGAGGCCGGCACCTCTTTGACATAGGATACTTCGACGAATCCGATGGTCTTGCCGTCCTCCATGATCGGCGCCGTGTCCCTCCACGGCGTCTGCACATAGCCGGGAGGTTCATAGACGACGTCTTCGCATGCGATTTTCGCCTGACAGTACCTGGGATACTGCCAGCCGCAGGGAAGAATCGCAATGATATCTCGAAAAATGTCGGGAAGCGGGCGGGTCTCGCCGGCCAGCAATTCCTCTACTTTGTATAGACAGTCCAGTTCCTTGGCACGTTCGCGCAACCCATGGAGACGATCTTTGGCCTGCTTTTTCCTGTTCATAGGCACCCCGCTTTCACATGGTTGGGCCGACAATCCCAATGTCGGAAAAAACGCGGTCTATCCAAAGAGAGCGTCCGGGCCTTTTACGCCCAGCCCCGCTGCTTCACCGCCCGAGCGACCCGGTCGATGGCTATCATATACGCGGCGTCGCGCATGTAAAGCTTTCGTTTGCGGGCCAGTTCGAAGACCGACCTGAAAGCGGCGGTCATCTTGGTATCCAGTTTATCGAGCACCTCGTCCTTTTCCCAGAAGTAGTTCGTGTTGCACTGCACCTGCTCAAAGTAACTGCACGTGACGCCGCCGGCGTTGGCGAGGAAGTCCGGCAGCACAAAAATATTGCGCTGCTTGATGACTTCATCGGCGTCGGGTGTCGTCGGGCCGTTGGCGCATTCGGCAATGACCTTAACGCATGGCGCGATTTTTTTGACGTTCTCGCGGTTGATCTGGTTCTCGAGCGCCGCCGGCATAAGGATATCCACTTCCTGCTCAATCCAGGTCTCGCCCGGCAGGACCTCATAGCCGAGGTCGCGGGCCCGGTTCTTGTCGATTCCGCCGAACTTGTCGGAGATGCCGCGCAGCTCCTCGATGTTCATGCCGGTCTTTTTGCGGTAGGTGTACGCGGTTTTGTCCGCCTGGTCCCAGCATGAAACGGCGATCACCGTTCCGCCGAGCTGGGTATAGAGCTGCGCCGCATACTGCGCCACATTGCCGAATCCCTGGATGCCGGCGGTGGTTTCGGTGATCGGCAGCCCCAGCTCCTTGAGCGCCTCGCGCAATACGTAAACGGCGCCGAAGCCCGTGGCCTCCGTGCGGCCCAGCGAACCGCCCATGCCGACCGGTTTGCCGGTGATGCAGCCGGGAAAGCGCCCGCCGTGAATCGTCTCATACTCATCCAGCATCCACAGCATATGCTGTCCGTTGGTCATCACGTCCGGCGCGGGGACATCGCTGACCGGGCCGATGTTTCGCGCGATCTGACGCACCCAGCCGCGGCAGATTTGCTCCTGCTCGCGCATGCTGAGATGGTGGGGGTCGCAGACCACGCCGCCTTTTCCGCCGCCCAGCGGAATACTCACGACCGAACACTTCCAGGTCATCCACATGGCCAGGGCGCGTACGGTGTCGATGGTCTCCAGAGGGTGAAAACGGATGCCGCCTTTTGCCGGGCCGTGTGCGTCGTTGTGCTGCACGCGAAACCCCTTGAAAACCCGGACGGTTCCGTCATCCATGCGCACCGGGATCGTGAACTGGTATTCCCGCATCGGCTGCCGCAGCAGCTCGCGGACTCCTTCATCCAACTCCAGCATGGCCGCCACCTTGTCAAATTGCGATTGGGCCGTATGAAACGGGTTATAAGCGCTTGTTTCCATATTTCCTTAACCTTTCCGTTAAAACAAAAATGAGTGACAACAACCGCATTTTTACTGCGTTACTGATACTCCTCGCAATGCCATATACCGCCCTCGGGTTTTGGGTAAGAACAGGTTTTCCGATGGGCGCAATTGCTGCAAAGGCCGATGATTGAATCCGAATCCTTGTCCCGGCTATCCTTCAGGGCCGGCGGATCGGAGGGCTTTGCTTTGACTTCCTGCGGCAAGGGTCCCGGCTCAATCTCATACTCTTCGCAAAAAAAGACCGGGGCCTGTCGATCTTTCGGGAAGACGCATTTTTTCGTATGCATGCAGGAGGAACAGAGACTGGTCAAATGATACGGCTGTGCTGCCCGGGCGATTTTCCACTCCTCGCCGGGGGTCGGATACGAATCATTTTTCATAAGTCCACCCGTCCTTTAGAGAATGTGCCTGACATTGAATTTAACGCCGCCAAGCGCCTGACGGAATCGTCTGCGGCTCGGCTGCCCGTTTCCATAGCAACAACCGTACCAGATATAGGGAATCTATATTGTGTCTATAGGCGAATATCGTGCTGGTTGCCGGAAAAAGCGGGAAAATCTCCCCAGAGCCACCGATCAATAAAATTTAAAATGCCCTGCGGGGCTCATGGAGGACCGCTTTGGGGTGGGGCATAATGTACCGGCGGGGGAAAATGTACCGGCAGGAGAATGCGGTTACGATACTTCAGGATTTGATTTTCGGAGCTTTTCCCGCAGCGTCTTTCGATCGATGCCGAGAATCTCGGCGGCCCGCGTCTTATTGCCCCCGATGCTGCTTAGGACATTGCGAATGTATTCCTGTTCCACCTCGGCCAGCGTGCGGTTCAATCCGGTCTTCCCGATGACCGAAAACCGGCAAAACTCCGGCAGATCCGACACCTCGATGGTGTCGCCGTCGGCCATGACCACCAGACGCTGAATGACATTTTCCAGTTCCCTGACGTTGCCGGGCCAGTCGTAGCTGCGAAGGCGCTGGAGGGACTGGTCCGTAAAACGAAGCGGCGGCCTGCCCGCCTCGGCGGCGAATTTGGCGGCGAAATGATGCGCCAGGATAATAATATCGTCCTGGCGTTCCCGCAGCGGCGGCATCTCGATGGTAATCACATTGATGCGGTAAAACAAATCCGCGCGGAAGAGCCCCTGCTTTACGAAACGCGACAGTTCCTTATTGGTGGCCGCCAGCACCCGCACATCGACGGTCCGCGCATTGTCGGATCCGACCATGCAAATCTGTTTGTCCTGGAGAACGCGCAGCAGCTTGACCTGCATCGCGAGACTCATTTCACCGATTTCGTCCAGAAATATGGTTCCGCCGTCGGCGGTGTGGAAGAATCCGGCCCGCGACTCGACCGCTCCCGTAAAGGCGCCTTTGACGTGGCCGAACAGTTCGCTCTCCAGAAGCCCTTCGGGAATACTGCCGCAATTGACGGGCACAAAGGGCGCTGACGACCGCCGACTGCCGTAATGAATCGCCCGGGCGGCCAACTCCTTGCCGGTCCCGCTTTCTCCGGTAATGAGTACCGTCGCCGACGAAGCCGCCGCTTTGGTGATCGCCGCAATCGTCTTCTTCATCGCTTCCGATTGTCCGATCAGCCCCTTGTGCTCCGGCAGGGGCGACCCGGCGGCGCTGCGGGTGATTCGGCGAAGCCGCGCCTTGTCCAGAACGCGCTTTACGGCGGAGAGCAACTCGTCATCGGTGAACGGCTTGGGCAGGAATTCTTCGGCGCCCATTTTGACCGCCTGGACCGCGCCCTGAACCGTGGGATAACCCGTTATCATGATGACCTCGGTCTGCTTGAGGTTTTCGCGCACATGCTGCACCAAATCCAATCCGCTGACAGCGGGCATTTTGAGGTCGGTGATGACCAGCTCCAGCTCCGTGCCGTTCAGTATTTCAACGGCCTGAGCCACGCCGGCGGCCGTAAATACGCTGTATCCCGCCGACGTGAGATTGCGCTCCAGCACTTCCAGCGTGTCCAGCGAATCGTCAACGACCAGGATGCGGGCTTTTTTATCGAATGGTGTCATATCCGTCTGATCCTTATACCGAAGCGTCCTGCGCGGGCAGATGAATTTCGAAACATGTTCCTCTTCCGACGCAGCTTTCAACATGGATGGTCCCCCCGTGCGCGGTTATGATGCCGTGTACGACCGGCAGTCCCAACCCCGTTCCCTGACCGATATCTTTGGTGGTAAAAAACGGCACAAATATCTTATCGAGCACCTCGGGGGGCATCCCCGGCCCCGTGTCCTGCACAATCAGGCGGACGGAGCGGCCGGCGGCCTCGGTCCGGACGGTAATTTTGCCCGGGCCTGAGACGGCCTGAAGGGCGTTGACCACCAGGTTCACCAGGACCTGATTCAACTGCACCGGATCGGCCAGCACCACCGGCAAGGTCGGGCAGCAATCGCAGACCAGCTCAATGCCCTCTTTGGCGCATCGCGCGTACAGGAAGTAAAGCCCGTCCTCCACCACCTCATTGAGGTTGACGGGTTTCTTTTCGGCGGGCACCTGTCCGGTAAATACCAGCAATTTCTGAATGATCTGCCGAGCGTGCAGCGATGCTTTTTCAATCTTTTCAATATCGCGTTTCGCCGCCTCGGGCAGCCGGGGGCATTTCATGGCCAATTGGGCAAATCCCAGGATATTGCCCAGCGGCTCATTCAATTCATGCGCAATGCCGGCCGACAGCATTCCGATCGTCGCCAGACGATCCGCGTGGCGGAGCTGGTCGCAAAGCCGCAGCCGGTCCTCCTCGGCCTGCTTGCACTCGATAATCAGGGCGACTTGATGGGCGACTTCGTTGATCAGAGACTGCTCTTCCGGGAGGAAGAGCTTGTCTTCGGAATCCGGCAGCGGCTCTCCATAGCCGATCTCGATCCGGCCTCGCGGTTGGTGACTGATGACAATATCGGCGAATTGCATTCGGCAGGGTTCAGAAAAACGACGGCTTGTGTAAGCGGTTCCGTCAAAAATCAGGCGAGCACAGGCCGCTCGAGGATACTGCAAGGCCAAAGGGAGAATCTTGACAATATCCTTTAAAACAGCGTCCAGCGACATGCCGGGCCGACCGGCGATTTTTGCAATATCGTACAGGCAGGTCAGTTCCTTGATGCGCTCTCGCAATGCCGCCTTTTCGGATTGAGGTATTCCGCTATTGCCCATCATTAAATTTATGCCATATACAGACCCTCAACGTCTACTCTACATCGGCTCGAAGCGGCCGGCCATCTCGCAAACCCCTCATATTCAATCGGACTTTGCCAAGGACAACATATCATCTTTCGTAATATAGTCAACCCTTTAACCCGAATCGCCCAAACGACCCAGACCCGCCCGAATATCCAAATATTGTATATCTGCATTCTATTGAATATATCCGCTCATCAGTTTCATTATTCCTGCCACAGTTTCGCTTGAAGTATTTCATTTTCTCGTTATGATACCCATTTCAGACAGGAATACGACTATGGCTTTACTGAATGTAAACATCGATCATGTGGCGACGATTCGTCAGGCCCGCAAAGCCGACGAGCCGGATCCGGTTTGGGCTGCCGTCCAGTGCGAGTTGGCGGGCGCCAACGGCATCACGGTTCACCTCCGCCAGGACCGCCGCCACATCCAGGACCGTGATGTACGGCTCCTCAAGGAAACCGTCGCCGGCAAGTTCAACCTCGAGATGTGCATGGCCGAGGAGATGGTCCGGATCGCCGAGAAGATCCGCCCGGACCAGGTCACCCTGGTGCCCGAGAATCGCGAGGAACTGACCACCGAGGGCGGACTTGACTGCGTCGGTCAGTTCAAGCGTCTCCAGGAGATCGTGCGGCGGATGCACCGCAAAGGCATCCTCGTCAGCACCTTCATTGTGCCCGATGAGAAGCAGATCCTCGCCTCGGCCGAGGCCGCCTGCGACGCGGTCGAGCTGCACACCGGCATGTACGCCAACGCCGTGAAGGACGCCGCCGTGGAGCGGACGCTTAACGAGCTGCGCGACGGCCGCGATGTCGCCATGGCCGCGGGTCTGATCGTCCACGCCGGTCACGGCCTGACCTACCGCAACGTCGGCCCGGTGGCGCGGATCGAGGGACTCTGCGAGCTCAACATCGGTCACAGCATCGTCTCCCGCGCCGTCCTCGTCGGCATCCGCCGGGCCGCCCAGGAGATGATTAAGCTGATTTCCAATCCATAGGAGAGGCCCTTTGTTGCCCCGGGCGCTGATCCGGGGCGGAGGACGATGTTGCCCGAGCGCCGGTTTCGATGCGGCGCAGCAATATTTTTGCAAAAGTTCAGTTGTAGCTAAGGAATTAAACAGGGAGAGCCAATATGTTCAGCGGCAGCATGGTTGCTTTGATTACCCCGTTTCGTGACGGCCAGGTGGATTACGAGACGCTTGACGAGCTCATCGAGTTTCAGCTTCGCAGCGGCGCCGACGGCATCGTTCCCGTCGGCACCACCGGCGAATCGCCCACCCTCGACTACGACGAGCACAAGAAGGTGATCGAGCGGGTCGTGCAGGTCGTGGACGGCCAGGTTCCCGTCATCGCGGGCACCGGCTCCAACAGCACCGCCGAGGCCATCGAGCTGACGGAACACGCCCGCCGCGTCGGCGCCGACGCCTCGCTCCAGGTGGCCCCCTACTACAACAAGCCCATGCAGGAGGGCTTCTATCGGCACTTCAAAGCAATCGCCGAGGAGGTCGATATTCCGCTGGTGCTTTACAACATTCCCGGCCGCTGCGGCGGGTCAGGCATGACGCCCGAGACCATCGCCCGCCTCTCGAAGATCGAAAACATCGTCGCCGTCAAGGAGGCCACGGGCAGCCTTGACCAGGCCAGCGAGATCGCCATGCGCTGCAACATCACGATCCTCTCCGGCGACGATTCGCTGACCCTGCCCCTCGCCTCCGTCGGCGCCAAGGGCGTCATCTCCGTCGTCGCCAACATCGTCCCCGCCGACGTCAAGGCCATGACCGACCTGATCCTCGAAGGCGACTTCATCGCCGCCCGCAGGTGGCACCGCAAGCTCTTTCCCCTCTGCAAGAGTCTGCTGAGCATGGCCACCAACCCCATCCCGATCAAGGCCGCCATGTCGATCCTGAATATGTGTTCGGAGGAACTCCGCCTCCCCATGACCCCCCTCGACCTGGACAAGAAGGAACAGCTCAGACAGATCCTGACCAACTACGGCCTCATCCATTAGCCGGATTTTTTCAGACAGGATCAACGGGATTGGCAGGATAAAAAAGGCATTCGATTTACAAAACCGAATGCCTTTTCTTTTATAACGTGTCACCTTTGCCGTTTGCAGAAGCACAGGAAACCGCCTTGGCGGCAATGACAAGGCGAAACGCCGGTTTGGGGACTGTTAAAAGATCAACAGACGTTCAGGGGAGCCGGCTTTTCTTCTTTTTCGGAGATTCGATCCGTCCGGCTTTTGCGTTCGAGGAGGCGGGTTACCATCATGGCGGCGACGGTGTCGCCGGAGGCGTTGACCATCGTGGCGGGCGGATCGACCAGTGTGCCGAGCAGCGCGATCACCGGCAGGGCCTCGGGGCCGAAGCCGTAGAGGGTGACGATCAGCAGCTCGCCGATGAAGCCGCCGCCGGGGATGCCGCTCATGACCATCCCCGCCAGCAGCGCCGCCCCGACCGCCGATGCGATAACCCCGACGCCGGAGAAATCACGCCCGAACATTGCAAACAGGATCGCGATCTTGAGCACCGCCGCCAGACAGGTGCCGTCCATGTGGATCGTCGCCCCCAGCGGCAGGACAATCCGCCGCACGTCCTCGGGCACGCCGATTCGCCGGGCCGCCTCGAGATTGGCCGGCAGCGCCGCCAGACTGCTGCCCGTTCCCATGGCCGTCAGCGACGCCGGCCAGATATGCGTCCAGAACCGCCGCACGCCTTCGCGCCCGCCGCCGATGCGGGCATAGATCGTAAAGCCGATCAGGAAATACGCCATCGCCAGCGGATAATACAGCAGCAGCGCCCGCCCATAGCCCTTCAGAAGCTGCGGCCCGAACGTGCCCACCAGCCATGCGAAATACGCCCCCAGCCCGATCGGCGCATACAGCATAATCAGCCCGATGAGCTTGCCCATCACCTCCGAGCCCGCCTGCAGGAAGTCGCGAAAGGGGCGGGCCTTTTCGCCCGTCATCTGCACTGACAGCCCCGTCAGCAGTGCAAAGACGATCAGCGCCAGCATGTTTTCCCGCTGAAAGAGCCCGGCAAAATTATTGACGGTCAGCGTCTCGGCGATTCGCTGCCCCAGTTGCACGCTTTCGCTGATCTGCACCTGCCCTAACTCGATATTCAGCCCCGCCGCCGGGTCGAAGACCTTCACCGCCGCGATCATCAGGCACGCCGAGACGATCCCCGTCGCGAGGAAGACCAGCAGCATCCAGCCCGCGATCCGCCCCAGCCGCCGCAGGTTCGAACTCGCCGCCACCGCCGAGGCCATCGAAAAGAACACCAGCGGCATGACCGCGCAAAACAGCAGGTTCAGAAAGACATCCCCCAGCGGTTTGAGCAGCCGGGCCTCGGGCCCCATCGCATACCCCAGCATCGCCCCGGCCGCCACCGAAACCACCAGCACCCCCGTAAACCGCCACGACTGCAAATACTTCATGTCCTACTCTTCCTTCGCCGTCCACAACAGATCGGCCACTCGGTCTTCCGTGACAAATTCAGTATGCCCATCCGCAAATCCGACATGGCATCCCGCCCGTCCGCCCTGCTTATGCCTTAGAATCGCGTCATGCCTGCCGCCGATCCCATTGCGTCCAAGGTCCGCCTCAAACAGCACCACCAACGAATCCGGAACCCGGTTCGGCTCGCACTCATAAACCGCCTCATTCATCGCATAACTGAAAATCCCCCCGGAATCCATCGGACAGTGCAACGCATTTTCAGCAAGGCCGCCGGGCCCGGCCAATATCAAATCGCCCCACCGATCCCGCGTCGGATACATTCCTTTATGATCGTGAGCATATATCCTGACGGCGTCAGATAAAACGCTTAGATGATTGCGGCAAATGACCTGTTTGGAAATGTCTTTAACTTTTTTGTGTGCGGGAATCCAAACCACGACCCATAGGAATAAAAAAAACGCGGCAAACGCCCAGAGACTGTGCGGAATCCGATTCATAGATGCCTCTATTGGTTCATGATATCATTTTTTTTGCCATCCGCGGCGGAGGCGTTCCTGAGCTTCCTGCGCCAGCTTCCGGGTCCGCTCCCGCTGCGTAAGCATCTTCCTGAGCACGCTGTCGATGCTGAAAGATTGAAAGACGAAGCCGACTTTAATCGCAAAGATCGACAGGCATTTTGCTGCAGGTCATCCACTCAGAGGCCATAATGGAAAAATCCAGCAGATTGACCACACAGTCACCATTCAGATCGCTGACCACCGGCTCCGTGCAGGTTCCCGCATCCACAACCAATTGGAAACTTCCCTCCCTTCCGTCAAAACCGGCGACTCGAATCGCATAAGGCGCTCCCTTTGTCATCAGCAGGCTGACCTGAGAATCGGTCCCCAGGTAAGGATTATAGTCGTCGTTGCAGACAAGCTCCGAACCGCTGCATTTTTTGTTATAGACCGCCAGGGTTGTATCCATTTCGTCGCTGGAGACGCGAATACGATACTCTCCGCCGACCGTCGGCACGAACGTGTCCCATACATCCGCCGTGTCCATCTCGCCGCAGCCTGAAGAGATCGCCGCGGTCGCCTGGTAATTGGCGCCTTCGACCGTTTGGCCCGCATAAACCGTAATCGCCCTGTCGCACTCATCATTGACAAGCTGATAATCCGTCATCCGCCATAGCTCACAGCCGTGGCGTCCATCGTCGGCGGCGAAAAAGAGCGTATCGTTCACGACCGCACGGATGTGCCCTACTGCGTGACCGGCTCCGGGATTGATGTCCCTGACCATCATCGTGCCCATTTCCGTTCCGTCTGTCTTCCAGAGTTCATATCCATGCGTTCCATCATCGGCCGTGAAAAAGAGAGCGCCGTTGACTTCGGTAAAAGAGCCGGGAAAGGAACTGCCGTGCCTGGGGGTTAATGTCCGCAAGCAGGGTCGTTCCTTCTTCGGCGCCGTCACTGGTCCATAATTCCCAGCCGTAAGCCTCATCCATGGCGCTGAAGTAAAGGATGCCGTTAATATTCGCCAGACTGCCCGGCCAGGAGTCTCCCTCCGGGTTGATATCTTTGACAAGAACCGTCCCCGCCTCGGTTCCATCACTCTTCCACAGTTCGCCCCCGTGGCGATCATCCGCCCCCCGAAAAAACACCGCACCATACAACGGCGTCAGATACACAGGATCTGACAGCCCGTCCCCGGCGGGATGGATGTCTTTAACAATAAAAGGAAATTCGGCATGCGCTGGTATAATAAAGGACAATAAAACTACCATCAAAGAAATCAATAGCTGCCTTTTCATCCATGTCCCCTTTTCCAAAACAGAAGTCTGACTTTTACCCTTTGGAGATAAATTATGGCGGCTTTCCCCAAAAAAGTCAAGGTTTTGCTTGTCCGAAAAATTCGCGTAACCGTTCGAGACGAAGCCCTCAAGTGCGAAGGCTGATCCGCGGCTGCTTTATCCGCTTTGTCCCTACTGCGTCTGCGACTCCTCCAGCACGCGGTTCTTTTCCTGAACCTCGCGGTAGAGGGCCGTGAGCGATTCGAGCATGCGGCTGACGCGGTAGTCGCGGCGGAGGCATTCCTGGGCTTCCTGCGCGAGCTTCCGGGTCCACTCCCGCTGCAAGAGCATTTTCTTGAGCACGCTGTAAATGTGGATCTCGTTCTGATCGTCAAACAGGGCCGCCGTCTCCTGATCCCGCAGCAGCTCCCCGCCGGGGTCGCCTTTGCCGGTTATCGCCACGCCCATGCTCATCGCCTCCATCAGCGCCATCGTGCATCCCGCCGTATTCGACAGGTGCACGAATATATCGCACCCCGCCAGCAGCGACCGCAGCGGCCGCAGCGAGGGGGCCAGCGTTACCACCGGCAGCAGTCCCAGCGCCCGGATGCGTTTGCGCACCGCCATCTCCGCCGGTCCCGTCCCGATGATGCCGAAGGCGAACTCCACGCCGTCGAGCACGAGGTGGCGAATCGCCTGCAGCAGCGGTTCCAGCGCCTCCAGACGGTCCAGGGGGCCGATGTGCAGCACGCTCGCCCGCCGATCCCGCTCGGCAAAACAAGCGCACTCGTCCTCGACATAGCAGCCGGGATGGATCACCCGGATCCTCTCGCGCAGCATCGGCCACTGTCGGGACAGGTGATCGGCGATGTACTGGAACGGGGCGATCAGGGCCGAGGCGTGCCGCGCATCGAGATACAGCCGCGACATCTTCCGCACCGTCTGGTGAAACGAGAGCACATAGGGCACCTGCAACTGCCGCGAGGCCCACGACACCAGTTCGGGGTGGTCCGGCCAGAAGCCGTGCAGGATCGTCGGCTTAAACCGCCCGAGCTTTTCCAGCAGGATGCGGCGATTCTGAAAATAAAAGATCGGCAGGCGCAGCACGGGATACTCGATGTACTCTACCGTGGGGGCGAGAATATTTTCCAGTTCCAGCCGCCGCGAGCTGACGAGGGCCGCCGCATGGGCGCTGCCCACCAGCCCCGACAGCAACCGCCGGATCGTATAACTGCTCTCCGTCATGCCGAAACGCTCGGCAAAAATCACCGGCCGCAGCGGTCCCGCAAGGTTTGGAAATTCCTCGACTCCGTTTCCGTTCTCTTCCATGATACCCTCCGCAGAGACAGGACGTATGCTCTGCCGGCGATTCACAAGTTAATGTTAACCATATTAAGCCCTGTGTGCCTCCAGTTCCCTCTCCAGCTTCTCCAGCTCGCCCCGTTTCATGTGGTAGCACAAGCTGTCATCGGGAAAAATCTTTTCGGCGACCTGCCGGCGGTATTCGGCAATGGCCGTCATCGTCGCCTCGCCCACCGGGCCGAAGCACTTGGAAAATTTCGGCGTCGGCCCCCAGGACATTCCGAGGATATCGGAGATGATCAGCACCTGCCCGTCGCAGTCCGGTCCGGAACCGCAGCCGATCACCGGCACGGGACAGTTCTCCGTCACGATCCGCGCCACCTCCCGCGCGGTCCCTTCCAGCAGGACCGTCTCCGCCCCCGCCTGCACGACCGCCCGGCTCAGTTCCACCAGTTCAAACGCCAGATCGGCCGTTGTGCCTTCCGCCCGCAGTCGGCCCAGCTTCGTAACGCTCTGCGGCCGGATGCCGATATGGGCCATCACGGCCATCCCCGCATCGCTGACCGCACTGATGACATCCAGGTGCGCCGATGTTACTTCGATCTTGATGATCTGCGCCCCGGCCTCCTTCACGAATCGCCCCGCGTTGCGGACCGCGTCCGAAAGGCAAGTATGGTAAGACAGGAAAGGCATATCCGCCACGAGGCAGCAATTTGGGCAAGCCCGCCTTACCGCTTCCGTCAGCATCACCATAAAATCCATCGTTACCGGCAGCGTCGAATCGTATCCGAGGATCACCTGCGCCGCCGAATCCCCGACCAGGATGAGGTCCACTCCCGCCTGGGCCGCCAGCCGGGCCGTCGTATAATCGTAACAGCTCACCATGGCCATCTTTTGGCCGGCCTTTTTCCGCTCCATCAGGTCTAAAATCGTGGTTCGTTTATCCATAATATATTCCTTAAAAAACGTGTTACACGATAGATTCCACCGGGTGTCTTTGCAAGTAAAAAAAGCCCTCCCATGTCCAATTATAAGCATTTTTGGATGCATTATAGGGAATGTGTAGAAAAAATTTAATTTTTTGTTTAAAGTTTTGAACAAAAGTTATTCGATATGAGTATTTAGTGAAGGATATTATTTGAAATATCGGGAACACTTATTACTCGTTTTTTTCAGGCTTTTCATCACCCTCCTCCGAAGCCAGATTCTGACACGTTTGGAATCTGGCTTTTTTTATTTCTTGCGCGGTCCCTCGCCGTTTTCCTCTTCACTCGTTTCCGGCAATGCCGGCGGCACCAGAAGCGTCTCGGGGATCTCCAGCAGGACAGGCACGATCATCTCCATCTCTCCCTGCAGCGGCTGGTCCGCCCGGGAGCCGGTCGTGATCTCGAAACGCCGCATCTTCAAAAGCCGCCCGGCGGACTCCACCTTTTCGAGAAAGCGTATCCAGCCGTCATAGGGTCCTTCGAGATGCAGCCGGACGCAGCGGAATTGCAGGGTCGCCGGATTCAGGTCCGCCAGTTGGGTCCACTCGCGCGGGTCGTTCAGCGTCCGGAAGGCAACCGAATCGATCCGGCAGCCGCATGCCTCGGCCTCGGCCGGCAGATCGGCGAAAAACGCCTCCGCCTCTTTTTTGCTGAAGAGCCGCTCGCCCGCCTTCTCCCGCCAGCCCCTGAGTTCCTCCACCTTCTTTCCGAAACGTTTGCCGCTCAATTGGAGTTCCCGCGTCCGTTTCTGAAGGGCCTCCTCGAAACGGTTTTTGCGCTCGGACGCCTGGAGGTTGCCGCAGTGCGGCGCCAGGATCCAGTCATAGGAGAAGATGGATACGAAGAGCACAAGGCAGACGGCAATCAGCCGCTGACTGGTAGGCGAAATGTCGGACAGCTTCGGTTTCTTCATTCGTCGCCTGCTCCTCTCTCCACGTGATCGATGCGGCAGTTCACCTGGTACTCCAGCGGCGCGGAGGCATCGCCGCCTCCGCGAATCTCTCCGACGTGGGCATCCTCGATCCACGATGACTGCTCCAGCCGGTCCGCAAAGCGGTAAACGGCCGCGTGGGAGAGGGCCTGACCTCGCAGGACCATCCGCCCGTCCGGGTCCGCCTGGATTGAAAAGAGCCAAAGTCCCTCGGGGGTCTGTCCCCGCAGTTCGGAGAGCAGCACGGACCACTTCAGGTTCGGCGCCGCCTCGATAATCTTCTCCAGCCGTTTGACCTCCCCGCTGTACAGGTGCAGCTCATGCTCCATTCGCCGCTTTTGTTCCATGGCCGTCGCCGCCGAATCGAGCGCTGCCGGGCGGGCGGAGGCCTTCGCCGAGGCCAGCCGTTCAATGCGAAGCTGAGAGAGAAGCATCAGCAAAAACATTCCCGTCAGCACGGCCGCACACGTTGCGACGGAAGCCGTCAACCGTCGTTTCAGACCGTACCACTGCCGAATATTCTCCGGCAGAAAATCCATTTCCCCCATATACCTGCCCGGCTCGAAGGGACGCATCGCCAGGCCGACCGCGCAGGCGCCGACAGGTCGGCATTTCGATTCCGCGTCCACTCCCAGCACCTCGATCAGCTGCCCGCCGCCGGCGCAGGTTACCTCCGTTCCCAGTATCTGCTCCAGGGGCGTCTTCCAGCACGGGGCCTCGAAGGCGGCGTCGTCTGAGATCAATACGCACTGCCAGTCCGCATCAAAGAGGATCTCTCTTTCAATCTCGTAAAACTGGCGGATCGTCCCCAGTTCACCGAGGACCTGCTGCTGCCGGTCCCGGGCGTCGCCGCTGAGCGAAATGCGCCGGATAAAGTCCAACTGTTCCCTGATGAAGACGCAGACGGTCAGGGCGCCGCCCGTTATACTTGCCGTCAGCAGGCAGCGTCCGGCGGATTTTGCCAACACCCCCTTCTGCAGAGCCCGCAGCACGGCGGCGGCATCGGTCTCCACGGCCCCCGCCCTCAGCCCGGCGGCATGGAGGGCCTGGAGCAGCTCTTCCAGCCGCTCGCGGTCCGCCGCCCCGACCAGGACACGATGGACCTCCTGATTGCCGCCCAGACGGAGGAAATCGTACACCGGCTGTCGGCCCGACAAGAGCGGGCTGTGCCGAATCTCCGAACGGATATACTGGTGCAGGTTCGAAGGGAGGTTTTGGGGGATCTCCAGGATCTGCGTCAGAACGGCGCGGTCCGGAAAACCGACCACCGCCTCGCCTGCCGGGATGCCCTCCCGCCGAAGCAGGCGGCGGATAATCGCTCCCAGCGTTCTGGGCTGAAGGATTCGCCCTCCCTCGATGACTCCTTTGGGCAGTTCGATGCGCCCCGAGCGCACGAGCGCAAGCCCGTTTTTGCCCGGCCTGAGCAGGGCCGCCTCGACGGTGTGCTCCGTCAGCGCGATTCCCAGTGATGACCTTGCGACCTTCTTTTTCATGGATTTATCCTGAGCTGTTCGATCCTGATTCGATACGGCGGCGAAACATCCTCCGTAAAGACCTGCGCCTCCAGACGCACGCAGAAATTCTGATCGGTTCGTCCGACGGAGGTTACCTCAAGCCGCGGGGCCGTCCCCGTTACGGTTACCGTATAGCGCCCCGCGTCGAAGGGCTTGTCGGCAAAGCTGTCGTTCCAGTCGATGTCGGACCGCAGTTGAGCCAGGGCGTCATTGAGTCCCGCCTCCGCAACCGCGTCGGCCCGGGTCAGGCCGATCTGGTTGCGAAGCAGCATGACCTGCTCCGTATTGAGCTGGAGCATGCCCATCACCAGGGCGGCGGCCAGTGCGATCATGAAGACGGCCATGATCATCGCACTGCCGCGATGAAGATGTTTGTCAGCCCGTCTCATCAGGGGTCCTCCGAACGCAGAAAAACCGAGAATGAAAATTCGCGGTCGCGCCCGACATCGCCGGGGGGGACAAAGGCGACCTCAAACCGCAGCAGCCGCATGGCCGCCGGATCGGAGATCGCCGTTTCCAGGTCTTCGACCGCAAAACCCGAAATCCGGAACCGTCTGACCGGTCCCGCCAGCGGCGAGAGCGAGCCGACGGGTCCGAAGGCGACCCATCCGTCGCTTTGCGTTTCATAGCGTCTCGTTTGGCCCTCGGCGTCGCGGAATTCAAGATACCCCATCGGCTCCTCGGGCCCGCTGACGGCGGTAATTTTCCGCGCGGTGCTAAGCCGTGCATGCAGGTGATCCAGCAGCACCCGGCCGTTCTGGAGCGTCTCGGCGGACGCCCCCCGCAGCTCCCAGCTTCGATGCAGGATTCGAAACTGCGGCAGCAGGACGGCGAAAAAAATGCATAGCAGGGCCATCGCCATCACCATCTCCACCAGCGTCATGGCCCTGCCGATCCTTGCCTGCCCGTTGTCCATTCGACGGCGCACCATGTTCCCTTTCTTTACAGACTCCACACCGTGACTATCGACTGAAAAAAGGGCTTGATTCGCTCCAAACTCGAAGGATCGGAACCGCCGAAGAAACGGCTCTCCGGTTTTTGAAGGTGAGGTTCTTATCGGACAATCCGCCCCTTTGGGGAAGGTTCGCGCCGCAAGTCCAAAAGAGGCCCGATAATGAGAGGCGGCTAATCGGAGCGGGCAATCAGGAAGGACATGTCGGCCGATATTTCCGAGGAATCCAGCCGGCCGTCCATGTCGGCGTCATAGCCCGCACGGATTCGCACGGTTCGCCGGTCGCCGGTCGGCCCGGCGTCGGTGATTGTGCAGCAGTACCCGTCCTTCAGGGGCTTATCGGCTACGGACCAGGAACTTGCCCAATCCGTCGCCCCGCGGGCCCGCAATTCCTCTATCTGCGACTGTGCCAGCAGCCAGCTCGTGCTCTTCTGATCCAGCCGCGTGCCGCCGCGATGGGCCTGGGTCAGCGCCTTGAGCACCGGCGTCAACGCGAACGCCAGGATCGCCAGCGCCATCAGCACCTCCGTCAATGTCATCCCCCTCGATAATCCATGCATCCTTCTCATTTCCCTTCGCATTGCACGCTCCCTGTAGCCGGAATGATATTGAGTCTCTCGGTTCGATCTCCCGAGGAAAACGTCAGTTGCGTATCGCTGCCCTCCAGCAGATTGCCCAGCGGCCCGAATCGAAACGCCTGCCCGCCCCGGCAAAGGACGGTCTTATCGATCGAATACCTGCAAAGCGTCCGGGAGGTGGACAAGTCACGGATTTCATAGCCCTCATAGGGTTCGGCTCCCTCCATAAACAGCCCGAAGCCCGCGGGATTTTCCGCCGCCCTGCTCAGGGCAAGCTGGCGTGTGTGACGCAGGTCCGCCGCGATCCGGCGGGCGGCTGCGTCTGACTTTTGTTCACCGATCACGGCCATATTTAAACGGGGAACGGCCACCGCCGTCAGGATCCCCAGGATCAAAACGACGAGTATCAGTTCCGCCAGGCAAAAACCGCCGTGATCGTTCCTCATACCGGCTCCATGGTAAATGACGCGGGCATCCCGCACTCAGCCCTGCCTGCGCCTGCTGCTTAGTGGTCACAGGTGACCCGGTGGTTGGCGCCCATGGTGTAGGTCCCGCCCAGCGGACACTCCGGCGCTCCGTCCGGGAAATAGTCGTCGTTCCGGGTGACCAGGTTGAGCGAGGTCGGGTAGGAGCCCTCATCGATGTAGTACATCTCGATTGCCGAGTTGATCAGGTCCACATTCGTGGCGCAGGCATTCTCCTTCGCATTTGCCGAGCTCTTGGAGATACGGGGAACCGCTACGGCCGCCAGGGAGGCCAGGATCAGGACCACGATCAACAGCTCAATCAGTGTAACACCGCGCTTCTGTCTCATTGTTTCCACCTTTCCACGTATTGATTCCAAAATACCTTCCTCCTTTTTCGGTATTTTTACGGATCAACTTTTGTACTTTTCCCGTTTTCTATTTAATTTGGCTCATATAGTCGAACATCGGCAGATAGACCCCCATCAGCGTCATCCCTACGACCAGGCCCATGACGACCGATAAAATCGGCTCGATCTTCACCAGCATCGAGCGGATCATGCGGTCCGCGCCGGCCTCCAGACAGCCGGCGCCCTTATTGAGCATTTCGCCGAGGATGCCCGCCTCCTCGCCCGCCGCCGCCAGTTGCACGATCACCGGCGGGAAGATATCAAAGCCGCCCATCGGCCCCGCCAGCGAGCTGCCCGTTAATACCTTCTGCTCCAGCGTTTGGCCGATCCGGTCCATCTCGCTGTGGCGGCAGATTCGCCGGGCGTGCTCCAGGGCCTCCACCATCCCGATCCCCGCCTCGATCATCATCGCCAGGGTCCGGATATAGCGGCTGACGAGCACCAGCCGGATCAGCTTGCCGAACATCGGCAGCCGCATCAGCAGTCGCTCCCAGCGGGCCCTGAGCGCCGGGTCCGTCTGCATCCGCCTCCAGAGCCCGTAGAGCAGTACCGCCGCAATCGGCAAGATAAAAAAGCCGTCCCGCATCGATTCGCTGACAACGATCAGCACCCGCGTCGGTCCCGGCAGCTCGACATGAAGCTGCTTATAGAGTTTCTGAAACACGGGGATCACGAATATCATGATCGCCGTCAGAATGGCGATGCACATGCACCCCACCACCACCGGGTATGCGAAGGCCGTGCGGATCTTTGTGCGGATCTCCTGCTGCTTTTCGAGGTACTCGGCCGCCATCGACATCGTCTTTGCCAGCTTGCCTCCCGATTGGCCCGCCTCCACCATCCCCAGGAAGAAATCGCCGAATACGTTGCGATAGGGTTCGAACGCCTCCGCCAGCGAGCTGCCCGTTTCCACGTTTCGCCGGACCTGCGACAGGATCGCCTTGAGCCGCAGATTTCGAGTCTGGAGTTCCACCATCTCCAGGCATCGCACAACGGACAGTCCCGCCGAGTTCATCTCGGCGAACTCGTATGCGAACGTCGTCAGGTCCGCCGGCGCGATTCGTCCCCGCAACCGCCTCAGCGAGGCGTTGCGGGCCGATACCCCCGCCCGGATCAGCTTGTAACCGAGCTTGCCCAACTCCCTTCGGAGCTGACGGGAGTCCTCGACATCCTCGTAGATGCCTGACACCTGTCGCCCCTGCGTATCCTCGGCCACGTACTCGAAAACCGCCATCAGTCCTCCCTCATATCGATCACCCGCAAAATTTCATCCGCCGTCGTCCGGCCGCAGAGCACCTGCCGGATCGCCTGCATCCGCAGCGTCTGCATGCCCTGCTTCATCGCCGTCTCCTTAATCCGGTCTTCGCAGGCCCCTTCCACGATCAGCCGGCGGATCTCCGGCGTTACCGCGAAGATCTCGTACACTGCATGCCGTCCGCAGTAGCCCGTCCCCCGACAGTGCTCACAGCCCGTTCCCCGGTACAGACGACTTTGGTCGGCGATCAGATCCGCCCCGAAAAACGACCGTTCCTGCTCCCCCGCCTCGTACGAGGTCTTGCACTTGGGGCATACCGTCCGCACCAGCCGCTGCGCCACGACCCCCAGCAGCGCCGAGGCCGCCTGGAACGGCGCCACCCCGAGGTTCACCAGCCGCGACACGGCGCCGACCGCGTTGTTCGTGTGCAGCGTGCTGAGCACCAGGTGCCCCGTCAGCGAGGCGCTGATCGCGATCTCCGCCGTCTCCACGTCCCGGATTTCGCCGATGAGCACCACGTCGGGGTCCTGGCGCAGAATGCTCTTGAGACTCGACGCGAACGTCATCCCGATCTCCGGCTTGGTCTGCACCTGCGTGAGCCCGCGGATCTGGTACTCCACCGGGTCCTCGACGGTTACGATGTTCCGCTCGGCCGTGTTAAGCTCCTGCAGGAGCGAGTACAGCGTCGTCGTCTTGCCGCAGCCCGTCGGCCCCGTTAAAAGGATCATCCCGTAGGGGTTGGCGATCAGCTTCCTGAATTGCGTCTCCTCCTCCGCCGAATCCACGATGTCCCCGAGCCGCTTAAGCCCGCTGGCCGTATCGAGGATGCGGATGACGATCTTCTCGCCCCCCACCGCCGGCAGCGATGAGACGCGCAGGTCAAACTCGCGTCCGTTATGCTCCAGCGTGATGTGCCCGTCCTGGGGCCGCCGCTTCTCCGAGATGTCCATGTCCGCCAGAATCTTGATGTGCGAGACCACCTCCTGCTGCGCCGACTGCGGCACCTCCAGTGCATCGATCAGCAGCCCGTCCACGCGGTAGCGCACCCGCATGTCCGGCTCCTGGGGCTCCAGGTGAATATCGCTGGCGCGGTTGTCCACCGCTCCCGTCAGAATCGACTCCACCAGCCGCACCACCGGCGCATCGGCCGCCTGAATCGCCTGCGTGCGCACCTTGCGCCCTCGCTGCCCCCCCGCCGGACGGTTCTTGAGCCGCATCGCGACGATGTCCTGCCGGGTCATGCTTTGCACGCTGAAGTGCCGGTTAATCTCCCGGCGAATCGCCTCCGCCGAGGCCGCCACCGGCCGCACCCGGTACCCCGTCCGCGTCATAATCATTTCCCGCACCGAGAGGTTCAGCGGCGAGCTCATCGCCACCACCAGCGTGTCTTTCTCGATCCGCAGCGGGATCAGCGTATGCCGCTTGGCCGTCTCCATCGAAACCAGCTTCAGCGCCACCGGGTCCACCATCTCCGGCGTCAGTTCCACGTAGTCGATGCCGTTGGCCGCCGCCGAGAGCCGCGTGAGCTGTTCGGCCGTGATCCGGTTTTGCTCCCTCAGTTGGCTCAGGAGACTCTGCCCCGTCTCGGCCTGCACGGCCAGCATGGCCTCCAACTCCGCCTCGTGGAGGATCTTCTGTTCGATCAGCGCCGCCGCCAGCGGGCTGAGACTCTGTTGTTCCGTCCGGCTCATCGCGTATCCTGTCATGTGCGCAGAATCATCTCTGCTTTTGTTTCGGCTCAAGAAGCCCTTCACTTAACCCGCCTTTGTCCGGAGAATCCGACAATATCCCTGATTTTATCGGACCCGGCCCCTTTCTTTGCCCCGCGTCCGATTGCTCCTTAACCCGCGGGGCCGTTTTCCCGATCTAAGAGGCGTGAAAAATTACGCCGGGAGCATTCATGAAGATCAAGGCACATAAGAGAACCGATAAAGAGAAATTCCAGCCGGCCGACGAGGAACAGCAGCGTCTGCTCGAAGCCGGCAGGGCCCTTCGCGACCTGGGGCATTTCGCCAAAAATATCCTGCAAACGGTCGGCGGAGCGGCCGAGGTGCTGGGGATCGCCATCGAACGAGGCGACGCCGCCCGCATCCATCAGAGCGGCGACCTGCTGACCGCCAATCTGGACCGTCTCCGGCGTCTTGTCATGGATCTGTGCGAGTACAGCCGGCCGCGTTCGCCGGTTGCCGCTCCCTGCCGCCCGGACGACCTCCTGCAGAAGGCCGTTACCTCCCTGCCGCCCGGCATGGAATCGTTGGCCATGAATCTCCATTTGCAGACCGCGCCCGACCTGCCCGAAGCCCGGCTCGATGAGCGGCAGATCACCGACATGATCCGCCATATGCTCATCCACCTGCTGGATGCATCGCAGGACCCGCAGGCAAAAATCTGCGTCGAAATCTGTTATCTGCCCGGGGAAAAAGAATTTCAAATTCTCTTCAGCGGTCCGATTCCCCTGCCCGCGATGCCCCAGACGCTTTTCGAACCTGCCGAGTACAAGAGCAGCCGCTTCCGTACAGGCCTCAACCTCCCTCTCGCCCTGTGCACGGTGGAACAGCATAACGGCCGTATTGAGCTCGAACGTCTCGACACCGGCATCGTCAATTTCCTCGTCTGCCTCCCGAATCCCTGACCGCCCGGCCGGTTTGCGGGTTGAGGCGGGATGGTCGGCGCTCATGCGGAAAAAGCTCGTTTTTTTCCTCTGGAAACCGCCTCCCGGATTCGCTAAAATCCTCTAAAACAATCCGTCTCATAACTCTTTTAAGGAACACAATGACGCAGGAACGGATCGAAAGCATCGAGGAGCGCGATGATCGCCGGTCCTTCTGGCGCGAGGGCGCGGTACTGCTGGTGATCATCCTTCTGACCGGGGCGGTCTGGGTGTTCCTCGAACTGGCCGATGAGGTGATCGAGAAAGAGACGCACGGCTTTGATGAGCAGATTCTGCTGGCCATGCGGGACCGGGCCAACCCGGCTGACCCCTGGGGGCCGGCCTGGCTCGAGGAGATGGGCCGCGATTTTACCGCCCTCGGCGGCGTCGGGGTGCTCGTCCTCCTGACGCTGGCGACGGCGGGCGGATACCTGCTGGGCGGGCATCCGCGGATGGCCCTGCTGGTCCTGCTGGCCGTCTTCGGGGGCTTTGCCGTCGCGATGCTCCTCAAGGCCGGCTTCAGCAGACCGCGGCCCGACCTGGTCCCACACGGCTCCTACGTCTATACAGCCAGCTTTCCCAGCGGGCACTCGATGCTCTCGGCCATAACGTACCTGACGCTGGGCTTTCTCCTGGCCCGCACGCATGAGCGCCGCCGGACCAAGCTCTACATCATGGGCGTGACGCTCCTGGTGACCGGCCTGGTGGGGATCAGCCGCGTGTATCTGGGCGTGCACTGGCCGACCGATGTCCTGGCCGGCTGGGCGGCGGGCGCCGCATGGGCCCTCCTCTGGTGGCTCATCGTCCGCTGGTTCCAGCACCACAGGAACATTTGAGGGCGCGCCCGAATGCCGAAATTCGGCTCTCCGCGGCCAAATTACCGAATAAAAGTATTGACATACCCCGGCCCTTATGGTTAATAATGGACCTGTTCGGGCGATTAGCTCAGCTGGTTAGAGCGCACGGATCACACCCGTGAGGTCACAGGTTCGAATCCTGTATCGCCCAGTGTTGTAAGTTACGCTGAAATCGTGGTTTACGATTTGGTTTTATGTAAAAAAGCGGCCGTAACTCTTGAAGAAAAAGCGGTATACTACACTTTTTTCGAAAGGGAAACGACCGATGAAAGAGCAACAAACCTCATTTTCGACCCCAAAAACCGCATTAGAACCTGTGACCTCACGGGCGAAATCCGTACGCGTTCCAAAGCTCCGAATCCACAAAGCCACCGGCCAGGCATACGTCGTCCTCAACGGCCGGGCGATCTATTTTGGCATCCCGGAGAACGGCGACGGGGACGTTGCGGCCGAGTACCACAAGGCCATCGCCGAATGGCTGGCCAACGGCCAGCAGCCCCAGCAGGCGCCCGACGAGATCACCATCAACGAGCTCATGGCCCGGTTCTGGATCTATGCCGAAAGTTACTACCGGGATGCGTCGGGAAAGCCCACGACCGAGATGGGCAACCTCCGGGTGGCCCTGCGGCCCATGTGCGAATTGTACGGCCATACCAAGGCCGTGGACTTCGGTCCCCGAGCACTCAAGACCATCCGCAAGCAGATGATCGACCGGGACCTGAGCCGCAACCATATCAATAAGTCGATCAGCCGAATCAGGATGGTCTTCAAGTGGGCCACCGCCGAGGAGATCTTGCCGGGAGCCATCTACAATGCCCTCCTGGCCGTTCCTGGCCTCAAGGCCGGCCGCAGCGATGCTCGGGAGACCGAGGACGTCAAACCCGCCCCACAGGAGCACGTGGACGCCATTGAGCCGCATGTGAGCCGGCAGGTCTGGGCGATGGTCCAGCTTCAGCTTCTGACCGCGGCCCGGCCGGGGGAGATTTGCAAAATGCGGCCCTGCGACATCGACACCAGCGGCAAAATCTGGTTCTACTGCCCTGCCGAGCATAAGACCGCCCACCATGGCCACGACCGGAAAATTTACATCGGTCCCAAGGGCCAGGAGGTCCTGCGGCCGTTCCTGCTCCGGCCCGCGGAGAGTTACTGCTTCTCTCCTGCCGAGGCGGAGGCCGAGCGCAGGGTAGAAATGCATGAGAACCGGAAAACATACCTGTCCACCGGCAATGTGCCAGGGAGCAACTGCAAGGAAAATCCCAGGCGAAAAAAGGGAGATGTTTATACCAGAACTTCTTATTACAAGGCAATCACCAGAGGGGTCGAGGCGGCCTGCCCGCCCCCCGCCCACCTGGCCCGGCAGCCCGGCGAGAGTAAACTGGCCTGGCAAAAGCGCCTGACCAAAAAGCAAAAGACCGAGCTCAAGTCTTGGTACAAACAGTTCCATTGGCACCCGCACCAGCTCCGCCATAACGCCGCCACGTTCCTGCGTAAGGAGTTTGGACTGGAGATCGCCCGCATCATCCTGGGCCACCGCTCAATGGCAATGGCGGAAGTCTATGCCGAAGCGGATCAAGAGAAGGCGCTGGAGGTGATTGGGAGGGTGGGGTAGGATATCATAACTCTATTCCATATGGCAATGGCGGAAGTATATGCCGAAGCGGACCAAGAGAAAGCACTGGAAGTGATTGAGAGAGTAGAGTGAAAGATTTAAGTGAACCCGTTCATTAAAGACCTTTGAAATCAATGAAATTGAACCGCGATCCGGACAGACCGGGCTATCTCACCCTCCTGTAGACGGAGTTCTGATCAGTGGCGTTTACCGTAGCCACTGCTCGCATAGGCGTATAAGGTCGCTCAGACCGCAGGCGCAATCGTTGTCCAGATCACAATCCAGAGGCGGTTGACAGGAGCCGTTTTCCGGGTACTTCATGGTGAACGTTTCATAAGTAAGGTCAGGGTGTGATACCATCAAGCCAACAACAAAAGCGGCATTCTGTGAATCTGTCACCACCCTGGATATACCTGGAATATCCATTCCCTCAAAGGTGGAATAATCACTGTAACGCTTTACGCCGTCGGCGATGTAACGGATCACGATCAGGGAACGCGGGAGGCCGGACTCATCGATACCGACCAGAGTGACATCGCCGTCCTCACCGACCGACAGCGATGAAAATTTTTCCTCGCTGGCACCGAAGCGATTGTAAAGATCCATCCAGACCAGCTCGCCGAGCGGACTGTATCTCATAACGAATATATCGTTTCCGGTTGCTTCGCTGACAATCCCACCTGCGAGCGTAACGCTGCCGTCCCGTCCGACGGCCATCGCTCTAAGATGACCGCTTCCGGTTTCAAAGAAGCTCTTTTGAGCGACCCACTGTTCCATGCCGTCGGGATCATATTGAATCACAAAAGTGACCAGCCAGGAACGGTCCTCGTTGGAATCGTTGTAATAACCGCACACATAAATATGATCCTCGTCGTCTGTTTCCACGCCTACACAATAAACATGACGTTCCGTATTGGCCGGGTAAATCCGGCTCCAAAGCAAAGTGCCGTCAGCATCGTATTTGACCGTCACCAGATGACGGTATCCATATGTCGTACAGCTTTCGCCGCTGACAACAACCGAATCTGCCGAATCCAGGGCAATCGCGACAGCGTAATCGTTGGTACTTGAGGTCCTGCTGAACCGACTTTCCCAGCAAAAGACGCCGTTAGGGTCATACTTGACCGTGGAATAATCGTACATACCAGAAGCTCGGCTTTCACCTGTAAGGACCACGTTTCCCGCCGAATCCGCCGCAATGGCAGAAGAAAGATTGACGTTCTCAGGACCCCCGATATACCTGGACCACTGATGCCGGCCTTCATCGTCAAACTTGCTGACGGCATACTCGTATTTGTAGTTCGGGTATGAACCGGTCTGCCGGGTTCCACCGATAAAAAGAGGGCCTTGGCTGCAACGGGCAAGAGACACGTTGCCGAATCTGGCCTGGGTATAAGCACACCCTGCCATCCACTGCCGCTGCCCCAGTGAATCATACTTGACCAGCATCGTCTCACTTCTACTTCCGCAGACAAACACGTCATCCGTTTCATTTCGAACGGCCTCGTACGGGGCGAAGCCTATGTTTCCTCCCTGGTACTGCCGCTGCCACAGCAACGAGCCGCTGCTGTCAATTTTCAGGATACCGTAGTCATACCCTGTCAACTCATTCTGCGGCGTGGCCGCGACCAGAAGACAACCCGTGGAATCCATCGCCAGATCGCTGTACCGTGTCCACCCGTTCCCCGTCGGCGCACCGGAAACCGTCGTCCAAAGCCGGCTGCCCTCGGGATCATACTTGAGAATCACATGTTGCTGTGTGCTTCCGCCAACTGCGACTATCCTGTTCAGATCAGAATCGAAATCCAGGTATAAAGTCGAGGTATAATCCCAGTAGTCTCCTTCAAACTCAATTGAATCGGACCATAAACGGGCGCCTTGCGGGCTATAGGAATACGTATGAACTTGTGAATTCGGCCAGGTAGATTCAGTTCCGCAGACGGTTATGCTGCCTGTCGCATCCACATCCAGCACTGTCCCGAACACAGGATGGGGTTCCACCATCGTCCATTGCACCTGGCCCTGGGAGTCATACCGGATTGTAATCATCTTGTCTTCGAGATCTCCGTAGGAACCGCACAGGAACGCACCGCCCGCACCGTCCGTTTCAAAGCCGAATTTACCGTAGCCGTAGTGAGCGCCGCAAAACTCCGGGTATCGGGCGACCCATAATTCCGTCCCGTCGGGAGTGTATTTAATGATAGCCACATCTCCTTCAGTGCCGCCGCCATAGCTGAAGCCGGCGACATACACATACCCGGATGCATCGACCCGAACCTGTCTGGCCGAATCTTTGGAAGCGACAGAACCATTGTACTGAGCGCTCCAAAGCAGGGTGCCCTGAGCATCATACTTGAGAGTAAAAAAATCGCCGCCGCTTTTAACCGTGTACATCTCTCCGACGACATGGACGTGTCCCGCCGAATTAACGCAAAGATCGAATGCGACGTCATTCAGATGTTCGGGCCCGTCCCATGTTCGTCGCCAGCATTCCTGTCCCTGTGAATCATATTTGACAAGAACCGAATCCCACGCGCCCCCGGCAACGGTTGTTCGCCCGGCCACGTATACATAGCCCTGTTGATCCACGGCCAGGGCATAAGGAAGATCGTAGTCTCCCGCTGAACCGTCATACCGAACGGTCCACAGTTCAGCACCATTGGGATCGTACTTGACCGTCACGATATCATCATCTTCAGTTTCAATCCGGTACTTACCGGTCCCCGTGACATACACATTTCCCACCGCGTCCGACGCAATGGCACTGCTCCGGTCGCTGAGCTTGCCGAGAAACGTCTCCACATTAAGGAAATCATATCCTGCCGTGTCCATGAGCCATTCTGAGGAGATATGAGCGAATGCCCGGAGATTGTTGGGCTCGCCCTCGATCAGCCCACCCGACACCTGCACCGTAAACAAACAAAGAAAAAGCATACACATGATATGGAATAACGCCTTCACGCCAACTCCTGTCCGAGTCATCTTTCCCGCCTTTCTGCTTTCGCTCCTTTTTTCTTTATCCCTGACTGTCGAAAAAGACCGAATATAATCAGGGACAACATACCTGACCTGACATTCCCCATTAAACGATTTTAAAAGCATGAATCTCTCCTAACATTATCGATAATTCTATAAAATTCAATGCCACAGGGTCAAGAAAAATCCACGCCGTGCCAGATTTTCCTCGAAATTCCGTAAATATATGGTTTTTCGGCCTAAAGGTATGTCTGACGAGAAAGATCGCCCGCATTATCCTCGACCACCGGTCTCGCCGAAGCGGACCAGCAGAAGGCGCTGGAGGTGATTGGGAGGGTGGGGTGAAAAACTACAATCTTTACCTTCCCTTCCACGCCCGCACGCGGCGGGCGACCACGGCCGGCCAGACGGCCCTCCCCGACGATCTCCGCGTTTCAATCCACGCCCGCACGCGGCGGGCGACCATCGGCCCAAAATTGTTAACGGGAAGGTCCGGGTTTCAATCCACGCCCGCACGCGGCGGGCGACCATAGTTCTGATGCTGATTGGAATGTAATCCTGGTGTTTCAATCCACGCCCGCACGCGGCGGGCGACCGCCAAAGTTGGGGGACGAGATCGAGTATGACGGCAGTTTCAATCCACGCCCGCACGCGGCGGGCGACTAAGAGTACCGTGATTGAATCAGCTAAAAATTTCTAGTTTCAATCCACGCCCGCACGCGGCGGGCGACCCTATCGTTATTGCGTCGCCGCCGCCAATTCCTGGTTTCAATCCACGCCCGCACGCGGCGGGCGACTCACGCACTTCTGGTCGGCCACGCTGCTCGTCGGGTTTCAATCCACGCCCGCACGCGGCGGGCGACTCGGCGGATCAGCTATGAGGCACTGACGGACCTGGTTTCAATCCACGCCCGCACGCGGCGGGCGACGCGTAAAAGGACCAACGCTAACGGAAAAAGAGGAATGTTTCAATCCACGCCCGCACGCGGCGGGCGACTCAAAAACGCGGATTTGCGGGCCAAAAAATTTTGTTTCAATCCACGCCCGCACGCGGCGGGCGACGGCGACGCTGAATAATCCCCCGGCGCCCGCCGGGGTTTCAATCCACGCCCGCACGCGGCGGGCGACGTCGGCGCCGAGGCGGTAGCGCGTGTGCTGCTTGTTTCAATCCACGCCCGCACGCGGCGGGCGACCTGATTGTATGCGGCGATGAGGTATCCACCCTGCTTGTTTCAATCCACGCCCGCACGCGGCGGGCGACATCAAAAAGCTACCGCACGTAACCTTTGACCCAGGTTTCAATCCACGCCCGCACGCGGCGGGCGACTCTATAGATGGGCCCTAAATCGCTATGATAATAAGTTTCAATCCACGCCCGCACGCGGCGGGCGACGAGTTTGAGGAGATTTATAAGGCTCTGTCGAAGTCAGTTTCAATCCACGCCCGCACGCGGCGGGCGACAAGTTGGCAGAAGCCGTAAGATATGGTCACTGGAGTTTCAATCCACGCCCGCACGCGGCGGGCGACGTTATGTACCGAGGCAGTACGCGGTTAGGCATACGTTTCAATCCACGCCCGCACGCGGCGGGCGACCGTTCTCCCGGGCTGCTCAGCGGATGGGCAACAAGTTTCAATCCACGCCCGCACGCGGCGGGCGACTCCAGGCCGCCGGGACGCCCTGCGACTGGAAGATGTTTCAATCCACGCCCGCACGCGGCGGGCGACGCAGGACCGTATAGCCCGCGGGCAGGGGCTTTATGTTTCAATCCACGCCCGCACGCGGCGGGCGACTCAGCCGCGACCAGGCGGACCACAT
>JBNRMP010000119.1:0-71373 GCA_050309685.1 Anaerohalosphaeraceae bacterium
TGCCAGAACTGCCGCTGCTCCGCTTCCGATTTTTGCTCGCTGCTCATGATGACCTCCAAAATCAACCACGAGCTGCATTATCAACATATCAAAGAACCCCGCAAGGTGCACTTGGCCGTGCGCTTACGATCAATTCAATGGTATTCCACGTGTCCGCTGCGAACCTGATGAATTCACCCGTAAGGCCATCGTATATAGAATTCACTATTTGAACATCCACTCAAATCGCTCCTTTTTATACATTATATACAGTTAAATCAGGGATTAAAGAAAAAACATCCATTCATAATCTATATTGTGTATATATAATTACGCCTAATGCCGACAGTTCAAGGATTTGGGTCTTATGACCGATAACGGATTGCGAGAAGTATCTTAAAAAAGAAATGTTGACTTTTAAGGCAATTATATATAAACTTATAAGCTGATAGAGGGGTATAATACTTATTGAAAACGGCAATTTATTGAGACAAGGTAACTAATATGCTTACCAAAGAATTAATGATGCAGGTTAGTGAGTCATTCGCAAGGGCTTATGCTATTTTAGTGAAAGAGTTATCCGATAACTTCGAAAACCAGGAATTGTTAAAAAAGAAGGTTGTTGATGCTCCATGGGATACATGGGATGACTTGCCTAAAGAGTTAAGAGATGAGTTTGAAAAAGAAATAAAAAAGAATGATGCATTATTAGAAAAAGGAGAAATCAGTTCGTTTCATTTTGATGAAAACGGAGTCGCTGTTATTTCCGCCAATTACTTGAAACAGTTGTTGGCAGAAAAGAATATATCGCAAAAAGAACTAGCGCAAAGAATGCATGTTTCCGCCAGTCATATAAGCAAAGTATTGAAAGATCCAACCAGATCGACTGTAAAAACTCTACAGAAGATCGCAAAAGCCATCGGCGTTGATTTGAAATTGGTTGTTCGTTAACAACAGAAAATAAAGCAGACAACATGAGTCTGCATTGATAAATAAACATTCACAGTGCCAATGGAATAACTTTCCCGTATGCTAAGGTGAAAGGTCTTTGGGGGCTGTATAGAAAACGAACAGCCGCCGGTTGAGAACTCTACAGCCCTTGGGCCGGCGGGAGAAGATAAAACACCAAAATCCTCATTTTCGACAAGAAACTGAGGATTTTTTCTTTATGGTACGGCCCTTGCTCTTAAAAAGTCCGAAACGATAGTGCGCATTTTTGTACGTGTTTTTTAAGAGACGAAATGGCCGAGCCGCCGAAAAAACCGGATTCAAACGAGCAGGGCAAGACGCCGGAACAGCCCTTCGAGGCGATGTCCGAGCGGGCTGTATCCGACTACCGCTCCGCTAAGCGGATTCGTTCCCGCTTCGATTCCTCTTACACTGAGGAGCCGCCCGTGAGGTTTGATCCAAGCTACCTCCAGAGTGTCAGCGGCGGGGCCGGCAAGAACAAATTTTTCTGGGTCTTTTTACTCCTGTCGCTTAACCTGCTGCTGCTGGGCGGGGCGATCTGCTTCATGGTCTTCAAAAAACCGCACACGGTCGCGGCAGCGCCGGTTGTCGTGCCGGTTATGCCGGCCGCCCCCGCCGCTCCGAAACCCCAGCCGGCCAAGCCGATTAAGACAGACCCGGGGGAGACGGACCTTTCCGCCGTGCTGCGAACGGTCCGGTTTGACCCGAAGACCGCCGAGTCCCTGGAGAAGTCGGCCTCGCTGGCGGCGGCCGAGCAGCTTTACAGGGCGGGCCAGTACGCCAACGCCTGCTATATGTACGATCAGCTTGCCGCCCGTCTCTTCGGCCATACCCCCGAGGAGCAGGCGCTGAAGGACTACCTGAACCTGAAAATGGCCCTGTGTCTCCAGCGGACCCAGGGGGGGGAATTGATGTCGGGGCTGTTTACGCGGGTGTTGGAGAGTCCCTTCCCGGCGGTGCGGGCCCTGGCTAATTATCATCTGGCCTTTCTGGAACTGCACCACAATCAGTTTCTTTCGGCCCGGCGTCATGCCCTTGGGGCACTGGCGCTGCTCAAATCGCTTGATAAGCGGATGCCCGAGTCTATGGAAGCGGATTGCAGTTTCCTGGCGGCGGAGGCGCTGAGCCTGCATCTGCTGCGCCTGTTCGATCAGCCGGAGGAACTGCCCGGTCAATCCTGGTCGGCCGCCTCCCCGATTTACGAGGTTCCTGTTACAGAGCAGGGCGAGCTTCAGGCGTTTCTTCAGGCGCACTTCGGCGAGCTCTCGGAGGCCTCGCTGGCGCCGAAGGTTACCCGCGACCCGCAGCGGCAGGACGGGGCTCAGTGGAGCGCCGTCTGCCGGGATGTCCCCCTGGAGGAGGTGCTCTGGAAGTTCACCTCCGGGGCGTCGGTGAACCTGCAATGGGCCGATGTCGATTCCGTCGTTCGGCGGCGTCCGATTTCGCTTTACCTGCCCTCGGTCTCCGGTTCATTTCTGGCCGAGACGGCCGCGGGCAGTGCGGGTCTGGTGTGGCGCTATGACGGCGAAAAGGCCGTGCTGTACGATCTCGAACGGTACACGGATTTTAACCTGCATAAGTCGGTGCTGACGCAGGAAGCCATCACCGTGTGGCAGCGTTTTCTGCTGAAGTACCGGAATGATGAACGCACGGCCAACGCGCACTACCTGCTGGGGGTGTTCTACGGTCTTTCCGGTCAGGCGTCCGCGTCGATGGGAGAGTACAAGCTGCTCATCAGCCAATACCCGAATCATTCACTGGCGCCGTTTGCCCTGCTGAATTCGAGCCGGCTCAAGACGGACCTGCTGGACTTCGAGGGGGCCCAGGCGGACTTGCAGGAACTGCTGCTCCAGTATCCCCGGTGTCTTGTGGCCGACGAGGCGACGCTGTACCTGGCCGAGGCGGCGATGGCCGGCGGGGACTTCGAGCAGGCCCGGCGCATGTTCAACAAGGCCTTCCAGCTCAACCTGTCGGAGACCATCCGCTGCCGGGCGGCGTTCGGGCTGGGGCGGTGCCTCTTTGAGATGAAGGACTACGCCGGGGCGGTCCAGTGGTATGACAAGGCCATTCGGATGACAACGGACCGGAGCGATATCCGCCTGACGCCGGCCTTCCGTCAACTGGGGCAGGCGCTGATCGAGACGGGGGAATACCCAAAGGCCTCGGCCGCCCTGAAAGAGGCGCTTCGCGGGGAACTGACCACGGAGGAATATGTTGAAATCGTCCTTCGCCTGGTGGATGCGGAAATTCGCCAGGGGCATTTTGTTCAGGCCCTCAGGATCGTCGAGAGCATCCCCGAACGGTCGCTCAGCCAGGAGCAATCCTGCGAGGTGCTGCTGGCCAAGGCGCGGCTCCTGCAGGAGATCGACCTGACGGAGTCCGCGATCTCCCTGCTGCGCCGACGAATCGAATACATCGCGGATGACTCCATCCGCGCCCGCCTGACGCTGGAACTGGCCAACGGTTATGCCCGGGTCGGGGACTGGCGAATTGCGGAAAAGGAGCTTCACGAAATCCTGTATGATCTGGAGGACGTAGGGGATCTTCAGCAGGGTTACTGCCTTCTGGCGGAGGTGCAGTACAAGCAGGGGCGCGCGGATCAGGCCCGCGAGGTCTGTATGGCGGCCCTGGAGCAGTTCCCGAGCGACTCGCCGTATCGTCGGCGGATTCGCTCGCTGCTGGCGAAGATCCATGAAGAGCGGAAGGAGTACGAGAACGCGGCTTTGATTTACGCGGGCTGCTTCGAATCACCGGAAGGAGGACGGCCGTGAAGACTCTGTATGCCTGGACAATGGGGCTGTGCCTGATGCTGCACGGCGCTGCGGGGGTGAATTTGCGGGCGTCCGAAGCGACGGTCGATCCCAACGCGGCGGATCCGACGAAGACGATCCGTCAGCTCCTGCAGGAGGAGCAGATCCGAACCCTGACGGCTGATGTCAACCGGCTGACGAACGATCTGCCGGTGCTTGATGTCCTGATC
The DNA here is from genome assembly GCA_050309685.1 of Anaerohalosphaeraceae bacterium. Classification (GTDB taxonomy): domain Bacteria; phylum Planctomycetota; class Phycisphaerae; order Sedimentisphaerales; family Anaerohalosphaeraceae; genus JBNRMP01. The sequence goes on from JBNRMP010000119.1 coordinate 3,929, forward strand.
GAGGAACTGGAGGCCCTGAGCGCAGCGCCGGCCGCTGCCCCGGCGGAAGCGCCGACGGAAACCCCAGCCGCCGTGGAGGCGGATGTCGCGATTGAAACGCTTGTACCGGAACCGGAGATTCCGGTACAGGCGGAGGAACAGCCCGTGTTCGTCAATGCCCCTGACGAGAGCGAGCCGGCGGCTGAGCCGAATAACGCGGTCGCGGCTGCGACCGTCGAAGAAGCGAAGCCGCAGCCCGCGGAAGCCGCAGCACCCGCGCCGGATGCGCTGCTGGAAAAGTTTGAGGCGGTCGTTTCGGTGGAGGAACCGATGGAGGTCGCCGATGCGCTGTACCGCAGCGGGCGAACGCAGGCGGCCCAGCGTTTTTACCGGCAGGTGACGGACCGGGAAAAGCAGCCCGAAAGCCCCGACTACCAGTGGGCACTTTATCAGGAGGCCGTCTGCCTTCAGTCCAGTGATCCGGCGAGGGCGCGGCAGATGTTTGAGCAGTTGATAAAGAGCTGTCCGGCCTCCCTGTGGGCGGCGGCGGCCAAGGCCCGCCTGGAGACGCTCACGTGGGAAGAGGAACTGAAAACCAAATCGCCTGAATGGATGAGCCGTGACCCCAACAGTCTGTGACAACCTGTTTACCGAGGCGCTGATTCTCGACGCCGACCCGGCGGTCAACCGGGTCGTGCTGGAACAGCTTGCCCGCCGCGGCGGCCGCGGCACGGTCGCGGGGACGCTGCGCAGCGCCAACGCCGTCCTCGGGAAGAAACCCTGGCGGCTGGTGTTTCTCTATCAAAAGTTCGAGACCCTGTGCGACACCTCCGAATCGCAGAAGCTGCTGAGCCGGCTGCGTCTGGATTATCCGGAGGTGCCGATCATCCGGCTCGGCGACGAGGACTCCTCGCGAGAGGCCATGGAGGCCCTGCGGGCCGGCTGCACCGATTACCTGTCCAAGCCGATCCGCGAGGAGGAGCTGGACCGCGTTTTGACGCGATACCTGCCGACTCCTCCCTCGAAGGTGATGGCGTCGGTCTGCGAGGATCGCAACCGCTGCGTTATCATCGGGGGCAGCAAGGCCCTGGGCGAAACGATTCGCAATGCCCGCCGGGCGGCTCCGACGGCCGCGCCCGTTCTGATCTGCGGCGAGAGCGGCACCGGCAAGGAACTGCTGGCCCAACTGATCCACGCGACCAGCCGCCGGGCGCAGGGTCCCTTCGTGCGGGTCAACTGCGCGGCCCTGAACGAGTCCCTGCTGGAGAGCGAACTGTTCGGCCATGAGAAGGGGGCCTTTACCGGGGCGATGTTCTGTCATCGGGGGCGTTTTGAACGGGCTCACGGCGGGACGCTGCTGCTGGACGAGATTACGGAGACGCCGCCGGCCTTTCAGGCGAAGCTGCTGCGGATTCTGGAGCAGATGAGCTTTGAGCGGGTCGGCGGAACGGAGAATATCGAGGTGAACGTCCGCGTTCTGAGTACGACCAACGGCGACATCCTCCGGCTGGTGCGGGAGGGGCGCTTCCGGGCCGATCTGTACTACCGGCTGGCGGGTATCCGTCTGACGGTTCCGCCGCTGCGCAACCGCCGGGAGGATTTGCCGGAGCTGATTTGGTACTTCATCAGCCAGTACTCCGCCGAGGCGGGCCGGCAGATCGAAGGGATCGACCGGGAGACCCTGCAGATTTTCGAAGAGTACCACTGGCCGGGCAATATCCGCCAGCTTCGCAACGTTATTCGAACGGCCCTGATCCTCGGCGGCGGACCGCTGCTGTCGATCATGGGGATTCCGGCCCTGCTCCGGGAACTGCGGGAGGATCGGCCCGAGCCGGCGGCCGAGGGGGAGGACCTGGCGGGGCTGCCGCTGGCGGAACTGGAGCGGCGGGCGATTCTGGCGACTCTCAGCCGTACCGAAGGCAATCAGGCACGGGCGGCCCGCGTGCTCGGGATCAGCGATCGAACCCTCCGGGACAAGGTGCGGAGGTATCAGCAGGAAAGTCTGCAAACCATCGGGTAATGCAAGGACGAGAAAGGAATCATGGCGGAAGAAACACAGACAACGGAAGAAAAAAAACCAACCGGCGCGACGCTGGAGAAGCGGGCCTCGAAGGGCAGTTTGATCGGATGGCTGATCCTGTTTGCCGTGGTAACGGCGGGGATCACCGGCGGCTTTGCTCTCAGTCAACTGATCGGCGGGCATCCGGGCGCGGGGACCGACGCCCAACCCGGGGAGGACCGGCCGGACAATCCCGAGGCTCTTCTCGCGCCTCCGGGGACGGAGAACAGCTCCTGGTCATACGATAAGATCGAACCGGTCGTGGCCAACCTTGATGAACCCGGGGTTACCCGCTACATCCGGGTCACGGTTACGCTGGAGATCAGCGGCCAGGTGGATCGGGCCAAGATGGAAACGTTTCTTTCGGAAAAGAATGCCGTTCTGAAGGACTGGCTGACGACGTATTTTGCGGGGCTGAGCCTGGAGGACGTCCGGGGCAGCCGCAACCTGGCGCGCATCAAACGGGAGATCCAGGAGCGTCTGAACGAGATGCTCTTTGCGGACGGCCGCCCGCTGATCAGCCGCGTTTTATTCAAGGAGTTTGCCGTTCAATGAGCGCCGCGAGCGGAACTAAACCGGTCAGCCGCGAAAAGCTTTTGCGGATATTTTCCCGCCTGGCGCGAGGGTCTGCCGCTTCGGCCCAGACGCCCGTTGCCGCGACGGACTGCGACTGGACGGTGCCGCACCACTTCGGCCCGGATGCCATTATTTTGCTCGACGGGCTGGCTCGCCGGGTCGGGCTGGCTCTTGCGAAATGCCTGGAGGAGTCGGCGCACAAGGACGCGGAGGTGATCTATGACCGCCTCTGCGAGCACTACGCCGCGCGCCTGAGCGAGCAGATCTCGGTCTCCGACGGGCCCTACACGGCGAACCTGATGAACGAGTCGCAGCACCGGATCGGCTGTGTCGTGACGCCCTTTGAGACGGCCGTGTTCCTGGTGGCCCAGACCCTGCATGATCCGGAGGCGGCCGTCGGGCAGGACGGGTTGTTTTCGGCGCTGGAGGAATCCATTTTGGCCGACCTGCTGGGGGTTCTGGAGGAGACGCTGACGCGCGTCCTGAACGAGTATGCCCAGTTGAAGGTGCAGCCCGGACAGGCGCCGGCGCGCGGCGAGTGGCAGATCGACGCCCGGCAGATGGACGACCTGTGCGAACTGCGGTATCGGATTCGGCACGGCGGACAGGAATACCCCTTTTCGGTGGTGCTCGAGTCACGGCTGCTGGACCCCTTTGCCGGTCAGCCGGCCTATTTCAAGACGATGGCCCCCGAGAAGACGCAGGCCAGTCTCCTGGAGCAGGTGCGGCGAGCGTCGGTGCTCGTCAGCGCGGTGGTCTGCGAGACGACGCTGGATCTGGGGGCGATGATGGAACTGGAGCCGGGCGACATCCTGCTGCTGGGCAAGAAGGTCCACGAGCCGATGGATGTGCTCGTTAACGGGCAGTCCTGCTTTCGGGCCTATCCGGCCGCTCGAAACGGCAAGCTGGCCCTGGTGATTACGGAAGCCGAAGAAATCAGTTAGAAACAGAGGATCGATATGGCGGAAACAGAACAGACGCAGACACAGGAAGCAACAGCGCCGGCGGCGACGGCAGCGGCCCCGGAGGTCAGCGAGGTCGAGCTGGCCGAAGCGGGCCCCGATGCGCCCGGCGGCGAGGAGAACCTGGACGTCCTCCTGGATGTCCAGCTCCCGATTACCGTGACGATGGGCAAGGCCCAGATCCCGTTTCGCCGGCTTCTTCAGCTTCGGCCGGGATCGGTGCTCAACCTGGAGAAGCAGGTCGGCCGGCCCGCGGAGATCACCGTGCAGGACGTGCTGTTCGCCACCGGCGACATCGTCGTGGTGGAGGACTGCTATGCCGTGCGGCTTCGTGAGATCATCAATACGGACGCGGGGACCGGCGTCGCGGATAAGAAATTCAAGGCATGAACGCGTTCGATAACAACAACCGACGGGTGAGTGAATGAAGAACCGGGAACCGGCTCTCAACGCCACCGGCCTCGGCCGGATCGCCGTCCACAGCAACCTCTTCTTTGCGGCGGGGCTCGTGGCCATTCTGGCTACGCTGCTGATCCCGCTGCCGACGTTTTTGCTGGACATGGGGCTGGCGTGCAGCATCTCGCTGAGCATCGCGGTGCTGATCATCGTGCTCTCGGCCAACGAGGCGCTGGAGCTTTCGACCTTTCCGTCGCTGCTGCTGATCACGACGCTGTTCCGGCTGGCGCTCAACGTGGCCTCCACACGGCTGATCCTGCTGCAGGGCGACGCGGGCACGATCATCAACACGTTCGGCAATTTCGTTGCGGGCGGCAACCTGATCGTCGGCCTGGTCATGTTCCTGATCCTCGTCGTGATCCAGTTTGTCGTGATTACCAAGGGGGCGGGACGCATCAGCGAGGTCAGCGCCCGCTTCATCCTCGACGCGATGCCCGGTAAGCAGATGGCGATTGACGCCGATCTCAACGCGGGCACCATCACGGAGAAGGAGGCCAAGGCCCGTCGCGACGCCATTGTCAAGGAGAGCGAGTTCTACGGGGCGATGGACGGGGCGAGCAAGTTCATCTCGGGCGACGCGAAGGCGGGTCTGGTCATCACCGCCGTCAACCTGCTCGGCGGCATCGCGCTGGGCTGGTCGCGGGGAATGAACATCGGCGCCGCCGTTCGCCAGTACTCGGTGCTGTCGATCGGCGACGGCCTCGTCAGCCAGATCCCCTCGCTGATCGTCGCCGTCAGCAGCGGTTTTCTGGTTACGAAGATTCGCTCGGAGAACACGGTCAGCTACGACATGACCCGGCAGATGATGCGACAGCCCCAGGCGATGGCGATTGCCGCCGGCGTGATCGGCATTTTTTCGCTGGTGCCGGGCTTTCCGAAGATTCCCTTCCTGATGATCGCGAGCACGTGCGGAGCGATTGCGTGGAAGCTGCGGCGGGCCCCGGAGGGGAAGGCCCAGCCCGCCCCGGCGGAGGAAGCGGAGAAGCCCTCGGATGAGCCGCCGGTGGAGGAACTGCTCCAGGCGGACATTTTGTCGGTGCTCGTCGGCGTGCGGCTGATCCACCTGGTGGACCCGCGCCGCAAGAGCAGCGTCTTTGAGCGGATCGGCGCCCTGCGGCGAAAGATGGCCCAGAAACTCGGCTTCATCCTGCCGCTGGTGCGGCTGCGGGACGAGATCAGTCTGGACCCGAACGCCTACGAGATTCGCATCTGGGATCACGTTGTCGCAACCGGGCGGATCGAACCGGACCGGTTTTTGGCGATGGATTCGGGCATGGTGCGCAAGCCCGTCAAGGGCACACCCACGCAGGAGCCGGTGTACGGACTGCCCGCCCTGTGGATCAGTGAGGCCGATAAGGAAGCGGCCGAGGTCAACGGCTACACGGTGATCGATCCGGAGTCGGTGATGATTACGCACCTGTCGGAGACGCTGACCCGTCATGCGCACGAACTGCTGACGCGGGAGGACGTGCAGCAACTCGTCGAACGGCTTCGCAAGGTGCAGCCGTCGCTGGTGGGCGAGGTCGTCCCGGAGGTCGTCTCGATGGGTCTGCTCCAGCGGGTGCTCAAGGGACTTTTGCGGGAGGGCGTCTCGATCCGCGATTTGCCGCTGATTCTCGAGGTGCTCGGCGAACACGGCGGCAAGACGAAGAACGCGGTCCTGCTGACGGAGTGCGTCCGCAAGGGGCTGGCCCGCACGATCACCGATCAGCACAAGAACGCGCTGGGTCGCATCGATGCGATTACGCTCGACCCCGGCCTGGAGCATCAACTGCTCAACTGCATCCAGCAGGGGGCCGACAGCATCTCGCTGGCCGTCCCGCCGGAGGCGGCGGGGCTGATCAGCCGCGGGCTGGCCGATGCCTGGCGCAAGGCGATGGAGCAGGGGCTCGACTCGGTCGTCGTGCTCTGCGACGGGCGGATTCGTCCGGGGCTGGTGCAGATGATCGGCCGCCAGCTCAGCCGGCTGCCCGTGATCGGCTACGACGAGATCGTGCCCGGAACGACGGTCGAACCGGTCCAGAGCGTCGCCATCCCGGATCAGGCCTCGCTGTTTGCGCCGATGGGCGAAATGGTACCCGTGTAACAGGACTGAACGAAACGAGATATGCATCGGGAAATACGAAATATCGCAGTGTACACGGCCGTGCTGACCTGGTTTGTGCTGGCGGCCGTCAGCGGATTTTACCGCTGTTCGCCGGGGGTCTGCGCCGGACGTGCACTGCTCGGGGCCTTCGTGATGTACTGGATCGTGCTGCTGGCCGGCCGGCTGGCGGTGCGAATCCTGGTCGAGGCCATGCTGGACAAGAAGTACGGTCCTCCGGGACCGGAGGATAGGGAAACGTAAACGTGCAGCCGCTGACGAAAGAGACCAACCCGGTTATCGAATCGCCGCCGGAGGCCCGGCAGCTTGCGGGGCAGTTCCTCGAAGCGCCGACCGAGCATCTGGCGGGGCAGGTCTGTCGGGCCTACGCCGCCGAGGCGAAGGAGAAGAGCGGCGAGGACCTGATCCTCCGGTACCTGCCGCTGGTCCACCGGATCGTCAGCCAGGTGGTCACCTATCTCAAGCCGCCGCTGAGCCGGGAGGACCTGATTTCGGCGGGCACGATCGGCCTGATTAAGGCGGCCCATGACTTCGATCCGACGAAGGACGCGGAGTTCAAGACCTACGCGTTCATCCGGATTCGCGGCGCGATCATCGACGAGATGCGCCAATGGTCCTTTGCCCCGCCCGCGATGATCCGGCAGTACGACCGCGCCCAGGAGATCACGGAGCGGTCCATCGAGGAGACCGGCCTGCCGCCCACCGATGAGCAGCTTGCCGAGGAACTGGAGATTCCCATCGAGAAGCTCTACCGCATGTTCGAGACGATCCGGGCCCGGCATTTCCTCTCGATTCACGGTCTCAGCGACGAGGCGCCGGCTCTCGGGCGGTGTCTGGCGGTGCGCGGCGAGCAGCCCTTTGACCGGCTGGAGCAGGAGGAACTGATCGAACAGCTCACGAAGGCGATTCATGAGCTGCCGGAAAAACAGCGGCGAATCATCGTGCTCTACTACCATAAGGAGCTGACGATGAAACAGACGGCCCAGGTTCTGGAGATCACGGAGTCTCGGGTTAGTCAACTGCACGCGGCGGCCCTGTTTCGGCTGGCCGCGGTGCTCAGGCGATGGGCCGGGGCGGAGGATGCAAATCCGGCCGGATAGGCCGGGAAAGGAGTCAGGATGGCGGATCAGCATCAGCCTTTTATCCCCCGGGTGGACAGCCCGGGTGTTGTGGAACAGTTGAACTCGATTAACCCGAAAGTGAATCGCAAGAAAGAGGATGCCCGCCGGTCGCCGGGTCATCGCCGCCGCCGGCCCTCCGTTGAGCAATTGCTCGAAGAGGAGCGGGAGCAGCAGGCCCTCAACGACGACGGACATATCGACATCCGTGCATAGAGAACAGGAGCGTTACGCCCCATGCAGGTGAAAAACGTACAGGTCCTGAAGAAGGGCCGGTTTCAGATCGGATCGAAGGTGACGCTACCCGTCGGCTCGGCGCCCGCCGCGCCGACAGCGGGACCCAGGGACAGTCGGCCCTGCGGACCGGCGCAGGCGAGGATCATCGAGAGCAACAGCGACTATGCCATTCTCGAGATTCTGTGCAGTTGCGGGCAGAAGAGTTTTGTACAGTGCAATTACGGCAATGTGGCCGTTGGCGGGTAAAGGAGACAGACTATGAACAGGTATGCAGTTCGAATCGCAGGAATCGTTCTTCTGGCGGCGGGCGGGTGTCGGGGGGTGATTACCCGGGAAACCGTCTCGGTGTCCCCCACGCCGCCGATGGTCATCCAGCAGAGCCCCTCCAGTTTGCAGAACCGGTTTGACGAGAATCCGGCGGGCCCTCGCGACGCCGTTCAGGATGCGGTGATGTGGTCCGAGAAGTATCGGCAACTCTCCGAGTCCGCCGATCAGCTCCGGGAGAAAAATACGCTGCTGATGGAGGAGAATTCGCTGCTGAAGCAGCAGTTGGAAACCGTGCGGGCTCAGCTCGATCAGACCCGCAAGGAACTCGACGATGCCAACCAGTTTCTCCAGAAGATGCACGTGGAGCTGACGCAGTGGAAGTCGGACGTCCTCGGCTTCCGGGATGAGATCCGTCGGTCCGAGGCCGCCCAGATGGCTGCCCTGGCCCGCATCCTCAAGGTGCTCGGGGCCGAGCCGATCGAGATCGAGCCGGCCCTGCCGAAGAAATAGGGGACGCGGTCAGCTCTTATGGAATCCATAAAGGAGTAAAAAATGAAAAACCTCCGAATCGGCCTGCTGTCGATTCTCATCGTGAGCTTGTGCGGATGCACGATCATCCAGCCGGTGGAACCTCAGACGGGCCACTACTATCTGAATCCGGGGATCGATTTCGCCTCCATCGGCAAGGTGGCGTTTCTCGAACTGGAGAATCTCTCCTCCCGGCCGGAGCAGACGGAACAGATGAGTCAGTCCCTGGCGGACAGTTTGGGCAAGAAGCACCTCTTCAGCGTTCGCCGCATCAGCCGGCTGGCCCCGGAATGGCATGCCCTCGAACTGGATTCAATCTCCGAATACACCTACGAACAACTGGCCCAGATCCGCGAGCAGCTTGGGGTGGATGCGATTCTTTTCGGGACCCTTTGCCGATATTCTCCGTATCCGCACTTCCTGACCCACCTGCAGCTGAAGATGATTCATCTGCGAGACGGTGCGCTGGTCTGGGCCATGGAGGAGGTCTGGGACAGCACCGATAAAAAGACGGCTCAGCGGATGCAGCAGTATTTCCGCGAGCAGATGCGCGGCGGCTACGATCCCATCAACTGGCAGATCATGCTGAACAGCCCCCGCGTCTTCAGCCGGTTTGTGGCGTTCGAGGCGACGCAAACCCTGCCGGCCACCCTGGGCACCTCTGTGCCATCGTCCGAAAAATCGGGCCTCTTTTCCATGATTTCCATAGAGTGAAAGAATTCTCGGAAAAGCGTTTTTTTTTCGCTAAAGTCAAAGCGGTTCTTTACGAAAATGGGTGCGGTTAATCCGGCATTTTTTGTGAAGCATGGAAATAAAAACGTATGACGCATTCAATTGATCCATCCGGGATTATCGGCGGCCTGGCTTCCGCGGCGGCGGCAAGCCCCGGCTCCGTGAAGAAAGGCGCCCGCCGGAAAAACGAGGCGGGAGCCCAAGTCCGGGTGGGCCGCGACTATGAGGCCGTCATTCATAAGGCGATTCAATCGGAACCGTCCGACACGGAGACGGTGCAGCATGCCCGCGATGCGCTGAATGCCCGTCAGCTCGATACGATGGAGGCCGCCCGGCACGCGGCGGAGAAGCTGACCCAATTCGGAATATAAGACGCTTTTTCCCCTTTGCCACGGACGGCAAACGGCGAACCGATAAGGATATGAAGCGTTGAGGATACGGCTTTGAATTGCAGGGAAGCAGTTCAAAGCTTTTTTTATGCCCGCACGTCGATCCGGCAAACGCACGGATCCCATCCGTCGATCCGGCCTTTGAAATTGTAGGTCTTCTGAACCCCGGCCGGGCGTATGAACGGCTCATAGCGGCCGTCTTCACCCTGCGGTCGCGGCTTCTCAATCGATTCGATCCGGCGATTCGGTCGTCTCGCCAAAGTCGGCGGCACCGGCCTGGATTCGAGGACCCGGCACTCGATTTGCTTAATCATCATCAACCCCCCGGTTAAACTGGATTTCTCAAAGAACACTATACTCCAAAACGGGCTTTCGATACAATAGCGACCGGGCGTTGACCGCCGGCGGCCGATAAAACAAAAGCCCCTGCTCGAACAAGAGAGTTCGTCGGCCGAAAACGGGGTCGAAGATGCCGATTTTTTTGGGGTCGAAAAGCATGATTGGGAAGTCGATATGCAGTTGTTAGCCAAATGCCCCGGATGCTCGGTGACGCTGGAACTGTCGCTTTCGGATGCGGACAAGCGGAAGCGGTGCGGGCGGTGCGGGCGGCTTTTCAGCGTTCCCGATCTGGAACACCTGCAAAAGGCGCTGGCCGTTCTCCGGCAGGCCAGGAGCCCGATCTATGTCGATGAGAAGGGCCGATTTTATGGATAAGCCCGGCCGGTCCATCCTGTCGGTGCGGGATTTGTCGATCCGGTTTAACGGCCGGCCCATCCTGGAACATGTCTCATTCGATCTGTATCCGGGCCGCCGAACCCTTCTGGTCGGACCTTCCGGCTGCGGCAAGACCTCCGTTTTTCGGGTGTTAATGGGGTTGATTCGACCTGAGTCCGGCGAAATAACCGTCCGGGATCACAAAATGGACCGGTACACAATCGGGGCCATTCGAACGATGATCGGATATGTTCCGCAGGAGCCGGATATCGGGGACATCACCGTCCGGCAGTTCCTGGAGCAGCCGTTTGCCTACAAGGCCAATCACAACCGATCGCTCAACCGGGACCATCTCCAATACTGGATGGATTTCTTCGGCCTGTCTTCTTCCCTGCTGGATCAGTCCTGCTCATCCCTGTCCGGCGGCCAGAAACAGCGGTTCGCCGTGGTCCTGGCCATCCTGCTGGATCGGGACATTATCCTGCTGGACGAGCCGACCTCGGCCATGGATGCACCCAGCCGGCAGGCCCTGCGTCAATGGATCACCGGGGAGACAAATCGGACGTTCTTCATCGTTTCCCACGATCCGGAGCTTCAGACGCTGATGCAGGAGACGATTGACATCGAGATTTACTGCGGGGCGAGACCATGAACCAGCCGATTGGAATTTGGGGCGTCGCGGCGGGATTTATCCTGCTGATCATTCCCTTTGCAATCCTGCTGTGGTACCGTACAGGGCTGGCGCGGCCGGCGGCCATTGGGATCCTGCGAATGACGGTTCAGCTTCTGTTTGTCGGGCTGTATTTGCAGGTGGTGTTTCAGATCAACAATCCTTTTTTGACGCTGCTGTGGCTGCTGGCGATGGTTGCCGTGGCGGACGGATCGATTCTCAACCGCTGCGACCTGCGGTTTTCGGTCCTGGGCATCGAATTGTACCTGGCCATGCTGGCGGGAACGCTGGTCCCGCTGGCGGGCTTCGTGGGGATCAACCTGCTCAATCCGAACCTGCTGGAGGCCCGATTTGCGATCCCGGTGGGCGGGATGATCCTCGGCAACTGCCTGCGGTCCAACGTGGTGGGGATCCGGGGCTTTTATCACAGCATCCGCCAGCAGGAGAAGCAGTATCAGTACCAGCTTGCCCTGGGGGCGAGCCGGGCGGAGGCCGCACGGCCGTATCTCGTCGATGCCCTGAACCAGGCCTTCTCGCCAACGATTGCCATGCTGGCGACGACCGGGCTGGTGTCGCTGCCGGGGATGATGACGGGTGTGATCCTGGCGGGCGAAAATCCGTTCGAGGCGATCCTGTACCAGATCGCGATCATGGTGGCGATCTTCACGGGGACTTCGCTGACGGTGCTGCTGGGGATCAAACTGACAATGAGGAAGGCGTTTACGGAATACGGGGGGCTGGACGGCAGGATTTTTAAAATAAAGAAGATAAACCCTCAGACGGCGTGACGGTTAGCGGTCCTCTTTGCCGTTGTTGCCGACGGACTGGGGGTTTCCCTTTTCTCTCTGAATGGCAATGTAGATCTCTTTGCGGTGGACGGCGATGTCGCGCGGGGCGTTGATGCCCAGACGCACCTTGTCGCCGCGTACATCGACGATGGTGATTTCCACATCGTCCCCGATCATGATCGACTCATCCTTTTGTCTGCTCAGGACCAACATGTAACACTCCTTAGTTTGCCGGTCAGCTGCCGAGCCATACATCCCGCTTCCGGTATGGATCAGGCAAACCACTAATCTCTACGACTCCAATGCCTTAATCGGACGGAAAAAAAGCGATCTTTTCTCCCGTGCTCAGACAGGCATTCTTCTATTCGGCGTTTTGGGGCGGCTTTAACAGTCAATTTTGAATTTTGAAGAAAAAAATGACACGGGCCGCCGGGTATAAGCTATAAAGCATTATAAAATATCAGCTTAGGAGGAGAATCGAGGTCCGTCTCGACGAGGCTAAAGCCCCTGAAAGAGGATTATGGGACGCTGGATTCGACCTCGGGCTTTTTGTAGCGCATTGCGATCCAGTACCCGGTGAGCGAGCCGATGGCCGCAAAAGAGACAAGTTGGATCGGCATTATGGCACAGAGAGAATTCGGGAAGTACGCCGGGGCCCAGTTCTCGGTCATGTACTCGAGGACGCTGCGGGAGCATGAGGTCTGGACGATGTAGAAGCCGAGAAGGGGGGCGCTGACGGCGGCGATGACATAGCCGATGTTCAGAAAGTAGCCGATGAGGAAGGCGGCGACCGTGAAGGCGACAAACACGGCCAGGGCGATCTGGAGGTTGCCGGGCTGGCCGATCACGGAGCCCAGCTCGCTCGGGTCGTTGTAGCGGACGTCCTGGGCGATGAGCCGGATGAGGAACTGGGCGCCGACAACGCAGATCAGGACGGCGGCCAGGATCGATACGGCGCGGCCGGCGGTCTGTTTGGGCTTTTCGGCGGGCTGCGGGATGAGGGGGCGGGCATGCAGCAGGCGCGAAACGGCCTGGACGCCCAGACCGCCGGCGGCTATGAGCAGCAGCCAGAAGAAACCCTCCCATTTCAAAAAGCCGTAGGCGGCGATGCGTTCTTCGAGCGAGGAGTTGGTCAGGAGCAAAATGCGCATGCTGCCGCCGGTAACAGCCCACCAGGCCAGGCCGGCAGGGGCGGCCAGGAGACCGATCTCCTTTCCGACGGGCCAGGCGACAAGACAACCGAGGGCGCCGGCGGCAAAGGCCAGCAGGGCGGTCCCGGCGAGGCCGATAAACCCGATCCGGCCGCCGTAAAAGGTGACGGGGGCCAGCGGGTCGTCCGGACGCACAAGGGACCAGCCGAGTACGCCGAGCACGAGGACGCCGGCCAGCAGGGACCCGATGACGCGCAGACGGGTCTTCCAGTGCACATTGAAAAGACTGAGGGCCACGTAGATCAAACCGACGATCAGGGCCGCATTCAGAATCCAGTTAAGCGAAATTTTCATGGGTTGTCCTTTCGAACGAATCAAAGAGGTTAACATTGAAGACAGGGGGTGTCAAGAGAGTTTTGGAAGGAGACTAAAAATGTCTGGTATGGCCGTGCGGCTGGGGTAAAGGTATGTTAGTTTTCTTCAGGGCATTGCCGCCTATTATTGCGGGGAGCGGCGGGGTTTTGGGTTTTTGAGGCAGGCGAGGGCGATTTTGATCTGGTCGTAGGGGATGAGGCCGCCGAAGGAGTCGTAGATGGGCTTGAGGCGGTCGGGGCCGAATTGGCGGGCGGCCTCGGCTATTTTGTCGAAGGTGGCGCGGTCGAGCCAGGGGGCGGGATCGGCGAGGGCCTCGCGGGCGAGATAGTCGGCGAGATATTCGGTGATCGTCGAGGAGGCGCGGCCGGTGGTCTCGGCGACCTGCTCGATGGAACGGCCCTGCCGGAACATGATGAAGGCGAGCTGCCTGACTTCATCGGACTTGGGGCGGCTGGATTTGGGTTTTTTCGAAGACTTTTGCCGCAGGGGCGCCGCGGGTGCGTCCTGTGCGACGGCGTCCATGCCGCCGTAGCTGACAATCGCGGCAAGGAACTTTTTGCCGTACTGCCTGGTCTTCTGCTCGCCGACGCCCTTGACGAAGCGGAACTCTTCGAGCGTGGCGGGGCGGCGACGGGCCATGTCGCGAAGGGCCGCATCGCCGAAGATGACGTAGGCGGGCAGGCCCCTGGCCTTCGCCAGGTCGGAGCGCAGCTTGCGGAGGACCTCGAAGAGGTCGTGATCGACGCCTTCCCAGGAGTCGGCGACGACCTGGGCCTTTTTGACGGGTTTGCGGGCGGGCTTGAGCAGGCGCGGCGTCGCGTTGCCTTTGAGGACGTCCCGGCCTTTGGGCGTGACCTGGAGGACATTGTACTCGCCGGTCTTTTGCAGAAAGCCCTGGCCGACGAGCTGCTCGATCCAGTCGCGGACGACGGGCTGGGGATGGTCGGCGAGCAGGCCCCAGGTGCTGAGCTTGTCGTGGCGGTTTTCGAGGATGCGCTGCTCCTCGGAGCCGGTGAGGACCATCGCGGTATAGGCGCTGCCGAAGCGCTGTTCGAGGCGGAGGACACAGGAGAGGATCTTCTGAGCCGTGACGAGGGCGTCGTCGAGGAGGTCCATCTCGTCGAGGCAGACGTCGCAGGCCGAGCAGTTGTCTTTGTCGAGATCCTGGCCGAAGTAGCGAAGGATCGCCTTGCGGCGGCAGAGGCCGCCGGTGCAAAAGCCGTACATGTTGCTGAGCTTGTCAAGGGCGATTTTAAGGACGTCCTCGGGGGTGTCGCGCATGATCGTTTTCCACGTGCCGTAGTCGCCGCCGGAGTAGAAGAGGACGCATTCGGCTTCGAGGCCGTCGCGTCCGGCGCGGCCGCTCTCCTGCTGGTAGTGTTCGAGCGACTTGGGCATGGCGGCGTGGATGACGTAGCGGACGTTGGATTTGTCGATGCCCATGCCGAAGGCGATGGTGGCGACGATGGTATCGACCTGCTCTTTGATGAAGCGGTCCTGGTTTTCGCGGCGAACCTCATCGGACATGCCCGCGTGATAGGGGGCGGCCTTGTATCCCTTGCCCTGCAGGATGGCGCAGGTCTCCTCGACATCCCTGCGGCGGATGCAGTAGATGATGCCGGATTCGCCCTTGTGGCGGTCGAGGACGTCGGTTACCTGTTTGATGAGGTCGCGGCGGGGCAGGACGCGGTAGATGAGGTTGGGGCGGTCGAAGGAGCCGACGAAGACGTCGGGCTTGTCGAGGTGAAGCTGCTCGGCGATGTCGCGGCGGACCTGTTCGGTGGCGGTGGCGGTATAGGCGGCGACGGTGACGCCGGGAAAGACACTCTTGAGACGACCGAGCTGACGGTACTCGGGGCGAAAATCGTGGCCCCACATGCTCACGCAGTGGGCCTCATCGACGGCGAAGTAGGAGACGCGGGCCTTTTGGAGGATGTCGATGAAGCCGTCGGAGAGCAGACGCTCGGGGGAGAGATAGAGGAGCTTGAGCCGGCCTTTTAAGAGCTGGCCGATGGCCTGGCGCTGCTCGTCGGAGGGCATGGAACTATCGAGACGCGCGGCGGCCGCGCCGCACTCGATGAGGGCGTCCACCTGGTCCTTCATGAGGGAGATCAGCGGGGAGATGACGACGGCGACGCCCTCTGAAACGAGGGCGGGGGCCTGGTAGCAGAGGGACTTGCCGCCGCCGGTGGGCAGGACGACGATGCTGTCCCGGCCGGCGGCCAGGGCGGACATGGCTTCCTCCTGAAGGGGCAGAAAGTCGCTATATCCCCAGTATTGATTTAAGGCCTTCCGGATTTTCCGTATCATAGCCCGATCTCCAACTTACAAACAGTCTTCTTTTCTGAGATACCCTCGGCGGGCCGTGCCGCCGACGGCGATTTATTCGACATAATATCCTTTTAGTCCGACTTATGCCTGTCGAGACCTGTCAGCGGTTTGACTCGCTGCATAAATCCATGACCGCATTAACCAGCAGGATCTGGTGGGCGCAAATATCGATGACGTATTCATTCTCACCCCACAAAGACGGCCAGTCATCTTTGTTTTCCGGAAAATCCGGTTTAATCAGGAGAATGCCCGGAACGACGCCGCCGGCGGATAGTAAAAACAATCCGGCCAACAGACTTGAAATAACGAAGACTCGCTTCTTTGCCGCAGATGCATTTGTCATTTTCTTACTCTCTGATCAATAAGTGTAATATCAACCGTGAGCAGACGATTGGCGGGGTGTATTATAGTCTGAAAACGCCCGGTAAAAAGGAAAAAAACGAGATTTCCTTTCAGGCATGAAAAGTGACTGAAAACCGGCGAGGGCGGACATGGCTTCCTTCTGAAGGGGCAGAAAGTCGCTATATCCCCAGTACGAGTGTAATGCTTTTTGAATCTTCCGCAGCATCGAATCCTCTCATTTTGCCGTTCAAAGTCGGGCTTTTCCCGGTTTCAAGGCCGGATGTGAAAACAGGAAGCCATTCATGGCCGTTTGATTATGAAGCTATGGTAGCAGGTATTGGGCGGATTGACAAGGGACGGAATTATCGTAAAGTCCCCGATTCCCGTCTTTGCGGGAATGACAATGCGTCGGCGATGCGGCTGCAACGAGCAGGCGATGAGCTGAAGTGAGTTAAGGGACGGACGGCGGCGCATTGAAAGCGGCGGCGGGTTTGCCGGCGGCGAGGAGTCTTAGGCCATTGAAGATGACCAGCAGGGAGGCGCCCATATCGGCCGCAATCGCCATCCAGAGCGTCGCCATTCCCAGCAGGCCCAGCGTGATGAAGGCCAGCTTGAGTCCCAGGGCAAAGACGATGTTCTGCTTGACCGTTCGCAGAGTGCGGCGGGAATGGCGAATCAGCCACGGCAGCTTGTCCAGATCGTCCGCCATGAGCGCCACGTCGGCGGTTTCGATGGCGACATCCGTGCCCATCGCTCCCATCGCCACGCCGAGCGTCGAGGCCGCCATGGCGGGCGCATCGTTGACGCCGTCGCCCACCATCGCCACGCGGCCAAACTCCCCGGCGAAGGACTCGACGGTTTTGACCTTGTCCTCCGGCAGCAGCTCGGCATAAAACTCATCGACGCCGGTGACCCGCGCCGCGTCGGCGGCGGAGCCGAAGTTATCGCCGGTGAGCATGACGACCCTGTGAACCCCCGCCCGCTTCACGGCCTCCAGCGCTTCCCTTGCGTTTTCACGGACGCCGTCGGCTACGCTGATCAGTCCGCAGACGTGGCGATCGTTGCCGACGGCGACGACGGAGTGGCCCGCGTCCTCGAAGCGTTCGGCGGTCTCATGGATCTCGGGCGTCTCCTGGCCCTTCTCGTCCATGAAGCGGTGGCTGCCGATCCAGTACGTGCGGTCTCCGATTTTCGCCTGGGCGCCTTTGCCTTTGGTTATCTGAAATTCTTCGGCGGGGGCGGGGGTGAGGTTTTGGGCCCGGGCCTTGCGCAGGACGGCGCGGGCCAGGGGATGTTCGCTGTGAGATTCGAGGGCGGCCGCGATCCGGAGGAGTTCGTCGGAGGTGTGGCCGTTAAAGGGGATGACCTGCCGGACCTCGGGTCGGCCCCAGGTCAGCGTTCCCGTCTTGTCGAGGCAGAGGATGCGCAGCCGGCCGGCGGCTTCAAGGCAGGCCCCGCCTTTGATCAGCACGCCGTTGCGGGCAGCGGCCGTCAGGCCGGAGACAATCGTAACGGGGGTGGAGATCACCAGGGCGCAGGGGCAGGCGATCACGAGGATGACCAGTCCCTGGTAGAGCCAGTCGGACCACGAGGCCGCCGTGAAGAGGGGCGGAATCACCGCAATCGCCAGGGCGAGGGCCATCATGGCGGGGGTGTACCAGCGGGCGAATTTTTCGATCCACTGCTGGCTGGGAGACCGGCGGGACTGGGCGGATTCCACCATGTGGAGAATCCTTGCCAGCGTGGTATCGTTGGCCGCCCTGGTCGTTCGGATTTCGAGGGCGCCGTCGCTATTGATCGTACCGGCGAAGACCTCGTCTCCCGCCCGGCGGGAGACGGGCTGCGATTCGCCCGTGATGGGGGCCTGGTTGACCTGGGAGGAGCCCTTGAGCACCACGCCGTCGAGCGGGATCTTCTCGCCCGGTCTTACGAGGACGGTTGCACCGATGGGGATCTCCTCGACGGGTTTGACCCTGATGTCGCCGTCACACGGGCAGACATAACGGGCCGTAGCGGGGGAGAGATCCAGCAGGGCGCCGATGGCGTGGCGGGCCCGGCCGACGCTCCAATGCTCCAGCAACACGGCTACGGCAAACAGGAAGGCGACGGCCGCCGCTTCGAACCATTCGCCGATGGCGATGGCGCCGGCGGCGGCGACGATCATCAGCAGGTTCATGTCGGGGCTGAGCCGACGGGCTGAGTGGAGGGCGCGGGGGAGGATGTACCAGGCGCCGGCGACCACGGAAGCGACGTAAAAGAGGATCGATACGCGGGGAAAGACGTGTCCGTCCTTGTCGCCGGCGGCGAGGGCGTCGATGAGACTGCCGTGCAGAACCCAGTGAGAGAGAAAGCCGCCGGCCAGGAGGATGCCGCTGAGGACGGCCATGAACAGGCGGCCGTGGCGCTGCCGCCATGACACCGACTCCGGCGACGTTCGTTCCTGCCAGGGCACGGCCTTCATGCCGGTCTTCTCGATGGAAAGACGGATCGCCTCCGGCTGAATTTCGGCGGGCTCATAGGCGACGGTCAGTTTGGCGTTGAGGAGGTCGAAAGTCAGATCCGTAACGCCGGGCCGGACGCCGACCGCCTTTTTAAGGACGGCCGTTTCCTCCGCACAATCCAGTCCCTGAACTTTGAATATAACCTGTTTGGGCATCAATTTTTCCATATTTCAGATACGCAAATGCAGATATTTGCTGCTCCAAATACCTGCTTCGATACAAGGGTAAATACGAAATTAACGGGGTATTGTGCAAAAAAAGCGAAGGGGGGGGGCAGAATCATCGTATAAAGCGGTTATCGGTAGAGACAATCTCATCGCCGGCTCTCGCTAAATTAAGCAGCGCCAGTGATATCGCAGACTGTCCGCTGGCTACCGCCAGAGCCCCAACCCCGCCTTCCAGCGCAGCGACGCGCTTTTCAAGTACGTCGGTTGTCTGATTCATCAGCCGAGTGTAGATATTACCGAATTCTTTTAGCCCAAAAAGATTGGCGGCATGTTCGGTATCTCTGAACTGATACGAGGTTGTCTGGTAAATCGGAACTGCCCGTGAACCCGTTGTCGGGTCAGGTTCCTGTCCGCCGTGAACGGCTAATGTTTCAACGGTTAATTGACTTTCATTTTTTGCCATCGAAATATTCCTCTCGTAAGAAATTTTTTATATGTAATACATAGCTGTTTGTTTTTGCATTTTTTGGCTGCACTTTGCGGCCAGTTCACTAAGCGTTATTGACTCAAGTATTTGGGAAACCGCCTGGCCGACCTGTTCCCATACATCTCGTGTGGCACAGATTGACTCGCGGGGACATTTGCCGGGGTTACAGACACAGTCAATCAATGAAAGGTCGCCTTCGAGAACGCCGACTACATCTTTCACGGTTATTTCTTCGGGATCTCTCGCTAAAACATAGCCGCCATGGACACCGCGAAAACCTTCCACCAGACCTGATGATTTAAGCGTAATCAGTATCTGGCTAAGGTATTTTTCAGATATACCCTGCGACCTTGCAATGTCCTTCATATACATTGGACCTTTGCCGTAATTGGCCGCAAGTTCTACCATGAACCGCAAACCATACCTGGATCTTGTTGAAACTCTCATATTTAAGACCTTGTCTAATTACTACTTTTATTAGCACCGTGGTAGTAATTTATTGTGGCCCAAAAATTTGTCAAACAATTTTTTAATTTTTTTGAAAAGTTTTACCGGGGAGCGTGACATAGGAACCTGCCTAATCTCTGAGGGACTTATTGAAGACAGTTCAAGGACAGGTGAGAAGTAAAAAATAATGAATAATCTACAAGTGCTTTAGTATCAACGGGTTGTGAACAATGTTCTTGAAGATTAAGAGATAGGGCCGAGAGGGTTCCCCTCTCCTTTGTGAAAATCACAACTACTTTATTTGAAATGATTTAAGATAAAAATAAAAAGAACGGAGAGGGCGGGATTCGAACCCGCGGTACTCCGAAGAGCACACTGGTTTTCGAAACCAGCTCGATCAGCCACTCCGACACCTCTCCAAACTCAAATGAACCCGCAAATTACGCAGATTCAATTTTTAATTTCAAAATATAAAGCCCTTTACGGACGGGGTACTTTAGCGGATCGGGAGGAAATTTGCAAGCGTTTAATCGGGAATGGGGGATCATATTATCTTTTGCCGGATGTTGATTGTCGGGATCGGGTTTGTTATGATTCAGGTATGAAAAAAGAGGGGTCCAAGCCTAGGTCTATGCAGCGGGAGGTTCTCCGGGAGGTGATCTTTCTGTCGAACAACACCGCGGGCCGGATTTTCGAAATATCACTGATCCTCTGCATCCTGCTGAGCGTGCTGATCGTGATGCTCGACAGTGTCGATCACTATCATCAGGCATACGGGAGGATTTTCTACTATCTGGAGTGGTTTTTTACGATTCTCTTTACGGCGGAGTATCTTCTTCGGCTTTACTGCGTCCACTATCCGCTGCGCTATGCCCTGAGTTTTTTTGGAATCGTCGATCTGCTGGCGATCCTGCCGACCTATTTCAGTTTCTTTGTGCTCGGGACCCGGTATCTGCTGGCGATCCGGATTCTTCGGGTGCTGCGGATTTTCCGTATCCTGAAAATGGCTCAATATGTCGAGCAGGCCGATCTGATTGTCGAAGCCCTGGCGGCCAGCCGGCGGAAGATCCTGGTGTTTTTATTCGCCATTGCAACCCTGGTGGTGATTATCGGGGCCCTGATGTATCTGATCGAGGGCGAATCAAGCGGCTTTTCGAGCATTCCGACCGGTATTTACTGGGCGGTCGTTACGCTGACGACGGTGGGGTACGGGGACATCTCACCCCGAACCCCAATCGGGCAGGGACTGGCGATTTTGGTGATGCTGCTGGGCTATTCGATCATCGCGGTGCCGACGGGGATTGTGACGTCGCACATCGTCCTTCGCGGGGCCTGGGGTCGAAGGCAGGCCCGCTGCGCCTCATGCGGACAGGGGGAGCATGAGCCGGACGCGCTTTTCTGCAGGAAATGCGGACAGAGGTTGTGATGGATTTGCGGATTGTCCTGGTTCTGCCGGTTGCGGTGATCGTGCTCCTGTTCTGGCTGCTGATCCAAAGGCCGCTGCGCCGAAGGCAGCGGCTCATGGCGGCGCCCTTTCCGGAGGCGTGGGCGGCGCTTCTCAGGATGAACATGCCTCTGTATTTGCGGCTGCCGGAGGAGCTGAGGCAGCAGCTTCACGGGATCATCCGGGTGCTGCTGGCGGAGAAGCGATTCGAGGGCTGCAGGGGGCTGGAGATGACCGATGAGATCCGGGTGACCATCGCCGGGCAGGCGGCGCTGCTGCTGCTCAATCGCCCGACGCAGTATTTCCGCCGGCTGAAGACGATCTATGTCTATCCCTGCAGCTATGTCGTTCAGCATGAGGAGTTTGACGGGATCATTGTTACGGAAGGAGAGGAGGTGCGGATGGGCGAGTCGTGGCAGAGCGGGCCGGTGGTGCTGGCGTGGGACGACGTCCGGCGGGGCGTGCGGGATTTTCGCGAGGGGGGCAACGTGGTGCTGCACGAGTTTGCCCATCAGCTTGACCAGGAGGACGGGGAGGCGGACGGCATCCCGATTCTTGAGTCGGAATCGGAATACCGGAGATGGGAGCAGGTGCTCGATGAAGAACTGGATAAGCTGCAAAGGAGGGCTGGCCCGTCCGCCGTTTCGCGGTACGGGGCCCAGGACCCGGCGGAATTCTTTGCCTCGGCGACGGAGGCCTTTTTCGAGAGATCCGAACAAATGCATCATTACCATCGAGCGCTGTATGAGATGCTGAAAGAATACTACCGGGTGGACCCGAAGGAATGGATCGAGCCATGATCGTATTGGAAAACAATGTTGCGATCCCCGATTCGTGTTTGGAACTGGTTTTCAGCCGGAGCAGCGGGCCCGGCGGGCAGAACGTCAACAAGGTCAGTACCCGGGTGACGGTGATCTTTGACCTGGCGGGCTGCGAGACGCTCAGCGAGGAGCAGAAACAGCGAATCCGCCAGGCGGCGAGGCAAAGCTTAGATAAAAACGGCCGCATTCACATCAGCTCCCAGCAGTACCGTTCGCAGTGGTCCAACCGCGTCGCGGCCCTCGAAAAGCTCCGGGCCCTGCTGGAAAAGGCGCTAAAGCCGAAAAAGAAACGAAAGAAGACCCGGACCCCGGCGGGGGCAATCGATCGGCGGCTGGAGATGAAGAAGCGAAGATCCCGGATTAAAAAGCTCCGATCCGAACTCTTTCATTGAATCTGCAGAGCACTCTGACCCTTGTTTTCTTCTCAGCGACCAAAATGTTAATAATTGACTGTTAATTGTTTTTTTTTGGGGGCAGTGGAGGGCGTTTGGGCGCGTTTGGGTGTTGTTGGGTTGCCTTTGGCATCGGTGTTTTACCCTATGAACAGACAAAAAAAACCGCTTTTTCAACACCAAAAGGCGGTATATTTGTGTTTTTCCTCCCTCTCTCTGCTCGCGTTGCCGGTCCTGTCCCGGATATCCCAAAAAAGAGAATGAAATACATTTTTTTACTGAGATTGCCCAAAAAATATTGACTTTTCGCTTCCAGAGTGTTTAATTACTAATGAGTTAATAGAGGTTCGGCTTTTCCCTCTGGCCGAACTCCTGAGGAACAGTTGGAGGGAGTCAGCAAGGCGGACTTAGATGGTCCAAGGAGTCGATAGTGAGTAGCGGTACAGTAAAGTGGTTTAATGAGAAGAAGGGGTTTGGATTTATTACCCCGGACGACGGCGGCGGCGATTTGTTTGTTCATCACACCAACATCGAGACGGGTGGTTTCCGAACCCTGAAGGACGGGCAACGGGTGGAGTACGAGGCAGCTCAGGGCAAGAAGGGGATGGAGGCAACAAAAGTCAAACCCCTTTAAAACGGGTTGTACTGCCGAAAAACCTGACGGGTCCGTGAACGAACGGACCCGTTTTTTTTGGTTCATCAGTAACTGCTTGTGTTTAAAAGGTTTTCAAATCCCGTCTGTTTAAATCTCCATTTTGCCTAAATTAACAATTTTTTGGCCATTTGCGAAAGCATAGGAAGCCGTTTTTTACGCCGGATGCCGGGGCGGGTCCGGAATGACAATACGCCGCCGACCTACGGCTAAAATGCTGCACAAATTTCACTCCTCTGCCGATTTTTTTCCTGTTTTGTTCAAAATAAAGTTGAAATTTCACAATAAAGCGGATAGAAAAAACAGCCGGTGTTTCTTTGGAGAGTAACGGCGAGGATCATTGACGGTGGCAATACAAGGGATGATCGATTTTCATACGCACGCATTCCCGGATGCGCTGGCCGAAAGGGCGATGGCACAGCTTCTTTCCGAGTGCGATGCCCGTGCCTGGCTGGACGGGCGGCTGGGTTCTCTGCTGGAGTCCATGGACAGGGCGGGGATCGAGACGAGCGTCCTGTGCTGCATCGCCACCAAGCCGTCCCAGTATGAGTCTATCCTGAAGTGGTGCCTGGACATTCGCTCGGACCGCATTATTCCCATGCCTTCCGTGCACCCGGACGATCCCCAGGCGATCCAGCGAATTGAAGCCATCCGGAAACTGGGCTTCAAGGGGATCAAACTACATCCGTACTACCAGGGGTTCCAGATCGACGACCCCCGGTTGGACGCATTCTATAAGTCCATTTGCGAAAACGAGTTGCTGCTGATTCAGCACACCGGTTTCGACATCGCCTTCGAGTGGAAAGAGGTGGCCTCGCCGGCGCAGATCCTGCGGGTGCTGGACAAGTTTCCGGATTTGCGGTTGATTACGACGCATATGGGGAGCTGGTTTCAATGGGATGAGGTTGAAAAACACCTGATCGGCCGGCCCGTCTATATGGAAACCTCGATGACTTACGATTATCTGGGTCCGGAAAAAATGAAACGACTGATGGAGAAACACCCGCCGGACTACCTGTTTTTTGGATCGGACAGCCCGTGGGATGACCAGTCGAAGGCCGTCCAAAATGTATCTAACCTTATTGATGATAACGGGTTAAGGGAAAAAATCTTCCGCGGAAACGCGGTGAGACTCTTGGGCCTGTGACCTGCCTGTTTTGAGAATACAGGCGCAACAATATAAAAATATTGTGAAAAAATTCACCATTTTTCACAACTGATGCCGAAAACAGGAGGATTAGAGTTTTCTGCCGCCGGAATAATAAGACTTGACAAGTCGGGAGAACGTTATGTTAGGCATTGAAGACAAATACGTGGTGCTTGTCTATATATTATGTATCGCCTCTACCCTTCTCTGCGTTGTTTACGGCCTTTTGATGCGCAACCGCGGCGACGAGGAAGTCCGCCGGGAAGACGTGCAGTGGGTGGAAGAAGAAAAGAAAGTGGAAGAGGTTCTGTAGAGCGGTCCACCGGAGCCGTTTTGTTCCGAGCAGTCGGCCGAGGCAGCGCGAACGAAAGGAGGTACACGTATGTTGGCGCAGGGAGTGGGTCTTACTGAAATCATTGTTGTGCTGGCGTATCTGCTGCTGGTGGTTTACCTGGGATTCCTGGGCTACCTGCGGACGAAGAACGCGACCGATTACCTGATCGCGGGCCGGCAGATTCATCCGTTCGTCATGGCCCTGAGCTACGGGGCGACCTTCATCTCGACCAGTGCGATTGTCGGCTTCGGCGGCGTGGCGGGGCTCTTCGGGATGAGCACGCTGTGGCTGACGTTCTGCAACATTTTTGTGGGGATCTTCATCGCCTTCGTGGTTCTCGCGCCGCAGACCCGGCGGATGGGCCACCGGCTCGATGCCCACACGTTCCCGGAACTGCTCGGGCAGCGGTACGAGAGCCGCTTCATCCAGGTCTTTGCCGGGCTGATCATTTTCCTGTTTATCCCGCTGTACGCGGCGGCGGTCCTGATCGGCGGCAGCGTATTTGTCGCCGGTTCGTTCGATCTGTCGTACCCGGCGGCCCTGATGATCTTCAGCGTGATCATCGCGGCCTACGTGATCGTCGGCGGGCTCAAGGGTGTGATGTATTCGGACGCCCTCCAGGGATCGATCATGTTTGTGGGGATGCTGGTCCTGCTGATCTTTACCTACTATAAGGTCGGCGGTGTGGTCGAGGGGCATGAGAAACTGACGGCGCTGGCGCCGCTGGTTCCTCCGGGTCTGAGGGCCATCGGACACCAGGGCTGGACGGCGATGCCGAAATTCGGCTGGGGAGACGACCAGTACAACCTGTGGTGGACCGTGATCGGCACAATCGTGCTTGGCGTGGGGATCGGCGTGCTGGCCCAGCCGCAGCTTGTGGTTCGGTTTATGACCGTCAAGAGCAAGCGGGAACTGAACCGGGCGGTAATGGTCGGCGGCATTTTCATCCTGATTATGACGGGCGTGGCCTTTACGGTGGGTCCGCTGTCCAACGTCTATTTCACGGAGAACGGGACCCCGCTGACGGGCCGGGTCGTCAAGATGCTCGACGATGAAAAAGGGCTGGCCGTGCTGCAGATCATGGCGCCGGGCGAGGGCGGGGTCTGGGAGGATATCGTCGATATCAAGGACGGCAAGCCCGTGCCCCGGCAGGCGCCGGTAAAGCTGATGGAGGGCGAGCAGGGGTCGGTGACGGCGGACGGTCAGCCGGCCGTACTGCGTCAGGGGCGCAGCATCGCGATCGTGTATGCGAACAACACGGCGGATGAGATCATCCCCTCCTATGTTCTCCATGCGATGCCCAAGTGGTTCGGGCTGGTGTTCCTGCTGACGCTGCTGTCGGCGGCGATGAGCACGCTGTCGAGCCAGTTCCACACGGTCGGCACGAGCATCGGCCGGGACGTCTATGAAAAGATGACCGGCCGGCACGGCCAGAGCATGAATATCAACCGGATCGGCATCGTGATCGGCATTGTGTACGCGGTCGTGATCAGCTACTATGCCCGCGAAAGCACCTTTATCGCCCGGGCGACGGCGATCTTTTTCGGGCTTTGCGCCTCGGCGTTTCTGCCGGCGTTTCTCGGGGGGCTCTACTGGAAGCGGATGACGAAGGCCGGGGCGATCAGCTCCATGGCGGTCGGCTTCGTCATTACCGCCTTCTGGCTGCTGCTGGTCAAATTTCAGGAGGCGCAGTCCATGGGGCTGGTCCAGTGGATTACCGGCGGCAAGACCTCGATCCTGGCGGGCCGGCCCAACTGGGACGTGGTGGATCCGCTGCTGGTTGCGCTGCCGCTGTCGTTCATAACGGCGATTGTTGTCAGTCTCTTAACGAAGCCTCCCGCCCGGGAACACATTCGAAAGTGTTTCCAGGGGAGTTGATCATAGATATCGAGATGCACCTACCGGGTGTGAACGGCCTAACATTTAGAGAACAGGAGAGATCAGTATGAAGAGTTACAGACGAGGGATAGTGATTGTATGGGTTCTGCTGGGGCTGACGGCGGCGGTCTCGGCGGCTGACGGGGACCAGGCGGCGGAGATCCGCACGGAGGCCTTTGTACAGACGCCGCCGAGCCACTGGCATGACATCGACAGCGATTTTATGCGGGCGTTCCATCACCCCCTGGAGGGCGTGGAGATGGGGCTGGACCTGCGGCTGCGGGAGGTCTATGCGGAGAACATCTTCTCGTTGAATGACGACTGGAGCGGCGATGAGGACTGGAACCGCAACCACTGGCAGCGGATTCGTGCCCGCTGGTCCATCCGATGGGCCCTGAGCGAGGACGTGGATTTTGATGCCCGCCTGACGTGGGAGTTCTGGAACCACTGCGACCCGGAACGCAATGACGTTTTGGGCTTCTTTGCCAACCAGAACCTCGACTTCGACGAGGCGATTTTCGACGCGTTCAACTTCCAGTGGCGCAATGCCTTCGACGCCCCGCTGACGCTGACAATCGGCCGACAGGATATCATCCTCGGCACCGGCTGGCTGGTCCTGGACGGCACGCCCGGCGACGGCTCGCGCACGATCTTTTTTGACGCGGTACGGGCGGAGTACCAGGTGTCCGATACCGGCAAGCTGAACCTGATCTATATTCAGCAATACGATGACGAGAGCGAGTGGCTGCCTCCGTTTAACCACGGGGCCGTGGACGAGCGGCGTCACCTGACCCAGAAGCAGGATGAGCGGGGCGTGATCGTGTACTACACGGACCGGCTTACGGACGCGATCAACTATGACGCCTACTACATCTACAAGCGGGAACGCAGTTCGGACTGGGCCGATTTCTGGCCCGCCCAGACCCCGACGTCGGACGGCGACATCAATACCTTCGGCGGCCGGCTGTTCGGCAACCTGGATGAGCACTGGAATTACAGCGCGGAAGCGGCCTATCAGTTCGGCCGGTATCGTGCGCCCGGCGGCCCCTCTGTGGACCAGCGGGCCCTCGGCGCCAACACCCGCCTGATGTACGCCTTCCGGGACAAACTGCAGAACGAGCTGCACGTCGGCTATGAATACCTCTCCGGCGACGATCCGAGTACGAGCAAGAACGAGAAGTTCAACACGCTCTGGGGCGACTGGCCGCAGTATCAGCGCGGCGGCGATCTCCAGTCTTATCTCTGGACGTTCGAAGGCGCCCTGGGCGAAGTGACCAACCTGCACCGTGTCGGCGTGGGCCACAGCTTCAAGCCCAACGAGGTCTGGACCATCGCGACGGACTACAATCTGTTCTGGGCGGATGAGACCGGCGGCGCCGATGCGTTCGGCGCAACAGGCGCCAATACCCTGACCAACGACAATTTCCGCGGCCATATGATCAGCGGAATCGCGACTTACAGTTGCTGCCAGAAGTTTAAGACCCACTTCATGCTCGACTACTTCATCCCGGGCGATTACTACGCCATCTCCGATGACGCCTATTTCGCCCGCATTAACCTGGAATGGACCTTTTAACCGGCGATTTAACGCGATTTGTTTCATTTTCCTTGCAGAAAGACCCGGCTTGTCACCGGGTCTTTTTTGTTTTTCAGAGAGACAAAAGGAGGGATATTGCTTGACCGGCGAGAGAAAATCGGGTACTCTGGGATATCTTATTTGAAGACATAGACAATCTATTTCTGCCTTCTTTGAGGTTTCCAAAAGATATGTCCAAAAAAGCAGCATTGAAAGCATTTCTGTCCGGCAATGAAGCGCTGGCTCGCGGGGCATGGGAAGCGGGGCTCAAGGTTGCCTGCGCCTATCCCGGCACCCCCTCGACGGAGATTTTGGAGTCGCTGGCGCTGTCTCCGGAAGTGGATGTTCAGTGGTCGGTGAATGAAAAGGTGGCCTACGAGGTTGCTTACGGGGCGGCGGTCGGCGGGGCGAGAAGTTTGTTCGCGTGCAAGCACGTGGGACTCAACGTGGCGATGGACCCGCTGATGACCTCGTCCTATACGGGGGTTCACGGGGGCTTTGTCATCGTCGTGGCGGATGATCCGGGGATGCACTCCTCGCAGAACGAGCAGGACACGCGGTGGGTGGGGATCTATGCCAAGCTGCCGGTGCTGGAGCCGTCGAGCCCGACCGAGGCGCGGGAGCTGATCGCGCAGGCCTTCGGGATCAGCGAGCGATTCGATACGCCGGTGATCGTGCGGATGACCACGCGGGTCTCGCACTCGAAGGAGGACGTGACGACGGGCGAACGGATCGAGACACCGGTCAGGCCGCTGACGCGGGACATGCAGAAGTATGTCATGGTGCCGGGCAGTGCGCGGGTGCGGCACGCCTTTATTGAGCGGCGGCTGGAAAAGCTGCGGGCTTTTTCCGAGAAGACGAAGTTCAATAAGGAGGAGATCAACGACCCGACGACGGGCTTCATCGCGTCCGGCGCGGTGTACCTGTATCTGAAGGAACTCTACCCCGACGCCTCGTTCCTGAAGCTCGGGTTTTTGTATCCGTTCTGCGATGAGAAGATCAAGGTGTTTGCGGCGAAGGTGAAAAAACTGTACGTGGTCGAAGAGCTCGACCCGTTCATCGAGAACCATATCCGGGCGCTGGGGATCAGGAAGGCGAAGTTCAAGGATCCCTCGTTTCGACTGGGCGAGCTGGCGCCGGGCCTCCTGGCGGATCTGATCGCCGGCCGAGTCCGGAACGTCAAGCCGCGTCCGGGCCGGACGCCGCGGCTGTGCGCGGGCTGCCCGCACTGGGCGACGTTCTCGGTGCTCAGGAAGCTGGACCTGTTCGTGGCGGGGGACATCGGCTGCTATACGCTCGGGTCGCTGCCGCCGACGTCGGCCCTGCACACGTGTATCTGCATGGGCGCGGGCGTCACGTTCAACGAGGGCCTGCGGCGGGCGCACCCGGGAGAGAAAATCGTCGGCGTCGTCGGCGATTCGACGTTTGTCCACTCCGGCATCACGGGGCTGATCAACGCGGCCTACAACAGGGCGCGGGGTATCATCTTCATCCTCGACAACTCGACGACGGCGATGACGGGCGGCCAGAACCACCCGGCGACCGGGCGGACGATCCGCAACGAGCCGACGAAGCGGCTGGACCTCAAGGCCCTGTGCGAAAGCTGCGGGGCGGACCACGTGGACGTGATCGACCCGACGGGGCATGTGAAGGAACTGGAGGCGCTGGTAAAGGAACGCCTGGCCGAGGATGCGCTGAGCGTCATCATCTGTCAGAGCCCGTGCAAACTGATCAAGTGACCAAACGAGTTTGCTGAATCCGGATTCCCGCCTTCGCGGGAATGACAAGACGGAAGCTTCGATCTGTAAAGTGGAATCATCAATGAAGAAACAGGATGTTTATAACGTAACGTTCGGCGGCGTCGGCGGGCAGGGGATCATCAAGGCCTCGGAACTGCTCGGCTGGGCGGCGATGTACGACGGCTGGCACGTCAAGAAGTCCGAGGTGCACGGGATGAGCCAGCGGGGCGGCTCGGTCGAGTCGCACGTGCGGTTCGGCCGGCGGGTGTATTCGCCGCTGATCGGCGAGGGGCAGGCGGACTTCCTGCTGTGCTTCCAGGCCGACGAACATGAACGGCTCAAGCCGTTTTTGAAGAAGAACGGGACGGACCTGATCGGCTACCTTGAGCCGGCCCAGGGGATGATCGACAACCCCCGCACGCTGAACACGGCGCTGATGGGTGTGCTGTCGGTCTTCCTGCCGATCAAGGAGGCAAGCTGGCACAAGGCCCTGGAGACGGTGTTCGCCCCGAAGCTCCTCGATGCGAACCGGGACGTGTTCGCACGGGCCCGCGCCCTGGTCAGGCCCGAGGGCGGATATTCGAAACCATAAAATGGAAACGGAAGAAGGCTATGATCTGGAATGAACGCATCGAAACCATGCCGCTGGAGGACCTGAAGAATCTCCAGTCCGAGCGGCTGGTGAACCTGGTCCGGTACGTCTATGACAACTGCCCGGTCTATAAGAAAAAGTTTGAACAGATCGGCGTCGTCCCCGGCGACATCCGGGGGATCGAGGATATCACCAAACTGCCCTTTACGACTAAGCTGGACATGCGGGACAACTATCCCTACGGGCTTTTCTCGTGCGCCCGCAGCGAGGTGGTCGAGATCCACGTCTCCAGCGGCACGACGGGCAATCCCACGCTGGTGGGCTACACGCGGGACGACGTCAAGCTGTGGGGGGAGGTGATAGCCCGCTCGCTGTGCTGCGCGGGGGCCATGCCTGACGACCTCATCCAGATCGCCTACGGCTACGGCCTCTTCACCGGCGGCCTGGGCTTCCACTACGGCGCGCTGGAGATGGGGCTGACGATTATCCCGACCTCGTCGGGGCAGACCAAGCGGCAGCTCAAGATCATGCAGGACTTCAAGCCCCGCCTCCTCGCCTGCACACCGAGCTACTGCCTGTACATGGCCGAGGAGGCGCGGGAGCTGGGGCTCGATCCCAGCCAGGCAAGCTGGAAGATCGGCATCTTCGGCGCCGAGCCGTGGAGCGAGTCGATGCGCGGCGAGATCGAGCAGACGTGGGACATGCTGGCGACGGACGTGTACGGGCTCTCGGAGATCATCGGCCCCGGCGTCTCGCAGGAATGCACCTACAAGGACGGGCTGCACCTCTACTCGGACGTGTTCTACCCTGAGATCATCGACCCGGACACCGGCGCGCCGGTCGAGGAGGGCCGGCCGGGCGAGCTGGTGATTACGACGCTGACCAAGCAGGCGATTCCGCTGATCCGCTACCGCACGCGGGATGTCGTGACGATGACGACGAAGCCGTGCCGCTGCGGACGGACGAGTCCCCGAACGAGCAAGATCCTCGGCCGCACCGACGACATGATCGTCGTCCGCGGCATCAACGTCTTCCCGTCGCAGATCGAGCACGTCCTGCTGGGCATCGAGGGCACGCACCCGCACTACCAGCTCGTCATCGACCGCAAGGGCCACAAGCTTGACGAGGTCGAGATCATGGTCGAGGTGGACGAGAAGATCTTCTCCGACGAGATCAAGCAGATGAACGCGCTGGAGCAGAAGATCAAAAAGGAGATCGAGGTGGTGCTGTCGATCGGCGTGCGGGTGCGGCTGGTGGAGCCCAAGACGATCCAGCGCAGCGAAGGCAAGGCCAAACGCGTCATCGACAGGCGGCAGCTTTAAAATTTAAATAAACCGCGGATTGCGCGGATTTTTGCGGATTAAAAAACCTCTCTCAAAATCCGTGTAATCCGCGGTTGCAAAAACGATAAAGGAGACTGAGATGAAGATTAAGCAGATCAGCGTGTTTCTGGAGAATCGCAAGGGGCGGCTGTTTGAGATTTGCTCGATGCTCGGGGAGGCGCAGATCAATATCCGGGCGCTGACGATTGCCGAGACGGAGACGTTCGGCGTGCTGCGAATGGTGGTGGACAAGCCCGCCGAGGCGGTCGAGCTTTTCCGGCGCAATCACATCACCGCCAACCAGACGGATGTGATCGCCGTCGAGGTGCCCGACCGGCCGGGCGGACTGGCTCAGGTGCTCCGGGTGCTGACGGACAATAACGTCAACGTGGAATATATGTACGGCTTTGTCGAGAAGGTCTCCGAAAGCGCCCTGCTGGTCTTCCGGTTCGACGACCTGGAACGGGCACAGCAGGTCCTCAAGGCCCACGGGATCAACGTCGTCGGCGAACACGACATTCAGGGCCTTTAACAAAGATCGGCCGCCGACCGGCCGTCAATCAATCGCAACCCCGCCGGTGCGAGAATGAAAAAAAGCAGGTTTGTTATGGAAACACAGTACTGGAACCACGATGTTGAAACCATGGATCGGCCGCGTCTCGAGGCGCTCCAGCTTGAGCGGCTGCGGGACATCGCGGGCTTTGCCCTCCGCACGCCGTTCTATCATAAGCGGCTGGGGAAGGCCGGCATTGGCAGGCCCGAGGACATCCGGGGCCTGGAGGATCTGCGCAAGATCCCCTTTACCATCAAGGACGATCTGCGGCAGAACTATCCCAAGGGCCTGCTGGCGGTCGATTTGAGAGAGGTGGTGCGAATGCACTCCTCCAGCGGCACGACCGGCACGCCGACGGTGATCTACTACACCGCCGACGACCTCGACCGCTGGACGAACCTGCTGGCGCGGGGGCTCTTTGCCACCGGGTCGAGGGTGGAGGATGTGTTCCAGAACATGATGAGCTACGGCCTCTTTACCGGTGGGCTCGGCATGCACTACGGGGCGGAGCGCGTGGGGATGACCGTCCTGCCGGTTGGCGGCGGCAACACCCAGCGGCAGCTTCAGCTCATGCGGGACTTTCGCACGACGGCCCTGCATATCACCCCCAGCTATCTGCTGCACATCCACTCGCGGATGGAGGAATTCGGCGTCCGCCTGCAGGACCTGTTCCTCAAACGCGCCTACATGGGGGCCGAGCCGCACTCGGAGAACACGCGTCTCAAACTCCAGGAACTCTTCGGGATCGATATCTACAACTCCTACGGCCTGAGCGAGATGAACGGCCCCGGCGTGGCGTTCGAGTGTATCTACAAGAAGGACCTGCACGTCTGGGAGGACGGCTACATCATCGAGATCATCGACCCCGCGACGGGCGAGGTGCTGCCGGACGGGCAGGAGGGCGAAGTCGTCTTTACCAACCTGATTCGCCGGGCCATGCCGCTGCTGCGCTACCGCACGCGCGACCTGGCCTTCATCCATACCGAGCCGTGTCCCTGCGGGCGGACCCACCGGCGCCTGGCGCGCATCACCGGCCGCACCGATGACATGCTGATCGTCAACGGCGTCAACGTCTTCCCGTCCCAGATCGAGGAGGTGCTTATGAGCACCCCCGAGGTGGGCAACAACTACCAGATCCACCTGACGCGAAAGGACGGCCTTGACCGGCTGACGGTCCGCGTGGAGATCTACTCCAAGCTGTTCACGGGCGATCTGTCGCAGCTCGACGCGCTCAAGCGAAAGATCAAGGACCGGCTCCGCGCCTCGATCACGATCAACGCCAACATCGAGCTGCACGAGCCCGGCTCGCTGCCCGCCTTCGAGGGCAAGGCCAAACGGGTGCTTGACGAGCGGGAGAAACTGTAGGCGGGGCGACCGGCCCCAAGAGAGGTGCAGGGATGGAATACGGAAAAGCGTATCGGTGGTCCCTGGCGGCCAACGGACTTCTGCTGGCGGCGCTGCTGGGAACGCTCCTCTACTATGATGCGCCCCGTTCCGCCCTGCGGACCCTGCGCAGCGCCTTTCACCAGGCGCCGCCGGAGTCGGCGTTGTCCCGGTCCGAGTCGGCGCTGCTGCGCAAGCTGGGCCGCAGGGAGCCGGCCGTGATCGTGGCGTTCGGCGACAGCGTGACGGAGGGATGGATGGACGTCTCGACCCGCGACGGCTTCGCGGTGTACCATCACCAGTTAAAGGTCCTCCTGCACGAACGCTTCCCCGAGCCGGTTTTGAATGTCATCAATTCCGGGCGGGCGGGCGAGACCGTCACCGACGGTCTGAAACGGCTGGAGCCGGATGTGTTTCGGTACGCGCCCGACCTGGTCCTGGTTCAGTTCGGGCTCAACGACTGCGCTGCCGGCGGCGCGGCGGGGGTCGATTCCTTCCGCCGAACGTTGCAAACGGCCGTGGAAAGAATCCGCGAGGCGACCGGGGCGGAGGTGATCCTGCTGACGCCGAATTTTATGTGCACGGCGGACAATCCCAATATCTGCGCCGAGCACCGCGATAAGGGATGGGCCGAGACGTTCTGCAGACTTCAGAACGAGGGGACGGTGGCCCGGTACGCCCAGGCCGTCCGGGATGTCGGCTCGGAACTGAGTGTTCCGGTCGCTGATATTTA
Organism: Anaerohalosphaeraceae bacterium; assembly: GCA_050309685.1. Classification (GTDB taxonomy): domain Bacteria; phylum Planctomycetota; class Phycisphaerae; order Sedimentisphaerales; family Anaerohalosphaeraceae; genus JBNRMP01. Next base: position 37,875 of record JBNRMP010000119.1, read on the forward strand.
CGGGCAATGGCAGCGTCTGGCCGACGAGGGCGGCGATACCGACGCGCTGCTGGCCAACGGCCTCAACCATCCCAACGCCGAGGGGCACCGGCTGGCGGCCCAAACGATCTTCGAGGTCCTCATGCGGGATGTTGAACCGAATCCATGAATCCAATCGAATATTCAGAGTAAATCGGGAGCAGTTGTCATGGCAAAACAGTTGACGATCTTTCTGGAAAACCGGCCCGGCCGGCTGAAATCCATCTCCAATATCCTGCTGGAAAACAAGCTCAACATCTGGGCCTTCTCGATCCAGGACCGCGGCGAGTTCGGGCTCATCAAGCTTATCGTGGACAAGCCCGCCCAGGCGCAGCTTGCCCTGGCCGAGCGCGGCTTTGCCTGCGCCCTCAAGGAGGTGCTGGCGGTGACGGCCCCCGACAAGCTCGGCAACCTCGACACGCTCGCGGCGGCGCTGCTGACCAAAAACGTCAACGTCAAGGACGCTTACGGTTTTGTTGCCCCCACGAACAAGCAGGGTCTGTGTTTCCTTGAGGTCCAGAATCCCGACGACGTGGACATCGCCGCCCTGATCGGTGAGCACGGCTTCCGCGTCCTCTCCGACGAGGAGCTCTACGAGTTGTAAGAGACCGGTCCTTTGAAATGCCGTTTTATTCCCGCGACACCGGCCAGAAGACGACATCGCCGGTTTCGGGCCAGGCGGCAAGGCCGCCTTGGGCCGTTTTGCCGGGAGTTCCGTCGTTATCAATGAAATCCGACCCGACACTGTAGAGGATAAAACCGTTGCTCGTTTTCTTATAAATGAGCGGTTGACCGCTGAAGGGATCGAGCGGGACTTCTTTGAGACAGCCCTTTTCAACCGCCGTTTGTAACGTATCGGGGAGGGTACCGTTTTTCTTTTCATATTCCCAAATCGCCGGCAGGGTCAGGGTGGCGCGGCTGTCCGTGCAGTTTCGCCATGAATTTTCGATTACCTTATGCAGGGCCGGCAGCATGATATTCAGTAAGATATTTCCCTCCATTGCTTTTTGGGTTATCTCATCCAAACTTAATTCCTCCCGCCTTCGCTGTGCGGGGGTCAGCCGGGCCAGCTCGGCCATCTGTGAGTAAAAACGATCAACCGTCTGGAGGGTTTCCTCTTTGCCCGGATGGGTAAAAAGAACATGAAACGCGGCCTTGGAGATATTCGCTTCTATGTTTTCGTTTATATAGCTTATCAGTTGAAATACGCGCGGCAGGTACAAATGACTTTTCCCGAATTTCGATTGAGTAAAGCTTCGCTGCGCTTCATCAAACAGAAACAGCCGTTCTCCCTGAAAATTCGCCGTAAAATCTTTTCCATTGACTATCGCCTCAAACCGCTTTCGCACTGTTTCGAGCAGTTGAGGTTCCATTTGCCTGCCGTATTGGTTCAGCAGGACGCGCAGCGATTGGGTGGCGATAGATTCCATCGCCCCGGCAACCAGTTGTTCAATAAGGGTTGTATTACGGCCGCGAATATGCTGACCGAAGAGGTAGGCTTCAAAAATGGAATCCGCGGCTTCCTGGAGACGGCCCTGTTCAGCTAGATCAAGACCCTCAGCGCAAAGAAGCCGCCCCAGGTTGCGGAACGCTGCCAGATCCGGTATGAGCAGGCCGAGTAATTCATTATTTCCGGCCTTTTTATCTACCGTATAAGTCTGCCAGTACAGGGGCTTTCTGTTTCCGAGGCGAACGAGCTCAAGCGACTTCTGATTGGCCTCGACGGCCTGCTTCAGAAGTGCACGCGACTGGGGAGCAAGAGAAGCGAGGCTGCCTTTCGGGAATTCAAGGTCTTTGATCTCAACGTACCCTTGAGCCGCCTCTCGATACAAAGGCCAGGCATTGAGACTTTCGTCGGCGGCAGGGCGGGTCTGCTCGTTCCAGATTTGGAGGTAATCGGTCGTAACAGACGGCCGACCGGTAAAAAACCAGCCGATGTAGAGAATCAGCAGTATAAGCAGGAGGCCGGTCAGTTGGAAGGCTCGCACGGCCATGGTACGCCAAAGCGGGCGGCAGCGTTTCTTGGCACGGCGAAGGAGAATGCCCAACAGTTGCGGGTCGCCGAACTCGGCGATGAGAGCCTTGGCGCGTTTCTGTTTTTCCTCCTCGCTCCGGCAGTCGGCCAGGGCGTCAGTGAAATGATCGACAAGCTCCCGCTGCACATCCGCGCGGACGCTGCGGCGATAGCGCATCGCCCGGCTGATTTCATGGATCAGCTCGGATGCGGGGACGGGAAGCTGCTCCATGCCCTGGGTATGAATCCGTTTCTCCAGCGGCTTTCGCAGCAAAAGCCGAATAAAAAGAAACAGCCAGAAAGCAATAATCGGAGAAGCCAGCCAGACGTTGAATTCAGACTTCATAAAGGGATTGGGCTTGGGCAGAAGAACTTCCAGAAGAACGATCGTAAAAAAACTCAACACCAGGCCGAGTACCGTGCCCAGGACGATCTTGCCGGTTTTGATCAGAATGCTTTTGCCGCTGCTCATAGTTTCGCTCCTGTCCGAAAGGGACAAAGGGGTGTCCGATGTCAGGCCGGGCTCAGTCCGCCAAAGCCGAAGACGAGATTGACGCCCTGCTGGAGGGCGAGCCACTGTTCTTTCTGCTGGGCAAGCCGGGCCTTGCCTTTGCTTGTGATCGAGTAGTAGCGGCGTTTGCGTTTACTCTCGTTTTCCTCCCACTCGGCCGCGACGAGCCCTTTGGCCTCGAGGTTGTAAAGCAGCGGATACAGCGTCCCCAGCCCCAGGGTCAGGACCCCACTGCTCCGCTGGCGAAGCGCCTCGCTCAGCTCATATCCGTACATCCGCCCGCGGGAGAGAATCTCCAGCACCACAATCGGCGCCACGCCTTTCATGAGTTCCCGTTCAAATTTCATGGTCGCTGTCTCCTAAAAAGACTGTTTATTAACTTGTTTTACATAATATGTATTACAAGGTATGCAAAGTAAAGCAAATTCTCAAATAAATTTGCATTTTTCTCGCTTTTCAGGGATAAATGGATCGATCAAACGAAAACACGTACATTGCTTACCGGGTTCAAGTGTGAAAGCGAAAATTCGTTATCTTATTTTAATATCTACACTTATCGTGATTGGCCTGCTGGCGGTTCTGTCCGTCGGGGGGGCGTTTGCGGGACCCCGAAGGGCGGGCGAATTCTTTAATTCTCCTGTAATGACGGTATTCTGGGTTGCCTTTTTGATTGTCTTGGCGGGGGGATTCATTTTTTGGAGGGGGCTTGGGGCGCGTCCATGGATGCTGATGATCCATGTCGGGCTGATCCTGACGCTGGCGGGAGGGCTTTGGGGGTCGAAAAAGGCCCATGAACTCCGCGGCAGCAAGCCCTACAAAGGATACCTGTTCCTATATGAGGGCGCCTCCTCGGATACGCTGATGGATGAGAATGGGGTCCCGACGGCGAAACTCCCTTTCAGCGTCAATCTTGAAAAGTTCGCCATTGAATTCTACGGCAAAAAGGAGATTCAGATCGTCGATAAGGCAAACCGGGAAAAGGCATATTTCCTGCCCGCCGAAGACGGTGCGACCCTGGACCTGGGCGAAGCCGGGGTGCGGGTTAAGGCCTTCAACAACCTCCAGCTTCGGGGGGAGAGCGGTTCGATGCGGGGCCATGAGGGACCGCCGGACCAATCTAATCCGGGTTATGAGCTTACGTTTGAGTATCCCAACGGCCGCCGGGAGATCCAATTCGTTTATGAGCGGTTCGCCGGGCACGATATTCCCCGCTATCGGTATTTTGTCAGCGTGACCGGTCCGCAGATAGTGAAGGACTACATCAGCACGCTGGCGGTGGAGACAAAGGACGGCGTGCGGGCCCGCAAGGCCATCGAGGTGAATAAGCCGCTTCACTACGGCGGCTTTCATTTTTATCAGAGCGACTGGGGCAAGAGCGAAGCGGGCCGCTACAGCGAGATTCAGGCGGTCAGCGATGATGGTTTGGCGGCGGTCTTTGGCGGCTATGCGCTGCTTTCGCTGGGGATGGTCGGTCAGTTCTGGCTTGCGCCGACCGTGCGGTACTTCGGCCGCAGGAAGGGGGGTCGCCATGGAGATTAAGTATTCCGCACTGGGTCTGATGATCTACGCCGCCATGGCCCTCTATGCCGCGGCGGGTCTGTCGCCGAGGGCGCGCCGGCCTCAAAACGGCCTCTTCTTTGCCGCCTTTCTGATTGCGCTGGCGGCGTGGATTTACCGCTGGGGGCATACGGGCCATCTGCCGATGCAGAACCTCTTCGAGGTGTTCCTGACGCTGGGGATGCTGATGTGGCCGATCTCACGGTTCTGCCGCCGGTTCATGGGGATCGACGACCCGGCAGCCGTCAGCGGCGACTGCCTGCTGGGCTTTGTGCTCCTGTTTCCGGCCGGGTTCGTCTTCTCGGCGGCGCCGCAGCACCTGCCGCCCGCTCTCCAGTCGTGGCTCTTCGGCCCGCACGTGGGCGTTTACATGCTCTCGTATGTCATCCTCGCCAAGGCCGCCGTCCAGTCCGCTCGCGGCCTGCTGACGCAAAACCGGGATATGTCGGCTCTTCGGGAGAGAGAAACGTACGATCTGGTGCGCTTCGGCTTTCCCTTCCTGACGCTGGGGCTGCTGCTGGGCAGCGTGTGGGGCAAGTTTGCCTGGGGCGACTGGTGGGGCTGGGACCCGAAGGAACTCTGGTCGCTGGTCTGCTGGCTGGCGTATGCGTTTTATCTGCACTACCGGGCGCTTTACGGCAAGCGGCACTTGAAGATGAATTTATCGCTTTCGGTAATCGGATTCGCCTGTATAATAATTACCCTGTTATGGGTCAACTTGTCCAAGTTGTTCCAGGGGCTTCACAGTTATGCCTAAGAGGAGTTGCAGGTGAAAAGGCCGGTGGTTTATCTGGTGGGGGCGGGTCCGGGCGATCCGGGGCTGATTACGGCGAGGGGGGTATGGTTGCTGAGCCGGGCCGATTGCGTCATCTATGACGGCCTGGTCAACCCAACCCTGCTGGAGCAATGCCGAGCGGATGCCGAGCTGATCTGTGTCCGCAAACGCTGCGGGCAGCATTCCTTCAAGCAATCTGAAATCAACGCCCTCCTTGTGGAAAAGGCCCAACGGTACGGCTGCGTCGTGCGTCTCAAGGGCGGCGACCCGGGGATGTTCGCAAGGGCGGCCGAGGAAGTCGCCGCCTGCATCGAGGCACAAATTCCTTTCGAGTTGGTGCCGGGAGTAACCGCGGCGACGGCGGCGGCCCAGTACAGCGGCTTTTGGCTGACGGACCGGGAGCAGAATTCGCAGGTAATGTTTGTTACGGGCCGCGAAACGCCGGACAAGGAGGAAAGCTCGATTGACTGGGACCTGCTGGCCCGCTTTCGAGGGATGGTCGTCTTCTACATGGGGGTGAGCCGCCTGGAGCGGATCGCGGCGCACCTGATCGAGAACGGCCGTTCGCCGCAGACGCCGACGGCCGTGGTGCAGAACGCGACCCTGCCGACGCAGCGCAGCGTGCAGGGGCCCCTCGAATCCATCGCACAGATTTGCCGTCGCGAGGGAATCGAGGCGCCGGCGCTGCTTATGGTCGGCCGCGGCGCTGCGTTCAAACCGGAGGCAAGCTGGTTTGTCCGGCGTCCCCTGTTCGGCCGAACGATCCTGATTACGCGGGACGCGGAGGGCAATCGCCGGTTTGCCCAACGGATCACGGAGGCCGGAGGAATCGCCTGCGCCCTGAATACGATTGAAGTGCGGGATCTGACGCAGACGCCGGAGGTGGAGCTCGTCAGCCGCGAGTTTGGCGAATATGACTGGATCGTTTTCACCAGCGGCAGCGGTGTGCAGTTTACGTTCGAGATGCTCTATCGGCAGGGCAGGGACGGGCGGGCGTTCGACAGGGCGAAGATCGCGTGTATCGGTGAGCCGACCTCGCATCGGCTGCGGGAGTACGGCATGCTGGCCGACTTTGTGCCGACGAAGTACACAGGCGCGGCCCTGGCCGCGGAGCTGGCCGACGCGACGGAGCTTGCAGGCAAAAGGGTGCTGCTGCTGCGGTCGGCGATTGCGCCGGACGATCTGCCCGATCGGCTCAGGGAAACAGGCGCCGAGGTCCGGCAGGTGCACGTCTATACCACGGTCTTTGTCAAACCGGAGGCACAGCGGCTGCGGGAAGCGACCAGCCTGATTGAAAGCGGCAAAGCGGACTGGCTGACGTTTACGAGCCGTTCGACCGTGCGGTCGTTCTTTGAAACGATCCCGGCGGACACGGTGCAGTCCAAAGTGAAGATCGCCTCCATCGGCCCCGAGACAACGAAACAGCTTGAGACGCTGGGGGTCGCCGTCACGCTGGAGGCCGGCAAGCACACAACCGAGGGCCTCATCGAGGCAATGGCGGAATACAAGCTATAATACGGTACCCAATGGGACTATATCCATGAAAATTTAAAGTCAAAAGCCGAAATTTGCTTGAAAATTTATAGATAAGGTTATGGATTTTCATGGTTCCTTTGAATCCGGAATGTTAATTCGGCGCGGGCTAAAGCCCATCCTACGAAATGGAACAAATGATTTGCAAGGAATAACACGATGGGATTTCCTCAGGTACGAATGAGACGGCTGCGGGGATCGGCCCCGATGCGGCGGCTGACGGCGGGGGTAAAGGTAACGGCGGACGATCTGATCTATCCGCTGTTTGTATGCCCGGGCGAAGGCGTCCGCGAGCCGATCGGCTCGATGGAGGGGTGCTTTCATTTTTCGCCGGACCGGGTCGCCGCCGAGGCGCGGGACGTATTCGAACGGGGAATCCCGGCGGTGCTGCTGTTCGGACTGCCGACCAAGAAGGACGCCCAGGGCTCCGAATCGTGGGCGGCGGATTCGACGGTGTGCCGGGCGATCCGTGCGATCAAAAAAGAAGCGCCCGACCTGCTGGTGATTACGGATGTCTGCCTGTGCGCCTACACCGATCACGGGCACTGCGGCGTGCTCCGCGACGGCCGCATCGATAACGATTCGACGCTCCGGAATCTTGCGAAGATGGCGCTGGCCCACGCGCATGCGGGGGCGGATATGACGGCCCCGTCGGACATGATGGACGGCCGGGTCGAGGCGATCCGTCGGACGCTTGATGAGGCGGGCCTGACGGACTGCGGCATCATGAGCTACTCGGCCAAGTACGCCTCGGCGTTTTACGGGCCGTTCCGCGACGCGGCGCACAGCACGCCCGGCTTCGGCGACCGGCGGGGCTACCAGATGGACCCGGCGGCGGACCGGCGGCAGGCCATGCGGGAGATCGAACTGGACATCGAGGAGGGAGCGGATATCGTCATGGTGAAGCCCGCGGTCGCATATCTCGATGTGATCGCCGAGGCGAAAGCCGGCTTCGATGCGCCGCTGGCGGCGTACCACGTGTCCGGCGAGTATATGATGATCTGCCAGGCGGCCGGGGCGGGCCTGCTGAACAAGCACGAGGCCATGATGGAGACGCTGACGGCCATCAAACGTGCGGGGGCGGATATGATTATCACCTACTATGCCAAAGAGGCGGCGGGGAAATAAACGCGGCGATGCAAAAAAAGGGGCCTGTCAACGGGTTGGTAACAGGCCCCTTGTGAGGATCGAGCTTGCCCGGATTTATTTTTTGTAGGCCTGGGCGGGGTCGTAAACCTTTTGGGCGATCAATTCCAGATCGGTTTGGCTGCCGGGTTTGAGGGCCCGGTAGAAGCAGGACTGGTAGCCGACGTGACACTGGCCCTGATCGACTTTGACCTTCAGGATCAGGCAATCCTGATCGCAATCGACCAGAATCTGCCGCACCTTCTGGACGTGGCCGGACTCCTCGCCTTTTTTCCAGAGCTTCTTGCGAGAGCGGCTGAAAAATACGGCATTGCCGATCTCGATTGTCTGCTTGAGGGCTTCGTCGTTCATATAGGCCACCATGAGGACCTGGCCGGTGTCGGCGTCCTGACTGATGGCGGTAATCAGGCCATTGCTGTCAAATTTGGGCGTAAAGGCCAGGCCTTCTTCGATTTCTTTATTGGCTGCCACTAAAGTCTCCTTAAATTCGGATCGATTATCACTTATAAATTGTTCGTATGCTCTTGCAGGGGGCCTTTTTAACCGGTATCATAAGGAAAAACAAGTGTTTTTGAGAAGTTTGGAAAGATTGATAGGGATATCGTTTGGATAATAAGAACAGGAAGTTGATCTCCCTTGTTCTGCGGATCGGGGTTGCCGTTTTTGCCTTATTCCTGATCTTCAAGGATCTGAGCTTCAGGCAGCTTGTCCATGATCTTTCGAGTCTCCGGATTTGGATTCTCCTGTTTGCGATTGGGATTCAACTGGCAACGCAGGTGATAATGGCCTTTCGCTGGTGGGTCATGCTGCGGGCGTTGGGAATCCGCATCCCGTATCTGACGGCGCTGCAACTGCATTTTCACGGACTTTTTTTCAATAACTTCCTGCCGGGCTCGGTAGGGGGTGACTTTATCCGGGCCTGGTATGTGACGCGGCATCACGAAAACAAGCGGTTCCAGTCCGCTTTGAGCGTGTTTGTGGACCGTTTTACCGGGCTTGCCGCCACGCTGGTAATCGCCGTGGTCTGTTATCTTCTGTTCATGCGGCAGGAGATGTTTTTGACGAGGGAGAGCCGGCAGGGGGTTTCCTCTCTGTCGCAGTATCGGGAGGAGGCGATCTGGTTCCTTTCGATCATGGCGGCCGCACTCGCTGTGATCCTGCTGTTTCCCGGGACCCGGCGGATTGCCGTTCAAAGCGTTGTAAAGCTATGGAAAACGGGCCGACATGCCATGGGGCAGTTGCTGGAGGTCCTTGCCATCTACGTGCGAAAGCCGTGGATCGGCCCTTTCGGCATCGGGGTAACGGTCCTCCTGCAATCTTTAATCTTTTTCAGTTTCTGGCTGATCGGGAGGGACCTCGGGGTTTCAGACCAAATGCGGTACTATTTTGTCTTCTTTCCCCTGGTCTGGGTTATCAGTTCGGTCCCGGTCAGCGTGGCCGGCATAGGAATCCTGGAAGGGGGGGTAATTATTTTATTTGTGGCCATTGCAGGGGCAAGCCAGGAGAGCGCCACGGCTCTGGCCCTTTTGCAGCGGGTAATCACGATCATCGGCACGCTGCCGGGGCTCTGGATTCACCTCCGGGCCTCCCATTTGCCGAGGCCGCAGCCGGAGTTTTTTATTGACGGGAAAACATCTATTCGGTAAAGTCGTAATGTCTGTTGAAAAACAGACTTAAGCTGTAAATCTTCGCGAATGGCGCGATGATTATAATATTTGGACCCATACCGGCCGGTTGGGTATTTTCAGAAATGCAGGCATTTAAAAATTTCAGAGCTTATTTTTTCAGGGGAATGGCCGCCCTTCTGCCGACTATCCTGACAATTTGGATATTCGTCCAGTGTTATATCTTTATTCAGGATAAGGTAGGATATCATGTCAATAAGGCCCTGGTCCGGATCATTTTATGGATGACGGATCAATATACGCAGGAATTTCTGTGGAGTTTCTGGGTCGAAGGCCGGGGGAAGATTGCCGGTTTTATCATTGCGATCCTGGGGGTGGTGGTGGTCGGGGCATTTCTGGCCAGCATGGTGGGACGCACGCTCTGGCATCTTTTCGAAAAGACCTTTGTGAACATTCCCCTCATCAAGCAGGTGTATCCGCATATCAAGCAGGTGACGGATTTCCTGCTGACCAAAAAGGATTTCTCCTTCAGCAAGGTTGTGGCGATTGAGTATCCCCGCAGGGAAACCTGGTCGATCGGCCTGGTGACCGGTCAGGGATTGAAAAAGATTACGGCCCTGGAACATAAGGAATTTTTAACCGTCTTTGTGCCGACCTCACCGACTCCGTTTACCGGATACGTCATCCTGACGCCCACAGATCAGGTGATCGACCTGGAGATGAGCATCGAGGAGGCGCTCCGGTTTGTGATGAGCGGGGGGGTGATTACGCCGGCGGAACACCGGGCCTTTGAGGCCTCCCGGCGACATCTGCAGGAATCCGAGAAAGACGAAACGCAACCGAAACCTGTGATACGTCAAAGGAGTTGAAAAATGCTGTTTACCATTACCGGCAAACACGTTGAAATCACGGAAGCGATTCGAAACTATGCCCGGGAGAAATGCGAGAAACTGCCCCGCTTCTATGACCAGATCAGCCACATGGAGGTGGTGGTGGAGGCCCGGGAGGGCGGCAGTCTCGCGGTTCAGTTCCTGGCCCATGTGGATCGCGGGGAGGTGCTGGTGGCCAAAGAGGAGGGACATGACCTGTACGGCTGTTTGGATCTGACCGCCCACAAGATGGAGCGGCAGCTTAAGCGGCAAAAAGAGAAACAGAGAGACCATAAACGTCCCGGCACGGCGGATCTGCCGCTGCCGGAAAGACCCGGCGAAGAAGGCGCCATCGAATAACGGTGACCCGATCCGCCCGGAAAGCGAGACCCTTTAGATAGAATAGGAGATACTATGAGATTGTCCGACATCGTTTGTTTCGAGGCGACGATTCCTGAACTTCAGGCGATGGAGCGGGACGGTGTCATTCAGGAACTGGTGGAGGCACTGAATGATCAGCAGGTCTTGGGAAAGGCGGAAGTAAAAAAGGCGGTCCGCGCCATCATTCAGCGAGAAAACGAAGCCAGTACCGGCATCGGCAAGGGCGTGGCGATCCCCCACATCAAACTGGAGGGCGTGGCGCGGCCGGTGGCGGTGATCGGACGCAGCTCCCAGGGGCTGGATTTTCGGTCGCTCGACAAGCAGCCCGTGTACACAGTCATCCTGCTGATCAGCCCGAAGGACAATCCCGATAAGCATCTCCAGGCGATGGAGACGATCTTTCGCAATCTGAATAACGAAGATTTTCGCCGCTTTCTCCGGCAGGCCCAGAGCCGCGAGGAGATCCGGGAGGCGGTGGTGGACGCAGATGTTGAATCCCGGGAGTGATGCCGAACGGGATGTTCGAGCACGCCGAAGCGAAACGGGGTAGCCAGTGTCAGAACCGGTACATGAAATCGAGGTGGAGATCAAACATGCCGACGGACTGCATATGCGTCCGGCGATGCAGTTTGTGGACCTGGCCGGCCAGTTCAAGTCGCAGATTACGGTGCACAACCGGGACGTGGTCGCGGACGCCAAGAGCATCATGCAGATGACGATGCTGGCGGCGACCCGAGGGACAAAGCTGCGAATCCGGGCCGAAGGCTGCGACGCCGCCGAGGCGGTGAAGGCGCTGGGCGAGTTTTTTGACAGAGTGGTGGCCTGAGAGGGCCCAAACGAAACGAATGGAACGTGGAGATTAAAAAAGGCATAGCCGTATCGCCGGGAATCGCGATTTCCCGAGCCATCGTGGTGGATTCGAAGGATTACCGAATCCCGCGGCGGTCCATCATGGCCTCGCAGAAGACCCGGGAGATCCAGCGGGTGCGGGACGCCTTTGCCTCCGCGATTCGCGAGCTGGACGAGCTGGAATCGGCCAAGCACATCCGGGAAGGCAAGATCCAGGATATCTTCGCCGTTCACATGCGGTTCCTGCAGGACAAGAGCTTTCGCAAGCGGATCACGGACCTGATCGAGAAGGAGCTGGTGACGGCGGAGTACGCCGTCTCCACCGTGCTGCGGGAGATTGCCTCGCACTTCGAGGGCATCGACGATCCGTACATCAGCGAGCGAGCGGCGGATATCTACGACATCGAGAAGCGGCTGCTGACGCGGCTGCTGGGCAAGGTGACCGAGGATGTCGAGCACCTTCGCGAGCCGGTCGTCGTCGTCGCCCGGGAACTGACGCCCACGCAGACGGCGAGCTTCAACAAGACCTTCGTCAAGGGCTTCGCGACGGAGCGGGGAGGACGGACCAGCCATACGGCGATTGTGGCCCGCTCGCTGGGCATCCCGGCGGTGGTGGCGCTGGGCGATCTGATGACGAATATTACGGCCGAGAGCCGCGTGATCATCGACGGCAATCGCGGCGTGGTCGTGATCGACCCGGACGAGGAGACGCTGGCGGAATACGAGACCTACGCGCAGCAGATGACGCGGTTCGAGAGCGAGCTGTCGGCCCTGCGGACCCTGCCGGCGGTAACGCGCGACGGTACGAAGGTCCAACTGCTGGGCAACATCGAGTTCCCGGACGAAGCCGAAAGCGTGCTGGAGAAGGGCGGCGAGGGTATCGGGCTCTACCGCACGGAGTTTCTGTACCTCTACGGCGATACGGAGCCGACGGAGGAGGATCACTACCATGCCTACGCGGAGGTGGCCCGTGTGCTGGGGGATCGCCCGGTGGTGATCCGGACGATGGACCTCGGAGCGGACAAACTGCCGCAGACGACGCGCCACCCGCATGAGACCAACCCGGTGCTGGGGCTGCGGTCCATCCGCTACTGCCTGCAAAACCTGCCGCTGTTCAAGACGCAGCTTCGGGCGATTCTGCGGGCCTCGGTGCTGGGCAACGTCCGCGTGATGTTTCCGTTGATTACGAACCTCCAGGAGCTTCGACAGGCCCGCATGATCCTCCGGGATGTCATGGAGGACCTGGACGAGTACGCCATCCCCTACAACGCGCAGATCCCCGTGGGGATCATGATCGAGACGCCCAGTTCGGCGCTGAGCGCGGGGATGCTGGCGGTGGAGGCGGACTTTTTCAGCGTGGGCACGAACGATCTGATCCAGTACACGCTGGCGGTGGACCGCGCCAACGAGCACGTCTCGACGATGTTCACCGCCGCCGAGCCGGCCGTGCTGATGCTGCTGCGCAGCGTCATCCACGACGCCTACAAAAACGGCATCGATCTTGGCATCTGCGGCGAGGTCGCCTCCGACCCGGAGTTCGTCATGCTGCTGCTGGGGATGGGGGTGCGGACGCTCTCGATGGCTCCGCCGCTGATCCCCGAGATCAAGAAGATCATCCGTTCGGTCACACTGGAGGAGTGCAACCAGCTGGCCCGCAAGGCCCTCATCCTGGATTCGCCGCGTCAGATTAAAAACCTGCTCCGGGATGCCGCCACCCGGATTCTGCCGGAAACGTTTTAGCGGGGGCGTTCGATGGAGCCGCGCCAGGACAATTGCCCGCCCGCCCGCCCCGGAACGCTGCTGGTGCATTTTGCCATTGCCGGGCCGACAGCCTGTCTCTCGCACCAGGAGACGCTGACCTTCTGGCAGCGGTTTCTGGTTCGTTGCGGCCTGCCGCTGGCGTACCGCGGCGGCTTCAATCCCCGGCCGCGTCTCTCGCTGCCCCTGCCGCGGGCGGTGGGACTTCAGGCCGATGATGATCTGCTGACGGCGGAGCTGGAGGCGGGGGAGGCCGTCCTCGACGGCAGGGAGACGGCCGCGAGAATGAACGCGCTGCTGCCGGAGGGTATCCGGGTGATTTCGGTCGAGCAGGTTCCGGGCCGGGTGCGCAAGCGGCCCGCGGCGGCGGTGTACCGCTGGAGCCGCGGGGACGTCTCCGTTGAAGCGTGGCGTCAGACGTACCGGCGTGGCCGGGCGCAGCTCGAATCGGGGCAGCCGATCCTCGCGGAGCGGACGGGACCCAAGGGACACGATAAGACCGTGGACCTGCGGGAGTGGGTGGAGTTACTGGAGGGAGACGAGAACGTGTTAGAGGTCCGCTGCCTCATTACGCCGGAGGGGACGGCGCGGATCGATGAGATAATGAACTGGCTGGGACTCGGGTCGAGCGATCTGGCCGAGCCGGTGCGACGAATATCCGTGGAATGGAAAACGAATTAACGGAGAAGGAAAAACGGACAAGCAGTTATGACGCGAGAAATGCTAATTGACAGCTCGGAAGGGGAGGAATGCCGGGTCGCCGTAGTGGAAAATGGCAGCCTGGAGGAACTGTACATCGAACGGACCAGTCTGATCAGCCACGTCGGCAACATCTACAAGGGCCGCGTGGTAAACATCGAGGCGGGGATTCAGGCGGCGTTCATCGATTTCGGCGAGGCCAAGAACGGGTTTCTGCACATCAGCGACCTGCACCCCCGGTTCTTTCCGCCCGATTCGCAGGAACCGGAGGAGAAGATCGGCCGACGCAAATCGGTTACGCAGCGGCCGCCGATCCAGAAGTGCCTGCGCAAGGGTCAGGAGATCATGGTACAGGTCATCAAGGAAGGGGTCAACACGAAGGGGCCGACGCTGAGTACCTATGTGTCTCTGCCGGGCCGATACGTGGTGCTGATGCCCTGGATGAACAAGATGGGCCTTTCGCAGAAGATCGAGGACGAGGAGGAGCGCAAGCGTCTGCGCGAGGCGCTGGACGGCCTGCGCACGCCCAAGAACGCCGGCCTGATTATCCGGACCGCCGCGCAGCTTGCGACCAAGCGCGAGATTCAGAACGACGTGGCCTACCTGTCGCGCCTGTGGGCGGCCATCGTCAAGCGGCTCGAAAAGGAGAAGGCCCCGGCGGAGGTGTACCAGGAATCCGACCTGGCGATCCGGACGATCCGCGACGTCTTCGACAGCACCATCAGCAAAATCTACTGCGACAGCGAGTCGATGGTCCGGCGGATCAGGGATTTCCTGCATATCGTTCAGCCGCGTCTCAAGAACCGCGCCGTTTATTACGACGGCAAGATTCCGCTCTTTCACAAGTACGGCATCGACAAGGAGATCGAGAAGATCGAATCGTCGCGCGTCGAGCTCAAGAGCGGCGGATCGCTGGTGATCGAGCAGACCGAGGCGCTGGTGGCCATCGACGTCAACAGCGGCCGCTACCGCAAGCAGGAGAGCGCGGAGCAGACGGCGCTGAAGATCAACCTGGAGGCGGCCCGCGAGATCGTCCGCCAGCTCAAGCTGCGGGACCTGGGCGGGCTGATCATCTGCGACTTCATCGATATGCGGGAGTCGAAGAACAAGCGGCAGGTGGAGAAGGCCTTCCGCGACGCCCTTCGGACCGACCGGGCGCGCTCCAAGGCGCTGAAGATGAGCGCCTTCGGGCTCATCGAACTGACGCGCCAGCGGATTCGCCCGTCGTTCTACAAGAGCACGCACCAGACCTGCCCGATGTGCAAGGGACAGGGCATCATCAAGAGCTACGAGTCGGAGGCGATTGAGACGATCCGCCTGCTTCAGACGGCGGTCACGCGGGAAAACATTCGCCGCATCGAACTGACGGTCCAGGCGGAGGTGGCCGAATACCTGCAGAACCAGAAGCGGGCCACGCTGAACCGGCTGGAAACGGAATATGACAAGCAGATCTTCATCCACGCCGTGCAGAACGTCAACGGGCAGAGCCGCCGCATGGTCTGCTATGACGAGCGAGGCAGCGAAGTGAAGATCGGAACATAGAGGGGAGCGAGCAATCGCCATGACGATGGAAGAACAGTCGGCCGCTTCGGCGGACCTGGAATATGCCCGCAGCGTTATCGAGGCGGAGGCCGAGGGCGTCGCCTCGCTGCGGTCGGTGGTCGATCAGCCCGCCTTCGCCCGGGCGGTGGAGTGGATCGGCGCCTGCCGCGGGTCCGTCATCGTAACGGGGATCGGCAAGGCGGGTATCGTCGGCTCCAAGATCAGCGCAACGCTGGCCTCGACGGGCACGCCCAGCCACTTCCTGCACCCGGCCGAGGCCGTCCACGGCGACCTGGGACGGATCGGCCCGCTGGACCTGGTGCTGGCGCTGAGCCACAGCGGCCGCAGCGACGAACTGCTGCGGCTGATCGAACCGCTCAAGCAGCGGGAAATCCGGCTGATCAGCGTCGTGGGCGACGGGCTCTCGCCGCTGGCCCGCCACAGCGACCTGGTCCTTGCCATGGGGATGCAGAACGAGGCCTGCCCGCACGGTCTGGCGCCGAGCGTCTCGACGACGTGCATGCTGGCCCTGGGCGATGCGCTGGCGCTGACGGTGATGAAGCGGCGGCGGTTTACGCCGGAGGACTATGCCCGCTTCCATCCCGCCGGGGCGCTGGGGGCGCGGCTGATCACGGTCGGCCAGTCCATGTGGTTCCAGCCCGGGGAGGAACTGCCGCTGGCGCTGGAGACCGACACGATCGCGCAGATGCTTGAAAAGACCTCCCGTCTCAAGCGTCGCGGAGCGGTTATGATCGTCAACCCCGAGGGCCGGCTGCGGGGCATCATCACCGATGCCGACCTGCGGCGGACCCTGGCGCGCTGGGGGGCCGAGGTGATGGAGATGCCCGCCTCGCAGGTCATGACGGCTGACTGCAAGCGGGTGACGGCGAATCATCTGGCCGCCGAGGCGATGGCGATTTTCCACAAGTACCGGATCGATGAACTGCCCGTTGTGGACGAGGACGACCGCCCGGTCGGGCTCATCGACGTCCAGGATATCGTGGCGCTGAAGATTGTCCATTAGGAGCTTGCGGCCGTGCAACAGGCGAATTTCAATCAAATCAAACTGCTGGTGCTGGATGTGGACGGCGTGCTGACGGACGGCGGGCTGATCCTCCACGCCGACGGCACCGAGAGCAAACGTTTCGACGTACAGGACGGACACCGGATCAGGATGTGGCAGCGGACGGGGCGGCAGTGCGCCCTGCTCAGCGGCCGCTATGCGGCGGCGACCGAGATCCGGGCCAGGCAGCTTGAGATTCCGTATGTCCTCCAGGACTGCAAGGACAAACTGCCGGCCTTCGAGGACCTGCTTCGACAGGCGGGGGTCGAGGCCGCGCAGGTCGCGTATATCGGCGACGATCTGCCGGACCTGCCGGTGATGCGCCGGGCGGGGTTTGCCGCGGCGCCGGCGGGCGCCGTCGAGGAGGTTCGCCGGGCGGCCCACTATGTGACGCAGCGCCCCGGCGGCGGCGGAGCGGTCGGCGAAGTGATCGAAATGATTCTCAGGGCGACCGGGCAGTGGCAGGAACTGATGCGGCGCTACCAGGCATGAAGGGAGGAACCTGCGATGCGAAAAATCGTACTCTTCGGTGCAGCGCTGCTGCTGGCGATGGGAGGGTTTGCACTCTATCGCAAGCTGTCTCCGACGCCGCCGCTGCAGGTTGCCGAGGGACAAGCCGCCAATCCGTTTGAGGATGCCGGGCCCGTCGGCGGTTCCCGGCAGGTGGGGGATGTAACCATCGGGACGGCGACCGACACCCGGTATGTCCGCCGGGACCCCGAGACGAAGGCGATCAGCGAGGTCTTCGGCTTTGAGGCCCTGATGAGTCAGCGCAAGGATGATCCGTACTGGGAGGTGAAGCGTCCGTACATGATCCGCTATGAGCCGCATTCGGCCTTGCGGATCGATGCGGATCTGGGCCGGATGTACATGGAGCAGGTTGGCAGCGAAAGCGTCCTGCGCAGCGCGGAACTGTCGAACAACGTAACGATTCGGATGACCCGCCGCCCCCCGCAGGACCAGGAGAGCACCCTGTACCTGGACAATCTGAGCTACAGCAGCGAGCGGTCGGAGTTCTTCACGGAAGGGCCCATTCGCCTGGTTTCGGCCAACGCGGAGCTGACCGGCCGGGGGCTGATGCTGCTCTACGATCCGCGCCTCCAGCAGCTCGAATATATGAAGGTCAAAGAAATGGACCTGCTCCGGCTCAGGAACGTGGTTGAGCCGCAGCCGTCCCCCGCCGCTTCGAAGACCTCCGACGCTGCGACGGCGGGTAACGAGGCGTCGGCCGACACACCGAAACTGAAAGGTATGGTCGCCCTTGCGGACAGCCGCCTGTACCAGTGCAGCATCCTGGAGAATGTGAGAATCGAATACGGCCGGGAACTGGTGGTGTGCGGAGCCGATGAGGTGAACATCAACCGTATCCTGTGGGGCGGAGCCCCCGCGCCGGACGATCAGGCCGATCCGGAACCGTCCGCGACAGGAGAGCCGGCGGGCGAGGAAAGAACGAAGCCGAACGGGACGACGGCGACCGAATCGGACCGGGTGAAGGCCCCGGCGTCGGCGGAGGATGCCTGGGATGTCCGGGTAACCTGTGACGGGGGAATCGTGTTCCAGCCGATGGCGGCGGAATCAGGCCCGGTCGGGCTTAGCCCCGAGATCGAGATGGAGGGCGAGGCGCTGCGGATCGACAAGCTGGATGTGAACCGGGCGCAGGCGACGCCCCTGGCGAGCTGCCGGAATATCCGGTACGCCTGGGCCGACGAGACGCTGGAGATGCTGCCCGGCACGCCGCAAAAGCCGATCACGCTCTATCTCGATGAGAAGGGCGGAGAAATCGAAACACAGGGGACGGTCCTGTGGCACCGCCGGGCCAATCAGGCCCGAATCGACGGCCCCGGCAAAATCCTGTTCGCCGGCGCCGACCCGCTCGCGAGTAAAAAGGGACAATTGCAGTTCAACGGGCTGATGGATCTGTTTTTCAACGAGTCGCCTGCGGCCAGGGACCAATCTTCGCTGACGCTCAAGACGGCTCATATCCGCGGCGGCATGGAGGCCCTGCTGCCGGATCAGGGGCTGCGCAGCAGCGCCCGCCGGGCGGACTTTCACTTCGGGCCCTCCAACACGCCCCGGCAAATCGACCTGGAAGGCGATGTGCAGTTTGAAACGCGGGCCGACCGCGATACGGCGGTGGCCGAGGCCTCCCGGTCCACCCTGCGATTCGATCCGAAGGGACTGCTGCAAAGCGCGCAGCTCGACGGCGAGGTTCGGATGACCTCCGACCGGGGTCTCATTAAAGCGGGGACGGCCTTTGTGGTGTTTGCGGAGAGTGAGAGCGGCAAGCCCGTGATACGGAAGATCGAGATGACGGACCGGCCGGTTTTCGAGAACCCGGCCGAAAGCGGGATGCCCGCGACGTTTGAAGCGGTGCGGATCGATTACGATTACCTCGACGGCCGGGCGGTGGCCGCCGGTCCGGTGAACTTTACCTTCCAGGTCCCGGCCGATCCGAACCGGCCCGATCAGCCGCCTCTGCCGGTAACGATTCACGCCGATGACCGGGCCGAATTCATCACGAACGGCGGCCGTCTGGAGCGGGCCTCCTTCTACGGCAATGTTGTCGGCATCAGCGAAGTCAAAACGGAAAACGAGCGACTGGTCCGCCGCTTCTGCGGGCAGACGATGGATGTGTACATGGCCGACGACAGGGGTCGGACCGGCGATATCCGGCAGGTGAGCGTCAAGGACGGCGACGTGCGGCTTCAGGCGACCCATTACTACAACGGCCGCGAAGTCAGCGTGGTCCGGCTAAGCTGCCGGCAGTTTGACTATGAGGGATTCGACCGGCGGATCACGGCGACGGGGCCGGGCCGGATCGAACTGAGCAATCCGGAAGTGCCGACGGACTCGACAATCGAAGGTGCGTTCGATCTCCGCCAGCCCAGCTACGCGCTGGTTGAAAACTTCGATCATCTCTCGTGGAACCTGGCCGACGATCGGCTCATCGCCTACGGCCGTGAGAACATCCTGCTCAGCTATATGCCGGTAAAGGACGGCCAGGAGGGCGATCCGGTGATCGTCGAGTGTGTCCACGCGGTGGCCCGGATGGATCGGTCGGCGGACGGCCGGGCGCAGCTTCACGAACTGATCGCCACGGGCGGGATCCGCTATGAGGATAAGGGCCCCAGGGGCATTCCCATGACGGGTGATAAGCTGACCTATCGGAAGGACAGTCCATGGGCCGTGATCGAGGGGACCCCTGCAAAGCCGGCCAGGATCAACAACGTCTCCGTGCCGTTTATCCGGTTTAACCCGATGACCGGCGAAGTCGAGAGCCGGCTGGGCACGGCGCCGAGCCCCGTGAAGATGCGATAGAAATTGATGACAAAGAGGCGTTGTTTCGTGATCGCCGGTTGATCTTCAAAAAAAATCCGCCGGATCGGGGGGACCGGTCCGGCGGACTCGCTTTGAATATATGCTTACGCTTACTCGCTTTCTTTTTCTTTCTTGTACTGGGCGATCACCTGCTGCTGAATGTTCGGAGGCGTCGGCTCGTAATGGCTCAGCTCCATGGAGTAGCTGCCCTGACCGCCGGTAACGCTTTTGAGCTGGCTGTTGTAGTTGGTAACCTCGGAGAGGGGGACCTGAGCTTTGATGGTGATCATGCCGCCGGGGAGAACCTCCTGTCCGGTAACGCGGCCTCGCCGCGAGGAGAGGTCGCCGGTGATGTCGCCCATGTTGTCCGACGGGACGGTGATTTCCATGTTGACGATGGGCTCAAGCAGCACGGGCTTGGCCTTTTCGAGGGCGTCGAGGAAGGCCCCCTTGCCCGCGGTGCGGAAGGCGACTTCCTTGGAATCCACCGGATGGTACTTGCCGTCATAGACGGAGACCTTGATGTCCTGCATGGGGAAACCGGCGACGGCGCCGCTCTCCATGACGTCGTTGATGCCCTTGAGGATCGCCGGCTCGTACTGGCCGGGGATGGCGCCGCCGAAGATGTCCCAACTGAACTGCAGCGGCGGATCGGAATCCCGCTCGGCCGGTTCGACCCGCAGGAAGACCTCGCCGAACTGGCCGGCGCCGCCGGTCTGTTTCTTGTGGCGGTAGTGGCCGTCGGCCTTGCCGGTGATGGTCTCGCGATAGGGAATCTTCGGGGGCTTGGTGTTGACCGAAACCTTGTAGCGGTGCTCCATCTTGGCCAGCATGATCCGCAGGTGCAGATCGCCCATGCCGTTGATGACCAGTTCCTTGGTCTGAGCGTCGCGGCTGACCTTGAAGCAGGCGTCTTCTTCCTGGAGCTTGTCGAGGGCCGCGCTGAGCTTGTTTTCGTCGCCGCGGGAGGCCGGTTCGAGGGCGAGGGCAAACATCGGACGCGGGAGAGCGGGCAGTTCGAAACTGCCGGAGAAGCCCCCGTCATGCACGAGGACGCCCTGGTGGAGCTCGTCGATCTTGGCCAGCGTGATGATGTCGCCGCAGGAGCCGCCCTCGATTTCCTTCGTTTCCGCACCCTGCATCTTGAGCGGGTGGCCGGGACGCAGGGGCTTCTTGGCGTCGTTGATATAAAGCTGCGTGCCCGAGTTGAGCTTGCCGCCGAAGATGCGGATCGAGGCGTACTTCATGTTCGACCGCGGATCGAAACCGATCCGGAAGACCAGCCCGGCAAAGGGGCCGTTGGGATCGGGCTTGATTTCCTTCGGGGTTTCGCCCTGAATGAGGACCGCCGGGGCGACATCCATCGGGGTGGGGGCGTACTGCACGAGGAAATCGAGCAGTTCGGCCACGCCGACCTCCGCCTTGGCGTTGGTAAAGAGGATCGGAATGACCGTTCCCTTCACCATGGCCTTGGCGAAGACTTCGGCCATCTTTTCGGAGGAGACCTCTTCGCCGCCGAGGTAGCTTTCCATCAGGGCATCGTCGGCCTCGATGATGCTTTCGAGCAGTTCGGTGTGGGCCTGTTCAACGTCCATCAGGGACGATTCGCCGGCGGTGTTCATCACGCAGTCGATGACGGAGGCGTGGTCGGCGGAGGGCAGGTTCGCACAGCGGCACTGCGGTCCGAAGGTTTCCTGGATATGGGCGACCAGCTCCTTCAAATCCGCATTATCCGCATCCATTTTGTTGACGACAATCATGCGGGCCTTGCCGGCCTCCGTGGCCGCATGGAAGAGTTTGCGGGTATTCATCTCGATACCGGCCGCAGCGCTGATAACCACCGCGGCGATATCCGCCGCCGGGATAGGCAGGAGGGCAGCGCCCACGAAATCCGGATATCCGGGGGTATCAATGATGTTGATGGTGGCGTTTTTGTGGGTGGTATATAGTAAGGAAGAATAAATCGAGTGGCCCCGCTGCTTTTCTTCATCCTCAAAGTCTGAGGTGGTGTTCTTTTCGTCGATAGAACCTAACCGGTTAATGGCACCGGATTTGTGAAGCATCGATTCGGCCAGTGAGGTTTTTCCGGAGCCCGCATGGCCTAATAGGACTACATTCCGTAAATCCTTAACATTCGTCACGTTCATAACCTCCCATACTGTTTTTAATTCGTTATACGGGTTGAATAAAGCCCCCGATAATAACGGATTCCCTTATGTTGAGCAAGCCCAAACAATGGAAAATCGCTTCAAGGGGGATAAAACTGCTGCCGACCGGCAAAAAAACCGAATTAAAGACGTGCTAAGGATAAATAAGGCGGACTTATTCAGAAGCGGCGGAGAATTTGGGTAAAGAGCAACTGACTGCTGCCGGGGCCGGAGTCGGAGGGGGCTGCGGGCCCGCCGTTCCAGAGAGACAGTTCAAAAATCTCCGCTTTGTGGGAGAAATTTACGTGGCCGTCTCCATAGAGGATGTTGAGACCGAAGGGGTTGCCCCCCCGTATATGCGAAACGGTATTCCAGTGCTGGATATTATCGAATACGACCGGAGAGGTCGTCAAATAACTCAGCGATGATTTGCCGGAAAGCCAGTAGTGATAGGAAAGGCGGATCAAGTGATCGGGCCGGCCGGGAGCCCTGTAAGGCATGAACGTTCCCCACGGCTTGCCGTTTTTTGCGTAATATTTATAGGTGTAGAGCAGGTTGTCGACGTTGTTGCTCTGACTGGGGCAGTAAAAAGCTTCGGGATTTTCGATGCAGTCGGACTGGTAAAGATAGGCTAACTGGAGAGGCCGGTATCCGCCGGAAAAATTGATCTGATCCTGGGAATAAGCGACATAGGAAATCCATGGTTCGAGATACTGGATATCGTAGGTCTCGGTTTTAGGCCCCCAGCGGTCATAATGCGGCGGCAGGCGTTCGGCATTGTCATGCTGATAGGTGTTCAGGCCCTGTCCGATGGAGTGCAGATTGCTGGCGCAGATCCGGCGGTTGGCGGCCTCGCGGGCGGAGGTAAGAGCGGGCATGGTAATGGCCATCAGCAAGGCGATCAGCGCGATGACGACAAGGACCTCAATCAGGGAGAAGGCGGCCGGTTTGTTGGATTCCTTTATCACTGCGATGAAGATCTGCGGGATTTTCATTCAAGCATCTTTCACTGCCGGTCAAGAATCAGCTTAAGCTCCCTGAGGCCGCTTCAGCGGTTTATCTTGATATCCACTCGTCCCAAACTTCCATTGTATCTCTCATTATACACGGATCAGGAGGAGCATCAAGCAATTTATGGATGGGTCGTAGAGATTTCACGGAAGGGAAATAGGGGCTTTTCTGCAACAAAAAGAGGATTTTGTCTGTTCGCTTCCGGATGGTGTTGAGTTGAAGGAAAGATGCTTTTAAAATAAAGAGTTGACTTGACCTTTCCGCGTGCATCTGGTAAAAGGGCTTTCTCAAGTGAATCATTCTTGGGGTTGGTGGTATTGTATGCCCGTAATTTGGAGGGGGTGAGGATTCAGACCGGTTGTTGTAACTGTACTGTAAATAGATATTTCAGCAAAAAGTGGTTCCGCTTTCGGGATCATGAAATAAAGCAGACGGATGGTACGTAATAATTAAGGTGTTAAAACGAGGGGTAATATGTCCTTGGTTTTTGTTCGAGTCATAACAGAGATATAATGACCAAAAAAGCTTGTTTAATCTACCTGTGCGTGCTGGCTGTTTCTCCCTTAGGCTGTAAAAGTCCCGATGAATACAGGTCTGAAATTGACAGGAAGGCCGATGCAATTATCCGGCAAAAGCAGATCGAGGCGATTGGGAAGACCTACCCGTTTTCCGTCGAACGGCCGAGCGATATCCTGCGGCGGCGTCTGATCGAGGCGCAGGGGCTGCAAGCCAGTTGCGAGGCCTCCCTGGGGCCGGACCGGCTGGAGCCCATCGACCATTGGCCGGAAAAGGAGCCGATCATTGCCGCTAGTGGAACCGATCCGAATCGGTTCGGCGACCCCAAACAAAAGATCGTCCTGAATCTGATCGAGGCGCTGGAGGTGGGGGCCGGAAACAGCTTTACCTACCAGAACAATAAGGAGAATGTTTTCCGCGCGGCCTTGGCGCTTGAAATCGAGCGGGATTTCTTCCGCAACTTCTATGCGGGGGGGCTGGCTTCCGAAATCGGGACGGATACGACGTCGGGTCGCTCGGTCAGCGGCTATTCCGTCGGCGCCGACGCAAGGGTCAGCCGGCTTCTGCGCAACGGGGCGGAGGTGGCCGGAGCCATCGGGATCGACCTGGTGAACCTGCTGACCGGCAGCCGGTCTTCGTCGAGAGGACTGGCGGGGGACGCGAGCATTACGGTGCCGCTACTGCGGGGATCGGGCGAGCATATCGTCACGGAACCGCTCACGCAGGCCGAGCGGGACGTCGTCTATGCCATGTGGGAGTTTGAGCGGTATAAGAAGGAATTTGCCGTCACGATCGCCAGCGAGTACCTGTCGGTACTGCGGCGGCAGGACGCGGTGAAGATCAACACCGAGGACTATCGCAGCCGTATCGAGTCGGCGCGGCGCAGCCGCCGGCTGGCGGAGGCGGGGCGGATTCAGCAGATCGAGGTGGACCAGGCGGTCCAGAACGAGTTGAGCGCCCGCCAGCGGTGGATCGCGTCGATGGAAAGTTACAAAGCGTCCCTGGATGCTTTCAAGCAGACGCTGGGCCTGCCGCCGGATGCGGCGGTGGAACTGGACCCCAACGTGCTAGATGAGATCGTCGGTCCGCTGGTGGAGGCGGCATGGCAGTCGGTCGCCGCGGCCGAAGAAACCGTCGAAGAAACGACGTCAGGCTCCAACACCCCAATTGTCCTGAAAGAACCCGGCTATGAGAATGCCGGTCCCATGGAACTGGACGAGGCCCAGGCGATTCGGCTGGCGCTGTCGAACCGACTGGATCTGTTCGTGGTCAAGGGGCAGGTGTATGATGCCCAGCGTGCCGTCGTGGTGGCGGCGGATCAACTGAGGGCGGAACTGACCTTGCTGGGCAGGGCCTCCTCCGGAAGCCGCCGGGGGGTGTTGGCGGGAGATTCGGAAGACGGGCAGATCCGCCTGGACCGGGCCGCCTACTCCGGCCTCCTGACGCTGGACTTGCCGATGGAGAGGACGATTGAAGCGGTGAACTACCGCAACAGTCTCATCGACCTGGATCGGGTGTGCCGCAATGTGCAGGCGGCGGAGGACCGGATTAAGCTGGAGATCCGCAACCTGCTTCGGAACCTCCTGCAGACGCGGGAGGATCTGTATATCCAGGCCAACGCCGTGCAGGTCGCCCAGAAACGGGTACGCAGCGTTTCGATGTACCTGGAGGCGGGCCGCGCCTCGATGCGTGACCTGCTGGAGGCCCAGGATGCCCTGCTCTCGGCGCGGATCAATATGACCGCCGCGGCGGTGGACTATCGCGTGGCCGAGTGGGAGATGCAGCGGGACCTGGGGCTGCTGGAAATCGATGAGAACGGACTGTGGAAGGATTATACGGGAAGCGAGGAAACGCATGGCTAAGAAAAAAATCCAATGGGGACTGATCGGGCTCTCCGCGGTAGCGGGGATTTTCGCCCTCTTCTATTTCGGGGCCAAGGGGTCGTCGGAGAATATGGGGCAGTACGCGACGTTTACCGTCCAGCGCGGCCCGCTGGTTATCAACATCATCGAGTCGGGGACGATCAAGGCCCGCGAACAGCTCATCATCAAGAACGAAGTCGAGGGGCAGACCTCCATTATCACACTGATCCCCGAGGGAACGCGGGTCAAAAAGGGAGACCTGCTCGTGGAACTCGACGCCAGCACGCTGATGGATCAGCAGATCGACCAGGAGATCCACGTGCAGAACGCCGAGGCCTCTTACATCAACGCCAAGGAGACCCTGGCGGTGGTGGAAAACCAGGCCCAAAGCGACGTCGATCAGGCCCGCCTGACGGTGCAGTTTGCCGAACTGGACCTGAAGAAATACGTGGAAGGGGAATACCAGAACGAACTGAGGAAGGCGCAGAATGAGATCACGCTGGCGGATGCGGAACTCCAGCGGGCCAAGGAAACCCTGGAGTGGTCCCGCAAGCTCTTCAATGAGAACTTTGTCTCGCAGACGGAACTGCAGGCCGACGAACTGACGTACCAGCGGCGCCTGCTGGAGCTGGAGGTGGCCGGCAACAATCTCGAACTCCTGAAGGAATTTACCTACCAGCGCAACCTGGCCCAGTACCAGAGCGATGTGGAGCAGGCGAAGATGGCGCTGGAGCGGACCGAACGCAAGGCCAAG
The DNA here is from genome assembly GCA_050309685.1 of Anaerohalosphaeraceae bacterium. GTDB lineage: Bacteria > Planctomycetota > Phycisphaerae > Sedimentisphaerales > Anaerohalosphaeraceae > JBNRMP01. The sequence goes on from JBNRMP010000119.1 coordinate 63,823, forward strand.
GCCGACGTCATCCAGGCCCAGGCCGAACTGCGGGCCAAGGAGGCGGAATACCAGCGGCAGCAGGATAAGCTCCGGAAGATTGAGGACCAGATCCGCAAGACGAAGCTCTACGCCCCGGCGGACGGGCTGGTGATCTATGCGACCAGCGCCCGGGGGGGCTGGCGGGGCAATGACGAGCCGCTGCAGGAGGGACGCCAGGTCCGCGAACGCGAGGAACTGATCTATCTCCCGGTCGGCAATTCGTACATGGCGGAGGTCCTGATCCACGAAACGAATGTTGAAAAGTTGCAGCTCGGCGCCCCGGCGATTGTGAAGATCGATGCATTGTCGGGCAAAAAGTTTCTGGGGTCCGTTCAGACGATCGCGCCGCTGCCGGACGCACAGAGCATGTGGATGAACCCGGACCTGAAGATTTATCCGACGGAGATTCACCTGGAGGAGACGGACGATCCGTTGCGGACGGGCATGAGCTGCCAGGCGGAGATCGTGATCGCCCGCTATTCCGATACGCTCTACGTGCCGGTTCAGGCGGTGCTGCGCGTGGGAGGGCGCCCCACCGTTTATGTGATCCGGGACGGGCGGCTGGAGGAACGGCCGGTACGGGTCGGTCTGGACAACAACCGGATGATCCATGTGCTCGAAGGTCTTGAGGAGGGCGAGCAGGTGGTGCTTAATCCGCCGCTGAAGGCGGGCATCGCGGAGGAGCGGGACGAGGAGATGGACGAGGAGTCCCGGGAGCTGAATTCACGCCTTCGCAACATGCTCGAAAACGGCGCCGGGCGGCAGCAGCCGTCGGCGGCCCCGGAGTCCGCGGAGCCGTCCCTGACTCCCGCTGCGCCGGATGCGGAACCCGGGGAGCGAGGCCGACGGATGATGGAAAACCTGACGCCGGAACAGCGCGACGAGATGCGCCGGCAGTTTGAAAACCTGACGCCGGAACAGCGCGACGAGATGCGCCGGCAGTTTGAAAACCTGACGCCGGAACAGCGCGACGAGATGCGCCGGCAGTTTGAAAACCTGACACCGGAACAGCGCGACGAGATGCGCCGGCGCATGCGTCCGCAGGGCGCCGGCGAACGGCCGTCCGGTTCCCCCAACCCATAGCGAGCCCGACGAGACAGGATGAAGAACAACGGCGAAATCGTACGATTCGAAGAGATCCGCAAATGCTACACCATGGGCACGGAACAGGTCCATGCGCTGGCGGGCGTCTCCATCACGTTTCAACAGGGGACGTTCTGGGCGATCATGGGACCCAGCGGCTCGGGCAAGAGCACGATGCTCAACATCCTCGGCTGCCTGGACCGACCCACGTCGGGACGCTACCTCCTGGAGGGGCAGGATGTGAGCACGATGGGGGACGATGCGCTCAGCGACATCCGCCTGCGGCACCTGGGCTTCATCTTCCAGAGTTTTAACCTGATCCCGCAGCTTACGGTGCAGAAGAATATTGAACTGCCGCTGTACTATCTCGGCTGGGATAAGAAGGCCGGCGAGGAACGCGCCCGCGAAATAGCGGCGCGGATGGGGCTGGAGGGACGGCTCAACCATCGCCCGGCGGAGCTGTCCGGCGGCCAGATGCAGCGGGTGGCGATTGCCCGCGCCCTGGCGGGCGATCCGCGGCTGATCCTGGCTGACGAGCCGACGGGCAACCTGGATACGGCGACGGGAGATCAGATCATGGAGCTGCTGACGGAACTGAACAAGGAGGGCAAGACGATCATCATGGTGACCCATGAGCCCGATATTGCGGCCTATGCCCCCAATCGCCTGCACATGCGGGACGGCCGAATCGAACGAATCGACGAGTCCTGACCATGCGAGAGACTGTTTTTTTTCGAAATATTGCGCTGGGAATCGAGAACCTGCTTCTCCACAAGCTCCGTTCGTTCCTGACCATGCTGGGCGTGGTGTTCGGGGTCGGCAGCGTCGTAGCCATGCTGGCCGTCGGCGAAGGGGCCTCCAAGGAGGCGCTGGAGCAGATCCACAAGCTGGGCAGCAACAACATCATCATCACCTCCCGAAAATCGGTTGACGAGGAGTCTTCCTCGAATGTTCGGGTCCGGATGAGCGTTTACGGACTGACCTATGAAGACGAGATCCGGATGCGGGAAGGCATTCCCTATATTCGGAAGACGGCGCCGGTGAAACTGGTCCGCAAGGAGGGACGGCTGGGCCAGCGCCAACTGGAGCTGCGCGTGGTAGGGACGACGGCGGACTGGTTCGAGCTGGTGCCGCGGGACATCCCGGCGGGACGGGTTTTTACCGAGTCCGAGGACGCGGAGAGCAAAGCGGTCGTGGTTCTGACGGAGTTCGGCGCCCGCCGCCTGCTGGCAACCCAGAATACGATCGGGCAGTCCATTCGGCTGGGCGGCGACACGTTCGAAGTGATCGGGATCCTGCGGAGCGAGTCGGGAATGGCGGGGAGCATGCAGATCCCCGACCAGGAAATCGACGCCTACATCCCTCTGAGCACGGCCCGCAAGTACTTCGGAGATATTTTCTCCAAGCGGTCGTCGGGCAGCTTTATTCGGGAGATGGTGGAACTGCACCAGATCATCCTGCAGGTCAAGGAGACCGAGCAGGTGGAAGCGGCGGCGGCAGCGCTGGAGCGGATGCTGGAGATGTTCCATAAGAAACAGGACTACGAGATCAGTGTGCCGCTGGCCCTGCTCAAACAGGCCCAGGCGACCAAGCGGAGGTTCAACATCGTCCTCGGCTCGATCGCCGGCATCAGCCTGCTCGTCGGGGGCATCGGGATCATGAACATTATGCTGGCCTCGGTGACGGAACGCACGCGGGAGATCGGCATTCGCCGAGCCATCGGCGCCAAGCGCGGGCAGATCATCATCCAGTTCCTGATCGAGACGGTGGTGCTCTCGACGATGGGGGGCATCGCGGGGCTCGGGGTGGGGGTGCTGATTCCGCTGCTGATCACGGCGATTTTCAAGATGCCCACGGTGCTGACGCTCCAGAGCATCCTGCTGCCGCTGATAATCAGCGCCGGCGTGGGGATCATCTTCGGCATCTACCCGGCGGCCAACGCGGCGAAGGTCGATCCGATCATCGCCCTGCGGCACGAATAAGATGCTTTACCTCATGTTTTGAGATAATTTTAAAATTTTGCTTTAAATCTCAAATTTTTATTCTACAATCCAGTCCACCAATAATCCTTTTTGATGGAAGGGATCTAAATGGATAAAAAAGAAATCTCGATGTTCATTGTCGGCTTATCGGTCGGAATCTTCCTTTCAGTAGCGGGATTTGCCTTTTATCTCCAGAGCGGGGGTGAAACGACCGCCAAATCGGAAAAAACCATCCTGAAACTCGGCCACGGTCTGGACCCGGCCCACCCGGTCCACCTCGGGATGCTCCGGATGGCCGAGATCCTCAAGGAAAAATCCGGCGGGACCGTCGAACTCCAGGTGTTCCCCGGCGGCGTCCTCGGCTCGGAGACGGAGAACATCGAGCAGGTGCAGCGGGGGGCGCTGGCGATGACCAAGGTCTCCACCGGCGCGGTCGAGAGCTTCATTCCCGAAATGGCCGTCTTCAGCCTGCCGTATGTGTTCCGCGACGAAGACCACTACTGGAGGGTGCTGGAGAGCCCCCTGGGCAAAGAGATCCTCTCTTACGGCGACGAGGCGGGATTTTACGGACTCTGCTATTATGACTCGGGCAGCCGCAATTTCTACACGGTCAAGACCCCGATCCGGACGCCGGCGGACCTGACGGGCATGAAAATTCGCGTCATGCAGAGCAAGACGCCGATGGATATGATCGACGTGCTGGGCGCCTCGCCGACGCCGGTTTCCTGGGGCGAACTCTACACGGCCCTCCAGCAGGGCATGGTTGACGGGGCGGAGAACAACCCGCCGAGCTTTTACACCAACCGGCACTTCGAAGTTTGCAAGCACTTCTCGATGAATGAGCACACGCGAGTCCCGGATATCCTGCTGATCAGCACCAGGGTCTGGGAACGGCTCTCCCCCGAGGTGCAGCAGTGGGTCCGGGAGGCGGCGGATGAATCCTCCCTGTATCAGAGAGACCTGTGGAAAAAGGAAACCCAAAAGTGTCTGGAGGCCATGGAGGCGGAGGGCGTGGAGATCATTTACCCCGACAAGAAACCCTTCGAGGAGAAGGTCCGGCCGCTGCTGGAACGCTACAAGGGAACGAAGATCGGCGACCTCGTGGACCGCATTCGGGAGATTCAGTAACATGATGAAACTGTTTATCCAACTGAAGAACGGACTGGTCCGGCTGCTGGAGTGGACGCTGATCGTCCTGATGGCCCTCCTGGTACTCGATGTGCTCTGGGGCGTCTTTTCGCGTTATGTCATCTGCAAGCAGAGCCGCTGGACCGAAGAACTGGCAATCTTCCTGCTGGTCTGGGTGTCGCTGCTGGGGGCTGCCGTGGCCTTCAGCGCCAAGATGCACCTCGGCGTGGATTACTTCGTCGGCAAGCTTCACGGCGATGCGCAGCGGCTGATGGAAGTGATCGTTAATCTCCTGGTGATCGCGTTTGCCGCGGCCATCTTCCTGGTCGGCGGCTACGTGCTCGTCAGCAAGACCCTGGCGTCGGGCCAGCTCTCGCCGGCCCTGGGCATCAAGGTGGGCTATGTGTACCTGGCCGTGCCGATCAGCGGCGTGTTCATCGTCCTGTTTGCCGTCGAGTCCATCTTCGAAACCCTGACCCGCAAGACGCCCATCCCCCAAACGGATCAATCGCTTGCCGCCGCGGCAGGTAAGGAGGTCTAAATTGGAAACACAGGTCCTGATCCTCATCGTCAGTTTCGTCATTCTGCTGCTGATGAACGTTCCGATCGCGGTATGTATCGGATTGTCCACCTTCCTGACGATCTTCTCGCTGGGCGATATCCCGACGAGCTATATCGTCGCCCAGCGGGTCTCCACGGGCATCGCGAGCTTTCCGCTGCTGGCGATCCCGTTCTTTATTATATCGGGCGTCCTGATGGGCGAAGGCGGCATGGCCCGGCGGCTGATCGAGTTTGCCGGCGCGTTGATGGGTTGGCTGCGCGGCGGCCTGAGCTACGTGAATGTGCTCACCTGCATGATGTTCGGCTCGATCTCCGGCTCGGCGACGGCGGCCGTCTCCTCCGTCGGCGGCTTCATGATCCCCGAGATGAACAAACAGGGCTACCTGAAGACGTTCAACGTCGCCGTCACAACGACGGCGGCGACGACGGGCCTGCTGATCCCCCCCAGCAACGTGATGATCGTGTACGCCGTCGTCGCGGGCAACGTCTCCGTCGCGGCGATGTTCATGGCGGGCATCCTGCCGGGCATCCTCGTCGGAATCTGCATTATGATGGTCTGCGGGATCATCTGTATGATCCGAAGCTACGGCCGGCGGGAATCGACCTCCGCAGCTCGAATCGCCTGGACCTTTCTGAAGGCCATCCCGTCGCTGCTGCTGATCATCATCGTGCTCGGCGGCATCCTCGGCGGGATCTTCTCGGCCACGGAGGCCTCGGCCATCGCCGTGGCGTATGCGTTTATCCTGACGGTCTTCTTCTACAGGGAGGTGAAGATCCGTCAAATCCCGCAGATCCTACTGGCGTCGGCCAAGACGACGGCGATCGTCATGCTGCTGATCGGCTGCAGCCAGGCGATGAGCTGGATCCTGGCCTACGAGAACATCCCCCAGTCGGTCAGCGCAGCGCTGCTGACGGTCTCGAACGACCCCATCGTCATCATGCTCATCATCAACATCCTGCTGCTGGTCGTGGGGACGTTTATGGACATGACGCCGGCGGTGCTGATCTTCACGCCGATCTTCCTGCCGGTGGTGACGCAGTTGGGGATGCACCCGGTGCACTTCGGCATCATCCTGATCGCCAACCTGTGCATCGGCCTGTGCACGCCGCCGGTGGGCACGTGCCTGTTCATCGGCTGCGGCGTGGGCAACACGAGCATCGCCAAGGTGCTGCCGTCGATGATCCCGTTCTTTTTGGGGATGTTCGTCTCGCTGATGGCCATCATCTACTGGCCGGACCTGTCCCTCTGGCTGCCGGGTCTCCTGGACCTGCTGTAGCCGCCGGCGCGTCGGGCCGGGTGATTTCGAGCGTCGATAGAATCGCTGTTTCGATTTGACGGGAGTGGAGCTGTGAATGAGAAAACGCTAAGGGGGTGTGTCTGGGTGTTGGGGCTCTGGCTGGCGGCGGTCCTCGGCGGCGGGTGCGAATCCCATCGGGTGGCCTCGGTCGGGCCGGCCAAACGGCTCAGACTGCTTGCGGAGCATCCCGGCCCCGTCGTCGGCCCCGATCATCCCGACGTGGTCCTCAGCGGCAACCGGTCGGGCTTTGAGACCGGGCAGGTGGTCAAACTCGACGGCGTCTATCACATGTTTGTCAACGAGATGTTCGAGCGGCCCCACCGCGATATGCGGATCGCCTGCTGGACGAGCCCGGACGCCGTCCATTGGAAGCGTCAGGCGACGCTCGTCGAGAGCATCCCCGGCCGCTCGCCGACCAATCCCCGCTCCGAGGTGTGGGTTACGGGCGTGGAGTACAATGAGGACGAGGCGGCCTGGAACATCTTCTATGTCGCCTACCGCGCGGGCGACGAGGCAAAGGGCGAGTTGCCGCAGAGCGACTACGAGGGCCGGATCTGGCGGGCCAGGTCGGTCATCCCCGGTCCGGCGGGCATCGGGGGGCCTTATGCGGATATGGGCATCGTGCTCGAACCGGGCGAAGAGTCCCAGCCATGGGAGGGCCAGCAGGCGGTCGCGACGTTCAACCCCTACCGGGCCGGCGGCCGGTGGTATGCCTTTTACGACGGGCACAACTACATTCCCAAGGGCCCCTGGCCGACCGGGCTGGCGACGGCCCCGACCCTGGCCGGGCCGTGGGTGCGACTGCCGGAGCGATATAACCCCGTCCCGTTCTCCGTCGTCTTTGCGGAAAATCCGCAGGTTACCGAGCTCAGAGGCGGCGGCCTTCTGACCGTCTTCGATTCGCTGGGCGATCGGGAGATCGGCTGGAGCTTCTCGCGGGACGGCGTCCGCTGGGAGCCGGAAACGAGAATCCGGGTGCAGTCCGAAGGCAATACGTGGGCGCTGCCGGGCGATCATGCCATGCGCACCCCCCTGTGCGCCATCGAAGAGGACGACGGCACGTTCACCGTGATCTATACGGCCCGAACGGAACCGGACGGCAAACCCTTCTACGCCATCGGCAAATGCACTTTGGGGTGGGATGAAGCAGGGGAGCAAAAGTTTTGAGTTTTGAGTTTTAAGTTCTGAGTTTCGGGTTTTGAGTTCTGAGTTTTGAGTTGAGGGGGAGGGGAAAGCAAAAATCAAAGATAAAAGGGCAAAATTGAGGACGGCTTCGCCGGGTTGATTTAGTTGGGATACATGCCATTTGGCCCGGTCCAGGATAAAAGAAAAGTCAAAAGGTAGAGGTAAAAGGGCGAAATTGGGCTGAAAATGCGGTTTTCTGAGGTTTTTATCCGTAAAAATACCTACCTGAAACGACCAAAAACGACCAAAAACGACACGAAAACGACGCGAAACGACATGGTTTCGACACGAAA
>JBNRMP010000120.1:0-7435 GCA_050309685.1 Anaerohalosphaeraceae bacterium
AAAAATACCTACCTGAAACGACCAAAAACGACCAAAAACGACACGAAAACGACGCGAAACGACATGGTTTCGACACGAAATGACAAGGGGTAAGACGAAAGTTCGTGGTTCGTGGTTCGTAGTTCGCAGAGAAGTTATGAGCGGAAAGCAGAGATTGGAGAGGGTCAGAAAAGAAGACAAGTATGCAGGGAGACGAGTGGTCAGGTAATCAGGCAGGGAAGGGGCCTGACGGGTGTGGGTGGTCCGCGTTGCTTTCATTTTGTCCTTCCTTTTTAATTCTCCGCCCAGGGGCGGATCATTTCGATTTTCGGGGGCGAAAAAGAGCCCCTCCGCACTGGGGCGAAAGGGACAGTTTTATCCTGAAAAATTGGTGAGTCTGGGCGGGGGAAAATGTTGTAAGTGCTTATGAGACAAGAGGTAATAAAGCTTTGATTTTTGCAAAATTCTGCGTCCGGAGGGGGTCCGTTGCAACCTGATGGGGACAGTATAAGTTTTGAGTTCTGAGTTTTGAGTTTTGAGTTTTGAGTTTTTCAGGTGCGGCGGACGGGGCGTTTTCGATTGACGATGGGCGATGGACGATTGTGGGGGGATTTTTTAAATTTTATATTTTGGGGATTGAAAGAGGGTGGGGTTTGGGTATAATGTGGCGCATTCGCAGAGATTGCACCACGAATTTTTCAGCCCCAGAGGACTTAAGAGGACGCTTAAAGACCGGCTTTGATGTTTGACGCGGTCTGAGAGCAAGGGGAGTTTCGTTCTTTGTCAGCGAGTTTTCAGCTTTTCACAAATTTAGAAAATTCGGATGAAAGGGGAAGAAAATGAGAATTATAATTATTGTCGGTATGGGGATATTGGTTGGCATCGGGCTCCTGTATCCTCGTGAACTGCCGGGATGCGGACAAAATTGTACCTTTGAACACTTTCACTGCAACAACATAAACCCCATCCAATGTACTTTTTGCGGTTTTACGTTCGAAGGGGGATGTGACGCGGCTCCCGGTTTTTCATGTACGGATGCTTTATGGATCTATTCCTGTGACGAATTCAGCTATAGCTGCGGCACCTATTTTAAATATACTCACTCTTACCTGACGGATGAAGAGGGCCGGTATGTAACGTGCCTCTATGGGCCGTGCTTGCCTCCCGGCGATTGCGGGAATTCGCATTCCTGCTCATTGTCTATACTCTGATATTATGACCGGGGTCAGAAAATCCCGTTTTTTTCTTTTGTTTTTCCCGTGCCTGTTTTATCTCTGCTCATGGGCCGGCGAGCCGAGTTTCCTGGGCATCGAAGCGATTTGCAAGGCCTGGGAAGACAACTATGGCTCCATCGACAGCATGGATGTTGCTTATAAGAAATACGCCGTGGAGGTTCAGGGTTCGGAGTACCATAATTTCAGCGGGACCGTCTTATATGAGGAGGTGGACCGCCGGGAACAGCAGCAGAAGCATCGTATAGAATATTCCTTCGGATACGGGCCGGACGGCCTCGACTCTATGAATCACATCGTACAGGCCTTTAACGGAAGCACCCATGTGAAATATCTGTTCAACGGCAACAGTGCATTGATCCGGTCGGGGCTTGCCGGAGGATCGCTGGATGACTTGAATGAGATGAGCAGAACCCTTTTGCTATCGACCCGAACCCATAAAGGGGAGTCCCTGTTTCTCAGTAACGTCAGGGCCGGAGTGATGACCGGCAATCTGAAGATCGAGCCGCAACTGGATGTTGTAAGCGGCACGGCCTGTCATGTGATCGAGATATCAAGCCGCAACGAACTGACGTATCGTATATGGGTTGGCCATGAATGCGGGATGCTTCCCATGAAGCAATTTTGGCGAAGTCCCGATGTGGAAGTAACAACAACGGTTGAAACCGTCGAAACCGTTGAAACGGATCGGGGGATACTGTATTATCCGGCCTCTGCGACCATTCACTATGCGTATCCGCGTGAAGAGGCGATGTTAACTTCAAAACTGGAGGTGGCCCGATTTATTCCGTTTGCCCGGTTTGACGATTCCGCCTTTACGGTTTCCATTCCGGACGGGACCCGGATTGTCGATCAGATTGTCGGTATTACTTATGTGAAAGGAATGGAGCAGTCGGATCAATTTGTCCCGGAACAATTCAGCATTATCGATATTAATCAAACGGCTGAAACTTCGTCACGCCCGGGTTTGCCGGGCTCCTCCATCGGGGATGACGGAAATGTGGTTTTGGGCGATGGGGATGGGGGAGAAGCCATGATCCTTCCGGGCACGGCCGAGCAGAGCAAGAGGCGATTGTTTAATGCCCCCGCCATGTTCCTCTTTTTTGTGGCTCTTGCCGGGGTCGGTTATTTTTACTGTCGCCTGCGCGGGAATGACGAGAAGCCGGAAGACAGAAGATAGAAGTCAGAAGTCAGAAGACAGAAGTTTTGAATGGGGGCGGCGTTAGAAGATATTGTATTTATATCATGTCTTTATATATCATTATAGTCAGTTCTCTTGACTTGCGGATCGTTTTCGGCTAATATAAAGTTGTACTTTAGATTAGCCGAAAGTAGAAATATGTATTACAGACGCGCATTACGAAAACGATGGGTCGATCTTTCAGGCCAATTTCCGGTTTTGCTGCTGACCGGGCCTCGTCAGGTTGGGAAAACCACCTTTCTCAGGCATATTGCCGAAGATGAGAGACACTATGTAACCTTGGACGATCCGGGTACACGACTGCTGGCCAACGAAGATCCGGTCCTGTTCTTCCGCCGGTACAAGGTTCCATTGCTGATCGATGAAATCCAGTATGCCCCGGGGTTGCTTCCCTATATTAAAATGGAGGCGGATCGGCTCGGGGCACCGGGGCTGTTCTGGCTGACCGGCTCGCAGCAGTTTCAGATGATGCGGGGGGGCAGTGAGACCCTTGCGGGGCGGGTGGCGATTTTGAACCTGCTGGGTTTTTCCAACCGGGAAAGGATGCAGGGAGATCTGGAGGCGCCGCCGTTTCTGCCGACTTGCGATCTGCTGGAACAGAGACGGGTCCGGACCGAACACGCGAACGATTCGGACCTTTATGAACGGATTTGGCTGGGCTGTTATCCGGCCCTGGTTTCCGGAAAGATCAGGGAGCGGGACATCTTTTACAGCTCCTATTTAAGGACGTATTTAGAAAGGGATGTGAGGGATCTTACCCAGGTTGGAGACGAGAGGGCCTTTACGGCTTTTTTGCGCGCCTGCGCCGCTCGGACGGGACAGATGCTCAACCTGACGGAATTGGCGAGGGATACCGGTGTCAGCATTCCTACGGCCAAGAGCTGGCTGTCCATACTGCAAACCAGCTTCCAGGTTTTTCTGCTTCAGCCGTATCAGAGCAATTTGATGAAGCGGCTGATTAAAACTCCCAAACTGTACTTTCTTGATACCGGGCTGTGTTCTTATCTGACCGACTGGGCGAGCCCTGAGGCCCTGGCATCCGGCGTCATGTCCGGGCCGATCCTCGAGACGTGGGTGCTCTCGGAGCTGCTCAAAAGCTGGTGGAACCAGGCGCGGGAACCTTCGCTTTATTACTACCGTGATAAGGACGGCGTGGAGATTGATTTTGTTATTCTTCAAAATCAGAAGGCCTATCCGATGGAGGTGAAGAAGGCGGCCACCCCGCAGAAGAAATGGGCGGCTCCCTTCCATACGTTCGGTAAAAAGGCAACAGTCGATCAGGGCGGGGTGCTTTGCCTGTGTTCGGATTACCTGCCGATCGGCGACGGGCTCTATGCCATGGACCTTTCGCTGATTTAAAACTGAACTTTTGCCGACTGACTAAGGATTCGTCAGCATGTCGAGGGCGCGGCGGGCGGTGTTGTCGGCGGCGTTGCTTGCGGCGAGGGGGCGGGTGAGGTCGATGAGGTCGCCGCTGATTTGGATCAGGCGGGGCTTGTCGTCGAGGAGGGCGCTGCATTCCCGTTCGATCACTTCGGTTTCGGGGAGGCAGGGCATGAACTCGGGGACGAGGCGGCGGCCGGCGAGGATGTTGGGCAGGGAGAGGCGGGGGATGCGGATCAGCCAGCGGCCGACAAGATGCCAGAGGAGGCGACTGGACTGGTAGAGGACGGCCATCGGGCAGCCGGCGGCGGCGACCTGGAGGGTGGCCGAGCCGCTGGCGACGAGGGCCAGGTCGCTGCGGCGGCAGACGCCGAAGACATCGCTGACGCGGTAGTCCACCGGCAGGTCCGCCCGCTGCCTGTCTTTCAGCGTTTGCAGGCGCTGCGCATCGGCGGCGCTGACGAGGAACCGGACGCCGGGGCGCGTGTGCCGCAGGCCGCGGGCGACGGCCTGCATGACGGGCCAGAGCGTCTCGATCTCCGCCTGACGCGAGCCGGGCAGCAGGGCGACGGTCGGCGAGTGCGGATCGTAGCCGTCATAGCCCTTGCGGCACTCGTCGGGATGATAGTCCAGCCCGTCAAAGAGGGGGTTGCCGACGAATCGGGCCTCCACGCCGCGGGATCGGAACCACTCCTCCTCAAAGGGCAGGATGCACGCCAGCTGCGAACAGCAGCGGCGAAGCTTATGGATGCGCCACGGGGCCCACGCCCAGAGCTGGGGGGCCACGTAGAACAGGACGGGGATGCCTCGGCGACGGGCGGCTTTGGCGATGTGAAAGTTGAAGGCCGGCGAATCGCAGACGATCACGAGATCGACGGGGTTCTCATCGAGGTACGTTTCGGCATTGCGCCTGAGGGTGTGATAGTAGCCAAGCTGGGTGAGGACGTTGTAGATCATGGCCGCCCGCGAGACGGTGTCGGCCAGGAGGACGGCGCCGGCGGCGGCCATGGCGCTTCCGCCCAGGCCGACCCACTCAAGCTCGTATTTTCCTCGCGCCAGAGTGTCGGCCGCCTCGATCAGGCGGGCGCAGTGGACCTCGGCGCTCGATTCCAGAGCGCTGATGAAAATGCGTTTACGAATCCCTTCGGTCATGGTCGGTCCTGTTCTCCGTCGAATACGTTTGCGGATATGATACCCGCGCCGGCGGTTTGTGAAAAGGAAAAAGCGGGTTTTCGATGGACGCTTGACGATGGACGATTGACGATTGGGGTGGGCGTAATCTTTGTCAAGAGAGAGTGATTTTTTTAAGCGTCGTGCTCTGGCGGAAATAAGGGAATTCCCCATTTTGGGCGTTGGATTCAACCGTTTTAATGGGGCGTATTGGTGGACGTCATTGAAAAGAGGAGTGAAAAGGACTTTTCAGGAACGAAGGAGTCGGCCTATGACGGCGACGGGTTTATACACCTTTGATCATTCGCTGAACACGACAAAGGAATGGCTCAAGGATCTCCGAAGCCGGATGCGGCTGGCGGACGAGGAGCAGTCGCTGTTCGTGCTGCGGGCTGTGATCCAGGCGCTGCGGGACCGGCTGACGGTAGAGGAGTGCGCCTCGTTCGCCGCGGAGATCCCGATGCTGCTGCAGGGCGTGTACTATCACGGGTGGAAGCCCGGCAACAAGCCGCTGAAGATCCGTTCGGAAGAGGAGTTTGTCGCACTGGTTGACCGACACCTCAACGGACGGTACGACCCCCATGAGGCGATTCGTAACGTCTTTGCCATGCTCTCGAACCGGATGAGCGCCGGCGAGATCCGGGACATCAAAGAGATGCTCCCGGAATCGATACGCCGGCTCTGGCCGGATTCACCCTAATCCTCAAACCCATCAATCTTTAACACCCTGGAGGGCTCTGTGTCCCCCACAGAGTCCTCCGAATTTTCAAACGACCCTAACCAACCTGGACAGGGCAAGACGCCCAATAGGGGATGGGTTCAAATCCATCCCCAATTTTGGGACAGTTTTTGCTGATGAGGGGAGTCTTTGATTTTCGATTGGCGATGGACGATTGATTTGGATTCCCGCCTGCGCGGGAATGACGAGAAACCAGAAGACAGAAGTTTTGAATTGGGGGGGCGGGGGTGACGTATTTTTCAAAATCAATAAAAAAGCGGCGGAGCCCGTCGGGGCCCCGCCGCCAAAAGATTCACAGACGTTATCGAACCTTATTCATAGAAGTGCGTCGATTCGGTCTCGCCCACTTCGCGGTCGAGTTCGTCAGCAGTCATGGTGGTCATGAAGCGGACATCGCCGGGGGCAACCGCCTTGACGACGACCGTCCATGTGGCCTGGGCCTTGGGGGCCAGAGAGGGCAGCGGCTGGAAGACTACGCTGCCGCCTTCAAACCGTCCGGGTGTCGCACCGCCGGCGGAGACGAACTGCATCGTGTCCTCCAACCGGTTGGTGATCCGGATGTTATTGGCGACGGCCGATCCCTGGTTGGTTACCTTGATCGTGTAGGTCTCGTTCTGGCCGACCTCGATCGGGTCATGGACGTCGATCACTTCAAGCAGCAGAGCGGGGATACCGCTGATCTTGATGCGGCTGCTCGCCGTGACGGCCTGGGCGCAGGCGGCCTCGGCCTTGGCCGTGTTGGTCCACTGGCCGATGGTCGCAGGCAGGCAGGAGATTGTGACGGAACGCGAGGCCATGGGGGCCAGATCGCCGAGATTCCACACGGCCTGGCTGCCGGTCAACTGGCCGGGCTGGCTGATGCGGACTTCCTGCGCGCCGGCCGGAATGGCGTCCGTGATGACGGTGTTCCGGGCCACGGCGTCGCCGCTGTTGGTTACCTTGATCGTGTATTCAATGCGTCGGCCGACGTATTGGTCTTCGCGGCTGGCGGTCTTTTCGATCTTCAGGACCGGCTGCATGACGCGGATGGCGACGGTTTCGGATTCGGCGCGCAGGTCGCCGGCGGCTGTCGCAAAGGCCTGGTTCTCATAGGCGCCTGTCCGGGCGGCCTTGACCATGACGGTCTGGGTGGCGGACTGGCCCGCCTGCAGCGGCCCGACCGGGATGCTGATGATCCGCTGGCCGTCGACGGTGGTCAGGCCCTCGGGCAGCTCGTCACGAATGACGACGTTGGCGGCCGTGCCTGTGCCGGTGTTGGTGACCGTGAATTTGAACGGGATGGCCTCGCAGATCATGACCTGAGCGGGCGCGCTCTTCACCAGCGCGAGGGCCGGGTTGACGACCTGGGTCTTGGCGCAGGCCGGCAGGATGTAGGTGGCATCGGCGCAGGTGGCCAGGGTGCCGTCGGAGGTGGCCCGCACGCGGACCTTTATGACCTGCTGTGCGCTGGGATTCATCTGGCTCAGCCGCCAGACGAGCCGATCCTCATCGGCGCGGGCAGGGGGGGTGGAGCTGACGTACTCAAGCCCCTCCGGGAGCTGCTCGCGGATGACGACGTTCCGCAGCATCTGGTCGGTCAGGTTGGTCGCCGTGATCATGTACTCAAACGGCTGGTCAAGCGTGACCGTTTCGGGGAGCTGCTTGTCGAGCCGCAGAGCCCCGCAGCACGGCGCCATATACACCTGGGACGCCGTGTTCATAGCGGCGGCAGGTTTGGCCGGGGCAGGGGGG
>JBNRMP010000121.1:0-11183 GCA_050309685.1 Anaerohalosphaeraceae bacterium
TGCTGTTCCTGGCAGGCGGAAGCGCCTACTATCAGCCGGTGATTTCGGATGCGGACTTTGACGACAGCGGCGACATCGGCCTCGGCGACCTGGCCATCCTGGCGGCAAAGTGGCTCGAGATCCAGCTTTGGCCGGCCCCGTAAGATGAAGACAGACTCCATCTGAGTTTTTCGCCCGAAAGAGCTGCACTGCAAAGAGACTGGTGGTGCAGCTCTTTCTTTAAAGGTAACCGAATAAATTTAATTTCTTCATCAAATGAATCACTGAGAAACGAGGAGAATTCATGCAAAACACCAGAACATCCATTCCATTAAAAGAGGTCATCGGAAGTTTTCTGTTGTTTGCGGTCATGTTTGAGGGGTACGCTGCTGCGGGGGAAATGAAATTATGGTATGAGCAGCCGGCCCAGAAGTGGAGTGAGGCGCTGCCGATCGGCAACGGTCGGATAGGAGCCATGGTGTTTGGCGGGATCCATCGGGAACGATTTCAGCTCAACGAAGAGAGTTTGTGGGCGGGTTATCCAAAAGGAAGGCAGGTCAGTCCTCTGGAAGGAGAATTACTTCGACGGAAAAGAGATCTGTTGCTGGAAGGCAAATACGAAGAAGCTGAAAAGTTAAGTCTTGACGATGTAAAAAATTCGTGGGAAGGGCCGCTTCCGGAAAGCGTATTCGTTAAAGGGTTGATGAACAACCGGGCAGTCTACGAGGTATTGGGAAATCTGTATCTGTCTTTTCCGGTTACCGAGGCCCTTGAAACGGAGTATCGCCGGGAATTGGACCTGGATACGGCCATCGCGAAAGTAACCTTTCGGGCCGGTGACGCCGAATTCACCCGCGAAGCTTTCTGCAGTTATCCCGACCAGGTACTGGTGATCCGTTTGACGTGCACGAAAAAGTCCAGCATCTCTTTTTCCGCATTGTTGGAACGGCCGACCGACATTCTGGCAAACAACCCGAGTTGGAGCTTTGCCCATCAGCGTCTTAGGAGCGAAGATTCCAAATATGCGATCCCCGTCAAGATAGACTCGCTGGGCAACAACGGTCTGAAAATGACAGGGCAGGCGATGGGTGAAGGCGTGAAATTCGAAGCGTGTCTGAAAGTGCTTGCCCAAGGCGGGCAAACCTCCGTGCGATCAGACCGAATTCATGTTGAGAATGCGGATTCCGTAACGATTCTGCTTTCCGCCGTGACGGATTTTGGGAAGAAAGACAACTGGGCGCAGCTTGCCCGGGAACAGATCGAGCAGGCATCCCGGAAGACTTACGAACAACTGAAGAAAGCGCACCTGGCGGATTATCAGCCGCTATTTCGGCGTGTGGAGATTGATTTGGGCAGCAGTTTCAACAAAACCCTGCCGCTGGATGAACGCCTGCGGGCCGTTCAACTGGATGTAATCGACCCCCGCGGTGCCAAAGGGATTGACCGGGATCCGGACTTATTTGCCCTCTATTTCCAATTCGGCAGGTATCTCTTAATTTCCTCATCCCGGCCGGGGACGCTCCCTCCGGGACTGATGTTCTGGAATCCCAGTCTATACCCCTATGCCTTCGGGACTTACTATTCCGATATCAATGTGGAAATGAATTACTGGCCTGCTGAAGTAACGAATCTTTCAGAGCTGCATACCCCTCTGTTCGACTTGACGGAAAGTTGTGTCGAGGGGGCCCGACTTAGTGCAAAGCATTCCTATGGAACCAGGGGGCTGGTATTTCACAGCCTGACTCTGTGGGGCCCCAAGACGTCTACGGGTTCATGGCAGGACTTGGGCGGCTGGCTGGCCCAGCATTTTTGGGAACATTATATGTTTACGCAGGATCAGGAATTTCTTAAAGAACGCGCCTATCCCTTTATGAAAGAAAATGCCCTGTTTTACCTGGATTTTATGGTGAAAGATCCCAAGACCGGCTGGCTTGTCACCGGTCCCACCTATTCCCCGGAAAACGTATTCTACCGATCGAGCGACCGAAAAAAATGGAGTACGGACAGGGGAGTTACAATGAGTCTGGCAATTATACGGGACCTCTTTGACCACACGATTACCGCCGGCCAAATACTGGACGTCGATCATGATTTACAGCGTCAACTTCAGCAAGCCCTGGACCAATTGGCCCCTTATCAAGTAGGTCGATACGGCCAATTGCAGGAGTGGATCGAAGACTATGACGAAGTATATCCGGGTCATCGTCATATGTCGCATCTTTTCCCTCTCCATCCCGGCCATTCCATTACTCTCGAAAACACGCCCGAACTGGCTCAAGCGGCTAAACAGGCCCTGCTTCGCCGGCTGGAACATGGCGCAGGATGGACCGGATGGAGCCGTGCGTGGGCGGTAAACCTGGCCGCGAGGCTGGACGATTCCAAACTTGCCCATCAGCAGATAACGGCTTTGTTGCAGGATAATACCTGGCCGAATTTATTTAATACTCACGTCCGCAACGGTGCTAACACCTCGGTCTATCAGATCGAGGGCAACCTCGGCGGCGCCGCGGGAATTGCGGAAATGCTTCTTCAAAGTCATGCTGGGATGATTGAACTGATCCCCGCGCTTCCAACGCAGTGGAAAAACGGCCGGATGACCGGTTTACAGGCCCGGGGAGGTTTTGAGGTGGATATCCATTGGAGTAAAGGTAAACTGTCAAAAGCCAGAATTCTTTCCAAGAAAGGAAACAAGTGCAAAGTGGAATATAACGGACGGATCACCGAGTTCGATACGGATGAGGGGCAAATCTATGAATTTGACGGCAATCTCAATCGTATCTGATGCTGTGGGGATCTCTTACAGGGATGGAATTGGACTGTCCCGGTTGCCCATGCAAATGTCTTAACCGGGATCGACTTTGCAAGTGCGAGTAGCAAGCTTTAACATGGAGTAGATTATGCCGTTTTTTGTATGCGCAAGAATCCGGGTATTGCTTATGGCTTTCTTAACCCCATTTTTCTTGTCCCTTACGGGATTCGCCGGGGAATACAAACTTTGGTACGATGAGCCGGCGAATGACTGGTTTCAGGCGCTGCCGGTCGGCAACGGCCGACTGGGCGCCATGGTTTTCGGACGGGTGGAAGAGGAATTGATTCAGTTGAATGAGGAGAGTGTCTGGGCGGGAGGGCCTTACTATAACGAGATGCCGGCAATGCGGGACAGCATCCCCGTCGTGCAGCGATTATGGTTTGAGGGCAAGTATCTTGAGGCGGAAACTTTAGCCAAGAAGGCGATGACGATAGCCAATGATCCCCGGTTTGGGGGATATCGCCCTCTCGGAGACCTGAAGATTCGATTCAAAAACATAGGCCCCGTGCTCGAGTATCGCCGTGAGCTCGACCTGAATACGGCCATCGCCGCTACGACTTTTTCTATCGGCAATACCCGTTACGGGCGGGAGGTCTTCAGCAGCCATCCGGATCAGGTGTTGGTGGTTTCGCTTGCCGGCAAAGGCCCCGGCAAAATCTCCTGTGAGATCGAACTGACCCGATCATATCGGGCGAACTCAAAAGCTTTGGGCTCCGATACGATTGCACTGGAGGGTTACTGCGAAAGCGGCGGGGTACGCTTTGGCGCCGTGCTGAAGGCGGCGGTTCAGGGAGGAAAAACAAAGACAGAAGGGGCGATACTGAGGATTGAAGACGCGGATTCGGTCTTTCTTTTCCTTTCGGCCAATACCTCCTACCGTCATGCGGATTACATGAAGGTGTGCACCGAGCAGGTGACCAAGGCGGCCTCGCGTCCCTATGCGGCTATACGTAAGGATCATATTGCCGATCATCAACGATTGTTTCGGCGGGTCGATATCGATCTCGGCAAGACGCCGGCGGCGGACCTCCCAACGGATGATCGACTGCGCCTTTTAAAAGAAGGGACCGAAGACACGGCTGATGACGCGGATCTGGCTGCCCTGCTTTTGCAGTACGGCCGATACCTGCTGATTGCCAGCTCGCGTCCCGGCACGCTGCCCGCCAATCTGCAGGGCATCTGGAATCCGTTGTTCGATCCGCCGTGGTTTTGCGATTACCATGTGAACATTAACACCCAGATGAATTACTGGCCCGCAGAAATCTGCAATCTGGCCGAACTGGCGGAGCCGCTGTACGATTTTATCGACCAGTGCCGAACCTACGGCGCTCGCGCAGCGCGGGATCGGTACGGCTGCCGGGGCTTTGTGCTGAGTTCCTGCACGAATTTATGGGCGGTATCTGAGCTTCGGAGCGGACCCGTCGGGATTTGGCAGGAAGGCGCTGCCTGGCTCTGCCAGCAGCTTTGGCAGCACTATGAGTTTTCGCAGGACAGGGAGTTCCTCGCCAACCGCGCCTACCCGCGGCTCAAAGAAGTGGCGGAGTTCTACCTCGATTTTCTTGTGGAGCATCCTCGGTACGGCTGGCTTGTGTCAGGACCGACGATTTCACCGGAAAATGTCTATCTTTTGCCGGGCGCCCAAGTGGATGAGACCCAACTGGCCCAAAGCAGAGAGGCGAGCGGTTCGATACCGGCTAACCGGAAGTCCTCGATTTCAATGGGGCCCGCGATGGCCAACCAGCTTATCTACGATGTCTTCACGGAATGCATTCAGGCCAGTGAAACCCTCGGGATCGACGAAGCATTTCGATCGGAGCTTCTGGAGAAGAGGGACCGGCTGGCTCCGATGCAAATCGGCAAGTACGGCCAGCTTCAGGAGTGGCTTGAGGATTTCGAGGAAGCCGGGCGGGGGCATCGGCACGTATCGCATCTGTATGCCCTGCATCCCGGCAGCCAAATCACTCTTCGCGGCACCCCCAAACTGGCGGCGGCGGCCCGAAAGAGCATGGAGAGGCGGCTGGAATACGGGGGCGGCTGGACGGGCTGGAGCGCTGCGTGGCTGGTCAATCTCTGGGCCAGACTGGAGGATGAGGAAAAGGCCTATGAAGCGCTCAAATCACAGATGCGAAACTGTTTATTCGACAACTTGTTAACTAAACACTGGAGAGCCAGCGGCGACGTGTTTCAGATCGACGGCAACTTCGGTGCAACCAGCGCCATTGCCGAAATGCTGTTGGGAAACCATACGGGCGAGATCCACCTCCTGCCCGCCTTGCCCGATGCCTGGAAGAGCGGCCGTGTCAGCGGGCTCCGGGCCAGGGGTAATTACGAAGTGGATATCCGATGGGTTGACGGGGAATTGGCGGAAGCGACCCTTCATTCGAAAACGGACGGCACATGCAAAGTACGCTACGGCGAGCAGGTAATCGAGCTTGATGTACAGCCTTTTGAACAGTACAAGCTGACACAAGACAGGTTTGTTCCCGCGGACGGCGGCTCCGAAGACAGCATTGTCAAAACCGGTCCGGTTTTTACCGGGCAAAAAGGTCGGGGCAGCGTCCTTAAAAACGATCATTACGAACTGACGGTCCTGGGGGGCGGGGCCGTCAAACTCAGGAACCGTGCTGACGGATCGGAAACCACTTTCGACAGCGCCTTTACGGTATGGCACAGCAGCAGGAGTCCGCAATTGGGCTATAGCAAAGATTTCAATCTCCGGTCCATACCGCAAAATGGTAACGCCCCGAATTACCAGGTTCCCGCGTGGAACAAGCAGGTGGATTTTTTCAAGGCGCCCGGCGTCAAGTCTGTCGTTTATCCGGCGGATTTAAATGTCAGCGCAAACAGGATCGAATGGAAGTTCGCCCCGCAGGATGATTTCGAGTTTGCCGCGGAGCTGATTATGATGCCGGGCCGCGAAGAGCCGAAGCTGGTAATGAAACTGGAGCCGAAAAGCAACGGTTATTATACCGTCGGCTATGTGGGGGCTCCTCAGCGAGGCATTGAAGACTGCCAGTGGATATGGCAGCCCCTGCTCTGGCAGGGCAAGCGGTTTCCGATCCGGTCGTTTTTTACCCAGGAATACCGTTTCCCCATTCCGGCGATTCTGATGGGGTATGACGATATTACGGTCGGGGTGGCGGCGGATCCGTCGGAATCGCCTTTCCGTCTGCCGGAACGCGGCAACAGCCGATTCGGCGGACTTATTCGAAACAGCCGGGGAAACGCCCAGCCGATGATATTTGCGCCGGTTTACGGCGGCCCGGGCTCGCAGATGAAGGCCGGCGATTCATTTGCCTTCACGATGCGCCTGATCGTGCAAAAGGGCGACTGGTACGATGTTTTCAAGCGGCTGGCTTATGATCTTTACGGCTTCCACGATTATCGGCAGAACGGCCTTTGTACGCTGAATCAGACTCTCGATAACATGATTGATTTCATTCTGAATGACGACTACTCCTACTGGTATCCGGAGATGAAGACCAACGGCTACCAGACCGATATGGCGGGCTGGGGCCGTCAGCAATCGGCGGTTTCCCCTCTTTCGCTGGCCATGGTTTGCGATAATGAAGAAATGTACTACCGCAGGGCTCTGCCCTCAATGGAATATATGGCCTCTCGCCGCAGCAATACCGTAAAACTGGACGGTTCAAAACCCTTTATGAACGGTGTCGGCGCCAATGCCGTGGAATGGACGGCGCTGGCCCTGATCAGCGGCAAGTGTTCTTCAGTCTTTGAGAAATTCGCCTTCGAGAAGGCGGGCAATCCGCTGGCGGGCGTTAAGGCGGTTGCACAATTTGACAGGGAGCAATCGCTGCGCCTGGCTAAAAACGATTTAAGAACGCTTGTCGCCATGTATCGGCTGACTGACGATCAACAATATCTTGCAGCGGCCCGGACCATCGCGGATCATTATATTGACTGGCGAATAGATCGCGAACCGGTGGATTTCATCGATGTCGGAAGCAGTTTCTGGCAGGAGATTGCGCCGATGTATGATATCCTTTATGAACTCTACGAAGAAACAAAAGAGGAACGCTATCTGGAGGCGACCGTCAAATCGATGAAGCAGTTTGCCGGTTTTATCTATTATCAGCCGATGGTGCCTGATACAACCGTCCTTGTGAATCAGGGCGGCTCATTCAGGGGCATCCCGGCCCCGGAAGAAACCGTGCCCGCCTGGAGGGTCTCGGCCAACGGACTGGCATCGGAATGCGGCGGGACCTCGCACAGCCATCGAGGCATCTTCATGGCGCCGTATGCCGCCTATATGGCGAAGCTGGCCCTGCCGACCCGGGATACGCTGTTCATCGACACGGCACGCGCGGCCATAGTCGGCCGCTATGCCAACTATCCCAGCTATGCCTACCGCCACGGCCATACGACGGTCAATCAGCGGCCCGATTATCCCTTGCGGCCCTTCGAAGAACTGACCTGGACAAGCGAGCATTACAATCATCCCACACCGATGGCGACATACATCGTCGATTATCTGGTGGCCGAGGCCTTCTACCGGTCCGAAGGTCGAATCAGCTTCCCGTCCCGGTACACTTGTACGGGTGCTTATTTTATGAACCAGGTGTACGGCGACCGGCCCGGGACATTCTACGGCGAATCGGGCGTCTGGCTTTGGCTGCCGCCGGCTCTGCTCACTACGGAGAATCTGCAGGTAAACTACGTGGCGGGACACGGCAACGGCAGATTTTATATTGCTTTAATGAATCAGAGCAGCGATCCGGTCACAACCGTGGTTCATATCAACCCGGCAAAAGTAACTCTGCCGCAGGGCGCCGCGGCCAGGGTGATCCGGTCTGAGACGGATTCCCGGCAGATAACCGTCAGGGATCATAAGTTCCCGGTTACCATCGGACCTAAAGGGATAACCACTGTTGTGATAGACGCAGCGCAGTGCAATACAGCCTTTCAGCATCAATATATGAATACTCGCACGAAACGTACATCCCGAGACAGCTATAAGCAGATCGAATCGCCTTTCGGAAAAATAACGGGGATGGTCTTTTCGGTCGCCGGGCCGCTTACGAGCGCCTATATCTGGCTTGAGGCCGCCGGAGACGATCTCAAAAGGGCGACCCTCTGTTATCAGCTTGACGGCAAAGACGGCTTTATAACGGACTCGCAATATCCCTTTGAATTTACCATCCCGCTTACCGGAAATGAGAAGGACTTGATCTATTCTGTCGAGGCAGTCGGGTCGGGGGCGTCCATGCAGAGTAAGAAGGTTCAACTGCCGATTTTTTAGCAAGGGAAATGCCATGAAACGATTGCTGATCTTCATTCTGTGCGTCTTATGCATTTACTGTGAAACCAGGTGTATAGCAGCGGATTCATCGGTCGAAGAAACAATTCGATATGTGGATATCCGAAATGAGAATTTGACGATAAGAGTGGAAAAAGCGGGATTTCGGTATTCTTTTCTTGCGGCCGACGGCTCAACGATTGTGGGCTCGCACGCTGTCAGCGGATTGCAGCTTGGAAGCCCGGAAAGTCCCGAGCCGGTTGTGCAATCGGAGTATTTGCATTCCGTAAAGGATCAGCATTATTTTAATGTAGCGACGGAAAGCGGGTTAACGGCCAGGGTGTGTATTGCTGCAACCGGCAGAACCGTCCAATTCAGCATAGATGCAGATACTGAAAGTCCCATTGCCATTGCTGCACGTACAGGGCCGGCAAGTCCCGGCTACGGTCTGGGGGACAATGTGGCTAACTGGGCTTGTCCCGAGGGATTTAGATCGCCGGTGATTGAAGGTCACGGGACGGAAATCACCGGTTTCAGCAATGACTGCGTTTACTCGGAGGTGCCGCTGGTCCGCTGTGTGAGCAACTTCGTCATCTATCCCAAAAATGGATTTGGAGTTGTTAATATCGACCCCTTTATTAAGATTGTTCGCAGCACGAAAGATGAAGTAGCCCAGGGCAGCCGAAGCACCGTGAAGATGGATAAATTATTTTACTTTTTCGGGACGCCTCGGCAGATTTACTTTGAATATTTAAAGGCCCGCCGCCTGAGCGGCTATGGAGTGATGCTGCCGAAATACGAATTCTTCGGAGTGGGGTGGGAAGCTTTCGGGGCATTAGCCTGGAATACCAACCAAAGGACGGTCACCGAGGATGTGGACCGTTACCTGGACATGGGATTTCCAATCCGATGGATGGTCGTGGGATCGGGTTTCTGGAAAACAGGCAAAAAGGAAGGTCCGTTGGCGGCAACGACCAGCTTCGGAATGTGGGATGAGGAGCTCTATCCTGATCCGAAAGGCATGATCGACCACTTTCATCGGCGCGGCCTGAAGTTCCTTCTTGGTTTAAGAATGGGATTTACGGCGGGAGGTCCTTTTACGCAGGAAGGGCTGGAAAAGGGGTATTTCATGACGGAAAACGGCAAAGCCCGGGTGTTTCAGATCGCCTATCCCCGAGAGCCGGTCTATTTGCTTGAATCCCAAAATCCCGAGGCGGTCCAATGGTATGCGGATCTCTGCGGCAAATGGGGTGTGGACGGTTTTAAGGAAGACCTCTTCGGCTATGGGAAGTATTATCTGCGTAATGATATGCTCAATCCGATCAACGCGGAGCTGATGAAACGAGGATATTACGTGATGGGCAGAAACGGTTATCTCGGTTCCCAGTCCGATGTACACCGGATAGAAGATTTCAACTATGATCAGGATCAGGACCGCGGCCCGATTAACAGCCTGGCGACGGCTTATGCCGGACTTCCTTTCCTCTACCCCGATATTATCGGCGGCTGTTTTGGCGGCAGAACCTTCGAGAAGGAGATCTCAGAGCGTATCAAGGTTTACCTGGTGCGAAACGCCCAATGGGCCTCGGTTCATCCCTCCCTTTCACTTGGCAAGGGCCCCTGGAATTACGGAGACCCGAAGGTAGAAAACGTGATTTTGAATGCGGCCAAGCTGCATGACCGATTGCATCCCTATATCTACAGCCAGGCCGTTCGATTTTGCAATGATGGTTTTCCGTGGCCGATGGCGCCGTTGCCGATTGTATTCTATGACGATCCTCAAGTGGACGACCGCGAGAATTCCACGATCCGGGGATACCAGTGGATGATCGGTGATGCCCTTATGGCGACTCCGCTCTACGGCAATGACTATGAGACGGCTGCGACCCGTGATATATACCTGCCAAAAGGCGTATGGATTGATTATGACAGCGGCCAACGCTATACGGGTCCCAAGCTGCTCAAGGATTTTGAGTTGCCGGTTGGGAAAACCCCTTTATTTGCAGGGGGGACCGGGATTGTCATCGAACAGGAGGAGGATAAACTTCATTGCAGGGTTTATCCTGTTACCAATGAGGCCCTCACCCTCTTTTATGACAGAGACGGAAGTACATCCAGTACGATCCGAACGAAGGTGCATAACTGGGATGATATAACGGTTTTCGATTCAACCACGGGAAAAAAGATCAAACCTGAGCTTGTCAGACATGCGTGGCAATTTCAGTTTATACCCGGCCATGACTATCAGGTCAATTAGTAACGAATCCGCCTTAACCCGGAAAGATGCAGCAGAAGGTTGCCGGACGGTTATATGATTTGCGGCGATGTCCGTAAAATATCGGATGATTATATCGAGATTGGCATCGCCGCCATGAATTCTCCGGAGGCCAAGGCGGGCTTGATGCAACGGAATTGTGCCGTCAATGCAGTCATGGACGGCCGGCAGTATATCCGGGCTACATGTGATTAGGGTGCTGAGCTTGTGCGCCATTGCGGTCCTGAGCCGTTGCAACCCGGTTATTGAGTTTTGAATAGATAAATAACACAACCATTTGTCGTCCCGGACCGGATCTGAAGTCCACGGGTTCATGAAACGACTGGATTTGCGTCTGAGTTTGCCCTCACGAAGGCGGGGGCGGGAATGACAAGATCAATGACATAACCTTGAGGTGACAGGATAAATTTATGCGGGAAGATATTGAATCATGCTTCATGATCCAAGCCATATAACTCCGCCGCCCGTTGCGGAGGAAATACATCTGTCCCATAAAGATACCGAGGTTCTCCGCCGCCTTGCGGACGAGGTGGCCCGGATTGCCGCGTTGCCGGTCCACAAGGAAAAGGCTCGGCTATGGACCAAACTCAATGACCTTGAGTCCGAGCGGCCGATGGTCTGGATCAACGAAATTTGCTGGAACGAAATGAACGTCAATGATGAGCTGACGCTCCAATGCGAGCATCCCTGGGCTCGCAGCCAGGAAACCGATTTGCGGCGAACGATCTATCAGTGGAAACGTAACCGTTCACAGTTTTTAACCGATTAACGAAGGATATTCTTTGTTGCTCCAATGAGCGACGAGCGAATCATGGATAAACTCCAGGACATTTTGGTTCTGTTTTTTGCAGGTGGCCAGGGTC
>JBNRMP010000122.1:0-45524 GCA_050309685.1 Anaerohalosphaeraceae bacterium
TGCCAGAACTGCCGCTGCTCCGCTTCCGATTTTTGCTCGCTGCTCATGATGACCTCCAAAATCAACCACGAGCTGCATTATCAACATATCAAAGAACCCCGCAAGGTGCACTTGGCCGTGCGCTTACAATACTACCGTGGATTCATCGACGATTTGCGAATCTACGATATCGCTTTGAACCAGTGGCAGATCGCAGATATCGCCGAGGCGACGCCGTAGAGCCGCCGCGGCAAAACGAGACTCATGCGGATATAAAAAAAGCCGGCGAGAGAGCCGGCTTTTTCAATTTACTTCATATCCGATCACATATTCTGCACGTCGGGGTGTTCCTCGAAGGGCTTATGGAACCAGGATTTGCCGGCTTTAACCTTGAGATTGACGATGTCGCCCTCGATGATCATCCGGATATAGCTGAGTCCCAGCACCGGGTGCTCGAACTCCATCCCTTCCGGCCGGGGCAGGTAAGCCGCGAAAGCCGGGGAGCTGCCGAGCTTCCGGAGAACCGCATTGAGCGACTGGTTGACCATGACGGCCGAGCTTTGCAGCACCTGACTGTCACCGGTCACCTCGGCGGCGTCGTCATGAAAACGCTCGCGGACGGCGTCGAGTACGGCGATATACCGGGCGTTCTGGCTGGGATATTCGGCCTCCAGGACCTCCGCCGACAGCATCAGGGAGGCGTCAAACCGCAGCGTCGGCCGCGGCGGTGCATTGAAATGCAGCCTTCGCTCCATCAGGGAAAAGGCGTACTTCCGAACCGCCGTCAGATCTTCCTCGTCGAACACCGCCATGTTGAACCAGTGGGTCTGCCCCTTGTCTTTTTCGCCCCACGAGGCGGCCACGCTTTCGCTCTGGCTCAGCAGTTCGTTCTCGGGGTTCTGAAGGTATCCCAGCACCTCGGCGGAAGTGCTTTGCCCGAGCTGCGTGGTATAAAACCTGGCGAACACCGGCTCATCCGGATTGAACGTCTGAATGCGAATGCAACCGCTCAGAAACAGCACGGCGACCGCACCGGCAATCGGCAAACCCGCTCTGGACTTCACAGCAGTTCCTTTCAATAAGTAACTTCCGCCGAAGGCGGTTTCCAATTCGTCTGCAAACGGCTGAAGAGGCACAAACTGTTTAAACTTCCTTGGCCTTGATCCACTTCATCATCTTGCGAAGCTTGCGGCCGACCTGTTCGAGCTGGCTGTTGTAGTCCTTCTCGTACAGGGCCTTGAAGTTCTTCATACCGGACTGGTACTCGTCGACCCATTCCTTCGCAAACTTGCCTGAGGTGATCTCGCCGAGGATCTTCTTCATTTCCGCCTTGGTCTGGGAGGTGATAAGCCGCGGGCCGCGGGTCAGGTCGCCGTACTCGGCCGTATCCGAGATGCTGTAGCGCATATAGCTCATGCCGCCCTGGTACATCAGGTCCACGATCAGCTTCACCTCGTGCATGCACTCGAAATAGGCCACTTCCGGCTGGTAGCCCGCCTCGACGAGCGTCTCGAAACCGGCCTTGATCAGACTGGTCAAGCCGCCGCAGAGCACCGCCTGCTCGCCGAAGAGGTCCGTCTCGGTCTCTTCCTTGAAGGTCGTCTCCAGCACGCCCGCCCGGGCGCCGCCGATGCCGTTGGCCCACGCCAGCGCCACCGCCTTGCCGGTACCGTTCACGTCCTGCTCCACCGCGATCAGGCACGGCACGCCGCCGCCCTTCTCATACTCGCTGCGGACCAGGTGGCCGGGCCCCTTGGGAGCAACCATCACGACGTTGACATCCTTCGGCGGCTTGATATAGCCGAAGTGAATGTTGAAGCCGTGGCAGAAGCCCAGCGTCTGGCCGGCCTTGAGGTTCGGGGCGATATCCGACTGGTACACCTTCGCCTGGATCTGATCGGGCAGCGTAATAATAATCAGCGCTGCGCCCTCCATCGCCCGGGCGATTGTCGTCGGCACAAACCCATGTTCTTTGGCCAGCCGGTAGTTATCCGTACCTTCCAGTTCCGCAACAGCGACCTCGATGCCGCTGTCCCGCAGGTTCTGGCTGTGTGCATGACCCTGGCTGCCGTACCCGATGACGGCCGCCTTTTTTCCTTGCAGCCCGCTGATCGGGGCGTCCTGTTCATAATAAATCGTTGCCATTTCTGTACTTTCTCCTTACCGAAATATAGGATTTTAATGGTTTTAATCGCTGTTGCGGTCCGTCTCGGATTTTGCTTTGGCCTGCCGGGCCATGGCCACCGTACCGGTCCGAACCATGTTCTTGATCCCGTACGGCCGACAGGCATCGACAAAGGCCTCGACCTTGCTTTCCGGCCCGGAAACCTCTACCATAACATATTTTGTACCGATGTCCACAACTTTTGCCCCAAACATTTCGACCAGCGCCAGGATCTCCGGCCGTTTCTCCGCCGGGCAGGTTACGCTGATAAGCATCAGGTCTCGCGACACTACATCCTGATCCACGAAGTCCTGAACTTTGACCACTGAAACGATTTTGGCAAGCTGTTTGCGAACCTGTTCGACCATCCGGTCGCTGCCGATCACGACAATCGTCATCCGGCTTAGGGTGGGGTCGTCCGTCCGGCCCACCGCCAGCGAATCGATATTAAACGCCCGCGCCGCAAACATCCCCGCCACGTGGGCCAGGACGCCCGGTTTGTTCAGCACCAGTGCACTCAGTATATGCTTCATCGCTTATCTCTCCTTTCGCGTTTAGGCCATCTCGAACAGGGTCAGACCGTCCATCTCATGCAGGCTGCGGCCCGCCGGGACCATCGGCCAGACGTTTTCTTCCCGATCCACGTAGAAATCGACCAGACACGGCCGTTTTTCCGCCAGCATCTTCTCAATCGCTCCCGGCACATCCTCTTTTTTATCGACCCGGATGCCGACCGCCCCGAGGGCCTGGGCCACCACCGCGAAGTCGGGGTTAACCAGGGAGCTCTGCGAATAGCGGCGGCCGTAGAACAGCTCCTGCCACTGGCGGACCATGCCCATGTAGCCGTTGTTCAGGATGCAGACCTTGATCGGCAGGTTGTACATCACCGCCGTGGACAGTTCCGTCATGGTCATATTGAAGCTGCTGTCGCCGTCAATATCGACCACGATCTCATCGGGCCGAGCCACCTGAGCCCCGATGGCGGCGGGCAGACCGAATCCCATAGTCCCCAACCCCCCGGAGGTAATGAACTGTCGCGGCTGATGGAACTTGTAGAACTGCGCCGTCCACATCTGGTGCTGACCGACGCCCGTCACGATGGTCGCCTGACCCTTCGTCTGTCGGCAGATCTCTTCGATCACGTACTGCGGCTTGATCGTCGCCGCCTTGCGGTCGTACCGCAGCGGATACTTCTTTTTCCAGTGGGCGATCTTGTCGAACCATTCCTTGCGTTCGCGGTACTCCACCATCTCCAGCAGTTCCGCCAGCACCTGTTTGGCGTCGCCCACGACCGGGATATTGACCGGCATGTTCTTCGAGATGCTCGTCGGGTCCAGGTCGATATGGACGATTTTCGCATGCGGCGCAAACGTCTTGAGCTTGCCGGTCACACGGTCATCAAAACGCGCCCCGACACTGACCAGCAGATCGCACTCCTGGACGGCGTAGTTGGCATAGGCCGCCCCATGCATGCCGAGCATGTCCAGCGACTCGGGTTCGGACTGATCGAAGGCCCCTAGCCCCATCAGCGTCATCGTCACGGGAACATGGGCCTTTTTGACGACCTGCCGCAGTTCCTCGGAGGCGTTGGCCATGATGACGCCGCCGCCGACGTAAAGCACCGGCTTCTGCGAGGCGTTGATCGCCTCGGCCGCCGCCGCAACCTGCCGCGCATGGCCCTTATGGCGGATCTTATACCCCGGCAGTTCTATCGGTTCCGGCGGCGTGACGGCCACCTGGGCCACCTGCATATCGACGGGGATATCAACCAGCACCGGTCCCGGCCGGCCCGTGGAGGCGATATAGAACGCCTCGCGGATCGTTTTCGCCAGATCATTGGGATCCTTGACGATCACGTTGTGCTTGGTAATGGGCCGGGTAATGCCCGTCGTGTCGGCCTCCTGGAAGGCGTCGTTGCCGATCAGGTCCGTTCGCACCTGCCCCGTCAGCGCCACGAGCGGCACCGAATCCATCATGGCCGTCGCCAGTCCCGTCGTCAGGTTGGTTGCCCCGGGGCCGCTTGTGGCAACGACGACGCCGACCCTGCCGGTCGCCCGTGCATAGGCATCGGCCATGTGACAGCCGCCCTGCTCATGCCGCGGGATGATAAACTTGATCGGTGAATCGTACAGCTTGTCAAACAGGGGCAGCACCACGCCGCCGAGATAGCCGAACATGACTTCGACGCCCTGCTCAATCAGGGTATCCACGATAATCTGACTGCCCGGTTTGGTCTGTTCCGGAGTGCCGGGCGCCGCTGGGGTCTTATCTGCCATAACTGTCTCCTCAATATTTCTAAACGTATCGTTTTTCTTATCGCCGGTTTGGGGTTCACCCATCCTCGTCAAATCATGCGGCGGACTGGCTGAGCAATTGTAAAGTCTGTCAAACAAAGGCATTACCGCCGCGCCAAGATACCCGAAAATCACCTCCACACCCAGTTCGCGCAGGGTGTCTAAAATAATCTGGCTGCCGGTTTTGACACAGGGGGGCGACGGCGCAGCAATGCCGCGAGGAAGGACTTGCATCTTCATTAAATCTCCAATACCTGATAAACATACTCTGTTATTCCCGGCATCCGCGACTTTCAGGACTAGGCCGCCGGCTCAGCCGAAAGAGCCCCAAGCTCTCCAACCAAGCCCGGCAGGATAAACGTCCCTGCCGCAGTACCGTCATCACAAAACCAATTGTGTCTCAGGATGGTCCAAAATGCACGGTTGCATCCGGACCAACGTCTATTAAACGATATCCCCGTCTCTCGATAAAATCAAGTTAAAAATCGAAAAACGCTCAACTCCCTTTATTTCGGCAGTTTGAACGGGGTTGTTTACGCCTGTCGGGTCGTTAATTTCGCTTTACCAGGCGGGCGGCAAAACCGCCGCCGGGGGCCAGGTCGATCTTCACTTTGTCCTCCGAGGTGACCCTGCGAACGATGCGTTTGTAATCCTCGGCGCAGCGATCCGCGTTAACCCCGTCCCGGAACAGCGTCATGAGATAGGCGGCGTCCTTGTCGAGGAAGGACAGGTCCAGCTCGCAGGAGCGTTTCTCCTCGTTGGTCATGCCGCCGAGGTACCAGTCCTTGCCGCTCTGACGAGCCATGTAGAGGTACGCCCCCACCTTGGCGTCCAGCACCTTTGAGTCATCCCACACGGTCGGGACGGGCCCGAGAAACTCCATGCACTCCGGCTCGCGGAGATACTGGGCCGGGTTGTCGCAGAGCATCTGGAGCGGGCTTTCATAGATCACGTACATCGCCATCTCATGGCAGCGGGTTCCCTGAGACCCCGGCCGCAGGTTATTCGGATGATACCGGCCCGGCTCCCAGTTGCGCATCGCCCCCGGCGTAAAGTCCATCGGCCCGGCCGTCATCCGGATGAACGGAAGCGTCAGCCGGTGGCTCGGCGTGATGTTCGTGCTCCATTTATTGTACTCGTTTCCCATGACGCCCTCGCGCGTGATGACGTTGGGGAAACGCCGCCGCAGACCGGCGGGCTTGCAGGCCCCGTGGAAATTGACCAGCAGCTTCCGCTTGGCGCACTCGGCGGCGACCTTCTCATAGAACTGCATCATCTTCTGATCGTCCCGCTGCATGAAGTCCACCTTCAGTCCGGCGGCGCCCCACTTCTCAAACTGGTCCATCGCCGCCTCGAACTGCTCGTCGAGCGTCTTCCACGTCGTCCAGAAGATCAGCCCGACGCCCTTCTCTTTGGCGTAGGCCCGCAGCGCCTCCATATCGATGGTATCGACCGTCTTGAGCAGGTCGCCCTTCGGGTACCAGCCCTCGTCGAGAATCACGTACTCGAGACCGTACTTCGATGCGAAATCGATGAAGTATTTGTAATTGTCCGTATTGACTCCTGACCGGAAGTCCACGCCAAAGGTATTGAGCGCGTTCCACCAGTCCCAGGCCGCCTTGCCCGGCCGGATCCACGAGGGGTCCTCGATCTCGCAGGGCGAGGCCAGCTTATAGACCATCGGCGAGAGAACCAGCTCTCCGTCATGGGCCGCGATGATCATCACCCGCCACGGCAGCGGCCGCGAGCCGGCGGTCTTCGCGATGAAATCCTCCGCCTCCGTTACGATCCGGTCCCGGTCACCCCGGTCCTCCTCCGTTTTCGGATACCCGGGAAAAACAGCCCTGAGCATGCTGCCGCCCTGCGCCTCCAGGTAAAAACCCGGGTAATCGATCTGGTCCGACTCGGTAATGGCGATCTTGGGGCCGTCGGCCGCTTCCACCAGCACCGGGATCGAACTGAACGTTCCCTTCGCCAGTTCCGAGAGCCGCTTATGCTGATACGGCCGCTCCTGGGACGTATAGAAGCTCCCCTCCTCCGGGAAGTAGATGAAGCAGTCTTCCGGGAAGTCGTATTCGATCCGCTCGCCGACCACCTGCATGGAGCCCTCCAGGCGTGTGATGAACCGGTAGGCGATGCCGTCATTGTAAGCCCGGAACACCAGGTTGAACGGCTCCTCAAATTCGATGGTCAGCTCGTTGCATTTATTCTCAATGACCTTGCTCTTTTCCCGAACCTCAGGGTAGATCGATTCGGAGATGTAATAGACCTTTGTATTTTTCACCGAGGCACCTTGTCCCAGCACCTGCCCGTCATTGACCGTCAGGGCAAGTCGGCTTGGCGCCAGGATAATCCGCCCCTGAAAACTCACACTGTAAGAGATGGACCTGCCGACGGATACCTCCACCTGGATCTTCTCATCCGGCGAAAGCAGCGTCAGGGGTCCGGCCGCCGTCAGGGAGCCCAACGTGAATATACCCGCAACGACGAGCCATGTTCGAACCTGCATACTTCTCTTCATCGTATCCTCTGTCATTAAATGATACCTTTGATTGGGAATATGTTTTGACCATAAATTCCGGTGGCCATTTGTCCTATTTATGAGGTGAATGCAAGTCCTGTCAAGAAAATAATTTAGCCGTCCCTTTATCGCCTGTTTCCCGAGCCGGCCCGCGACGAATCTGTTCGGTTTTCATACGGAAAAAATTTCCGCACCCCGGTTTGTCAGCTCCGCCTCAGTTCACACCCCCCAAGTGGAGAAGAATGTAAATGAATACAGTACCGATAGTTACGTTTACACCTGTAAAAATACGGATCATCAGGCACGCCGCTTGCATGAAGAATAGGAAAGCAATTATTTTAAAAAGGAACCAGAGTATGCAGACAGCCGCTGCTTTAGGACAGTTGATCGCCCCCGGCCCTAAAACTCAGGGGCCGGCGAAAGAGAGACCCGCGAAGAAAACCTCCGAACCGACCGAGCGTCCATCCGTCGGAGAAGACTTCGATGCCGCAATCCCGCAGACGCCCCAAGAGTCTTCTGCTTCGAAGACCGGCTCATCCTTTGCGGACCGGCTGAAAGACAAGCTCAAAGAACAAGGTCCGGAGAAAAACGGTTCCGACCCGTCAGAGGCCGCAGCGAAGAAATCCTCCCGTCAGACCCCCG
The DNA here is from genome assembly GCA_050309685.1 of Anaerohalosphaeraceae bacterium. GTDB lineage: Bacteria > Planctomycetota > Phycisphaerae > Sedimentisphaerales > Anaerohalosphaeraceae > JBNRMP01. The sequence goes on from JBNRMP010000122.1 coordinate 7,601, forward strand.
CGGCCGTCACTCCATTCCCGACGGAAATCCCGCAGGCCCTTCCGAAAACTCCCAAAGCCGCCGCTGTTACACAGGCGGCGATGACCCCCAGGGCAAAATCGGCCGCCGTTATCAATACCGATGCTTCCGGCAAAAAAACGCCGGCACACAGTCCCGCTTTCATCCGGAAATCCGACGAGAAGGCCCCCGGACACGCCGGGCAGACCAATCCGTCGGCTTCGAACAGCCGTTTCAAATCTCTCGAATCGGAACATACCGTCAAGGCGGCGAATACCGAAAAGACATCGCCGGAACTGCCCGCCGAGGCAAAACCGCAAGGTGTTAAACCCTCGCCTGTCGCGGCACAACCGCAAAAACCGGTCGCCTCGACCGACAATTCAGTCCCCGCTGATCCGTCGGCCGTAAAAGTAAAAACGGACGGCATTCGAATGGATACCCCGGCAAAGCCGCATCCTGAACAACTCGCGCACCCCGCCCCTCCGGCTTTCTCTCAGAGTCGGTCGCATCAGGCGCAAGGCAAAGAGCCGTCACAGGAAGACGCCTTGTCGGAAAGTGAAAAGAAGCCCAAAGGGCTCTCGTTGAAAACCTCCCAAAAGCCGGAGCAGCCCGAAGGGTCAGCCGTCGGGAAGGAACCTGGTCGGCCGACCGCGCTGCACGCCGATCTCTCGGCCCCCCCGGTTCGTTCGGCGACCCGCGATATCGGCGTCCCGCAGAACATCAAGCCGGAACTGAATGTTACGGAGACAAAAGAGATCGCCAATCCCTCCACCGGCTCGGTGTTCACTCTGCACACCCCCTCACAGCAGATCCTCAAACACCTGCCTGATGCCGCTGCCCTGGCGCCCCGTCAGATCCGGATCACCCTGAGCCCCGCCGAGCTCGGGACCGTCCGCATCTCCTTTCAGCGGGATAACCAGGAAATCTCCGGTCTTATCGAGGCCCAGCGGCCCGAGGTCCGTCGAGAGATTGAACAGGCGATGCCGCAGATTATCTCCACCCTCCAGCAGCAGGGCCTTCAGGTGCGCCGGGTCGATATTCAGCCCATGCCGGACGTATCCGCCAATCGGGACACATCGGGCACCTTCAGCGATCCGTCCATGCAGAAGGAGTTCGCCCACTCCGGCTATGATTCTGACCGGGGCAACGCGTTCTCCGGTTATTCCTCGGAAGGTCCGGCGGAAGGTCAAGACAGGCATTTCGCTTCCGCCGATTCCAAAAGAAACGTCTTCTCCGGCAGCGGCCTGAACCTCTATATCTGAGACTCGCCGCCCTTTTCAAAATCCCTCAAACTGCCCCCGGCTCCGTTTTCGAGCTGCGGAGAAAAGAATCAAAGAGGGAAAGCTCATGCCCCCGTTCTATCGAAAGACATGAACTTCCCCTTGGTCTCAAGGTGGCAACAATCATTGTTAGACTCCGGTCTCCGGCGCATTTAAAATGCCGGTCTGGTTCGGGTCCTGCCGCATACCGGGCCGGCTCATCGGTTCACTGTCGCCGCTCACATCGCCGCTGGTGCCCAGAGGGCCGCGCTGTTCTCCGTTGCCGCTGTCGTCAGACGGCATCTCACCGTTGCCCTGCATCTCGCCGTTGCCCTGCCGCATACCGCCCTGCTGGAGCTTATCGACATCCCATTTCGGGGCGCCCTGCTCATCGCGAAGCTGAAGGGTTTTGTCATCCTTCTTCAGTTCGGAGGCCACCAGCACCTCACGGCCCTGAATACTGACCTTGGAGCCGGTCACGGTCACCTGGTCGCCGCTGTGAAGCTGAATATCCTCATCCATGATGAACGCGCGGGGGCCGAGGTTGACCGCCGCGGTCTGGCCGTCCTGCGTCTGGATCTTCAGCGACATGCCCGCCGGGGCGTTCGGGGCCGGGTAGAACGAGCCGACATTTTGAATCGTTCCGGTCACTGTGGTTACCTGCTGAGGATCGAACTGGCGGACATAGGTGCTGTCCTTGCTCCATGCAGACCAGTCCTTCCGCTGCGGCTGCGGACGATACTGTTCGATGCTCTGCTGCTCGCCCATATCCTCGCCGGCATAGCCGTACACCGTCCAGTAGGGTTGCTCGTTGAAGCGGTTGTAGATGTTCATCGTGTATTGACGGTTGGACAGGTCAGGGAACTGATCCGGATCGAACGCAATCGTGCTCAATATCTGCCGGTCCGCCTGCAGTTTTGCGACATTCTGCTGATACTGAATATCCAGCGTACTCCACGGCACCAGAGCCCACTGCTCGCCGATCCCGAAGAATCCGCCCCAGGAGAGCACGCCGAAGGCCACCTGACCGCTGCGCTGGTCGATCACCAGGTCCTGAATCTCGGCAAAGCGTTCATTCTGCTGATCCTCGACGCCAAGCCCGGTCAGACTCGAAAGGAGAACGAATTGGCCCTGTTGCTGAGACGGCGGGAAGGTTCGCCCGGTCATGCCCGGCTGAGAAGTCCGGCCCGACATGCCGCCCGTCGTATCCGGACGCGAAGGACGGATTCCCGTCTCGCCGTTGGTTCCGAACTCGCTGTTGGTCTTGAACTCGCCATTAGGTTTAATCTCACCATTGGGTTTGATTTCACCGTTGATCTTAATTTCACCGTTGGGTTTGATCTCGCCGTTGATCTCATACTCTTTATCGGTCTTGATCTCGCCGTTGGCTCCGATCCCCCCGTCCGGCTCCACTTCGCCGTTAATCCGGAGGTCTCCATTGGCGTCGATCTCTCCATTGATCTGAATATCCCCGTTGCTCTGGCCGGGACGGCTGCGCTGCATGTGAAGACCGCCCGATGAGGGTCCCGCGGCGGTGGAAATCAGCTTGACCTGACGGCTGCCGAGTTGGTCGGACCAGTCCGCCTGGACATTTTTCGCCTGCTGTACATCGGACGGGGAAATGTTTGCCGTCACCGAAATCGTGTCCTGCTGTTTCTGAACCTTCAGCGAATTCCAGGACACCAGGTACAGCGCATCGCTCGCCTGCCGGAACTGGTCCTTATCCAAACTAAGGACCGCATACTGCGCCCGGTTCTGTCCCGTATTCAGAGCGAGGTTCTCGACCGTCCCGATCTTTTGCCCCTGGGCGTTCTTAACATCGGCCCCCAGAGTCTTGCTGGTCCGGAGCATGTCCGTTTGCCCCTGCATCTCCCGCCCCCCCATCATGGACGGCTGTTGTTGCTGCATCGGCCGCTGCCCGGAGGGCATCCCGCTGTCCCGCTGCGACGGATCATACGGACGGGTTGACCGCTCCCTGTCTCTCGTGCCGGCGTTTTGTGCAACCAGCAGTCCTGAGACCGCCAAAATCAGTGCGGCACAAATAAACGCTTTTGCCTTTCTCGTTGACATGACTGTTTCTCCCTAAATTAAAATCCTTCTTTTTTTCCCTGAGATGCCGGTTGCATCCCAACCTTCTTTCCCCAATATAAACGAAGCGGAGAACCGGCAAATGCAGGTAAAGACTTAAAGGGAGGGGAGAATTTCACTTAAAGATAAAACCGCCCGTCAGAACGGCAGGGACCGATCATTGAACCGGTTCGGTTTGGCAGACGACTTCTCCCAAACCGGCCAGAAAATGCTGCCAGGGCAGCTCGTACTCGCGGATGTCGCCAAAATGAAATTCGAACTCGTCCATGAGTTCTCCCGGGCCGCGATACCCTGGTTCGAGCCGGTAGAGATAGGCCATGTACCGCTGAAACGCCTGCGGATACTCGTGAAAGAGAAAGGAGAAGAAGGCCCAGCACTCGGCGTAAAGATCGCTCCGCTGACCGCTGTCGCGGGGAAGCCGGGAGACCGTTACCAGGTACTCCAGCGGCAGCAGTTCGTTTCTCAGCATCAGCTCCATAAGTCGCTGCTTTCTATCCGGATTAGGGTCGGACAAAGTCGTCCGCTCATTATCGGATTCGAACTGCATGGCCAGCCCCTCGGAGACCCATAACGGATATAAAACGCCCCGTTTCTGAATCCCGCAGTTAAAGGCAAGCTGATGGGCCAGCTCATGACGTATCCGTCGAAGAAGCCGTTCATTCTCCATCGTCGGGGGCGCCGGCAGGACCGTCTCGGCCGCGGCCAGTTGAACCTGCGGCTGCAACGGGGACGCCTTTTCCCAGCGGAAAGCCGCCCGGTTGGTCTGTGTCGAGTAGTAGGAATCCAGAGAGGAAAGATCGATCCCATCGGCGAAAAGGGAATAGGCCTGATAGTGTTCGGCCTGCGTGATGTAGATCCACTCCAGCCGCTTCGGGAGGGGGTGCAGACGGAATCCGGCCTTTTGAAAGGTTTTTTGAAAATCCCGGATAAAAGATTCGAAATAGTCCGTTGTGCCCGGCAGATCAAACGATTCGCTGTCGCTGAAGATCAGGAAACGGCCCTTGCTGCGGGACCAGAGAGTAAAAGGCAAACCATCGGCCGCTTGCGTGCTGACAGGCGCAGCCGCAGGCGGACTGCCGTATGGGTCCTGCTTTGCCGCCGACAGCGGCAGAGCCGCCAGGCAAAACAGTACAATTCCCATCACCGAAATGACCTCTCGTCTTACTCTCATTTCCCTCGTCAAAGATGCCGTAACGAAACACAGGTTTTCCTACGGGAGATGATCTCATCCCGCCTTGTCTGTTCACCATTCTATCGGCCTGCCTGCGGCCGACGCTGAAGAGAAATCAAAAAACAAAAAATACATCCCCACATCCGGTGGCAGAAAAAAACAGATCGAAAAAGTCCCGCACTTAACTCGATAACAGCATAGTGTTTCTATCATAGAAGTCAAAGAAAAACCGGGAGAATCACACTCTATTTTTCAACTGCTGTTGAATCTTCAGCACGGACCGGAACCTCCGATTCATATACATGCGCAGTTTTACCGCAAGCCGCTTGGGCCGGCCAAGCCTTCCTTGTCGCATCCTTCTGAATCTCCTCACAAGGCGATTGACAAACCCGGCCTCATTAGAGATAATTATCAGCGGTAAGATGGGTTTATTAATGGAACAACAAAAACCGGTATCGGAATAAACAAAGGCAGCGTGCGTGAGCAGAACCCCGAAAATCGTCAAACACTCCGTTAAGGCCTTAAAGCGATGGCTGCAAATCGCCCGGCTCTGCAGCCGAAATACGCCCGTGTTCAGCAGATCCTACATCCCGGTCCTGGTCCGTTCGGTCCGGCTGTGCAGCGAGCACCGTTTTTTACCCGACGAGGCGTTCTGTCTCGGCCTCTTCAATCCGTCCCTTCCTCCCGATGAGGCCTCGCGCTTCATCAGCCGGAAAAAACTCACCCGACTGCAGAAATCCGTAAATCCCGAATCGGCGTCGCCGCTTCTGAAAAACAAGTGCCGCTTTTATCGCTATGCAATGCAACTGGGCATTCCCATCCCCGCCGTCTATGCGTTCTATCATAAAGATGCGCCCGGCTGGTCGCCCGATGGCGTCCCGCTAAAAAGCCCCGAAGACTGGCAGTCGTTTCTGGAGACCCGCCTGCCCGACCGGTTTGTCATCAAACCCGCCGAGTCCGCCTTCGGGCACGGCGTCCGTTTCTTCGCTCGAACCGGGGATCGATTCACGGACGCCTTCAACCGGGCATATACGTCCCGGCAAATCTGCCGTCTGATGCAGACCGATCCCGACCACGACAGCTTCGTAATCCAGCAGCGGTTCCGAAACCATCCGGACCTGGTGCGTCTCACCGGCGTCGAACACCTTCAGACGCTCCGGATTATCACCTTCACGGCGGACCCCGATTCCTGCCGGATTTTCCACGCCTATTTGAAACTGATCACCGGCCGCAACATCGTGGATAACTTCGAACATGGCTTGACAGGCAACATCCAATCGCAAATCGATGTCGATACCGGCCGGTTGCGTTCCGCCGTGACGCTGGCCAAAGACGGCGCCGGCCCCCGGCAAATCCCGCGTCATCCCGAAACGCAAATCCCCCTGGACGGCTTCCTGCTGCCGTGCTGGCATGAGGTATGCGAGCTGATCCAAAAAATCGCCCCCCGGTTCCTGCCCGTGAAAAGTATCGGATGGGATGTCGCGATCACGCCCGACGGCCCGCGGGTCGTGGAAGCCAACATCTGGTGGAATCCTCCCAATCAGCACCGCTGCATGGATGTCATCCTGAAACCTCTCATCGAGGCCGCCGGGAATCATTGATCGACGAGGATCGACGGGCTTTTCGAGGGAGGGCTCGAAATCTATCGCTTCAGTGTCGGCCGCTTCTGCCGCAGCCACTTTGGTAACTGCTCCCGCATGACCCCTGCCCACAGCCCCGCCTTCGCCGCGACGGCCTCGTCCATCATCGTTTCGTACGCGGCCGCGCAGGAGTGATCGAATCGCAGGTCCGCATAACCGTATCCCTGCCGGATGATCTCCTCGTTGAGAATCCGCCCGTCCTCCATCCGCACATACGCCAGCAGCCGCCCGTAATAGTCCCGCTGATCGGCCACAGTGTCGATCAGCAGCGTCACCCGCTTCCCCTCGACCTGCTCGGCCGCAAACCGGCTCGCCTCGGGTCCGTAGTACATCACGCCAAGCTGCGGATGCTTCGTCTCCGGCGTATCGATCCCCAGCAGCCGTACCCTCGTAAAGCCCTCCTCCCCATCGGCGCAGTCGATGTCGATCGTATCCCCGTCCACCACTTCGATCACAGTAAAGGTCTGCTGATGGTACTTCTGCTGATCGTCCGTGTAGAAGGCCGCTCGCTGGATCGCGCTCCGCAGCGGTCCGCCTGCCTGCCGGTCCACCCAAACGAGGCACGGCACAATAAAAAAGAAGAACACGACCCAGATCGTGTTCTTCTGTCTTCGACTCATGGCATAACGGATCTTGCGGCGACGGGCTCTCATCCCGCGATCTTCCGCTTACCGGCCCGGCTGGCTCCGCTCGGCGGCGGGCCGGTCCAGTTGGAACGCATCGCACACCGCCACCAGCGCCTTCTCCGCCTGATCCAGATCCACCAGGCAACTGATGCGAATCTCGCTGGTCGTAATCGAATCGATGTTGATCTGCGAATCCGCCAGCGCCTGGAACATCCGGTCGGCCACGCCGTAGTGCGAACGCATGCCCACGCCGACAACGGAAATCTCGGCGACATCCTCCCGGACAAACACCGACTGGCAGTGCACCGAGTCCTGGATCTCCGCGATTGCCTCCTGGGCCGATTCCAGATCGCTCTTGTTGACGGTAAACGACAGGTTCGCCTTCTCCGTGCTCACCTCGGTCTGGATAATGTCGTTAACGCTGACCTTCTGCTTGGCCAGGTGCTGAAAGATCCGGGCGGCGTTGCCCGGCTTGTTATCCACGCCGATCATCGCGATTTTGGCCATGTCCTTCTGGATCGTGGCGCCTGAAACCAGTATTCCTTCCATTTGCGGTACCTCTTGCGTAATATATGTTCCCGGATCATCATTCATGCTGCTGCGAACATGAATCGTCACATTGTACTTCTTGCCGAACTCGATGGAGCGGCTGTGCATCACCCCCGCCCCCAGACTCGCCAGCTCGAGGATCTCGTCATAGCTGATCTGATGCATCTTGACCGCCTTGGGGTACTTTCGCGGATCGGCCGTGTAGATGCCGTCCACATCCGTATAGATTTCGCAGGACTCCGCGCCGAGGGCAGCCGCCAGGGCTACGGCGCTGGTATCCGACCCACCGCGGCCCAGCGTGGTGATGTTGCCTTCCTCGTCCACCCCCTGGAAGCCGGCCACGACGACGACGTAGCCCTCGTCGAGCTTCTTGCGAATCCGTTCCGTCCCAATGCTCTGAATGCGGGCCTTGGTATGCGAGTCATCCGTCAGCATGCTGATCTGGGCGCCCGTAAAGCTGATCGCCTTCTGCCCCATCGTATGGCAGGCCATGGCGAACAGGGATACCGTCTGCTGCTCACCGGTGCTCACCAGCATATCCATCTCCCGTCGCGGCGGATGGGCGTCGATCTCCAGGGCGTCGGCAATCAACTGGTCCGTCTGCTTGCCGCGAGCCGAGGCGACAACGACGACCTGGTAGCCCGCCTTGACGGCCTTGATCGCCCGCTCCGCAGCCCGCTTGATTTTCTCCGCATTCGCAACGGAGGTACCCCCGAATTTCTGAACCAGAATAGCCATGGTCGTTTCCCGAAAATAAAAGCTATGCAGATTGTTCTTCACACAAAAAAATACACAAAGAGTGGGAATATACACGGGCTTTTTCAGATTGTCAAATTGTTTTGGTTGATAAATATCGATTTCGGCTGTAGCATGGCCCTCGCGAAGCAAGAGCGGAAATGAGATAAACAGACCGGAAATCATTATTTTTTTATGACAATAGAGAGCATAAAAATCACAACTTCCGATCAAAAAGAAGAAATCCGATACGTCGTCAGGCGGCTGGATGAGGGCGCTCTCGTGGCGGTGCCGACGGAGACGGTTTACGGCATTGCCGCACGGGTCCACCCGGAGACCATCCGCCGGCTGGACGAGGTCAAGGGGCGGCCCGAGGGCAAACGCTACACCCTTCACATCGGCGACCCGGCCCACCTGGGCCGGTTTATCCCGCACGTTCCCGCCCTCGTGAGGAAACTGACCCGCAACGCCTGGCCGGGACCGGTTACCGTGGTCACGGAGCTCAAACCGGAGGACCTGGAACAGCAGAAGACAAGGATGAATCCGGACATTTTCGAGATCCTTTATGCGGGTGGGACAGTCGGCATCCGTTGCCCTCAAAACGAGGTTTGCTGCGAGATCCTCAGAAACACCGTCTTCCCGGTAGTAGCCCCCAGCGCCAACCCGTCCTCCCTGCCGCCGTCAACCGATGCACGGCAGGTGTCGGCATACTTTGGCGACCAGCTTGATCTCATTGTTGACGGCGGACCGGATGCCTGTCAATATAAAAAGAGTTCCACGGTTGTGAAATACGGAACAGGTAAATTGGAAATTTTACGTGAGGGCGTATATTCAATAGAGGATATATTGCGTCTCGTATCTATACAAATCACCTTCATTTGTACAGGCAATACCTGCCGCAGTCCCATGGCCGAGGCAATCGCGAAAAAAATTCTCTCCGATAAAATCGGATGCAGAATTGACGAACTCGATCGATTGGGTTATAAAGTGACATCAGCCGGATTGGCAGCCATTAACGGCGTGAATGCCAGCCCGGAAGCCGAAGTCGTTTGTCGGCAATTTGGAATCTCGATCGCGGGGCACCGGAGCAAGAGGATTCATGAGGATCTTATCCGGCAGTCCGATTTCATATACGTGATGACACCGGCTCACCTCGAAGCCTGCCAATACATGCGTGCGGAGGAAGGCGGCACTATAGAGTTACTGGACGCAGAAAAGGAGATTTCCGATCCAATCGGCAGAGGCATTGAGGCCTATCAGGCCAGTGCCCGGCAGATGGAACGGGCCATTAGAAAAAGGATTGAAGAACTTTTATGAAAATCGCGATATCCAACGATCACAGAGGCCTCAAGGCCGTCGAGCAAATTAAAGCCCTCGTAGCCCAGTTGGGGCACGAGATTGTCGATCTTTCTACTCGGGATGACCAGCCCATCGATTATACCGATGGGGCTTATGAGGCGTCCCAGGCCGTGGCCGCCGGGAAGGCGGACCGGGCCATCCTCGTCTGCGGCACGGGGATCGGCATGTGTATCGCCGCCAACAAGGTCAAGGGGATCCGCGCGGCCCTCTGTTACGATGAGCTGGCCGCCAAACTCTCCCGCCAGCACAACGATGCCAATGTCCTGTGCCTCTCCGGCGACCTGGTCGGACCGACCATGCTCCGCAAGATGGTCGAGGTCTGGCTGACAACCGAGTTCGAGGGCGGTCGGCATCTGCGGCGCGTCCGCAAAATCCAGGCGATTGAGGAAGGCAAGGACCCCAGGGAAGTGGTCAACGGGGCCTAAGTCCTCCTGATGCTCAGTGCAACTGAACACCGCAAGCCGGCTGCGAGGGGCCGGCTTTTTTTGTGCCTCAAAATCCGATCAATCCCAGACCTTGCAGCGCTGCGTCAATCCGGCCGAACACGAACTTCAGCAGGAAGACCATCAGGACGACAAGGGCCGCGGTAGCCAGCAAGACGGCGGCCGTGATGACGGTCTTGGTCATCGCGGACCACTGGGGCCTGGCCCAGACCAGCGGCAGGGCAAACGGACCGACCGTCAGCAGCCCCAGGACGATCACCCCTGTGGACTGCGTCCACTTCTTCTGCCCGCCGGCCGGCATCGGGGCCGGCGGCCGGGAGCCGTTGAGAAACTCCCCGCAGTAGCGGCACTTGATCGCCTCATCCTGGATCTGCTCGGCACAAAACGGACATTTTTTCATCAAATCGGTTCCTTTCTCTCTTTCTATCATCGACACCCGGCGGCCGCAAAAGGCAAAAAAATGATGATTTTGGAGAAAAACCGCGTTTTCGAGGGCAATAACCGCTTTTGCGTGGTTTTTATCAGTAGAAATACCTACCTGAAACGACCAAAAACGACCAAAAACGACACGAAAACGACGCGAAACGACATGGTTTCGACACGAAATGACAAGGGGTAAGACGAAAGTTCGTGGTTCGTGGTTCGTAGTTCGTAGATAAGTTCTGAGCAGAAAGCAGAGATTGGAGAGGGTCAGAAAAGAAGACAAGGAGACAGGGAAGCAGGGGGTCAGGGGATCAGGCAGGGAGGCAGCCTGACGGGTGGGAGTGATCGGTGCCGCGTTCATTTTATCCTTCCTTTTTAATTCTCCGCCCAGGGGCGGATCATTTCGATTTTGGGGGGCGAAAAGGGGCCCCTACGCACTGGGGTGAAAGGGACGGGTTTGACCTGAAAAATTTCAGTTTTTAAGGGCGGAGGATTGCTGTAAGTGATTGCGGGGCAAGGGGATGTGGAGAATTGTGGATTTTTGGTTTTTAGTTTTGAGGTGGGGCGGTTTCAACCTGATGGGACGGTATAAGTTTTGAGTTCTGAGTTCTGAGTTTTGAGTTTTCAGGTGCGGCGGACGGGGCGTTTTCGATTGACGATGGACGATGGGCGATGGACGATTGATTTTGCGCGGGAATGACAGGTTGGGAGCGGGGGGACTGTTAAAAGACCAATAAGATGCTTTGCGGAGGATATTTGATTTAACTTTCACGGATCAACGGAAAAATCAAGCAAGTCTTGCCGCTTGGGCTGCTATATGTCCGGCCAATGATGTTACGAATGTTTTCAACCCGGTCATTTCGGATAACTCCGAATAATTTCCACTATTAACCGCCGTTCGGGGAGATGCAATCAAGGATGCTGTTGTATATAGACCTTCCTGCATGAGTTTTTGACAGAGCAAATCATAACGAGCCAGATAGGAGGCGTTTTGGAACTCTTTAAAAATCGGAAAGTGCGGTGAATTGTCTTTGATGACTGAACGAGAGCCGGGCGCATCTTCAACGAGCATCAGCCAGCCCACGAAAGGACGAGGCTGTTTCCCAAACGCTCCCTCGCGATAGGCCGTCCAAAAATCATGGGCGGTTCCAATCGCCTCCTCGGTTCGATTATTGAAGTTATTTCCAAAAGAAGGACCGACCTGGCTTTTGAGCTCGATTGCGGCCACAAGCTCCGATTTATAGATCACGAGAAGATCCCAAAGCTTCGTCGGACGAAAGAAGCCCGGCAGTGTTAAAACGGTGCGTTTTTGGTGTATTTCGGCATGCTTAAGACCATTGGCCCGAATAATGTCAATAATCAAGGCCGTAAAACCGTCCATATTTTTCCCGGCCGTTACGCAGGCGCGTTCGCCCTGATCGATTTTACCCAGCTCGATCTGCTGCTGCCAGGCGGCCTGCCGGTTGCCCCAAAAACTCTTTACCGCTTCCCTGGCTTTCCGGTCATAGTTTGTAATTTTGATTGCCATTTTACATTGCCGCCATGATGGATCGTTCTTCCTCATTCAATTCATACAGCTTGCAGGCCGCCCGATTACAGGCCTCTATGTTGCGGTTTTTCGCCGCCTGCGCCAGCTCAGCACGAAGTTCGTCTGAGACCCACGGCCATCTCGGGATGTGGAGACGCCGCAGATACTGGGCCTGAAATCGCAAACACCCCCCTCGCATTTTCGTTGAATAACTTGAGATAAACAGCTTCGTCACATTCGACAGCAACACGGCCTGCAGGGCACGCAGGTCCCATTGCTCCGAAGTGATGTAATACAGGTTATGATGAGGATACAGGCCCCCCGGTTCATAGACGATGTTGGCTTCGCCTTTAATATCCGGGATCAAGAGCTTTGGCTTTTGGGCCAAAACGGGTCGGATGCGATCAATTGTCCGATACCACTTCGAAGGGGATTTTCGGGCGCAATGTCTCCGGGCAATCAGATGCTTTCGGGCTTCCAGGTAACGAGACAAACGCGGATACTTCTCAAGATCCGCCAGTTGCCCGTTTTCCTCGAAGGGATTCACGATTCCCTGTCCAAGCCAAATTACCTCTCCCGATCGAATATCCTTCGTGGTCACCAGCGGCAATTTTCTGTCGGGCTCTACATCGAGTGAATCGTAATTATCAATAAACGCCTTATCGGCTCCGGTCGCCACCCCGATGCCTACTTCGCAACCCGCCTCCTCAAGCGTCGGATACCGTTTCTCGATCCGTCGAATCAGGGACAACCGGTCGGAAGCCCCCAGCAACCAGGGTTCTTCACCCTGGACGATGCCGGACAACTCTCGAACCGATGAACCCTTCGCGGGCCTGCCTGAGACGATCTCTTTCGCCAGTGAGGTCAACTGCGGCCCGTCGATGGCGGGGCAATGCCCCACATAGGTACCGCTTGTCTTCTTTCTGTCAATCATAATGATCGCCGGATATGCGGTTACATCGGCATGAAATGCATCGGTATCCACCATGTCGATATAGGCCGCCAGATGGAACTCCCGAGCAATGAGTTTTCGCAGCGGTCCGCCGTAACGGTTCTTCGTCCACCGGTCTGAGCAAATAAATCCCAAAGCTCCTCCTTCATTGAGCAGCCGCAGGGATCGTTCGATGAAAGGCACATAGAGGTCGGCTCGATCATAAATCGTTTTATAGCGGCGCCGGTATTCATTTAGCAAGGAATCGGGGATGAGTTCCTGCCGGACATAGGGGGGATTGCCCACAACAAAATCAAATCCTTTAGCCTGATCTTCGATCAAAAAATCGCCCTGGATCAGCCATGAATCCGACAGCATCACAGCCGATGACTCACTGAACCTTTCTTTTATCAGATAGTCAATGAGCGTCTGACGTGTGGCCGAGTAGGTCTCCTTATGCAATTCGACGGCACAGAGGGCATCCCTCAACGCATCGACAGACGATTGATTCTCCGAATGAGCCCGCCACGAAGCCAATAATCGCGAGATGATCGGCAGCAGAAAATCACCGGCTCCGAAGGAAGGTTCCAGGATTCGCTGTCTGTAAAGCGGCTGACTTTCCGTATAACCCACCAGATCCAATATGAAGTTTACAACCTCAAGCCGGGTAAATACGGCACCGCGATCCTGAGCGTTGCCGTTTGCGGCCAATAGCTCAATCGCTTCCAGAACCTCGTCCGGTGTCAAGGAAAACGAAGCATCGCAGTGATCGAATAAGGTTGACTGTTTTAACGCCGACATTTTATCTTCAGACTCCAAAGTATTCTGATGAAGTATTTTATACAAACTATTTCTTTAATAGCAAGATGGAGTTTCGGAAAGAAGCCGAGAATAATATCCCATTCGGGATATGCATTGATTGTTTTGAGGTAAAACTTCAGGGTTATCTAAAAATTGCGTAAACGCTCACGGCCAAGTAAAGCTTGGTCGTGCCATCTGATAAGAGGGGGCTTTTGGCGGTCAGTTCAGGGCCTGGGTGACGGCGTCGGCGATGGCGTCGGCGAGGCGGTTTTGGTGGTTGGGGTCGAGGAGGAGGGCGGCCTCGGAGGGGTTGGAGAGGAAGCCGCACTCGACGAGGACGGCGGGGCAGGTGGTGTTGACGAGGACGCGGAAGTCATTGGTGCGCACGCCCTTGCTGCTGATGCCGGAGCGGGAGAGGGCGCTTTCGAGTAGACGGCCGGCCCGACGCGAGGCGTCGGAGGCGGTGGGGGCGATGTAGATGGTGAAGCCCTGGTGCATGCGGTCGCCATGGGAGTCGCAGTGGATACTGACGAAGAGGTTGGGGCGGACGCGGTTGGCGATGTTGACCCGCTTGTCGAGTTCGACGAAGACGTCGCTGTCGCGGGTCATGACGACGGTAATGCCGCGGGCTTTGAGGCGGGAGACGACCTTTCGGGCAATCGAGAGGTTGATTCCCTTTTCATGGTCGCCGAAATAGCTGATGCAGCCGGGGTCCTTGCCGCCGTGGCCGGGGTCGATAACGACGGCGCCGGAGGCATAGGTTGAGGGACGCGGGGTTGTCGTTACGGGCGGGGGCGGGGCGGTATAGCCGGTTTTGAGCCAGCTTCGGATTTTTGGGGCGAGCAGTTCGGGGAAGTATGTCTTGCTGCCGCTTTGGCCGATGCCGCCGGCGGGGCCGATGTCGCGGCCGTTGACGTAAATGTTGCCGCCGGGGTGGGTGAAGATGAGGACGCGGTTGGAGGCGTTGGACAGTTCGCAGTAGCGGCCGGTGCAGCCGACGACGGAGAGGCCGAGCTTGGCGGCAAGCTGGTCAATGGAGAGCATGTAGGCCGGGGACGGGGAGGCGGCGGACCGCTGGGCGTCCTGGCACCCGGCGAGAATCAAAAACGCTGCACAGAGAGGAATCACCCATTTATATGTACACGGCATAATCCACCCGTTTTTTCTCTAAGTTATGTATTTACATGGATTAGCAATCGACAGACCCCGTCGTTGGGCTTTAATAATCTTGTACTGGGTTATTTTGGGAAATCAAGGGAAAAAGGGGAAAATTTGTGGGATAAGGGGCGGCGCTGAGGGCTTCCCTGCGGGGTATTTCCGGTTTACGCGCCTTCTGCGGATTTGAGGCGGCATTTGTCGCAGAGGCCTTCGAGACGGATCTGCTGGCGGAGGATGCGGTAGCCGGGGGGCAGGCCGCGAAGGAGCGGCGGGTGGATGGAGGTGAGGCACTGGGTGCGGTTGCATTTGAGGCAGGTGAAATGGGGGTGGCACTGGTGGGCGGAGCAGTGGTGGGCGGGCTCGAAGTGCCAGACGCGATCCCTGAGATAGGCCCTGTGGATGAGGTTTTGGTCCATCAGACTGACGAGGGTGCGGTAGATGGTGGTCTTGTTGGGGGCGTCGGGGTCGAGGGCCCGGGCGATCTGCTCGCGGGTGAGGGGGCCGGCGGCTTCGAGGAGGACGGCCAGGACGGCGATGCGCGGGGCGGTGATGCGCAGGCGGGCTTGCTTTAACAGTTCAGTCGCTTTGTCCCTGCTTTGTTCCATCGTTTAATGCAATCGCGGATTATACGGATTTTTCTTTTTCATTGTGTTTGTCTTTGCCGCCGCAGAGGATGCAGTTGTGGCCGATGTGGGCCTCGCCGCCGCGGATGAAGAGCATGGGGAAGACGATGTCGCTGAAGCAGCAGGGCAGCCAGACGGCGATGAAGAGGACGATCAGCATGCCCAGCAGCAAAAGGGCGCTCATCTCGGCATGGGTGTTCATCAGCATGTGGCTGGCGGAGGCCCAGGTGCTGACAAGGACATGGGAGGCGTGGGGCAGTTTGGTGGCGGGGCGGAAGTACGCCAGCAGGACACCGAGAAGGGCGGCGGGCAGGACGAGGTACCATTCTTCGATGAATCCGATGTGCAGGCGGGGATGGGCGGTCTCGTGCTCGTGTTCATGGAGGGCCGGGGCTTCGTGCTCGTGGGAAGCTGCCTCTTCACGGGCGACTTCGGCTTCGTCATGAAGGGGCGCGTCCTCGCGGGTGTGCTCGTGCAGGGTCGCATGGGTGGGGATGGCGGCGCCGAGGATCGTTTCGCCGAAGAAGGGGAGGATCGAGTCGCTCAGGGTGGCGATGCCGATGGAGCCGAAAAAGCCGACCAGCAGGATGATGATGAAGCTGACGGCCTTGCGGTGGAGTTTGAAGAGGGCGGCGGTGACCATGGCGCTGAGGACCACGTGGAGCGGGTGGGCGACGGCAAAGAAGACGCGGGCGCCGCCGAAACCGATGTTGCGGAACAGGAAGAGAAATACGATTCCGCCGACGGCCCCGAGGAGGGTAAAGGGGGCGTGGTGTTTCAGTTCCCGTCCGATCAGGAGCAGTTTGGCCTTGAGCATAGTTTCATCCTAAGGTTAGTTTTCTTTTTGCAACTGAGTTGCATCTTCGCGGGTATTATATTGCTTTTTGCAACTGAGTTGCAAGAAGGATTTTTCTTAAATTTGCAGAAAATTGCCGGGCTCGGGCGCAGGGCAGGGGCGGAGGCAGAAAGGTAAGTCCGGTTAAGGGATGGGGGTATACGGGAAAGCACAAAAAAACCTCCCGATATCGAATATCGGGAGGTTTGATCTGGCCCGCAGGGACTCGAACCCCGGCTAAATGATCCAGAGTCATTTGTGCTACCATTACACTACGGGCCATTTAGTACGGTATGCCGTACGTGTCTGATAGTACCGGGGATCCGGTGTTAAGTCAAGCGGCAATCGTTGTTTTTCGCATACAATAATCCGGTTTGGCGGTTTGTCTATTTTGACATTGGCGATCTTGACGGGGGGATTTTCTAAAGCTACAATCATTGTTTCTGCTTTTTCTAAACGGTCGCCTATTCAGGGCTTATTAATAGGTGGCCTCTGTATCCGGGGGGCTGACGTCCCCGGCTAAGAAATCGTCGCCCCTTTCGGGGCTAAAAAGCAAGATTTGCCGTAACCTGTTAAATTTATGCTGAAATTTGGACATGTTGAGTTAGATATGCCGTTTATCCAGGCGGCGCTGTCGGGATATACGGAGGCGCCGATGCGGCTGCTGGGGCGGCGGTTCGGCTGTCCGCTGGTGTTTACGGGGGTGATGCTGGACCGGCTGTCGCTGCATAAGAAGGCGATCCGTCAGCCCAAGTTTCATCCGCACCCGGAGGAACACCCGGTCGCGGCTCAGATCATGGGAGACGATCCGGAAACGCTGGCCGAGAGCGCGGCGGTCTTTCGGGGGCTGGGGTATGATCTGATCGATCTGAACTTTGCCTGCCCGGCGCCGAAGGTGCTGCGGCGGGGGCGCGGGGGATGGCTCATGCAGCGGCCCCAGGTGGTGCGGGAGGCGTATAACCGGGTCCGGGACAAGGTCAAGGGGCCGGTTTTTATGAAGATTCGGATCGGGTATAACGATTCGGAGGCGTCGCGGGAGGATTTCTGGCGGATCGTCGAGAATGCCGCGGCGGACGGGGCGGATATGGTGGCGGTGCACGGGCGGGTGGTGCTGCACCGGTACAAGGGGAAGGCCGACTGGGAGATCATTGCCGAGGCGAAGCGGCGATTTCCGGGGCTGTGTCTGTTCGGCAGCGGGGACATCATGACGGCGGAGACGGCGGTGGAGCGGCTGCGGTCTTCCGGAGTGGACGGGATCGTGATCGCGCGGGGGTGCGTGGGAAATCCGTGGATCTTTCCGGAGACGCGGGCGCTGTGGGAGGGGCGGGAGAAACCGGCCGGGCCGACGCCGGCGGAGATGAGGGAGGTCATGCTGGACCATTTCCGGATGATTCAAGTCCACTGGCCGCGGCGGACGGGGGTGGCGTTTTTCCGCAAGTTTATCCCCGGCTACTGCCGGCGTCACCCGCGGCGAAAGCAGACGATGCTGGCCCTGCTGGCGGCCCAGACGCCGGAGGAACTGGTGGGGGCGATTCAAGCACATTTTACCGCTTCGGAAATTCGTTAGAATTCCGAACCCGCGCGATCGCTTCGAGCGTTTAAAAAGAAGCTTTACAATCGGCGAATCCGTTATTACCCTTGATTCAAGACAAGGAGAGCTCCTTTTATGCGATATGTACCTGTTTTCATTTCGATCTGGCTGGCGGCGGCGGGGGCGTTCGGTCAGGATGTTCAACTCGATGAATCCAGCCGGGACCCCAATACGCTGGAGGGCTATCTGCGGTACGCCGCCCTTCATAACGCGGGTTTGCGGGCGGCGTTTGAGGAGTGGCGGATGGCGGTGCTGGCGGTGAAGCCGGCGGGCTCGCTGGAGGACCCTCGGTTTAATTACGGGTATTTTATCGAGCAGATGGAAACGGGCGAAAGACATCGGGTGAGTCTGACGCAGGAGTTTCCGTGGTTTGGTACGCTGGAACTGCGCAAGGACGCGGCCGCGGCGGCGGCCCGGGCGGCGGGCAAGCGGTATGAGGCGAAAAAGCTGGAACTCTTTGAGGCCGTCAAGCGGGCCTTCTATGAGTATGCCTATCTGGCCCGCTCCCTGGAGATCGCCCGGGAGAACCTGGCGCTTCTGACGCATTTCGAGCAGGTGGCGAGGGCGCTGTACCGAACAGCCGAGGTCCAGCACCCGGACATCATCCGGGCGCAGATCGAACTGGCCGTGCTGGAGGATCAGGTCCGCAGTCTGGAGGACCTGCGAGGGCCGCTGACGGAGGAGATCAATGCCGTTCTGAACCGGCCGAAAGGGAGCGTGCTGCCGTGGCCGGTGTGGACGGATCGTGATCCGGCCAAAATCGATTTTGCGTCCCTGCCGGAGATTGACAAAATCAATCCCGAATTGGAGGCGATGGAGTTTGAAACGGCCGCCGCCCGAAGCCGAGTCAAACTGGCCGAAAAACGCTTCTATCCCAACTTCATGCTGGGGGGAGAATGGAGCTTAATGGATGAGCACGGCATGTCGAATGGCGGCGGCGGGGATGCGGTCATGGCGATGTTTTCGCTGAATATCCCGCTTTGGGCGGATTCCTACCGGGCGCAGATGGACCGCGCCCGTGCGGATGTCCGCCGGAATGTGCGGGAAAGAGATCAAAGGGAGTTTGACCTGGAGTCGCAGATTGCCCGGACTTCGTATGAACTTAGAGACAGTCTGCGCAAGATCAACCTGTATCAGAATATCCTTGTGCCGCGGACCCGGGAGATGATCCGGGTGTCGGAGGAGGCGTACCGGGCGGGGAGTCTGGATTTTCTGAGTTTGATCGATGCCCAGAGAAAGCTGCTGGTGTATGCGCTGGCCCTGGAGCGGTCGCTGGCCTGGTGTTTTCAGCAGCAGGCCCGGTTGGAAAGGCTGCTGGGGGGGGCGGCTGCCGATGGCATTTTCGATTGACGATGGACGATTGACGATGGACGATTGATTTGGCGGGGGGCTTCTCCTGCATAGGGTGGGGGAGAGTGGAAGCAGGGGGGGAGTGTTTGTCTTGTCAGTCCATTGAAATCTAACAGGCGGCCGTTGCCTTTTGGGGGACGGCGCAGCGGTCTTTTTTCCTTTCTTGTTGAATCCTCTATCCATTTTCTACTCATCCCGCCAAAAATGAAAAAAATTTAGGATAATGCCCCGCTCCTTTATTTTGTTTATCGGCAGCCCGGGACACACTACATATAGTATGACTGCCCGTCGTAAGTTATTTTGAGTTAAAGAAATATGAAAAAATCGCCGATTTACTGTTGACGGAGTGGGAGAATGTGGGGATAATTCCCACAAATCCGGAGTCCGATGGGAAACAGTGCATGTTAAAGCTAACAGGCGAGTTTGAGCACACGCTGGATGAGAAGAATCGACTTTTCATCTCGAACAAGCTCCGCAGCATAATCGACTGCAAGACTTACGGCTCCGATTTCTTTTTGACGATGGGGGCAAACGGCGTGTTGTGCCTCTATCCGGAGAAGTGCTTTCAGCAAATCGCCCTTGCCGGTGCCCCAAGGACGGGCGCCCCGGACGAAGCGGTCGCCTATGAGCGGCTGATTTACGCCCTTGCCAGCAGGATAGAACTGGATCGGCAGGGCCGATTGCTGATTCCTGAGAAGATGCGCAAGCGGGCCAATCTCGGCAGTCAACTGACGCTGATCGGCTGCGGGGACCACATTGAGATCTGGAATACCGAGGACTGGGAGCAGTACATGATGGAAAACATCGGCGCCTTCCAGTCGCAGGTGGCCCGGGCCCGCCAGCAACTGCTCCAGGATCACAAAGAGAACGAGGAACTGAAGACGAAGTAAGAGAGGGAACCGCCATGGAACAAACGGATGCATACGCGGTGCTTCGAGAGGCGCTGGCCGGGCGTCGGCCGGTCGATGAGGCGACCCGCCGGTCGGTGGTATTGATGACCGAGCGGCTGGAGCAGCTCCGACAGAGCCATCCGCTGTTGGCCGAGGTCGGATTCTCGCCGGAGATGCAGCGGCTTGCGGAACGATCCGGAGTCGTGATGGTATCCTAAGCAAACCGTGCCAAGGAAGGTGAGGTTGCATGACGTATGACGACTCGGTGAATTTCAAGGAAGAACATTCACCGGGTTCTCA
The DNA here is from genome assembly GCA_050309685.1 of Anaerohalosphaeraceae bacterium. GTDB lineage: Bacteria > Planctomycetota > Phycisphaerae > Sedimentisphaerales > Anaerohalosphaeraceae > JBNRMP01. Next base: position 27,898 of record JBNRMP010000122.1, read on the forward strand.
TATTCCCGTTTTAGGTAAGACCCTGATCGAGCAAATCCGCCTGCCCAGGGACGGGCGAATCGCGGATGTTACCGTCGGACATGGAGGTCACAGTCGGCTGCTCGGTCAGATGCTGGGCCCTGAGGGGAAGATTCTTGGACTGGACGTTGATCCGAAAAGCATCGACAGGGCCCACTTAACTTTAAGCCGCCTGCCGTGTCAGGTGACGCTGGTGCGAGCCAACTTCAGCCGCCTGGCCGAGGTGATGCGCGAGCACGGCATGGAGCAGGCGGATCTGATACTGGCCGATTTGGGATTCTGTTCGGCCCAACTGGAGGATCCGCAGCGGGGGTTGAGCTTTCAGGGCGATATGCCCCTGGACATGCGGCTGGATGAGCGTCTGACGACGACGGCGGCCGACCTGGTGAACCGGCTGGACCAGGAATCGCTGGCCAACCTGATTTACAAGTACGGCGAGGATCGGGCCTCGCGCCGGATTGCCCGCTTCATCGTGGAACACCGGCAAAGGGAGCCCATTCGGACCACCGGCCGCCTGGCCTCCATCGTCAGTCAGGCCCTCTACCGGCCGGGCAAGCGTTCCTCGCACCGTATTCATCCGGCGACGCGCACGTTTCAGGCGCTGCGAATCGCGGTTAACGATGAGATCGGCAACCTCCGGCGGCTGCTGGAGGCAGCGCCGGCCCTGCTGGCGCCCGGGGGCCTCCTTGCGATCATCAGCTTTCACAGTCTGGAGGACCGGGAGGTCAAAAACAACTTTCGGCAAAACAAAACTGATGGAATCTACGAGATTCTGACGAAGAAACCTATTGAAGCGGACATGGAAGAAATCCGGGTCAACCCGAGGTCACGCAGCGCCAAGCTTCGGATGGCCCGCCGGTTATAAGTACAGAGGGTAAACAATGACTGCCGATGCCAAAATTGGATTGCTGCTGGGTTTGATGTTCATCGCCGTAATCGCGTTTCTGCTGAACGGTCTGCCGGACTTTCTCCAGACGGAGCCGGAGGGGATCATCCAGACGGCCATTGCGCCGCCGGCACCCCGGGCGGCGGTCATGGAGGAAACCGTCTCGCGGGTCATTGAAAACCTCCAGCCGGCGGCGCTGCGTCAGGTCGAGGAGCCGCAGGCGGTGCAGGTAGTGGCCGATTTCACCGAGGCGCAGCCGTTTGTGTCGGTTACGCCGGCGCCGGCCCCCCTCAGCGTGGAACAGGCGGCCCGGACGATCGAACTACCCGCGCCCGTTGTCCCGGCCCCCGCTCCCGCCCCGGTCGCGGTCGCTGCGCCGACCCCGCGTCCAAACGTTCACGTGGTCAAGAAGGGCGAGAGTCTGGCGGCCATCGCCAAGCAATATTACGGTTCGGAGGTCGGCAACCAGAGGGCGACGATCGACCGGCTTTACGAATTGAACAGCGACGTGCTCAAGTCGGCGGATACGATCCGCGTCGGCGATAAGCTGGTGATTCCCCCGGCTGAAGAACTGCTCGCCTCGTCATCCCGGGCGAACTCGTCGCCTCCGAGTCTGATGGATCGGTTCCGGAGAGCCTTCGAGCCGGTCAATGCCTCGGCCTCGACCCGGGCGTCGCGGCCAGTTGCCTCCAAGCCGACGGGCTCCAAAGAGTACACCGTGCAGACGGGCGACCGGCTGTGGGATATCGCCGAGCAGTTTCTGGGCGACGGCAAACGCTACCCGGAGATCGTCCGGTTCAACGGGCTCTCGGACCCGGATCATATCCCGGCGGGCACAAAACTGAAAATTCCCTCCCGTTAGCGAGATACCTATGATTTCCCGGGGCAGACTGCGGTTTGTGATTTTTTTCGTCACGGCCTCGCTGATCGTCACCATTCAGCTTCGCATCGAGGCGGCGAGTCTGTTCAACCGGTACCGGATGGAAAAGGTGCGGCAGGACCGTCTGCGTCAGCAGCTCTGGCAAAAGCAGCTCGAACTCGAATGCCTGATCGGGCCCCAGCAGATTCTCCAGTCCGCCGACCGGGAAGGGCCTCGATGAAACCGGCCGCCTTTCCCTCCCTTCGGGTCGGCGGGGGGCTTGTGCCTCTGGCCGCGGTGCTGCTGCTCTCGTTCGGAGGGCTGGGCTGGCGGCTCTACCATCTCCAGGTTTCCAATCGCAGCGAATACGTTCAATCCAGCCGCAAGCAGCAGTTTGCCTACGTGCGTTGCCTGCCCCAGCGTGGGATGATTATCGATTGCCGCAAGCGGATCATCGCCGCCAGCAGCGAGGTGTATAACCTGTTTGCCGAACCGCGGCGGCTGGGCGGTCCCGAACAGATCAAGGCGGTCGCCGGCGACTTGCAGGAGCTGCTGGACATTCCCAGCTACGAGATCAGCAAGGCCATCTGGGCGGGGAGCAATCCGGGCTTTGTCCGCATTTACGAGCACCTGACCCTCGATCAGCGGGAGCGGCTGGCGGGGGTCCGCATTCCCGGCATCGGGATCGAAAACGCCTGGCGTCGCTATTATCCGGCGGGGCGGTCCGCCTGCCATGTCATCGGTTTCATCGGCGGTACGGAGAAGTCGGGTCTGGCGGGCCTGGAGCTCAAGTACGACGGCGTGCTTCGCGGCGAGCAGGGGCAGGAGGCCTTTGCGGTCGATGTGCTGCGCCGGCCCATCGGGGCCAGTCCCGACCAGAGCCGCCCGGTCGTTGACGGCCAGAGTCTGGTCCTGACGCTGGATGTGACGATTCAGCAGTTTGTCCGCCGCAGTCTCGAAGCGAAGATGAAGGAGTACCGCGCCGAGTCCGCCGTCGGCGTCGTGATGGACCCGTGGTCCGGCGCGATTCTGGCGATGGTCTCGCTGCCCGATTACGATCCGCTGCAGTTTTCGAAGACTGACCCCGACCGGCTGCGCAACCGGGCGCTGACGGACCCCTTCGAGCCGGGCAGCATCTTCAAGCCCATCGTCGCGGCCATTGCGCTGGATGCGGGGGTGATTACGACGACCGAAAAGATCGACTGCGAGAACGGCTACTGGGGGCGTTTCCGGATCGGCGAGTTCGGCAACCATCGCTACGGCCTGATGGACGTGGGCGAGATTTTGCAGGAATCCAGCAATATCGGGATGGCCAAGATCGGCCTGAAACTGACGCCCGCGCAGCTCTACGAGGGCGTGCGGCTGTTCGGCTTCGGGAAGAAGACGGGCATCGACCTGCCGGGCGAGGATTCCGGGTTCATCTATCCCACGGACAAGTGGAGCAAGTACAGCCCGACGCGAATCGCCTTCGGCCACGAGGTGCTCGTTACCGCTGTGCAGGTTGCCCAGGCCTACTGCATCCTGGCCAACGGCGGCAGTCTGGTCCGCCCGCACCTGGTCAAGGCGGTGATTGACTGCCAGGGCCAGATCACCGAGTTTACCCCCTCCGGCAGCGGGACGGGCTATGTGGTCAAGCCGGAGGTCGCCCACTGGATCGTTTGCAAGGCCCTGGTGGACGCGGTCAACGAGGGGACCGGCGATCAGGCGGCCATCGAGGGCATCCCGGTCTGGGGCAAGACGGGGACGGCGAATATTGCGCTGCCGGGCGGCGGCTACGACACGCGCAGCTATGTGGCCTCCTTTGCAGGCGGCGCGCCGGCGGAACATCCGGCCCTGGTGGTGCTAGTCTCGATCCGCAAGCCGGACCGGTCGCTGGGCAAGGGCTACAGCGGCGGGCGCGTGGCGGCCCCGGTGGCCAAAGAAATATTGGAGCAGTCGCTTAGCTACCTGGGGCTGAAGTAGTCATCGGGGCGGCCGAGGGGCGGGTCCCGATATGTCCCATTTCATTGCAGATCTGCAGAATCTTTTTGCCCAGCGGGGCGGCGTCGACGGAGCCGGCCTCGCCGCCGGGCACTGCGACCGCGATCACGATGCAGCGTCCCGCTCGATCCTCCGCAAAGCATTCGAACCAGGCGACGTCGGGATTGGTCGTGGAGCCGGTTTTGCCGTGCACTCTCAGTTCCTTGAGCAGGGGGTCCGGACGGCCCCGGAGATCGTGAAAGGTGTTGTAGCCGGTGCCGCCCGCCTCGTTCACGGCGGCGAACATGCCGTCGCGCACCACGTTCAGCGTTTGGGAGGAGATGCCGAGAGGGCGTCGGGATCGTTCGTTGTTCGGGTCGTCCTCCTCGATAATCAGCCGCGGGGGTTTGTAGATTCCGCCGCGGGTCAGCGTGCACAGGGCATTGGCGACCTGGAGGACGGTGACCCGCAGGTTGCCCTGACCGATGCCCCAGAATCGCTTTTCCGAACGCTCTTTGAGTTCCGGGACTTCATCGAAAGAGCGGTATCCCTGTTTCTGGACGCCGAAGATGATGGAGCCGGGCGACTGCGGAATGGTCCCCCAGTCGTCCGCCGCCGCGCCTTCGGCGTCTGAGAACCTCGGTCCCGGCAGGATTTCGCGGCCGTAGCCGAAGCGGTAGAGCCACTCCTGGAGCTTGCGTTCGTCCAGCCGGTCGGCCAGTCGGGAGAAGTAGATGTTGCAGCTTCCGCGGATCGCATTGCGGGCCGTGTTGCCGCCCTCGTTCGCCCATCGCCAGTCGTGGCTGGAGCCGAGTTTCCACTGGATCAGGCAGCGGGGCCAGCTTCCGGCGGGGGGATGAGGCGGGCAGGGGACGATCTCGTGGGGGCCGACCTTTTGTTCTTCGAGTCCCGCCACGAGGATCAGCGGTTTGACGGTGGAGCCCGGCGGGTAGTTGCACTGGAGCGCCTTGTGAAGGAAGGGCTGGTTCGGATCGTTGATAAGCTTCGTATAGTCCCGGCGCACGCGGTTGAGGTCGAAGACCGGCGTTGAGACGGCCGCGAGGATGTCGCCCGTGGCCGAGTCCATCACGACGGCTCCGACGCCCTGCGCGGCGTTCGGGTTTTGGGCGGGGTCGCCGAGCAGCTCCTCGATTTGCCGCTGGAGCTCGATGTCCAGCGTCAGCCGCACGTCCCGGCCGTACTGCGGCTCGGTGCGGCTCAGTTGGTTGCCGTCCTTGTCGTACTGCACCTCGCCGCGCCGTCCCCGCAGGATCGGCTCGCAGATTCGCTCGATCCCGGCCTTGCCGATCAGCTCTCCGTCGAGGTATCGCAGGTAGGCGTCATGGGAGAAGCGCTCCTTCTCGAAGTCCTGGACCGGTCCGGCCCAGCCGAGGAGCTGACAGGCGGCCGTGTCATACGGATAAATCCGTTTGCCTTCGGGCCGGATCTCCACGCCTTCCATCCCGGCCAGCTCGATCTGGGCCCTGACGAGTTCCTCGCCGCTGAGCTCGATGAGCGGATACCGTTCGTGCATTTCCGCCAGGTCGATGGCGACGACGTCCTCCGGGTAGATGGAGCCCTTCTCGGCGCGGTAGTCGTCCATGGAGGATCGCGGATGGCTGCGCCGCCAGTAGATGTAGCTGGCGCGGTCCCAGAGGCGGTTGTTCAGGGTCGCGATTTCCGCCATGAGTTCCGGCTGGCGGTTGGGCCTGAGGGATCGTGCAAACTCCAGGATACGGCTGAGCATTTCGTAGTTTTTTTCGTGATAGCCGTCAAAGGTCTCCGCGGCCTTCTCGACGGTTACCCTGTCGCCGGTTCGCCGCAGGATGGCTCCTTCGCGGTAGCGGTCATCCAGCAGGCGGGTGAGCCGGTAGCTGACGTGGAGGTAGAAGGCGGGGGCGTCCTTGGCCAGCGCCCGTCCGCAGCGGTCGAGGATTTTTCCCCGCAGGGTCGGCAGCGGCCTGGGCGGCAGGATCTGGTCGTCGTGGATTTGCCGGCGGGCCTGGTCGCTTTGGCTGACTTGCAGGTGAAGCAGCCGCACTATGGCCGTGCCCGCCGTGAGGACAAAGAGGAGCACCAGGATTTGCAGCCGCAGTTTATACATGGAGAGAGGAGGCGCTTCGGCTTCGGGAGGGTTCGGTCAGATACAGGCGAGCGGCCAGCCCCTGGAGGACGGGCCAGACCAGCGGCGAGGCCAGGCCGGAGTAGAGGGCCGTTCCCGCCAGAGCCGCCAGCGACAGACCGGAGGGATGGCCGATCTTGGCGGCGGCCAGCCATGAGGCCGCCATGCCGGCGAGCAGTCCCGTTACGAAGACCACCCCCACCTGATGAAGCGGGTGGCGAATCGTGATTACCCGGCCGGTATGGGCCAGCAGGCTGCCGGCCAGGCCGAAACAGACGGTGTACGGGCCGATCACGGAGCCGGCGAGGTCCGCCGCAAAGCCGATCACAAACGAGCTGACGATGGCGGTCTCCAGTCGGGGATTGACGGCGAAGAAGACCAGCATAATCAGCAGGACGCTGGGCCGGACCTGTCCCTCATGGAAGGCGATGACGTTGAGCAGGTTGCCCGCCTCCAGCAGGGCCCCGGCCAGAACCAGCAATGCAAAGGGGATCCATTTCATTTACTTGTCCTCCCGGGAAGGCAGTTGAGGCGGAACGAGGATAACGGCGCGGCTCTGAAGGAACGGGTTGTCCACCAGTTCGACGGAGATATCCCACAGCAGGGGGCTTTGCTCGCTGCCTTTGACCTCGCTGATCTCGCCGATGACGACGGGGATCTCCAGCAGGCCGGTTTTGGCCGCGGCGTACACGACATCCTTTCGGCGGATGTCGAGGTCGCGGGCCATGAGCGGAATCGAGGCCCCGTCCTTTCCGTCGCCGACGAGGCGTGCCTTGATGGTCTGACCGGTGTCCGGGCGACGAATGAGCACCTCGAGGTTCTGGGCCGGATCGGTCAGCAGGCGGACGCGGCAGAACTTGTCGGTCGTCTGGATCACGGTCCCCAGCACGCTGTCGCGATCGGCGCTGAGGACATACTGGCCGACGGCCGCTCCGCTCTCGGCGCCTCGATTCAATACGAGTTCATGGCGGATGCCGCGGCTGACGGAAGTTACCTCGGCCAGCAGCATCCCGGCGCCCGGAACGGGAAGGGCCCGGCGGACCCTGGAGAGCGTTTCATAGTCGCTGTGCAGCCGTTTCATCTGGACATGCAGGTTTTCGTAGGCCTTCCAGAGCTTGTCGTACTCCTGGCGGGAGACGACGTCGCCGCCCGAGCGGCGAAGATGTTCGGAGGTCCGGCCGATCCGGAGGAGGGGGTTAAACGTCGATTGAAAGAGGAGATTAAGTTTTCCGGTGAGGGATTGGGGCAGACAGAGCAGGATAACAGCCGCGCTCAGCAGGCTGAAGAACAGACGGGTTGGCGATACATGGGTTTTTCTGCCGGCCATAGCATAGGAATCGGTTTGTAGGTCATTTGGATTTAGAAATCCCCGGATTATTCCCAGCTATAGCCGGTTTCATCGAGGATGTCCTTCCACAGCTCCAGGTTTTCAAGGTACACGCTGGTCCCGCGGGCGACGCAGCTCAGGGGGTCCTCCGCGTGGACGACGGTCAGGCCGGTGGCGTTGGAGAGCACGGTGTCCATGCCCCTCAGCAGCGCCCCGCCGCCGGCGAGGTGGACGCCGTTTTCGATGAGGTCCGCCGCCAGTTCCGGCTCGGCCCGCTCCAGCGTCCGCATCACGGTTTCGATAATGCCGGCGATGGGTTCGCGGAAGGCCTCGCGGATCTCCTCGCTGGTAATGACGATCTTGCGCGGGAGGCCGGAGATGGTATCCCGACCGGCGATTTCCATGGTCATCTCCTGCTCCATGGGGGCCGCCGACCCGATCTGTATCTTGACCTGTTCGGCCCGCGCCTCGCCGATAAGCAGGTTGTAGGTTCGCTTGAGGTGGTTGATCAGGGCCTCGTCGAAGTCGTCGCCGCCGATGCGGATGGACTCGCAGGTGCTGATGTCCGCCAGGGACATGATGGCGACCTCGGTGGTGCCGCCGCCGATATCGACGATCATCGAGGCCGTCGGCTCCGTGATGGGCAGGCCCGCCCCGATCCCCGCGGCCATCGGTTCATCGACGAGGAAGACCTTGCGTGCGCCGGCCCGCATGGCGCTTTCGATGACGGCCCGCCGCTCCACGGCGGTAATGCCGCTGGGTACGGCGATGACGACGCGAGGACGAAACAGGTTGCGCCGGGCATGGACCTTGCGGATGAAATAGCTGAGCATGGCCTCGGTGATCTCGAAGTCGCTGATCACGCCATCCTTGAGAGGACGGATGGCGCTGATGGAGCCGGGGGTCTTGCCCAGCATCTCCTTGGCCACGGCGCCCACGGCCTCGCCGTTGTTGAGGACGATGTTGGTTCCCTTGCGGACGGCCACGACAGAGGGTTCATTGAGTACGATTCCTTCGGTTCGTACAGCGACCAGGGTGTTGCAGGTTCCCAGGTCGATGCCCATATCCTTGCTGAACCAACCCAGAACTGTGTCTATCACTGTGTGATTCCCTTCAAATCAAACGACCGCCCTCCGCCGTCCGGGCGGAAGAGTGTGTCCCTGCGGTCGCCACTCCGTTATCGAGTTTGTCGCTTCCGGTTAACCGCCGAGAGTCCACATCTGATTTCCGAAATATATCCACGAGGTGACGGCGACGAATACGGCGGTCGCCAGAACGCACAGGGCGGCAATCGCAAGTATCGCGGTATATACATCGCTTTGAGCGGCGGGTTTCTGAATAGCCATCGTCAATCCTTCCCGGGTTGAAGTTAGAGTTTGGTGCTCGCCGCGTCACCGATCCGGGGCTGCTGCTGCACGAGCTCCAGGACGCCGGCGGACTTGTTGACGTCCACGTTGGTGATGACGACGTCGCAGAGGAACTGGTTGCCGCGGCTGACGTGGAAGATCATGCCCTTCTGCACGCCGTCCGCCGATCCGACCGACAGCGTGGCCATGCCCTGGCTGACATCCACCAGGACGCCGGTAATGTCACTGCCGTAGGTTACGGGCGAGAGACTCCGGGCCTGACCGAGGACGGGGGTGACGATGTTGGCCGTCAGGGTCTCGGTTCCGCTTGCCAGGCCGCTGACTTTCGTTTCGAGATCCTTCTTCTGCTCCAGCAGGCGGCGGCGCTCGGCCTCCAGCGACTGGAGCTGTACGATCTTCTCATACAGGTCGGCCGTGATTTGGTTGAGTTCCTTCTGGTCCTTGATGCCCTGGGCGCGGGCCTGGTCGAGCTGGCTCTGGGTCAGCCGCAGGGATTCCTGCAGGTTGCGAACGCTCTGCTCGAAGCCGGTCATCACGCCCTTCCACGCGTCGGACTTGGCGAGGTATTCCTGGGCGGTCCGCTGCGAGTTCTTCAGGTCCGCGGCGAGCTGATTATTCTGATCCTGAAGGGCCTGGATTTCCTGACGAAGCTGCGCCTCCAGTTCGGCGGTCTTCTTCATCTGCTCATCGTACTGACGACCGTAGGTGGCGTTTTCCGCCTGGAGGGTTTTGCAGATCTGCTGCTGGTTTTCATAAAGCTCCTTGTAGTTGTTGGTGTTGACTACAAAGGCAACCATGGCGCCGCAGAGAAAAATGGAGAATAAGGACAGCAGAACAACCAGAATCTTCGTTATCTGACTCAACGTTTCCTCCGTTTCTTGAGAATTCGATTCACTCTCACGGTTACGGGTTTCATGGATATTACTATTACAGGAAATTACAGGTATCGAATTTTACGCCGTATAACGGATCAGGTCAAGGTTTTTTTATTTTACGGTAAAATATTATTCAAACGGTGTTTGCGCTGCAAACGCCGCCGTATTATGAAGCAAACACACCTTTTATATCCTGATGTTATCTTTCCTATCTTGTCAGGAGCAGAACCGACTGCGCCCCGGCCAGTTGGATCAGTTTTGAACTGCTGTTGAGGGCCCTGTGCAGTTGGCTTTCCAATTCGGGGCCGCCTATCCGGCCAATGGCCAGCACCGCCATTTGGTTGCCCATGGTTTGCTGATTCAGGTCGGGGTTGGTCCTGAAATAGCCGGCGATTACGTCCTGTCCCGACGAATCCTTCATTCGGCCGAGCTGTTCCGCCGCCGTCAGCCGAACCTCCAGCACATCATCCTGGAGCATCGTCTGGACGGCCATTCGAGCTTCATAAGTCCCCAGGATGCCCATGCCGCGAATCCCCATGACGCGGTCATCGGCATATTTACTGATCAGCATCGGCCACAATTTATCCTTATAAACACGGACATCGCCAAGTCTGGCGATGGATTCCACCGCCTGGAAACGGATCTTTTCCGAGGATCGGTCGTCACGCAGTACCCCGTAAAGCAGGTCCAGATCCTTGGGATCTTTGAGCTTGCCGATCAGGAGAATCGCATTGGCCCGAAGGGTTTCATCGCTGCTGCTGACGGCCTGGTAGAGGAGGGATTTATATTTTGCGTTGCCCACCTGCATGAGCGAATAGGCGGCGGCAATCTGCACGTTGGGATTGGGGTCATTGATGACCTCGATCAGTTGGCCTTCGCAGGGTATGCATTTCAGGTCACCGACGGCGACGGCCGCGGCAAACCGCACGGCAACGGAGGTGTCTTTCAGCTGCTCCAGGATCTTCGGCATCAATTGGCGCTGCCCCGTCTCGACGGCCACCTCAATCGCATGGCTCCGCAGGTAGGCGCTGGGATCGGAAATCTGCCGGCGGACGATGTTTTCGGCCTGCGGCTTCAAACCGGACAAGTCGAGACTGGAACGTATTGTACCTGAACCGGACCGGGTCGCCGCTGTTTCATTACAACCGGCGGCGATGAGCAGTATTGCCAACAAAATAGATAACGTTAACCTCATAATTCCGACTCCGCTTTCTTCTTTTTCGACAAATTCCACAAGCTTACTGGAAAAATAATTAAAAGCGACAATCCCAGCAAGAGGTCGGGCCAGCGTCCGTGTCGGGTGAAAAAGCTGACCCGAGAATCAAGAATAATGTTATCGACAAACCAGCCCGGCACTGCCTGCCGCTCCATCGCGGGCTCGGGCAGCGTTCCGGCCTTGCAGCCGTCCCGGATTTTTCCGTTTGGATCGATCAGGCAGCTAATGCCCGTGTTGACGCTCCGGACAATGGAAATCCGGTTTTCGATGCAGCGAAAAACGGTGATCGCCGTTCGCTGGGCCAGTTCGACCGAGGGCTTCATTTGCCCATCTTTTTTGAATACGTACCAGCCGTCATTGCTGAGATTGACGAGAAAATAGGCCTTTTGGGGCTGATTTTCGTTGAGAACGAGTTTGCGGCTCACGGTCGGGTCCGTGTCCTCGTAACAGATCAATACCCCAAAGCCGTATTTATGCCCATTATCGGATATTGTAAACCGCGTATATTTTTCGCCGGGCGTCAGATTGTAGTCGTATTCATAGGGGCTCAGGGCCAGGATGATTTTGTAAATCCACGGCACGCTTTTTTTGAAGGGGATGTATTCGCCGAAGGGGACCAGGTGGATTTTGTCATAGCGGTCCAGATCCTGTTTGCCCTCGGGATTGTACAGGTAAGCTGAATTGTACTGATTTTTTACGTCATACCGGCCATTAATAATGCCTATGTCAACAGCGTGAGAGCCGAACAGGACATAGCCGCCGTGTTTGCTGGCGTGTTCTCCAATCCGGTCATGGTACTGAAGTGCATGGGTGTCCTCGTTTAAGTACATCCGGTATCCCGGATTCATGGGGGCCAGGACCATGGTTTCGGGCCAAGCCGTCAGGAGGGCCCCGGCTTCAAAGCACTGATTGCTCATCTCGATCATTTCCGCCAGAAGCTCCGGCCCGTTATCGGCGGATTCCTTGATCTCGGAGGGTACATTGGTCTGGACGGAGCCCACCAGCGGACCCTGAGACTGGAACCTTTGCGAAGCCCCAAGCTGTCGATAGCCGTAAAGAAGGGCCGCCGAAAGGAGCAGGGCCGCGACCGGTACTTCGATCAGGGCGATCTTTTTCACCGGCCGGCGCAGGATCAGGTCGGCGATCAGGCCGTTGACCATCGCGATCAGGACGGAGACGCCGAGCTGACCGAAGATGTCGGCGATCTGGATCAGCGGCAGATTCTGATACTGGCTGTGGGCGAGGAAATACCAGCTAAAGCCGGTAAAAAGCCAGCCCTGCCATGCCTCGGCCCCGACAAAGATCAGCGGGGCGAAGAGCATCAGCGGCCACTGTTTTTGCCGGATGAACCGGATGCAGACGGCCAGCAGGGGGGCGTAAAGGGCCTGGACGATGCCGAAGATCAGGTAGCCCGGCTGGGTCAGGGGGGCCAGCCAGTAGAGGTTGCCCAGCCAGTACACCGCCCAGATAGAGTAGGACAACAGGGCCAGTCGCCCCGTCCGAAGCTCCGGCCGGCAGGCGAGGATGAACGGCACCCACGCGATCCATGCCATCCATGCCTGGTCAAACGGCGCCTGGCAGAACGTCAGCAGGACGGCCGACAGGGCGATCAGGCCCGCGGGAAGAAGCCACCGGATTATTTTTTTAGTACCCATGTGCTCAGTTCGGAGAGGGCCGTCATCACCCGTCCGGAATCATATTTTTTCTGATTGTTCATTCGATAGGCAAACTGCTGCAGAAAGATATCGAAGAGTTTAGGGTCATCCTGGTAATCTTTGACGGGAATACCGATCTCAACGAACAGCCGTTTGAGTTCAAGGAATTCATACGGCGAAAGGGCAAAAAGGTTTTTGCCGGGTTTGCTCATCTCCCTGAGCCGTCGTTTTGTATTCTCGACGTAGTCTTCCGAGATGTCGATGCCGCAGTAGTTTCGCCCCATCTGCAGGGCGGCGGCGGCCGTCGTTCCCGAGCCGTTGAAGGGGTCAAAGACCAGGTCACCGGGATTGGAACTGGCGGCGATGATGCGGGCCAGCAGCAGTTCGGGCATCTGGCAGGGGTGCCAGCCCTCGCGTTCCTTGAAGGTGCCGCAGACGCGGGAGTAGGTGTTCCAGACGTCATCGGGCATCTTGCCGCCGACCTGGGCCCGCCGGTCGTTGTAGATGAGCTGTCGGTCGGAGGGGACGCGGATGGCCCGGTCATTGAAGATGTACTCTTTGGGGTTTCGGACGAAATAGAAGATGTGGGTATGGGAGCGGGCGAACTTCATTTTGGTCTGCTGGCCGAAGGTGTAGTGCCAGATGATCCAGTTGCGAAGCGTCAGGCCCAGCTCCTCGCCGATCAGCCGGATGTTGGCGGCGTACTCGTCCCCAATGGCGATATAGAATGAGCCGTGGGGTTTGAGGGCGTTCAGACAGGCCGCCATCCAGTCCCGCGTCCATGCGATATAGTTGTTCTTTTCGACCTTGTCGTGGTATTTGTCGTACCGGTAGCCGATATTGAACGGCGGGTCGGCAAAGATCAGGTCCGCAAAGGGCTCGCTGACGCCGGAAAGCAGTTCAATACAATCTCCGCTCAGGATCTGATTCTGAAATTTTCGCATGGGGGCATCATAACAATCCAAGACGAATTATCAAGAAATCGTAAGCGTTCACGCGAAAAAAACGTCATTACTGGTGCAAAAATGAGGTTTTTAAGGCGATAAAATTATGACTTTCTTGAATTTTTGAAATCAAACACTGTTTTTGGCCTAAAAATTACGTTTTCGCGTGAACGCTTACAAGAAATCATTATTGGCTACTTTGGCTATCTGTTATTTGCGTGAATGGGTTAACTTTTGTCGTGTTTATGACGGTTGTAAGGAATGGCGGATAGAAAAAGGTAAATCGGGAAAGAAAATTGAATACAGTATGGGTAATTTGTTTGAATATACATCTGCATTTTGGTATATTCCGAGTTCAGCTTAGTCCGGAATAAGTGAAAAAACGGACTAAGACGGTAACGAGAGGAATGTTTCATAGTGGGGGTGGATCAGGAGAGATACCTAAAACTGCGTTACCAGAGACAGTCTATCGCGTTTTGCGGCATTGCTGTTTTTTTAAACAACACAACAATGTTTTACTGAGAGGGTAAACTAATGGAAAGAGTATGGTTAAGTGCAGCGGCGGCGGTTTTCATTTCAGTGTCAATGTTGAGCCCGGCGGGGATCGTTTACACCAGCGGGGCCTCCGACGGGGTGGCCTGCTATCAAACCTGGATGAACGGCAACGACAAATGGGCCGTAACAAATGGCGCTTTCATGAATGGAATGTATGAGTATTATGGTGGGGCAGACCGTATGCGTCAATACCCCACGATGCAGTTTTCCCTGGCCTCGTATACCGGCATGACGGATGTAACGGCAACGCTGGGTTTTTATGTGACCGGCGGCTCGAATATCGACTGGGGATATGTACGCTTCTATGATGCGAACGGAAACGGGACTATCACCTTCAATCATGGAAACGGCGGAACCAAAGTGACCGGCAGTGAATTGAGCGGAACCGGATGGTATTCCATTGATGTCTCCAGCGAGGTGCAGACGGCGCTGAATAAGGGCTATAGTTGGGCCACCTTCAATATTCATATGCCCAATTGGGATATGAGCACTACGGTAGTGGCTTCAGAGGGCGCGGTTGGAGACTATGCGGGCATGGGGCCGCGGCTTACGATTGTCCCGGAACCGGCGACGGCCGGCATTCTCGGAATAGGCCTGCTGTCCCTGCTGCGGCGAAAGAAATAGGTATAAATGCCGATTTTTCATAAAAATTGTATTTTGCGGGAAATTCTTTGTTGACTTTGTTCGTTCCGGGATTTATAGAGGTCCACTTTTCTTAGGGTCTTTGCGTGCGACATTAAAAAAGGAAACGGCATGAATCGGCAATGGCACATTTTTGGCATTTGCGTTGAAACCACGTCGGCGGTGCGCGCCCGCAAAGTCTATCAGAGCTCCTACAAGCGCTATGGTATGTCGTATGGAAGGGAGGATGAACCCTAAGCAGGAGTCTTTATTTCGATTTGAAAAAAGCCCTTCGGGAGTTCGCTCCCGGAGGGCTTTTTTTTTTGGATCATTTTTCAGGTTGGAAACAGGTATCAGGAAGCAACGGCAATGGCAGAGGTCAGAGCGAAAGTTCAAAGGAGCGAGGTTTCACCGGCGGCAGATCCGCGGCAGGCCCCTTCCCCGCCCGGCGTAAGAAAAGGATTCGTCGGATTTCTGAAAAGCATCTTTGCGGCCCTTCGGGCAAGGAAAAGACAGGTCAGCGCCCAACCCAAACAAAAAAGCGCCCAGGACTGGCGCGATGAGCTGCGGGCGAAGAATCCGTGGTGGGGAAACGGTCTGTAAAAGAGGCCGATGGTTGGAACTCAGAGGCGGGCGGCTGATTCGCTTACGGTTTGAAGACGTATTGGTCGGTGAGGACTTTGCCGGTGAGGGTATCGGTGAACCTGACCCGGAGCGTCAGGTCCTTTTCCTCGCCGGTGAGCCAGTCGCCGACCTCGAAGCTCAGGCGGTAATAGTGGGTCATCAGCGCTGCCGACCAGAGCGAGCGGAGGGCTTCGGGGGCGACGGTCCAGCGTCCGAGCATCGCCTCTTGGGCGGGGCGGCCCAGGTCCCACAGTTCCACCTCGACCTTGCCCGGGGCCTTGATGCGGTCCTGAGCAGTGTCGATGGTCTCCAGGTAAACGACGAGCGTTTCGGGGCGGCCGTCGTCGTCCTTGTCGTACAGGCCGCTGCGATTGCGGACGGCGATGCGGTCGAGGCGGTCGATGGCCGCTTGGTGTTCCTCGGGCCCGATGCCCAGCAGGGTTTGGTTCTCCTCGCGGAGCCGGCGATTTTCGGACTCCAGCGTTTCGACCTGCGAGCGCAGTTCGTTGCGCTGCTCATTGAGCGAGTGGATCTGATCCCAGAGCGCCTCGTTGGGCCGGCCGCCGCAACCGCCCAGAAGGGCGAGGGCGAACACGATCAAACCTTGAATCCCTGTCCGCATGGATACGTCCCTTTATCCGCGCTCACGTGCCGCGGCTACTTGTCGGCATCCTTTTCCGTCTTTTCGGGTTTGGCGACGGCGGAGGTCTTGACGAGGATGTGGTCGGCCAGGCCGTAGTCGATGGCCTCCTGAGCCTCCAGCCAGAGGTTGCGGTCGCTGTCCTTCTCCAGTTTGGCGGTGGTCTGGCCGGAATGTTCGGCCAGGATTTCGTAGAGGCGCCTGCGGAGACGAAGGATCTCGCGGGCCTCGATCTCGATGTCCGTGGCCGCCCCGGTCATGACGCCGCTGATGAGCGGCTGGTGCAGCAGGACCCGGCTGTTGGGCAGCATGAAGCGTTTGCCGGGCGAACCGCCGGCGAAGAGGACGGCCCCCATGCTGGCGGCCTGTCCCACGCAGTAGGTAGCCACCCGGCAGCGGAGCATGTGCATCGTATCGTAGATCGCCAGGCCGGAGGTGATGGCGCCGCCGGGGGAATTGATGTAGAAGTGGATGTCCGCCTCGCTGTCCTCGTTGCTGAGGAAGAGCATCTGGGCGATGATCAGGTTGGCGGAGTCGTCGTCCACGACGCCGCCGAGGAAGACGATCCGGTCCTTCAGGAGCCGGGAATAGATATCGTAGGCCCGCTCGCTGCGGCCGGTTTTTTCGATAACGATCGGTACCAGATTATTGCTTGCCGTCATATTTTAGCCTCGGAAATAGGTCGGTTGTTTGTTCATGAGCTGCCGCTTGCGCTACTGTTTTTTCTCTGCCTTGTCCTTGTCGGGTTCCTCCAGGACCTCATCGATCAGGCCGTACCCTTTGGCCTCCATGGCCGTCATGTACTTGTCGCGTTCGGTTTCCTCCTGGATCTTTTCGGCGGTGAGGCCGGTGTGTTTGGAGAGGATTTCGTTGATCGTCCGCTTGGCCCGGATCATCTCCTCGGCCTGGATGCGGATGTCCTCGGCCTGTCCCGTTACGCCGCCCCAGGGCTGGTGGAGCATGATCTTGGCGTGGGGAAGGGCGTAGCGTTTGCCCTTGGCGCCGGCGGCGAGGATGATGGCGGCCCCGGACTGGGCGCGGCCGATGCAGTAGGTGGCCACGGGGGAGTTGATGAAGCGGATGGTGTCGTAGATCGCCATGGTGTCATCGACGCTGCCGCCGGGGGAGTTGATGTAGAGACTGATCTCGACGCCTCGCTTGAGGTTGTCGAGGTACAGCAGCTTCATGATGACCTCGGTCGCCAGGCGGTAGGAGATCTCGCCGATCATGAAGACGATCCGGTTTTCGAGCAGCAGGTCGTCGAGCGTCATCTCCCTCGTGCGCTGGTAGGGCTGCTGGAGACGCGGATCGAGGGGGTTGGGCCGGTCGAACGGTTCGGTTTGCGGTGTATGAAGCATAATCAATCCTCACTATATATTTCTTTTTGGATAAAAAAGTCCGATATTAGCGAAAAGGGTAAACCCCATCCTTTGTTGCTTAGAATATCGGTTACTTACCATTTTTACTTTTTCATTTTCTACATGTTTTAACCGATTTTGCCCTGAATTTGTGAAATTTTCTACTGAATTCTTAGTAAGAATTTTTCCGGTTGGTTGTGGTTTACAGCCGCCGCGGATTTTTTTCTGACAGAGATTAAAGCAACCGCGGATTATACGGATTAGATGGATTAAGTTAAAAGAATGGAGGGGAGAGGGGAAAGTAAAAATCAAAGATAAAATATCAAAATTCAGGACGGCTTCGCCGGGCTGATTTAATCCTAATACATGCCATTTGGCCCTGTCGGGGACAAAAAAAGCAAAAATTAAAGGCAAAACGGCGAAATTGGGCTGAAAATGAGGTTTTCTGAGGTTTTTATCCGTAAAAATACCTACCTGAAACGACCAAAAACGACCAAAAACGACACGAAAACGACGCGAAACGACATGGTTTCGACACGAAATGACAAGGGGTAAGACTAAAGATCGTGGTTCGTGGTTCGTAGTTCGCAGAGAAGTTCTG
>JBNRMP010000123.1:0-8754 GCA_050309685.1 Anaerohalosphaeraceae bacterium
ACGGCAGTCTCCTGTGTAAAAGAGCATGTTCCAACCCTTTTATCGAAGAGAGTGCCGTTTTTTATTGAAAAAATCACCATCATCGTCCAAAATCCCACGCTAAAAAGTCAGTCAACTTGAGTACATATATTGGTTTTGGGTATCTATATGCGCCCCTAAATACATGATCCCCAATCGTCCGCGAAACTCATCCCAGCACAAAGGAAATGGTCCCAAGTGCCAAAAATAATGAGTTTGAAAAAGGACAATGGTATGAATTTCAACAGTTACAGGGGTTGTATTGAACAATGGAAAGTGGACTTGATTGTGTATCGGGCTAAGGCATTTGGATTCCAGGAAGACGAAATCATGGACATCCAGCAGGACCTTGTCCTTAAGCTGATGAAATTCAAATATGATCCCCAAAAATCAAATGATGCCCAAGAAAGCACTGTTTTACAGACGGTCATCGACAATGAATTAAAAATGCGGCACCGATCCATGCAGTGTCGAAAGGATCATACAGAGGCTCTCCGCCTGGTTAAAGAGTATTCAGAAATTTCGTCAGATACAGACTTGACCATCGACATTCAGGATGCAATTTCGTCACTCCCACCGATGGAGCAAAAGATCTGTGTTGCACTATCAAAAAACTGGGGAGTGGCGGATATTGCGGATCTCCTGAATGTCGGCAGGACAACCGTTTATCGGCGTATCCAGAAAATCCGGGATCATTTTCAGGGCCTCGGACTGGATCAATATCTGGGGAATAATCATGAATAATCCAGAAGAATTGACTGGATTAAGTCGCCCTGAAATAGAACATGGAACTGACGAAAACAGGCCGATGGCGATGTATTGGATGACGGATGAATTGTTGGACAAAACCGTCCAGGTGTGGTCCGGAATTTATGGCAGAACCATAAGCCGAAGTGAGGCGATTGAAATATTGCGCAACGTGACGAATCTTTACAAGTTGATTCGAACAGAATTGGAGTGAATTATGAATACAGTAATTTGGGCAAGAGTTTCATCGAAGGAACAGAAAGAAGGTTATTCCATCGATGCCCAGTTGCGGGTAACCCGAAGCAAGGCTGAACGCATGGGCTGGAATGTGGTAAGGGAATTTGAGGTTGCTGAATCCGCCCGTCGCGGCGCGGACCGGCAGGCGTTCAATGACATGGTGTCCTGGATAAAGAAGAATGTTAAGAAATACCAGATTGAATCCATTCTGAGCCACAAATTGGATCGTATCTGCCGAAACATGAAAGATGCCGTCCGAATGCAGGAGATGGAAGATACCTATGGTGTTAAAATGGTATTTGTGGACAATGAGTTCGGGCCCGGAGCGGCCGGAGTGCTGTCCTTCAATGTGATGGCGGCCGTTGCCCAGTATTACAGTGACAACCTGAGGCATGAGACCGTTAAAGGTATCGAGGAGCGAGTAAAGCAGGGATGGCCAACTGGCCCTGCCGCATATGGATATATGAATGTCGACGATATGAATGAGCCTGTCGTTCCTGATCCCGAAAAAGCGCAAACGGTCATTCGAATTTTTGAACTCTATGCGACGGGCAATTATACGTTCAAAAGCCTGGCCGACGAACTCCACAAAGAAGGGTTTATCTACCGAAACAGCCAACCGAAATTCGGTCGTCGGTCACTGTCCTTTATTTTGAATAACAGAATCTATATGGGACAGATTAAGCGGGGAGGAAGGTATTATCCTGGCCGATACCGGCTACTGGTAGACCCCACCCTGTTCGAACAGTGCCAGGATGTCTTGAAAGGCAGGAACCGGCGTACAGGCAATCCAGATTTATTATTTTCGGGGGGACTGTTAAGATGTGCTCACTGCGGAAGTGCTATGGTTGGGGAGCAGATATGCAGGAAACTTCGAGGAGGAGGCCATAACGTTCACGTATACTATAAATGCACAAATAACGATCCCGACCCAGACCATCCAAAAGTGCGGTGGAAAGAGGGGGATATCGAGGCGGCCATTCTCCGTGAATTTGATGCGATGAAAATGTTGCCGGAAACGGCAGAGTGGTTTGCAGATACAATCGAAGCCCAGGCATCGAATTCAGTGGTGTTTAACCAGCGAAAAATGCTCTGCAAACGCAGGACCGAACTGACCGGTATGCAGGACAAGCTCCTGAATAGCTACCTGGCCGGGGTCATTGCGGAGGACGTTTTCAATACCAAAAGTGAAGAGCTAAAAGCCGATATACGGGTGGTGGAACGGCAGTTGGACGATATCGAGACCGGTGAGACGTTAAAGGGACTCGAACTGCGAAAAGTGTTTGAATTCACCCAAAAACTGGGGTTTTTCTGGCGCGGTTCGAACTTTTCAAAAAAACGGGAGCTTTTACAACTGGTGAGTTCGAACCGACATTCAAGCGACGTAAGTCTTTGTCTGGAAAAGAGTAAGCCGTTTGACGTGCTCGCCAAACGGCCGTTTTTGAAAGAAAGGGTGGAAGAGGGGACTCGAACCCCCGACCCTCAGAACCACAATCTGATGCTCTAACCAACTGAGCTACTTCCACCGCATACCCGTCCAAGGCGGCTCGGGCAAAAGTTTCATTATAGAGCACACGCCGCTCTTGTCAATACGATGCCTGAAAAATCCCTCCCAAGGGAGAAACCGCCGATTTTACCGTCTTGGCCCCGTTTTTGGCTCTTTCACCTTGATTTTGCCCTGTCGCTGTGTATAATCACCTGCCCGTAGTAAAATATCCGTTTTTTAGAGAAAAAGGGGAATTTATATGGCCAATGCAGTTGTCAGTCAGTCCGGCGGCCCGACCGGCGTCATCAACGCCTCCCTGGTCGGCGTGATCTCCGAAGCCGCCCGGCACAGCGAAATCGACAACCTCTACGGAGCTGTTCACGCCGTCGCCGGCATCGTAAAAGAAGAATTCATCGACCTCAAAAAGCTTTCCGTGGATACCCTCCAGAAGGTGGCGCTGTCACCCTCTTCGGCACTCGGCTCCAGCCGCGACAAGCCGAATCGGGAATACTGCGAGAACATCCTCAAGGTGTTCAGGAAATACGATGTCCGGTATTTCTATTACATCGGCGGCAACGACTCTGCCAACACCTGTTTTATCATCAACAAGATGGCCGAGGAAACCGGCTACGATCTGCGGGCCTTCCATGTTCCCAAGACCATCGACAACGACCTGCTGGTAACCGATCACTGCCCCGGTTACGGCACGGCCGCCAAGTTCGTGGCGCAGGCCGTCATGGGCGACGACCTCGACAACCGCGCCCTGCCCGGCATCAAGATCGACGTAATCATGGGCCGCCATGCCGGCTTCCTCACCGGCGCCGCCCAGCTCGGCAGACAGCGGGATGATGACGGTCCCCACCTGGTCTATCTGCCCGAGCGGCCGATCACGATGGACAAGTTCCTGGCCGATGTGGAGGCAGTCTATAAGAAACTCGGCCGCTGCGTCATTGCCGCCAGCGAGGGCATCTGCGACGCCGACCACGTTACCTGGGCCGAAAAGCTCGCCGAGCAGGCCGAGCGCGATGCCCACGGCAATGTGCAGCTTTCCGGAACGGGGGCCCTGGCCGACTTCCTCGCCTCTCAGATCAAGAGCAAGCTGAAGATCAAGCGCGTTCGCGCCGATACCTTCGGCTATCTCCAGCGAAGCTTTGCGGGCCTTCAGTCCGAGGTGGACCGCGAGGAGGCCGCCACGTGCGGCCAGCTGGCCGCGGCCTACTCCATGAAGGAGGACAACGGCTCGGTCGCCATGAAGCGCACCGGCAACGGCGCCAACTACGGCGTGGAATACTTCCGCACCGACCTGTCCAAGGTCGCGGAAAAGACCAAGTCCGTCCCGGATGAGTACATCAACGCTGAGGGCAACGGCATGACGAAGGCCTTTATCGAGTATGCTCTGCCTCTGACCGGCGGCCTGCCCCAGACCGAATATCTCGGTACTTACCCGCGAGTGAAGCTCTAAGCCGGGTCGAATGCAATAAGAAGGCCTGCCGTGTGGATGTATCCGGCAGGCCTTCTTTCTGCCCTCATCGGGCAGGTTGCCGTCCTGGGGGTAATCGGTCAACTGACCTGAAGCTGCTCCTGGGCCGAGAGCATCGCCTCCAGGTCCGCCGCGATCAGCTCATTGAGCAGGCCGCGGCTGATGCGGCTGATGCCCATGCGGAAAATCTTCTCCTCCACCGATCCGGCCACCGCCCTCACCAGCGGCCGTTCCAGCGAAAACGTACGCATCAACTCCTCGACCAGACCGGACTTGTCCCACAGCACACGCACCGCCGCGCCGTTTCGATTATCGAGAATCTCAATCCGTCTTCGCTGCAGTTGACGTTCCAGGCGATGCTGGTTGAGCATCTGCGCGGACCGGTCATACCCCGTATCCCGCAGGACCGCCAGGATCATCAGGTGGATTTCCTCCGTTGAGATCTGCCGTGTCTGCGACTGACGGTACAGGTAAAACGTTACCGCTTCGGCGAGCTGTTCGGCGGTATAAAGGTCTCCCTGGCCGGCCCGGCTCAGGGCGTTATGGAAGGTGCTGAGCACCTTCGTATGCAGGTAGGATTCCATTGTTCGGTCGGCTTTTATCACTCGGATATGCATCGGCGCGTCCTTTCCAATTCGGACTGCAATATTCCCTTTTCAGTTTGCACCCGTTGTTCAAAGGTCCTGATCGTCAGCTTCCGAACAGGTCCGGCTGGTTCGACGTGTCCGTCTCATGCAGGGCCTGGTTGAACTCATCGAGCAGCTCGCCCGCATCGGTAAACTGACGATATACGCTGGCAAATCGAATGTAGGCAACCTTGTCAATCCGCCGAAGATGCCGCATCGCGGCCTCCCCGATAAACCGGGAGGTTACCTCCTTGTCGCAGCATTTGAAGATATCCTCCTCAATCTTATCGGCAATCTCCTGAATGGTCTCCGCCGGGATCGGCCGCTTGTAGCAGGCCTTCTGGAGCCCGGCGATAATCCGCTCGCGATCATAGGGCACACGCGAACCATCCCGCTTGATCACACTGAGCCGGATGCTTTCGCCGATCTTCTCATAGGTGGTGAAACGACGCCGACAGGCCAGGCAAAGACGCCGCCTGCGGATGACTCGCCCCCCCTCACTGGATCGCGAATCGATGACCTTATCCTGATCTTCCTTGCAAAACGGGCATCTCACGGCTGCTCACCTGTATAAACTTCCTACTACATGTAGTTTGGATTAATGATAACCGCTACATCTGGTATGTCAATCCGTTTTTAATCAAAAAATTTACAAAACCTCCGAAAACTCACAGTATTTTTGTAAAAATTCCATCCGGTTCCGCGAATAGTCCTTGTCCAATCGTTTAGGTTCCTTGTGCAGATTACTGTTGACATTTCAAGTTTTTCTATCTACAATGGTAGATATAGCAGGTTCAGTTTAGTTGTCTTATTTCCAAAGGATTTTCATCATCATTTAGGAAGGGAGTAGGATCATGAGGAGCCAAATGCTATTCATCCCCATTTGCCTGTTATCCTGTCTTGGGCTAAGTGAGATCCGAACCGTTGCTCTTGACGGGAGTGAAGATTACACCTCCATTCAGGCGGCTGTTAACGCCTCCGCACCCGGCGACACCATCCTGGTTCGCCCGGGTATCTATCTCGAAAATATCGAATTTAATGGAACCGATCTCATCGTCGTATCCGAAAACCCATCCGACTGGGAAACGGTAAAGCAGACGGTCATCAAGGCAAAGATCAGCCAGCCCGTGGTCACTTTTTCAGGGATGGAAACGTCCGCCTGTCGGCTGGAGGGTTTTACCATCCAGGATGGATTTTCTGTCGAACATGGCGGAGGGATTCGGGGCAACGCCACCCAGGCGGTTATCCGTTACTGCCTCATAACGAACAACACGGCCCAAGCCGCCGGCGGCGGGCTCCACTTCTGCCACGGCGTAGTGGAATCATGCCGGATCACGGGAAACTCGGCCGCGATAGGCGGAGCGGCGGCGGGCTGCAACGCCCTCTTTCAAAACTGCATCCTCTCGGATAATTTCGCCGCAACCGGCGGTCTGGCCTTCAATAACTGTGACGGGATCATTTCGCTCTGTACCGTCGTCAACAACAAGGGAACGGGCCAGGCCGCGGCCTACCGATGCGATGGCATCATTGAAAACAGTATCTTCTGGGATAATCAGGCGGTCGCTTTTTTAGAGAGCGTCAAACCTTCCTGCTGCTGCTATCCTAACGCCGTCAGCGGCAGCGGCAACATCAACCTTGATCCCCGCTTTCTTTTCCCCGGAGACTATCATCTGCGGATCGATTCTCCGTGCATCGATGCCGGAACGGAGGCCCCCGCGTCCCCTCTTTCGGATGCAGATATTTTCGGAAATGTCCGGTTGCTGGACGGCGACGGCGTGGGGCCGGCTATCGTGGATATGGGTGCCTGCGAATTCGATCCCTCAGAACCCCTGGCGGTCGTTTCCCGGCGTTCCGTCACATTTACGGACGTGATCGGCCAATCCACGACTCATTCGCTCGACCTGTATGTCGCCAACGCCGGCGGCGGACAATTTCACTGGACCATGGAGGGGGTTCCCGCCTGGCTGACCATCTCGCCGGATGCCGGCAACTGCGCAGCCGGGCATGCTCCCAACGTAGTCACGCTGACGGCGGATTTCGGCGGTCTTTCCTCGGGCCGATACCGATGCGATCTTATTCTAAACACTCCGCAGGCCGCCAATCCGACGGTAACGATTTCCGTCGAGTTGATCGTCGTCTCCCTGGATGAGATCTGTGTTCCGCAGATTTATCCGACCATCCAGGATGCCCTGGATGCGGCGGTGGACGGCGGCCGGATCGTCGTGGCCGACGGCGTCTATACCGGGCCCTTCAACACCCGTCTGGATTTCTGCGGAAAGCGGGTGGTCCTGGAGAGCAAAAACGGCCCGGATCATTGCATTATTGATTGCCGGCAGCAGGACATGGGATTCTACTTCCACAGCGGAGAGGATGAAAACACCGTTCTCAGAGGCTTTACCATCAGAAACGGCTATTTCCCCGGTTTGGACAATTTGGATCTATGGGCACCTCGGAATTTGTCCGGCGGGGGCATTCTGGTAAAAAACAGCAGTCCCTCCATCATTAACTGCAAATTGATTCAAAATGGCTTCTCCGCATCATCCACAATAGAAGCGGGGGGAGGGCTGATGCTTTACAACAGTGCCGCCTACGTTAAAGGTTGTACTTTTTCTGAAAACCGAGCGATTACCGGAGGAGGGATTTCCATCTATCAGGACAGGGGAATGGTAAACGGGCCGGTCATAGAAAACTGCATCCTCAGCGGAAACACCGCTACAAATGGGGGAGGGATTTACAGCTCGCACCAGGGACCGGCCGTTACCCAGATATCCTTTTGCACCATTGTCGGAAACCGGAGCACGATTTTCACCGGCGGCGCTGGAATTTCCGGGACCCATCTGCAAATCAAGAACTCGATTCTCTGGTCCAACGGTGATGGAAGCGAATCAGCCCAGTTTTCATTGGGGTATAATTGCGCGATTAACTATAGCTGCGTGCAGGGCTGGGAGGGATATTCGGAATGGGCGGGAAACATCAATCAGGCGCCGAAATTTGTACAGCCCGGCTATTGGCTTTACGAGGGGATGCCTGCGAAAGATCCTTATCTGCCCCCCATATCCGAGTCTGAATGGATCGAAGGCGACTATCACCTGCAATCCGAAGGCTGGCGGCGGGACCGGCAGACAAAGCGATGGACCTATGATACCGTCACCAGTCCCTGCATTGATGCCGGCAACCCGGCCGATGCGCCGGGCGATGAACTGCCGTTTGTGCCCTGCGACCCGGGACAAATCTTTGGCGCCAGCCTGCGGGTTAACATGGGCGCCTACGGCCAGACGGATCAGGCCAGCCTGGCCCCTCCCAACCGACTGCTGCTGACGGACCTGACCAACGACGGAGTCACAGACCTTGATGACCTGCTGATCTTTTCCAGCCGGTGGCTTCGGTATGACTACAACGTCTTTTATAAAGCCAAGGGGACCGACTTCACGCGGGATAATATCGTCAACCTCGCGGATCTGAGTTGTATTTCAGCCGACTGGATGAAGAAAAAGTACGTCAAAGATCCCATCGCCCACTGGACCTTTGATGAAGACTGGACGGATACCACCGGCAACATCCCGGGAACCCCGAGCGGGGGCGCACTGATCAGTCACAGCTTTACAAGGATCGGCCTGGGCGCTGCTTATTTTAACGGGATCGACGCATTCGTCACCATGAAAGGATTTAAGGGCGTCTGCGGTCAAAATGACCGGACGGTCTGCTTCTGGATGAACTCGACGGATGTCGAGAGTCCCTTTATCGGCTGGGGAAGCTATGAAGATTATGCCAAATGGCTGATTATGACGGAGGAGACGGGAAATATTATCCTTCGCCTGCAAAAGGGTTACGTCTGCGGAGATACGGTCCTATCAGATGGATTGTGGCATCATGTCGCGGTGGTTCTGGATGTCGATGGGGTCGGGGCGAATACAGCGAATGTATCCTTATATGTTGACGGCCGACGGGTTCTTACGAAGTCGAATCCCTCCCCCATCGACACCGATGCGTTCTATGATGTGACGCTGGGCTGGTTCGAAGGGCACAAATACTACGTATCATCCCGGTGAAGTACACCCTAGGCAAATTGGCAGGACGGTGACGGGTTGGTGAGGGGGGAGACTGCTCAGGCGACCTGGTCGGTCAGGGGGGCCGGTTTGGAGACGGCTGGTTGGGCCGGC
>JBNRMP010000124.1:0-31619 GCA_050309685.1 Anaerohalosphaeraceae bacterium
CTCCCCGCCTGATCCCCAGACCCCCTGCTTCCCTGTCTCCTTGTCTTCTTTTCTGACCCTCTCCACTCTCGGCTTTCTGCTCAGAACTTCTCTACGAACTACGAACCACGAACCACGAACTCTAATCTCAACCCTTGTCATTTCGCGTCGAAACCATGTCGTTTCGCGTCTTTTTCGTGTCGTTTTTGGTCGTTTTTGGTCGTTTCAGGTAGGTATTTTTACGGATAAAAACCTCAGAAAACCCCATTTTCAGCCCAATTTCGCCGTTATGCCTTTAATTTTTGCTTTTTTTGTCCCCGACAGGGCTAAATGGTATGTATCCCAACTAAATCAGCCCGGCGAAGCCGCCCTCAATTTTGCTATTTCATCTTTGATTTTTACTTTCCCTTCTCGGCTGCTTTAAATTACCCGCGGCGGAGCGTAAAGACCGCCACGTGCGGGGGGCAGTTGAAGCGTACCGGGACGCCGGAGGCGCCGGCGCCGCGGGAGGTGTAGCCGATCATGTCGCCATGCTTCCAGTGGCCCTTGATGAGGGCTCGCGGGACATCGGCGCAGATGACCAGAGCCCGGCCGCTCGGCAGGCAGACCTGGCCGCCGTGGGTGTGACCCGCGAGGCACAGGTCGATCCCGGCCGCCGCCGCCTTTTTATAGATCTCCGGCGAGTGGCTCAGCACAAGCTTGAACTCGTCCTCCTCGGTGTTCTCCATCGCCAGCGTCAAATCGTCGGCCCCGAAGTAGTGGCAGTCATCGATGCCGATCAGCCGGATCACCTCGCCGTTTCGCTCGATCGGCATATTCTCATTGAGCAGTACCCGCACGCCCGCCTCCCGCAAAACCGGCACGATCGGCGCATAGTCGTGGTTGCCGAGCACGGCAAACGCCGGCCCTTTGGCAGCCAGCGCCGCGGCGACGCGGGCCATTCGCGGCGCGGTCGTCTCGGCAAGCTCGTGCTCAAAGCAGCTATCGCCGCCGAAGACGGCGACATCGCAGGAAACCGACTCAATGACCTCCACCACCCGCTCGGTCTGGCCGTCCACCTTGTCAATGTGCAGATCGGAGACCCACAGCAGCCGAAAGCCGTCAAACGCCGCCGGCAGACGCGGCAGGCGGATCTCGACCTCCTCCTGCCGGATATCCAGCAGATTGCCAAGCCCCCGCTGATAAAGCCCCGTCGCCTTCAGGAAAAAGGTAAAGACGTTCGCCAGCCAGGGCAGGTTTTCCCAGTGAAGATATGAAAGCAGACCATACCGGAGCGATTTTATCTTTTGTTGCCGCTCTTTTTCCAGCCGGATCGGACTGATTTCACGCATATTCAGACCTCTAAACAACTTAGGTTTACATTTCAAAAAGTTTGCATTATACTGACTCGACTTATGGTTACCAAAAAAATCCACATAAAAAGTTTCGGCTGCCAGATGAACAAGCTCGATTCGTCGCTGGTGACGGCGGCGCTGATCGAGCGCGGCGGCGAACTGACGGACAAGCCCTCCGAGGCGGACGTCATCATCTTCAACACCTGCTCCGTGCGGGACCACGCCGAGCAGCG
This sequence comes from Anaerohalosphaeraceae bacterium, assembly GCA_050309685.1. Lineage (GTDB taxonomy): Bacteria > Planctomycetota > Phycisphaerae > Sedimentisphaerales > Anaerohalosphaeraceae > JBNRMP01. The sequence continues at coordinate 1,547 of JBNRMP010000124.1, forward strand.
GGTGCTTTCGGGACTGGGGCATATCAAGCACCTGCGGAAGACCCGGCCGGAGGTGATCGTGGCCGTCATCGGCTGCATGGCCCAGCGGCTGGGAAAGGAACTGCTCGACCACGAGGCCGTGCACATCGTCGCCGGGCCGGGACAGATCCACGAGCTGCCCGGGCTGATCGAACAGGCGCTGGCCGACCGGCAGAAACGCATGGCCGTATCGGAGAAGATCCGCACGCCGGCGAGCAACCCGGGCGTCATGGAGGAGGACGCGGCGCTGGACGAGTTCGAGGTGGCATACGATTCGGACCGCAACCACATCAAATCGCAGGCGTTCATCCGGGCAATGCGCGGCTGCAACAATTTCTGCAGCTACTGCATCGTGCCGTACGTGCGCGGGCCGGAGATCAGCCGGCCACCACAGGCGATCATCGATCAGGCGCGGAAGCTGGCCGATCAGGGCATCCGGCAGATCACGCTGCTGGGCCAGACGGTCAACTCATACCGTTATCAGCAGAACGGCAGGTTGTGGACGCTGGCCGACCTGCTCGAAAAGATCGGCGAGATCGACGGCGTACACTGGGTGCGGTTCATCACGAGCCACCCGGGCAAGTTCGACGACTCAATCCTGCAGGCGATGGCCGACCTGCCGAAGGTGTGCCCGTATTTGCACATCCCGGCGCAGAGCGGCTCGGACCGGATTCTCAAGGCCATGAACCGCGGATACACGGCGGGCGAGTACCTGGCACTGATGGAGAAGGCCAGGGCGACGGTGCCGGAGCTTGCGCTGGCGGGCGATTTCATCGTGGGCTTTCCGGGCGAGACGGATGAGGACTTCGAGGCGACGGCGGAACTCGTGCGGCGGGTGCGGTACAAGAACTGCTTCGTGTTCAAGTATTCGCCGCGACCGGGAACGCAGGCGGACAAGCGGCTGTCGGACGACGTGCCGGACGAGGTCAAACAGCGGCGGAATTATGATCTGCTTAAGACGGTCGAGGAGATCGCCGAGCAGGACAACCGGCGGTTCGAAGGGCGAACGGTGGAGGTGCTGGTCGAAGGGCCCAGCAAGAAGCCGCACCTGAACCGGGCGGACGGCGAAAGCAACCCGCAGCTCATCGGGCGAACGGCGCACGACTACATCGTCGTCTTCAACGGACCCAAGACGCTGACGGGACAGTTTGTGAAGGTGCGGATCGTCAAGACGGCGGCCCTGACGCTGTTTGCAGAAACCCCGCCGCCGATTTATTAATAATCCTTGAAGCAGCGGGATATTTTCTTATAATTTCTCTAAAAACAGGATGTTAAAGTTATCATGTCTGACCAGGAACCATTGCTGGCGAATCTGTATCTTGGGATCGTATGTCCCATGGCCAACGAGGAAGAGACGGTTGCCGCGTTTGTTCCCGAGGTGCTGAGTCACTGCGGGGGATTCAAACGGGTGACCTTTTTCCCTGTGCTGGACAATAAGAGTACGGATTCCACCGCGCGGCTGCTGCAGGAGCTGCAGGGGCGGTACCCGCAGATTTCGACGGTGTGGGCCCCGGAAAACCGGTGCGTGGTGGACGCCTACCTGCGCGGGTACCGCGAGGCGCTGAAGGCCGGCTGCGACTGGATTCTTGAGATCGACGCGGGATACAGCCATCAGCCGGGGGACATTCCGCCGTTTTTTGAGAAGATCCCGCAGGGGTATGACTGCGTTTTCGGCAGCCGGTTCTGCCGGGGCGGGCAGATGGAGAAGCGACCGCTCGGCCGCTACCTGGTCAGCCGGGGCGGCACCATCATGGCCAACCTCCTGCTGGGGACGCGGCTGCACGATATGACCAGCGGATTTGAATTGTTTTCGCGGCGGGCGCTGGAATCCGTGCTGGAGAAAGGGATTCAATCCCGCGCACATTTTTTCCAGACGGAGATTAAGTTTCACTGCCGGCAGATGCGCATCATCGAGGTCCCGATCCGTTATTCCAATCCCAGCCCGAGCGTCACGACGGGCGTGCTTGGGGATGCCCTGTCCAACCTGCTGCGGCTCTGGAAACTTCGAATCAAAGGAACGACGCCGCCATGAAAACCTCCACGTCCCTCGTTGTGACTTCGATATCCGCACCCGGTCCGATTCTCCATTCGCTGGCGGAACTGTGCCGCCGGGACGATTACGAGTTTATTCTCATCGGCGACGCGGCCAGCCCGCCGGAGTTTGCGCTGGAAGGATGCCGTTTTTACGGCTTGAGGGAGCAGCAGGAGTTGCCTTTTCGGTTTGCCCGGCTCTGCCCGCAGAAGCACTACGCACGGAAAAACATCGGGTACCTGCTGGCGGCGCAGCGCGGGGCGCAGCGAATCCTCGAAACGGATGACGATAACGCCCCGCTGGAGACGTTCGGGGCGCTGAAGGGCGAGACTGTTCAGGGGCGCCATATCGCGGACGCCGGGTGGGTCAATCTGTATTCGTATTTCACGCGGGCCGGAAAGCCGCTCTGGCCGCGAGGATTTCCGCTGTCCCTGCTGAAGAAGACGGCCCCCGCGGCCGATTCCCTGCCGGTGAAACGGCTGGCGTGTCCCATCCAGCAGGGAATCGTCCAGGGAAACCCGGATGTGGATGCCGTATGGAGACTGGTCCTCGGCGAGCCGGTTGAATTCGAGCCGGAAGCACGGTCGCTGATCCTCGGGAAACGCTCGTGGTGCCCATTCAACAGCCAGAATACGGCGTGGTTTCGCGAGGCGTTCGGGCTGATGTACCTGCCTTCGTTCTGTTCATTCCGAATGACGGACATCTGGAGAAGCTTTATCGCGCAGCGGATCGCCTGGGAGTGCGGCTGGGGGGTCCTGTTTCATGAGCCGACCATGTTTCAGCAGCGCAACGAGCATAACCTGATGAAGGATTTCGAGGATGAGATTCCCGGCTACCTGTTCAACGTGCGGCTCTGCGAAGAATTGGAGGTCCTTGAGCTGAAGGCCGGCCGGGAACACCTGCTGACGAACCTGCGGCGGTGCTATGAAATGATGGTGTCGCGGAATTTCATTGCCGGGGAGGAGCTTGGGCTGCTGGACGCGTGGATCGCGGATCTTTCGGAGATCGGGTCCTGAAAGCGGCCGGCGGTCATTCGGCGATTTTCCAGATCTGGGCATACGGATTTTGAAAGACCAGCGTACAGGCCGGGGTCTCCTGAAGCAGATCTCGCTGGGGCGGCCACGTTCCCGACTGATCGGTCTGAAGGACCAGGTAATCCACGCCGCTGTCGATCAGGTTGGTTGTCAGCGTTTCCCTTGCCGGCACGGTTGAGTCGGCACTCCACCACTCAAACCAGCCGCTTTGGCGGGAGCCCCTCTCGAACATCGGCTCCCGGCGTGTGCCGTCCGAGTTGATCCGGACAAAGCGGAACTGAAGTTGGCGCCCGAAGTAGGGATAGCTGTACCAGGGATTCACCCCGCCGAAGCCGGCAACGGAAGAGCCCGAGGGCAGCGTTTCGAGCTTTCTCCAGACAGCGGCCCAGTCGTTCTCCGGGTCCGGCGATTGGACCTTTCCGAGAATTCGCCGGTCCGTGAGATGCTGATTGTGAGGATAAAAAACGGCCATGCCGCCCCAGAAGCCGAGGACCGCGGCGGCCAGGGGCAGAGGCGAAAGTACCCGGAAGATTATTTCATGTCCCCTGAATTTCCATAACAGGCCCAGCGCTGCGCATGCCAGGATCACGCCGGCCGCCAGGGCGATCTTCTCGAACCGAAGGCCGTAGCGCAGCAGAACCGCCAAACAGACCAGCGATGTCAGTATCTGTCCCCATCGACGGGACAAATTAACGTGGCTCAGCAGCAGAAGCAGCCCGATCAGGTAGGGTCCGAGCAAAAAACGAAGCTCGATCCGGAACGGAGCCGTCGGTGCGTTGGAACTTCCCGAGAAGGGCATGGTAAAATGCAGAAGGAAAAGGAGAACGCCGGAAAGGAAGAGCGCCCCTTTCAATCTTTTGACGGACGCTCCCGATGCTTTGAAAAGCATGACGGCGGTCAGCAGATAGCCGCCTGCGGACAGAAGAAACAGGGAAACCGGCCAGTTCGTTATCGAAACGAAAAAAGTGCGCCACCGTTCCGGCGAAAACGGCTGAACAAACAGCCAGTGGAACACGGTGGTCCGGCGCTGAATTTCGCGCGTCAGAGGGCCGGAGAAGGGACCGATTTCGGCGGGGAAGAAGGGATTGCCCGTGAGGAACAGGTTGCGGAAGTACCAGAAGCCGCCGACCAGCAGCACGGCGGCCATGAAAAGTAGGCCGTCGCGGAAGAGGGCCGAAGGCGCCTGCCGGCGGTTTTCAACAACCGCCAGGATCCATAAAAGCGCGACAAACGGCAGGAAAGAGAGTTTCGCGCCGAGACAATATCCCGCACAGAGTCCCGCCATCAGCAAGTCGGCCCGGCGGGCGGACACACCATACGATTGAGACGCCGGATGGGGCGAGAATCGGGAGGCGGGAAAAAGAAACAATAGGGAAGCAAGAAACATGCACGGGGCGGCAAGGTCCACGGCGGCATAGGAGCGGATCATCTGCTGAACGGGAGGTGTCAGCAGGACCGCCGCGCCGCCCAAAAAAGCGGCAAAAGGAGTTCCCCCGAATCGGCGGATGTACAGCACGGTCAGCACCAGGACGAGAACTCCCCAGTAATAGCCCGCCAGGCAGACAAAGCCGTCGGCATGAAACGGGAGCAAGAACCACAGCGAAAGCGTTTCAGCGTTTGACGGGTAAAAATCCTGTCCCACCGAGAAAGGCGGCGTCAAATTCCGGGCGATGACACCGCGAGCCGCAAAATAAGAATGATAGGACATATCATCAGGCCCGAAGTTCGTCCCCTTCGTAAAATACCTTGCCGCCAGCATTCCGGCCGAGAGAGTAAAGAGCATAAAAATAGATGCCATGATGAGAGACCGCCGCCTTGAAGTTTCGGATAAGGCGATCTTCCCACGGAGAAGACAAGCAAAAAGCAAAACGCTGAAGACGGCCAGAGAAATCGTCACATAGACAGGCTCTAAAATCTCCAATGTGCCCAGGATCAGAATATTCAACAGGGCCCAGACGGGAAAAAGCAGATAAGCCGCCAGCGCCTTTTCAGCCGGCCCCGCCTCTCTGAAGAGAATTCCGCAGCTCAGGAGACTGATTGTTGCAAGTAGAGAATTATTCAAAATAAACCAGACATATTCCATCAGTCAAATTTCCCCTATTCATTATTGTTCGCCGGTTTGTATCCGTATTTTTCGCCGGGTGGGGCCTTCGTGGGAGAAGTCGATGCGGATATAGCCCGTGCCTTCGAGGGCGGGCAGGACCTTGTCGGCCCACTCGACGAAGACGACGGCGTCGGGGCGGCAGTAGTCTTCGAAGCCCAGGGCCTCGAACTCGGCGACGGAGTCGAGGCGGTAGGCGTCGATGTGGTAGATGGTCAGCTCGCCGCCGCGGGCTTCGTATTCGTTGACGAGGACAAACGTCGGGCTGGTCACCTGCGACATGTCGGGCGACTCGAGGCCGGCGGCGACGCCCTTCATGAAGTGGGTCTTGCCGGAGCCGAGCGGGCCGATGAGGGCAACGACCTCGCCGCCCCTGAGCGAAACCCCGAAGCGACGGCCCAGTTCAATGGTCTCCTGCGGACTATGGGTGATCGTTTCATTCTTTTCTTCCGTACTCACAGGTGGTCGAAGCCTCCGGGTTCGAGGGGGTGGAGGCCGTCGTCCATTCGGATCTCGAGGCGGCCGGTATCGGTGATCGTGCCGACGGGCGTGATCGGGACGCCGTCAATTAAAGGCTCCTGACCCCTTTTTTTCTGAAGTTTGTTGAATTCGTCTGCGGTGAGGGTGAAGAGCAGTTCGAAGTCTTCGCCGTCGTGGAGGGCGGAGAGCAGCGGGTTGTCCATCTTCTCGGCGGCGGGCGAGAGCGGGATTTTGTCGGCGTCCACGACGGCCCCGACGCCGCTTTGGGTGCAGATGCGGTTCAAGTCCGTGCTCAGACCGTCGGTGATGTCCATCATGGAATGGATCGTCGCGAGCCGCGTGAGTTCGAGGGCCTCGCGGATGCGCGGCGTAAAGTCGAGGTGTTTGCCGAGGATCGAGCCGCCGAGGGAACCGGTGACGCAGATGAGGTCGCCGGGCTTGGCGCCGCCGCGGCGGACGGGCGGATGGTGACCGCTGGGCCGGCTGAGAACCGTAAAGCACAGAGCCAGCTTGCCGGAAGAATGGCGCCACCTGGTGATGTCGCCGCCGACGACGGGGCAGTCGAAGGGCTCGGAGGCCCGCAGGCGACCCTCGTGGAGGCGGCGGAGTTCATCGGCGCCGAAGCCGACCGGCAGCGAGACCGCGCTGACGGCACAGAGCGGCACGGTCGCCATCGCCGCGCAGTCGCTTAGCGAGGCGGCCATCGATTTGTACGCCGCCTGCTCCAGAGAACATTGATTCAGATCGAAATGCGTGCCGTCCATCAGCATGTCCGTCGTAATGAGAACGGTCACGCCGTCGGCCAGTTTGATCTCCGCCATATCATCGCCGATGCCGATGGGGAACTGCGCCGGATCAAGCCGGCTTTGTTCGGCGAACCAGGTTGTGATTTGGTCTTCTTTGGACATGTTTATCTTTAGAATGTACGAATGTAAGAATGTACGAATGTAAAGTACAGTTTCACTCGCAAAATCACTCCGTTTTTTTATAGTATTGGGTCAAGAGTCTGCCGACTTCATTTCTATAAAGCTATTGCTCCTTAATCTTCTCCTTCCAGAATGCGATCAGTTCCCTGGCCTGGGCGGGGCCGGCGGCACCTTCGGTGACGTAGGCGCGGCAGACGCCGGCGGGTTTCAGCGTCTCATAGACGTCCTGGCCAATGCGGTCGCAGGCCGCCTGGAACTGGTCAAGCGACAGGTCGGCCAGCCGCGGCTTTTTCTCCATCTCGCACAGCGCCACCAGCGAGCCGACAATGCCGTGGGCCTGGCGGAAGGGGATGCCCTTTCGGACAAGGTACTCGGCCAGGGCCGTCGCATCGAGAAAGCCCGCGTCGAGACCCTCGCCGATGTGCTTCGTGTCGAAGGTCGTGTGCTCGGCGATGGCCGTCGTCATCTGCAGGCAGGCGTCGGTCACGTCGGCCGCCCGGAAGACGTGGAGTTTGTCCTCCTGCAGGTCGCGGTTGTAGGTCGAGGGCTGGGCCTTGAGGATCGTCAGCATCGCCACAAGGGCGCCGTAAACGGAGCCGGTCTTGCCGCGGATGAGTTCGAGCATGTCGGGGTTGCGCTTCTGGGGCATCATGCTCGACGAGGTGCAGTAGGCGTCGTCGGTGCGGATGAAGGCGAACTCGGACGAGGTAAAGAGGATCCAGTCCTCGGCCAGCCGCGACAGGTGGGCGGCGATCAGCGAGCAGTCGAAGAGAAACTCGGCGCAGAAGTCGCGGTCGCAGACGGCGTCGATGCTGCTGCGGGTGATGTCGCGAAAGCCCAGGGCCGCGGCCGTGGCCCGCCGGTCCAGCGGCAGGGTCGAGCCGGCAACCGCCCCGCTGCCCAGCGGGCTGACGTTCAGGCGGTGCGAACAGTCGCGCATGCGGCTCCAGTCGCGGGCGAGCATCTCAACAAAGCTGAGCAGGTAGGAGGCAATCGTCGCCGGCTGGGCCCGCTGGAGGTGCGTATAGGAGGGCATGATGGCCTCGGTGTACCTGTCGGCCTGCTTAATCAGCGCCCGCTGCAGGAGCGTGATGCGGGTCTGGAGCAGCTCGATCTCATCCCGCATCCAGAGGCGAATGTCGGTGGCGACCTGGTCGTTGCGGCTGCGGCCGGTGTGGAGCTTCTTGCCGGGGTCGCCGACTTTGGCGATCAGGGCGGACTCGATAGCCATGTGGATGTCCTCCTGGCGCTTGTCGAAGACGAACCGACCCGCGGCGATCTCGTCGGCAATCTCCGTCAGCCCCCGCTTGATCTCCGCCAGCTCGGCCTTCGTAATGAGCTTTTGATCGGCCAGCATCTCGGCGTGGGCAATCGAGCCGACAATATCATACTTGTAAAGCCGCCGATCATACGAGAGAGACTCGACGAAATCGACCGCCAGCTCGTCCACGCCGCCGCCGAGCCGCTTTTCCCAACTTTTTTCACCTTGTGCCATGTATGGGTCTCCATGTTCAATATAGAGTATATTCGTCTTGTTTCGGTATCTTAGTGGGACGGGGACCGCTTGTCAAGCTTTGTACGGGAGCAGCATCGCACAAGTTATGGGGCATCCGCTATAAGGACGTGGACACGCTCGAGGTCTCAGAGATCAGCCGCACGTTCGATACATCGAAAGATCGCCGACGATTTCGAGTCGGTCAGCCGTATGTCGGCGACGCATTGTCATTTCGGGCCTGAACCGCGGTCCGGCGTAGAACCATCTTTTGCCGAAGGCGGTTTTCGATGCTTCCGCAAACGACTGAAGAGCGGCGTGCCTTGCTGATTTATTTTGCGGCGGCGAGGGCCTGCCGCTCCTCTTTGGGGCGGGTCTTCCAGCGGCGGTGGAGCCACCAGTACTGGCTCGGGTCCTTGCGGATGAAGTCTTCGAGGGCCGTCGTATACTCCTGAGTAACCCAGCGGAGCGGATCGTCCTTATCGGCCCATTCCTCGGGCATGATGATGCGGCTGCATTCGACCTCGAAGTAGAAGTCGTCCCCCATCCGCCGGCAGCCGCCGACGACGATGGGCATATTGTAATGGACCGCCAGCAGGCCGATGCTCTTATAGGCGCTGGCCTTGCGGCCGAAGAAGTCCACGAAGATGCCCTTCTTGCCCGCGTCCTGGTCGCAGATGAAGCACAGCGTCGCCCCCTCCTCGGCCAGCCGCTCCATATCCTCGCTGGCCCCCTTCTTGTCGATGATCTTCTGGCCGTTGCGCTGGCGGATGCTGTAGAGATAGCGGCTGAGGTACGGGTTATCCAGCGGCCGAGCGATGCTGTAGATATTGAAGCCAAACAGCCCCAGCGCAAAGCCAGACAGCTCGAAGTTGCCGTAGTGGCCGGTGAGCATGAGCAGCCCTCGCCCCTCCTGCATCATCCACTTGGCCCGCTCGACGTTGATGACCCGACAGTACTGCCGCCAGTTGTCGCGCCGGACGAGACGGGGCGAAAAGAAGATGTCCATCACCAGCATGACAAGCTGCTGAAAGGACCGGCGGCCGGTCGCCTCGATCCAGGCCTCGTCCTTCTCGGGAAAGCTCGCCCGCAGATTGTCCAGAGCCCGCTGACGCCCCCGGCCGTAGTGTTTCCACAGGAGATCGCCGAGGAAGCAGGCCAGCCGGAGATTCCGGCGGATTGAAAACAGCGACAGGAAGGCAAACACCGCCCGCACGGCAAGGTAGCCGAGCCAGTCGAGAAAGCGGTTGCGCTCTTTTTTCTTCTTCTTTTTGGACGACAGCGACTGCATTTATTTATCCATTTCCACATCGGTTAAGGGAAATCCTCATTATGCGTGAAATTCTATCGATGTCAAGAGTCCTCATTGACAGGCGGCGGGTCGCCGTTATAATGGCCCAAAACAAATACTATGGACATGAAAGGGCTCCAATATGGAATATGATAATACCCCGCACCCGGAGGAACCCAACCGGTCGGAAGATCAGCCGACGTGCTCCCCGACACCTTCCCCTCCCCCGCCCCCGAAGGAGGTTCGCTATGAATATATCCCGACCGCCGCGGCGCTGCCCATGGAGGACCGACGGGACAAGAAGCGATTCTCCATCTGGCGCGTCTTCTGGGGGGTGATTACCTTCTTTTCGATCCTGGCCAACCTGATCCTGTTCTTCGTCATCCTCGCGCTGGGAGTTTCGCTGTTCGGCAGAGGCGGCGTGGGCAGCGCAAATACGTTCGCGGAAAACGTGCTGCGGGAAGGCAATGTCGCCCGCGTCATCGCGGTCATCAATATCGACGACGTCATCGACCCGGCCATGAGCGACCGGGTCCGCCGCCAGTTGGATGCGGCGGCCGACAATGACAACGTCAAGGCCGTCATCGTCCGGATCGTCAGTCCCGGCGGCTATGTCTCCTCCAGCGACCAGATCTACTACGAGATCACCCGCTTCCGAGAAAGGACCGGCAAGCCCGCCGTGGCCTTCATGCAGACCGTGGCGGCCTCGGGCGGCTACTACAGCGCCGTCGCCTGCGACAAGATCATCGCCGAGCCGACCGTCATCACCGGCTCCATCGGCGTCATCATGAACCATATCGTCTTCCAGAACCTGCTGGAGGAGAAACTGGGGATCAGCCCGGTCGTCATCAAGAGCGGCCCGAAGAAGGACTGGCCCAGCTACTTCGCCCCCGTCACCGAGGAGCAGCGGCAGTACATCGCCGACAAGCTGATCCAGCCGTCCTTCGAGCGGTTTCTTGAGGTAATCGCCGAGGGACGCAGCGAGGTGCTGAGCATGGAGGAGATCCGCCAGCTCGCCGACGGGAGCATCTACTACGCCCAGGAGGCCATGGACAAGAAGCTGATCGATCAGATCGGCTACGTCGGCGATGCGATCGCGCTGACGGAGGAACTGGCCGGCATCCAAAATGCCCGCGTCGTCGAATACATGGAGCGATTCACGTTCCTTCAGGCCCTGACGGCCCAGGGGCAATCGTCGCGCTTTAAGCTGGACCGTTCCACGCTCCACAAGCTGACGACACCCGAGCTGATGTATTACTGGGACGGCCGGCCGTAAACCAATCCGTCATGCAGCGCCCCTTAAAACAGCTCGCGGCCGATTTCTTAGACGCCGCTTTCCGCACGGGCTAAGTCTCTCCCTGATTTTGCCGTTCGACAAGACCGCAAAAGGGGTTTTCGGCATTTTCCTGATTGGTCCCTCCTTTTGCTTCGTCTTAAAATAGGCGAAAAACATGGGGAGATCATGATGGCGCAGCAGAAACAGAATCAAACCATCGTCATCCACCGCCGGCACTGGGGGATCCACCGGGCCCTGAGTCTCCCGGAGCACCGGGTGCACAGTCTCTTCGACGAGCTGATCCGCGAACCGTGGTGCTGCCGCCAGTTCACCGCCGCCATGGACGTCCTGGAAACCCCCCGGGAATATTTCGTGGAGGTGGAGGTTCCCGGCGTCCTGCCCGAAGCGATCCGGATTCGCGTCAGCGGCGCCCGGCTGACGATCGAGGGCGACAAGAAACTCGCCCGTCCCAAGGGCCCCTTCAATACCCACCTGAGCGAACGGTGCGAGGGCAGTTTTTTCCGATCCCTCCAGTTCCCGGAGGAAATCGACGCTTCCCGGATCGATCGGTTTATCCGGGACGGGGTTCTCTACCTGAAAATCAGAAAGAACGCGCAGCAGTCAAACGAAAGGAATTCGTCATGACGACTCAAACGGAAGCCGATCTGAAACCGATTCACGAGGCGCAGCTCCCGAGGGAATTGTCGGCGACGGAGACGGACATCGCGATCGATCCGAACGCGCTGCGCTTTCAGACGACCCGCGACCTGGAACCGCTCGATGAGATCATCGGGCAGGAGAAGGCCCTCAGCGCCCTCCAGTTGGGGTTGGGAATCCCCCAGGAGGGGTACAACATCTTCGTGGCCGGGATGACGGGACCGGCCAGGATGGAGCGCATCAGGAAAAGTCTGGAGAAGCGGCTGGACGGCTCGGCCGTGCCCAACGACTGGGTCTATGTCAACAACTTCGAGGACCCGGACGAGCCCTGGGCCATCGCCCTCAAACCCGGCCAGGGCCGGGAACTGAAGAAATCGATGGAAAAACTCATCGAACGCCTCCAGGAGGCCCTGCCCAAGGCCTTCCGCCAGGAGGACTTCAGCGAGGAAAAGGATCGGCTCGGAGAGAAATACGAGCAGGTCTTCCAGGAGCACATGAACCAGCTCAAGGAGAAGGCCCGCCAGCGGGGCTTCGACGTGAACGCCTCGCCGGAGGGACAGGTGTTCTTCATCCCGCTGATCGACGGCCGGCAGATCGAGAGCGAGGAGCAGCTCGAAAACCTGTCCGAGAAGGAGAAAATACGCATCCGCGAGGGGCGGCGCGACCTGCTAAAGGAAAGCGCCCAAATCATGCAGAAGCAGCGGGACATGGTCCAGAACCTTACCGACGAGATCCGGGAGGTGGAACGGCGTTTCGGCAGCTATGTCATCACTCCCCTGATCAACCAGATCAAGGAAAAGTTTCCCGAGCCCCCCCGCATCCATGAGTATCTCGACAAGGTCGCCGAGGATATGCTCGACAATCTCTCCCGGTTCCGACACCGGGGAGGCCCGTCGCGGCAGAGCCCGATGCTCCAGATGCTCGGCGGCGGCGAGGCGGGAGAACCGGAGTTCCTCGAATATCAGGTCAATGTCCTGGTGGATCACAGCCACTCGAAGGGCGCCCCGATCATCGTCGAGGAGGCCCCCACCTATACGAACCTCTTCGGCAGCATCGAGCGGACGGTCGAGCGCGGCGGGCGGATCGTCACCAACTTCACGCAGATCAAGGCCGGCAGTCTGCTCCGAGCCAGCGGCGGATACCTGATCTTCAATATCGAGGACGCCCTGACCGAGCCGCTGGTTTACAAAAATCTCAAGCGCACCCTCAAGTGCGGCAAGATCATGGTGGAAAACTACAACCCGTGGTACATCTTCAGCACGGGCGGTCTGCGCCCCGAGCCCATCCCCATCCGTACCAAGGTCGTCGTCCTCGGCTCGCAGATCATCAACTTCCTGCTGCGGATGTACGATGAGGAGTTCTCCACGATCTTCAAGATCAAGGCCGACTTCGGCGAAGAGACGGACCGGGACGAGCGCCGACAGGAGCAGTTCGCCCGCACCATCGCGGGCATCTGCCGGGCGGACGGTCTGCGGCCCTTCAGCGCCGATGCCGTCGCCGAGGTGATCCGCTACGGGGCCCGGCAGGTCTATAAGAAAGACAAGCTCCTGACGCATGTGGAGGAGATCTCCGACATCCTCCGCGAGTCCAACTACTTCGCGGGCATCTGCGAGGCCGAGATCGTGGAGGGCCGTCACGTCCTCCAGGCCCTCGAAAACCGCGTCTATCGCAGCAACCGCATCGCCGAAAAAATCCGCGAGCTGATCGCCGACGGCGCCTTTCTTGTCGCTTTGGAGGGCAAAAAGATCGGCCAGATCAACGGGCTGGCGATCCTCAATCTCGGCGATTATATGTTCGGCAAACCCAACCGCATCACCACCTCGGTGGCCCTCGGCTCGGAGGGCGTAATCAACATCGAGCGGGAGGCCCGCCTCTCGGGCCGCACCCACGACAAAGGGGTCCTCATCCTCTCGGGCTACCTGCGCAACACCTACGGCCGCAACAAAGCCCTGACCCTTTCGGCCAGCATCACGCTCGAACAGAGTTACGGCGGCATTGAAGGCGACAGCGCCAGCGCCGCCGAGCTCTTCGCCCTGCTGAGCAATCTCGCCCAGGAGCCGCTGCGTCAGGACATCGCCGTCACCGGCTCGATCAACCAGTGGGGCGAGATTCAGGCCATCGGCGGCGTCAACGAGAAAATCGAGGGCTTTTACGACGTCTGCAGCGTGGTCGGCCTCACCGGCCGCCAGGGCGTGTGCATCCCCGAGAGCAACATCCAGAATCTCATCCTCCGCAGGGACGTGCGCGAGGACATCGCCCGCGGCCGCTTCCACATCTACCCGATCCGGACCGTCGATGAAGGACTCGAACTGCTCAGCGAAAAAAAGGCCGGCTCGCCCTCCGAGGAGGGGACGCTGCACTGGAAGATCGACCGACAGCTCCAGAAAATGGCCCACGACTTCCGCAAGTACCCCTACGGCCGGTTGGAGCGGCTGGCCCCGCCTCCCCAGGAAGCGCCGCCGATGCCCATTCCCCCAAAAACGCCGGACGATCAGCCGAAGGAAACTTTTAATGGACCGGAGGGGTGCACTTTTCCTGCGAAGAAACGTATAGGAGAAGGATAAAAGAAGTCTTTTTTCGGATCCGAACCGATCTCCGAAAGGTAGTACTGATAAAACGACTATGAAACACCGGGAACAGAAGGCCATCCAAGAGCGCCCGGGTGGAACGGCGGCGTTTTTCAAACTTATTGCCGATACAACCTGGGATTGGGAATACTGGCAGGATGAGGAGCGGAACTTCGTCTATGTCTCCCCCTCATGCAGACGGATCACGGGCTATGAGCCGGAGGCATTCGAGGCGGATAAGGAGCTCCTCTCCCGGATCATCCATCCCGGCGACCGCGAGCGGATGCGGAAGCATTTCAGACAGGAAGAAACCAAACAGGGGCCCAATACGGTCAAGTTTCGCCTGCGCCGAAAGGACGGGCAGCAGCGGTGGATCAGCCATATTTGTCGGCAGGTCCATGACGACGAAGGACGCTTCCTGGGCTGGCGCAGCTCCAATCGCGACATTACCGACGAGCGACGCGCCCGCGAGCAGCTCCGCGAGGACCATAGAAAACTTCTCGAACTGCAGAAGGAACTGGATCGGGTCGCAAAAATCCCCCAGGACAATCCCAACCCCGTCCTGCAGGTCTCGAATGAGGGAATCCTGCTGTGGATGAACGGGGCTGCCCGGGATCTGTGCCGAGAGAAATGGTGTCTTCAGATCAATCAACCCGTCTGCGGCGAGATTCTCGAATGCTGCCGCGAAGCCGTCCAAAAAAACGAGACCATTCACCGGGAACTGACCTGCGGCGAGCGGCTCTTCTGGATAATCTTCGACCCGATGAACGGGTATGTCAATATATACAGCCGCGATGTTACCGAGCGCCGCCAGGCGGAGGAAAACCTGCGCAACAGAGAGCAGCAGTTGCGGGCGGTCCTGGACGTGCTGCCGGTGGGCATCCTGATTACCGATGCCCGGGGCCGCATCCTCGAAACCAATCCCGCCGTGCGGGAGATCTGGGGCGGCCGGGTTCCCCTGCCCGGGCAAACAAAGGATTATGACGTGTACCGGGGCTACCGCGTCTATACGCACCAGCTCATCCAGGCGGAGCAATGGGGCCTGTCGCGAGCCCTGCACCACGGCGAGACGAGCGGCCCGGAGGAGATTGAGATCGAGGGCTTTGACGGACGCCGGCGAACGATCCTGAACTACGCCATGCCGATCCGGAATGAACAAGGCCGGATCAGCGGCGCCGTGGCGGTCAACGTCGATATCACCCGCCGCCGTCAGGCCGTCGAGGCCCTGCGCGAAAGCGAGGAACGGCTCCGCCTGGCGCAGGAGGCCGGCCACGTGGGTATTTTCGACTGGAACGTCGAAACCGGCCAAAGCGTTTGGAATGATGAAATGTACCGCATTTACGGGCTCGATCCCCAACCCCGCGAAAAACTCGCGGCGGACTGGTTTTTCAGGATGGCTCACCCGGAAGACCAGGAAATGCTCAGGCAGAAGCTCTACCGGAAAATGGCGAACGAAAAAGCCGAACTCTGGATCGAATTTCGGATCGTCCGACCGGACGGCGAGGTCCGCTGGCTCAGTCAGCGAGGGTTCGTTACGTATGGGGCCGGCGGCGAGCTGCTTCGGATGATCGGGACCGCCGTGGATGTTACCGAACAGAAGGAGGCGGAGGCGATCCTGCGGCGGACGCAGGAGGAGCTGGAACAGCGCGTGCGGCGGCGGACCGAGGAACTGGCGGAACTGGTGGATAACCTTCGCCGTGAGACCCGTCAGCGGGCTCAGGCCGAGGAGAAGCTCTCGCAGTCCTACCGGGAACTCCAGAAGCGGGCCGATCAGCTCTCCCGGCTGGCCTCCGAACTGACGCTGACCGAACAGCGCGAACGCCACCGGCTGGCCCAGATTCTCCATGACCACCTCCAGCAGCTTTTGGCGGCGGCCCGAATGAACCTGAACAGCGTCTTGCCGCGAGCCGCCAAAGCGGAGCAGGAAACGCTTGCCGGCGCCCTGAACCTCATCGACGAGGCGATCCGCGAATCCCGCTCCCTGAGCATGGAACTGAGCCCCCCCGTGCTCCACCAGATGGGGCTGGCGGCCGGACTCGAATGGCTGGCGAGATGGATGGAGGACAAATACGGACTGAAGGTCGAACTGCAAACCGCTCCGGGGGCCGATACGGCCCGCGAAGATATTCGCACCCTGCTGTTCCAGTCCGTCCGGGAACTGCTGTTCAACACAGTCAAGCACGCGGGGGTGGGCCGGGTCCGCATCACGATGGACCGCCGACAAGAGATGCTGCAAATCACCGTAACGGACCAGGGCCGCGGCTTTAAGGTGCAGGAGGCCATTGAGAAGACCGCCCGCGCCGCCGGGGGCTTTGGCCTGTTCACCATTCGCGAACGGATGCTCCTGCTGGGCGGCAAGCTGGAGATCGAGAGCGAGCCCGGCCGGGGAGCCGTCTTTCGCCTGAGCGTCCCGGTAGAGGAGCCGGCGTCGAAGGCGGACCCGCCTGAAGCCCCCCGCCCCCCGGAGGAAAGCGGACAGGTGATCCGCGTCCTGCTGGTGGACGATCATGCCGTGGTCCGCCGCAGCATGGCCTCCGTGTTCAAACGCGAAAAGGAAATCGTCATCGTCGGCGAGGCCGGCGGCGGCAAAGAGGCCATCGACAAGGCACGCGAGCTCAAACCTGATGTGATCCTCATGGATGTGAGCATGCCGGATATGGACGGACTGGAGGCGACCCGGATCATCCGCACCGAACTGCCCCAGATTCGGATCATCGGCCTATCCATGTACGATGAGGAGATCCGGGCCCGCGGCATTCTCGACGCCGGCGCCAGCGCCTACGTTACCAAAAGCGACCCGCCCGCGCGTCTGCTCGCCGTTATCCGAGAGGTGGCAAAAAGACGCTGATCGACTCCCGGCCCCGGTCTTGACGGCCGGACCCGTAAATCCCCCTGCGAGATAAACGCTGAGCCCCTCCAAAGAAATATAAAGACTATTTATATCCACAACACACAAACTTTCTGCTGTTGTTAAACGCTCTCTCGCCCCCCTTGCCGACCGGTAATTCTACCTATTTTTACCGGTTTTTTAAAAAGATCATCAATTACTCCGCCTCCGCAGACGACGTATCAAAGGACTTTAAGCAGCCTTTTAGCCGTATGTCCGGGGCGCGTTGTCATTGCGGGCTTGCCCCGGAAGCCGGGGCAAAAACAGCTTCTGCCGAAGGCGTTTTTCTCATGTTTCTGCAAACGGCTAAAGGGTTTACGACTTTAAAACCGCGTTGGCCGGGCGGGGTCTAACGGGACGGACCCTGCTTTCTGAAAGTTTCTGTAGTCTTTTTTCCGGTCGTTCGGACACCGCCGGAAAAAATGTGAACTGAAGGATTCAATATGATAGTTCGAATTTGTCTTTTTTTTGCGATCGGCGCCGCAGGCATGGCACAAATGACCTTCCGAGTCTGCGATCCGATCACCCTTGAGCCCCTGGCCATGGATCAGATCATGGTTGGAACCAAGGCGACCCTGGTGGTTGCTTCGGATGCCAACAGCGTCTGGAGCGGCGGTGTTTTCCTGCGCGGCGAGGACCGTCTGCGGGGCTCGCTGAGCGCACGGGGCAAGGATAGCAACTCCCGGGACTGGATCCAAAGTCACCTGCCCCAGGCGGGCCTGACCGCCAAAGTGACCCAGTGGAAGGATTCCTATATATGGGGGTTTGACCTGTACACGGATGATCTCGCTCCGCGGCCGGGGCCCTGGTTCGTCCTGGACTACACCGCCCTGGAGCCCGGCCCTTGCACTATCGAATTCTACGACTACAAGGATTCGTTCACTCAGTGTGATCCGAATCTTTCGTTTGAACTTTTCAACTCCCCTTCCCGCGATTTCAACGGGGATCAGCATGTAAACCTGGCGGACTTCATGGCCTTCGCCAAGTACTGGGGGTGCAAGGGGAATACGCCTCCCTTCGCCTGCGCCGATGCGGATTTCGACATGGACGGCTCGGTCGGCCTGACGGATCTGCTGGCCTTTTCCGATTACTGGCTCTGGGGAACACCCAACTGGCAGCCGGCGCCCGACCCGAAGATCATTTACCATCTGGGGGATGCCGGGGGCAATTCGACCCTAACGATGACTGTGGGACAGACCGCCACAATCTATATTTATAAGACCACGATGGATAAGGAGGTCAAGATGATCCACCTGGAGGCCGCCCCGTCGGATGCGAGCCTCGGCTGGATCGACAACAGCCCCCGCAACCCCGCCGATCCCGATGGCGGGACGGCCCGCATCCTCGCTGCCCCGCGCAATACCTTCTTCGACGACTGGGGACCGGGTATGGACTGGCTCGACGGCATCTACTTTACCATCGTCAACCTGAACGCCCCGCTGCCTGACGGGGCGGCCGCCTCCTTCCAATATACCGCGACGGCCCCCGGCCGGGCGACGCTGCGACTGCTGAACCACACCTCCGACTATGCGGATATGCGGCCGATGGAGATCACACAGGTGGCGGCGCCGTAAAAAATGAAAAACCGAATGTAAAACTACAACAAGGATAGAAGCATGAAAGACAAAACGCACATGAATGGTACCCGCTGGATATGGATGTTCATTTGTCTTGCGCTGGGCTGGACCGGCCGGCTGGATGGGGCCTCCGAAAAACCCCTGACAGCTTCCGAAACGGATACACTGATTCGCACGCTGACGGCCCGACCGAGAAAGACATGGATGCCCGCCGGCACGCTGAAGACACAGTGCCTTGAATACCATATCTCGGAAGAAAACGTGATGGAAACACGCGAGGAGTTCCGTTTCGACGGAGACCGCTTTTACCAGTCCATCCGGATGCTGGACCCCGCCGCCGGGCAGGCAACGTCCTCCCTGGACCCCGCCGTCGAGGCGGACCGCCGGGACCGCGATCTCAACCGGGAGCGGTTCTTCTGCTGGGACGGGCAGCGCTATACCCGTTACTATCGATCCTCCGGGCACGCCGTCATCGTCGAAAATCAGAACCAGACGCCGGTCGAACTCTTCGGCCCCTTCTCGGCAGGCATCATTCCCTGGGGCTGCGGCGATTATATCGCCCCGGTCCTCCTGAGCTACGAGCGATCGGCGGTTCGCTTCCTTGAAAACGGTCAGGAGCGGATTCGGCTGACCATCCTGAATCCCGACATCCAGCCGCTGATGCACATGGTCTTCGTGCTGGACCCCGCCCGGGACTACGCCGCCCTGTCCTATTCAATGGAAAACTCCATGGCGGCCATTCGCAACACCTACAGCGACTATGTTTCCATCGACGGCCGCTGGGTTCCCCGCAAGATCATGATCGAACGCTACGACAAGCGATCGGGGTCGGATGTTCTGATCTCCTATGAGGACTGGTGGTTCGAAGAAATCATCAAAGAGGTCCCCTCCGATGAGGCCTTTGTCGTTACGCTCGACAACGAGACCCTGATCGAACTGACCGTAGCGGAAAACCGCCATACCCTGCTCTACGAGTTTTCGGATCACGCCGATCTCCAGTCCCTGCTGGAACAGAAGACCCGCTTTGCGGCCGAGAGCGAGGGAATGGTTCAGAATTGCGCCACCGCCGCGGCCTG
Organism: Anaerohalosphaeraceae bacterium; assembly: GCA_050309685.1. Taxonomy (GTDB): domain Bacteria; phylum Planctomycetota; class Phycisphaerae; order Sedimentisphaerales; family Anaerohalosphaeraceae; genus JBNRMP01. The sequence goes on from JBNRMP010000124.1 coordinate 20,961, forward strand.
GCACATCGCCCGCCGATTTTCCCGTTCGGTCTCCTCCCGGGATCTCGAATCCCTCGTGGACAAGCAAACCCTGCAAACCAGCGTTTACAGTCTCCGCCAGATACTGGAGGGGACGGGACTTTACTGTTCCGCCGTCATTGCCGAGCTGGAAGATCTCAAAAAATATGACGCCTGCGTCGCCCTGGTCCACCTCTCCGATTCCAACCATTACGTGGTTCTGGATCACATCGACAAGGACCATGTCTGGATGATCGATCTGACCAGCCGCAAATTTTACTGGAAAAAAGAGGTCGGCAATTTCCTTGAATCATGGAAGGACCAGATCGTCCTTCTGATCTCGGACGATCCCCGCAATCTCCCTGTCAACCTGCAAACCCTGACCATTGCCCAGCAAATGGAGGTCCGGGGGGGCAATTTCCCCACTTACTCGTGCACGGAGCAGATCCAGACCACGGAACGCGTCCTGTGCCCCCAACCCTCCGGGGGATTCTTCTGTTTCGGCGTTTACTATAAAATCTGGGAGCGCTACGGGTGCAAAGAGGATGTCAACGGCGGCATCTGCGAGGGCCGTGGTATGCTGGGGTATGAGTACAGTCCCTGTATAAACAACCCCTATTCATACGGAAGCTGTACCATCACGTGGAAATGGGTAAAAAGACAAATCAGGGCCTGTATGTAGATAATATCTTCTTTTGCTATTTTTTATCGGAGGTACTTGTATAAGGGAATCCTTTTTGTTATATTAAGCCGCATTGATGGTACAAAAAGGATTTACCCTTGTTGAAACTTTAGTTGTAATTGCTGTTATTTGCGTCCTCGCTTCCTTAGCTTCCGTCTCGCTTCGAGTAGGCAAAGAGTACAGCAAATCGACAGCCTGCGCCGCCAACCTCCGGCAGATCGCCCTGGCCTCGCTTGTCTATGCCCAGGACTATAAGACGCTTCCCTACGGATTCAACGACAGCGGTCATGGCGCTCCTCCGGAGGGCTTCGCCGGCACAGCTTCCTATGACTGGTCCGGTTGGTGGTGGTTCCACTTCCTCTATGATTCCCTGGGCCGGAATCTGTCTCCCAACGGTCCGCTTTGGTGCCCTTCCCGCCTGGTCCTTGGCGATGTCGCCGACAATATTTTATGCGCCAACTACGGGGCCAATCTTTCTCTCTTTCGGATCTATGATCCTTTTCCCCGGGAAGACTACCAGGGAACTCCGATCCGCCCCGAATCGCCGCCTCAGCCCGGCCGTATGATCCTCGCGATGGATGCAGGATACGCCTGGGTCAGCCGGGGGGCGGCCGGCGATCATTCCGCCGCGAGCTTCCCCAACGGCCAGCGGCTCGGCTCCTTCTATATCCCCGGTCTGCGCGCGAATGAACAATATGCCATCAATCCCAACCAGATCAACGATGCCGTAAACGGAAGACACCACAACAAGACTGTTAATATCGTCTTCCTCGACGGCCATGTGGGAAGAGAGCCGGCGAACAACCTTCTTGACATCAGCGAGAGCAAAGAAGAGACGATCCAAAGCAGCGGCTATTGTACCCTGAGCTGGTCTCCATAACCCTGAAACCCTTCGCCCCGAAGGATCTCCCGCACTTCTTCCGTGGAGGGATAGGTTACCTCGGTCACCGTAATTAATTGCGCCCCCTTCTCGGGCAGCCGATCCCACAGTTCGATCCGAACCGGCAGTCCTTCCGAATTCAGGAACGCCTTCCACGTCCGGATAACCGGCCCCTGCCGCCAGATCAGGTCATAAACCTTCACCTCCTCGTTCTTGAACAGGTTCGTCTCGCCGGACGGCCGCCACTCGTATCCCGAGGGAAGCTGGCTCAGATCCGGAAACGGCAGCAGGCCCCAGGGTTTATGAATCTGGCGGAACTCCGTGTACGGACCCTGCTGAACCGTTCCGTCCTTCCGGGTCAACAGACGCTGCCCGTTTTGGTCCACCAGTACGGACGTGCCGTTGCTCTTATAGAGAATCAGTCCCAGCGGATCGGACACCCATATCTCCTGGGACATCTTCATATCCGCCGACGGCTCTCCATACGGGACCTCGCCGCCGTTGACATAGGTATTGACGATGCAGGCCGTATGGACCCGGCCGACCGCAGAAAAGACATCGCGGATGGAAAAGCCCCGGGCCGCGGGCGCTTGCAGATACAGGAAGGTAACGATCAGCAGAACCGCCGCCGCCGCGGAAATGCGCCTGGCCCAGATCAGGGCAGCGGAGCCCTTCCGTTGAGCGGATTCGCGCCGCCGCATCCGAACCACCGTTTCGAGCTCGGGTTCCGTGTCACGTTCACCCTGCCCAAGCGAGGTTCGAGTCAGCACATCCGAATCATTCCGGCCGGCGATCCGATGGAGCAGGGCCGCGGTTTCCGGCGAAAGTCCGGCCTCGCCCGCAGAGTTCTCGGAGAGAAAGGCCGCCGCCGCCAAAAGTCCGTCGTCTTCAAGCCCAAGCCCCTTCAGGACCTCCAGGTCCTCCCGGCAGGCCGGGCAGGCCTCGATGTGACGGCGGACCGGCGTATCGATCCGCACCCGCCACGAGTCGCCGGCAAACAGCGGCAGAAACGGCCGACACGTCCGGCAGGAGACCCACCGATCCAGCAACCCCATCTGAAGGGCCAGCAGCGACTCGATGCCCCGCCCGGGCGGACTCGGACGATCCAATTCCTGCCTGAGCTCCTCAATCCGCCGACGGCATTGCTCGCAGGATTCAAAATGCCTCGCCGCCTCCCGCGGCGTCTGGGCAGGGGACGCAAGATAGTCGTAATAGTGCTCGCTCCAAAAATCGCAGTCCATGCTATTCTCCTTCTTCATGCAGTCGCTCCACTCTTCCAAAAACGTCCCGTATCTTTTTCAAACCGACGCAGACATACCGGCTGACCGTTTTCGGCTGAACATTCATCCTTCGGGCGGTCTCATGGATGTCGCAATCGTCTTTGTATCGCAGGGTAATCGCCATGGCTTCATTTCGGGTCAGATAATCCTTCATCAACGAAAACACGCGTTCCGCCTGTTCCTTTTGATGGACCGTCGCGACGGACGAGACCTCTTCCCTGGGTTCGCGGTTCGATCGATCGGCATATTTTTCAAGGTTTTGCTGATAGCGCACCTGCCGGCGCTTACGGTCCCGGATTCGATCTCCGATCACACGATAAAGAAACCCTTTTATATTCCTGACATCCCCCGGGATGGGTTTTCGCATAAAAAAAAGAAATAATTCCTGGTAAATGTCCTCCTGCTCAGACGGATCTTTGACAAAGAAGCGGATGATGGACGCAATAAATCCACCGTACTGCGCAAACATTCGTTCCGCAGATTGAACTTGCTCGTCAACCATAAAAAGATTGTCGTCACGTCCGTCTTGAAGCACGCGGCTGCCTTTGATAAATTCACAAACTTAGAACCGTTTTTGTGAGTTTAGTCAAGTATATCCTATTCATTGTCAAAGAGCAAGAAGATCGGAAATCGGTAAATCAACCCTCTTTTCTCCCCTGAGCACACAGGGAGAAACCCTTCTCGTGCAGACATTGAAGCACGCAGCCAATCTGTTCATTGGGAAACTGCCCCAGGCAGGAGGTGTCGAATTCAATCGCCTCCCCCGACAAGGCCTCTCGGACCCCATAGGGGCGAGGTTCGCAGGAAAGCCAGCCCTTAGGGGAAACTTCGTAAACCTCGATTCCGGCCTCTTCCAGAACCCCTGCAACCCGATAAATATTCTCTGGTTTCTCCTCCAGGTCCGGCCGCTTCCACCATCGACAAGCCAGATCATAACTCAACTCGAGAGATCTCTTCAGCATTGAAAGCTCCTTGCAGCCCGTAAACAAAATCCCCGTTACTTTAAAAACATACCTTGTCTTTTATTCGGCTATACAGACTTTCTTTTTTGGATATGCCGCCGCTGACGACTCGATGATTGATAATTTTTTTTTAAAAAACCGAAAAAAAACGGCCTAACCGCTCATTTATGTTTAGGTTAGCAGCCGCGCTTTGCCGGCGATGCCGACGAACTGAAAAAAGTAACATTTTCGCTGTATATCGGCGGTGCGTTGTCATTCCCGTGCAGACGGGAATCCCGTGTCAAACAGCTTTCGCCGAAGGCGGTTTCCTTCTGCAAACGGCTAAAACGCTTCAAAAAAACATGAGGAGACAAAACATGAGACGTACAATCAGAAAAGGACTTATCATGCTGATTACCCTCTCCGCCGTCTGCGCGGCTGCTCCCGCCGCGGATTATCCCTGGCAGCCGGTCCCCTTCACGAAGGTGCATTTTACCGACACCTTCTGGAACGGCCGCATCGAAACCAACCGCCGCGTCACCATTCCCTTTGCCCTCGAGCAGTGCGAAAAGACCGGCCGCATCGACAACTTCAAGATCGCCGGCAAGCTCATGGAGGGCCGCTGGGAAGGCCAGTTCGGCTTCAATGACTCCGATATCTATAAGATCATCGAAGGCGCCTCCTACACGCTCATGGTCCAGCCCGATCCGAAGCTCGATGCCCGGCTTGATCAGCTCATCGGCTATATCGCCGCCGCCCAGGAGCCCGACGGCTACCTCTACACCGCCTGGACCGCCGGCGCCCGCGAGGGCGGCAAACGCAAGATCACCTGCTGCTACGACAAGGAACGATGGGATAATATCGCCCACAGCCATGAGCTCTACAATGCCGGCCACATGTACGAGGCCGCTGTCGCCCACTACCTCGCCACCGGCAAACGCTCCTTCCTCGATATCGCCGTCAAAAACGCCGACCTCGTCTGCCGGGTCTTCAGCGACGGCGGGCACGAGGGCGTCCCCGGTCACCAGGAAATCGAAGTCGGACTTGTCAAGCTCTACCGCGTCACCGGCAATGAGAAGTATCTCGCCCAGGCCAAGCGGTTTCTCGACCGCCGCGGCCGCAGCGGCCACAAGGACGCCTATTCCCAATCCCACCTCCCCCCCGTCGAACAGACCGAAGCCGTCGGCCACGCCGTTCGCGCCGGCTACATGTACAGCGGCATGGCGGACGTCGCCGCCCTCACCGGCGACGCGGCCTACATCAAAGCCATCGACGCAATTTGGGACAATATCGCCAACAGGAAACTCTATGTTACCGGCGGCGTCGGCGCCCGTCACCACGGCGAGGCCTTCGGCGACGACTACGAGTTGCCCAATGCCAGCGCCTATTGCGAAACCTGCGCCAACATCGCCAACGTTTACCTCAACCACCGCATGTTCCTCCTCCACGGCGAATCCAAATACATCGATGTGATGGAACGCGCTCTCTACAACAGCGTCATCTCCGGCGTCTCCCTCGACGGCAAGCGGTTCTTCTACCCCAATCCGCTTGAAGATGAGGGCGATTACGAGCGAAGCGAATGGTTCGGCTGCGCCTGCTGCCCGGGCAACATCACCCGTTTCATCGCCTCCGTCTCCGGCTACGCCTGCGCCGTCCGCGGCGATGAAATCTACATCAACCTCTTCGGCCAAAGCGAGGCGGCCGTCGCGCTCGGCGGCCGGGAAGTTAAGATCGTCCAGCGGACCGGGTTCCCCTATGACGGAAAAATCCTTCTCACGATTAAGCCCGAAGCAGCGCAGCAGACCTTCACCCTGAAGGTCCGCATCCCCAACTGGGCAACCGACGACTTCTCCTCCTCGGCCCTCTATGCCTTCACCGCCCCGCTCGGGAAACAGGTCTCCATCAAGGTCAACGGCGAGGCCGCGCCTTTCGAGACCGAAAACGGCTACGCCATCCTGGGCCGCACCTGGAAGCCCGGCGACAGCGTCGAGGTGAATCTCCCGATGCCCGTCCGCCGGATCGTCTGCGACGAACGGGTTAAAGACAACGTCGGCAAAATCGCCCTCCAGCGAGGCCCCATCGTGTACTGCCTCGAATGGCCCGACGTCGAAGGCGGCAAGGTCCTGAACCTGGCGATTGCGAAAGACGCCGACCTTGAAATCGCCGACCGCCCCGACCTTCTCGGCGGCGTCACGGTGATCCGGGGAACGGCCGTCGAACAAAAGAAAAATGAAGACGGCACGACGGAAAACATCGACCGCCGCTTCCAGGCCATCCCCTATGCCCTCTGGGCCCACCGCGGCAAAGGCGAAATGGCCGTCTGGATCCCGACCCTGTAAACCGATTTCTAAAAATGATTCGCGCCTCAAATAGAGGGCCTGCCCTGCGGCCTGCCAGTCGTAGCGTTAGCTATAAGGGTGTAATGGAACCTTTAATCCTTCCATCGCCCAATCGGTATCCGCATGAAAGCTTTTGCATCATTGGTGACATAGGCAATTGGTCCCTTGTGCCCTCCCCATAGGCCAGAATCATCGAGCCACTGAAAATGGTGATGGTGATGAGGGAATACATGATTAAAGAAGAATAGGTCTGGCCAATGTCTCCAGTGCCGTTGAAAGTCTATAATCATGTCCGCAAGCATATCGCATTCCGGACAGCAATGCCGCATTTCTTCCAGCATGCGCTGACTGTACATGACGGGCCAAAAAGGAAACCATGGCGTGCGCAAGGTATTTCCCAAGCGATAGCGTTTCGTTTCCTCGCGATTTGTATTGGTCCATTCGACTTTTTCTTCAACAAAAGAATTGTAGATAAGGTCCGGAGGAATACGATCCCCAGCCAGTATCTCCGAAAGCCCCCAACGCAAATCGTCAGGAGATCTATCACCGCCTGTATCCTGAGGAACCATAGAGAGATCAAGAAATCCTGCTCTCGCATATGAAATGCTATTTTCCGCCGAAGTTTCCCCTTCTCTTCCCACTTGAAATTGCCAATTTCCCACGATCTCTTCCCAAGAGGTCTTTTCGCGGCCTTTTCCGCCAAAAAGCATTTGACCGATTTCGCGTGGAGAACCTTCTCGAATGTGCGGAGGCTGAATATCTCCTTGAATGTAATGCAATTCTTTAAGTCTGGTCATTAGATCATCCGGCATACGCACATTTTCAGACGTGCCGAAGATCGGATGAAAGTCAACATACACTTTTCGGTTTATTGCCTCTTCAACTAAACTGGTGAGCAAAGGAATGCTTTTGCGTTGTGCCCCTGTCGAAGTCTCCATATGCATCCATACGCCCAGCAGAGATGAATATGCTTTGCCGAATGATCCATGAGCACTTCCCCAGATAGCGCGTTCACATGCTTTGTACCAATCGATGAACTTCATTCCATCCGGACCCAGGCGCGCATTATTCTGAACACCTTCGGTAGACAAGACAGTGATCAGAGTAGGCCCTCCATCAAAGAAGCATGACTTGCATGACTCGTCACAATTCTCATGAGGTGGAGGATTGGGATTGAAAGACGGCATCGCGGTTCTTCCATCAGGAACCGCCGTTACTACGACGGATCGTTCAGCATGAGGAAACGGCAGAGCAATGCGAGTTCCTCGCCCTGATACTCGAACTCGACGTGAACTTATCTGGTCTGGCGAAGGCCATACCATCTGATCTCGCTTTGCTTTATTCCTTAATTCTCTCATTTTTTGACAAATATCGAAAGAGTCCGGTTGTTCTTCGACAGAGTAATAATCGCTGCAATGACCTTTACATTCCTGAAGCATGATTAATCCGCTGGACGAATCTACGAGCAACAAATCAGCCCGCTTTCCCTGACCATTCGTATTTTGAGAGCGTACAAGCCGAATAATCGTAAAGTCCCCATCGCGTTCGAGACATGTGAATAAAGGCCCTAAAATCTCACCATAAACCGAGGCAAATACATCGCCTTCTGTTTCACCATCGTCATCGAAGTTGCCGGAGATTGTATCATTGAGAGCATCTCCGATATGATCCTTCAGGTATTTGGGAATTCGCTTACCGACAATTGATGCCATCATGGCTAAGCCGGTGTTTGTGATACGAATATCTCGTATGGAAGAATTGCACCTAATTGCGGCTGTTTGTTCAGCCAGTTTGTTTTCCCCCAATGGTCTTTCTACGAACCTTACACGGAAATCCATAATGCGCTCCTTTCTTTTCCTAAACGATTGCCGTCTCACTTCTATTTGCTACTCCGCCCAATTGTTATTCTACACGTCCCCGCTCCCCCGGCAAGACATTTTCACCGGGCCGTCCCCTCTTCCCACACAAAGCACGACCCGTCCCTGCGGTCCGGCTTGGGACCCGGCCAGTCCGCTCGGACCGCCCCGCTCGCCGGATCGATCCGAACATGCCGGTGCGTCGCCAGCGACATGAGCATCAAATCCCCATACACGTTCTCGACCCACTGAAACGTCTGCGCCGGGCCGATCTCTTTCGCCCCCGCCGTCATCGAGCCGCCGTCTTCGGCCGCGCTCACATATCCTTCGCCTGATTTCAGCGCAACCCGTCCCGGCCCGCAATCGACCACCTCAAACCACGCCGCTTCGCCGACCGCCAAACCGCCCGCCGCCGCCCCGACCAGCACCCCGTTTCGCACGGCCAGCACCGCATCCCCCGCACGGGTCGTCAGCTTGACCTGCCGGCCGAACGGGATCGGCCGCATCAGGCCCCGCGGGTGCGGCTCCTCCACCGTGAACTCATCGAAATCCGCATACCCCCCGCCGGCCCCTTCCGTGTTGTAGTGAAACAACGAGTACCGCACCCCCTGGAACGTCTTGAGCTGAAAAATCATCGTAAACTCGCCGCCGAGCGGCTCAAACGTCCGTCCGTCCGTGCTGTAACTGAACTGCGCCTTCTCCGTCAAAAAATCGCACCGGGCCCGCAGCCACACGCGCCTTCCCCTGAACGGCACGCGCGACAGCCCGCCGGTGAGCTGGTTGAACTGCTCGATAAAAGTCCCATACCGGGTGCGGCTTACCCCGATCCACGCATAGGGGCAGTTCATCAGCGCCAGCCCCGCCGTATCCCCGAGTTCCATCCCCCCGGTCTCGAGCCCCGCCGTCGGAATCGACACCGGCCCGATCGACCGCTGCGTCAGCGTATTCTTTGCCGTCCACAGGTCCTTCGACGCCGATGAATACAGCCGCAGGCAGCCCGGCCGCTCCGACAACGACCACTTTGAATCGTCGGGCACGTGGTTCCACTGCCATACCGGCCGCAGATTCGGCCCGCTGAAATCGTCGTTGCGCTCAAAGGGTTTCTTCGGCTCGGACGGATATTTCGTCTCGGGCTTGACCCACGTCCGCGGCGTGCGCTTCAGGTTTCCCTCCAGCCCGAAGTACGGCCAGCCGTCCTTCCACGTCACCGGCGACAGGCACGTCAGCCGGCCGACCGAATTATAATCCATCATCGAGAAGCCCCACCACTGGCCCTCCGGCGTATCTACCACCCCGCCCTGGTGCAGCGACATTCGCCCCCCATCGTTGGTATTCGGACCGATCACATCGAACGGCGGTTCGGCCCGCCCGCGCAGCCGGTATCCCTCCGCCAGCCCGAAGTCCTCGTCCGTGCTGATCGCCGGATTCACCTCATAAGGCCCCTCGGGCCTCTTCGCCCGCGCACACGGCATCCGCATCCGCCCGGCAAACCATGCGCTGGTGATATAATACATGCCGTTGATCTTGTAGAAGTGCACCCCCTCGCCCATGCCCGCGTCCTTTTCGATGATGATCCGCTCGCTGCCGGGGACAAGGTCCGTCAGGTCCTCGTTGAGCTCGGCCATGCGAATCTCCCGGTAGCCCCAGACCACATAGACCTTCCCGTCGTCGTCGAACAGCACCGACAGGTCATGCAGTGAACACTTCATCGCCGTCCGCGTCCACGGCCCTGCCGGGTTCGCAGCGCGGAACAGTTGCGTCGTCTGCCCGTTCACATTGGTAAAGATATGGAAGGTTCCGTTGTGATACCGAAAACACGGCGCCCAGATCCCCTGCCCATAGACCTCGCCCCCCTCCAGGCGAAACTGCGGTCCCATATCCAGCCGGTCCAGCGCGTAGCCCAGAAGCTCCCAGTTCACCAGATCCCGCGAGTGCAAAATCGGCAGCCCCGGCATACTGTGCATCGTCGTGCCCGTCAGGTAGTAATCCTCCCCCACCCGAATCAGGTCCGGATCGGAAAACTCGTCATAGAACAGCGGGTTGGTAAATGTCCCGTTCCCGTTATCCGCCATCCACCCTCGAGCCGTCCCCGAAACCAAAACCGGCCCCGCAATCCCCAAAATCAATGCCTTCCAGACGGTATCCACAGCAAATCCTTTCCCGAATAGCCGACGCCACACCTCCCTTTCCTGCCCCGCCAATATACCACCTCCGGCCAATCCCTTCAAAAAAATTCGCCCCGAACCACAGCCAGGCAAAGCTTGACCGCGTTGCCCCTGTTTATTTCGAGTCGGGAGGGTTTAATTGATATTTTAACACTCAAAGAACCAATGCTTCGTTTTGTCATTCCCGCCCCCGTCTTCGCGAGGGTAAACTCCAGCGCAAGTCGGGGGTGACAACCCGATGGTTCTTTATGATTCAAGAATCAATAATTGACAAGATCCTGCATCACTGTGTCTTTCTCTGATGACTTGAGTTTCTGATCATTTTACTTGCCATCAACAAAAAAAGGTTCCTTTTGTCTGCTTTTGGGGTGTGAAAGATACCTTACGTTCTCAGCCGTTTTCTCGCATGTGGGGGTGTTTTTTGAGGGGGGTGTTGCGTGTCATTTTCGCAAAATGGCTACTTTAATACGCAAAGTGGCGTTGATTTGCCGCATGGAAAAGACGAACATAAATGGGTAA
>JBNRMP010000125.1:0-24490 GCA_050309685.1 Anaerohalosphaeraceae bacterium
TACCCGGCCAGGTCCAATGGCGAGTGCCGGAGTCGAACCAGCATCCCAGGGCTTATGAGGCCCGGGCAAAACCGTTTTCCTCGCCGAAATGGCCCGGACGGTGGGCTGTCGATCTGTAGGTGGCGAGCCGCAAACCGTCCGGGCATAATTAGGGGGCTATGCGACCTCCAGCAGACGGATCTCCTCATATCCGGTCGGCCAGATGTCGCGGGTGCGGCAGACCTTGAGGCGGTCGATGGCCTCCTCATTGTCCTGCCGGGCCATGGCCAGGCATTCGTCGGACACGCGCCAGACGCCACAGCGGAAGGGTTCTTTCTTTTCGATGGCGATCAAATGAACAGGGATATGCGCTGCCGCTCGGACACTTTCAATCTGGTGATCAGATTGCTGGATGCGGCTAACTTCGCAGGCGCCTTCACGGATGGCCTTCTCCAGGACGGCCTGATAGAATGCCACCTGATTGTGATACCGATACCGGCGGGCATCCGCTTCAAACCAGGTCAGTTCATCACATGTCTTGAAGTCTACAATACCCCGGTTGGGATTGAGCCAGTCCAGCCGAATCTGGCAGGGAACACCACAATACACCGCGCGAATGACACCTTCGGCCAGGCCATAGGTAATCAGATCGACGGCCGCATCATTGAGGGCAACGCCGCGGGCCATCTGCTCGACAAGTTCCGCCTGCTCGCAGGTCAGAACCGGCTTGCTTTGTTTCTCTCTCCATTCGGCAAATTTCTTGGTCAGGCTGCCGTAAGGTTTGCCGGTCGTGGGGTTGATCGGGCCGCCGACGGCATACCGCTGCAGGTAAACGTCCCGCCCTTCTAAGATCCGGACATGGGCAGCCTGGCCGACCATAAAAGAAGTCGTTTCCTGATCTTGGATTTCCCCTGTCTGCTTTTTGTTGTACAGCAGAGGGCATTTCATAAAGTCGATCAATTGATGGCTGCTGAGATACTCCCTCGCCTTCCCGTGGTAAACCTCCGCCGGTTCATCAATGAAGATATCCGTGGGGATATACAGGTTTTTATTGTCCATGAATGACCTCCGTTATTTGGCGAACCCCATTGTCCGCTCTATAGGGTTATTCGTTTTTCGAGCCAAAAGTGGGTCCCGAATTTAAGGGGTCATTTATAGTCACGTGACTGTCACGTGACTAACACGTGACACATTCTGATCCTATAAATTACTCACGTGACCGTCACGTGAGGACACACGTGACTATGCATAGTCACGTAACGGGCTACATAAATGACCCCATAACGTGAAGATAGTGGTGGCTGCGATGACCGGCATTGGGCTGGTCAATGAAAAAACTTTCGATACGAAAGGAAGCAGCCATGCAGGCAAATGTGTTAAGCTACGGAGATTTAACGGAACAGTGGAAAGTGGATCTGATTATCGAGAGGGCCAAGTCTTTCGGCATACCGGAACATGACTGGCCCGATGTCCAGCAAACCGTTATCCTGGACATCCTCAATTTCAAATATGATATCAACGACCCTCGGAAGGCAAAAGAGCGGACGGTCCTGACCACGCTGATCGATAACAAGATTACGGATATCCTCCGAAAGCAATCCGTTTACGACAAACATGAAGAGGAAGTTGTCAATGAGATCCTCAGGGAATTTGGTGTAGACTTTAATGGCGAAAGATCCATTTCCTACAATGAAGACCATACTCTGGAATTCGATATCCAGGAAGCCATGGCCCATATGTCCGGTGAGGAAAAGGCTGTCTGTATTGGGTTGATGGCCGGGTGCTCCATCCGCGAAATTGCCCAGAAACTGTACTGCAGGCGCCAGTCAGTTCGGCACATGATCGAGAACATCCGCCGGATTTTCAAAGAATTGGAGCTGGACCAATGGCTGCAGTAAATACCCCCCGAAAACATGCAAAAAGGACTGGATTCACTGCCAAAAATAGTGCTCATGGAAACACAGAAAGCCCGCTGGGGGGCGGGCTTTCTGGAGGAGACTTGGCGGAATTAACCGCCTTGTGGAGCAAGGTTTATGGTAGGAAACTATCGGAAAATGAGGTCCTGGAAATCTATGGAAATGTTAAACACCTGGTGGAAACCATCAAAATAAAGGATTGAAGAATGAACGTAGTAATTTGGGCAAGAGTTTCATCGCGAGAACAGCGCGAAGGTTATTCGATTGATGCGCAACTGCGTGTTTCCCAGGAAAAGGCCCAGCGGGAAGGATGGAAGGTCGTCGAGGAATTTGCAGTGGCTGAATCTGCCCGCAGGGGTGCTGAACGGCAGGCCTTTAACGAGATGGTCGCCTGGGTCAGGAAAAATGCCAAACGCCTGAACATACAGGCCATCCTCAGCCACAAACTGGATCGGATCTGCCGAAACATACGGGATGCCGTTCGTATGCAGGAAATGGAAGATAAGTATGGAGTGAAACTGGCCTTTGTGGATAATGAATTCGGCCCAGGGGCTGCGGGAATGCTATCGTTTAATGTCATGGCGGCCGTAGCCCAGTATTACAGCGATAACCTGCGGACTGAAGTTCAGAAAGGATTGTTTGAAAAGGTTCTTCAGGGATGGGCGACGGGTTTGGCTCCCTTCGGGTATATTAATGACGGGGACGATAAAGAAGAGCCCATCAAGCCCTGTCCCGTACGAAGCCGGACACTGATGAGAATATTTGAACTGTACGCTCGCGGCGGGCATACCTTCAAAACGCTCGCCGACCAGTTGCAGCGGGAGGGACATATCTACCGGAAGAGCCAACCGAAGTTTATCAGGCCGGCATTGTCCTATATTTTGAATAACCGCTTCTATATCGGGGAAATCACGTACAACGGAAAACAGTATCCCGGCAAGCACCGCCTTATCATTACCAAGGCCCTTTACGATCAGTGCCAGGAAATCCTGAATGGTAAAAACCGCCGTACCAGTACATCCGAAGTCCCGCTTGCGGGTGGGCTATTCAGGTGTGCCATTTGTAATTTTGCTATCACGGGAGAGCGCATACGCCGCAAACTCAAAGGCGGCGGCCACCGGGAGCATATCTACTACCGGTGCGGAAACAACGAACAAGACCTGGACCATCCGCCGGTGCGCTGGAAAGAAAAAGATTTTGAGAAAGCAATTGTAGAGGATTTGAGGCAAATGGTCATCCCGAATAAGGCCTTCAGAAAAGCCTTTCGCAAGACTTTGGAAGTGGCCCTGTCGGATTCCTCCGCTTACCAGCGGGAGCAGATTCGCCAGAACAAAAAGCGGTTAACGGAAATCCAGAATATGAAGGACCGGCTTCTGACCGCTTACCTGGGTGGGCTGATTGACGAAATGACCCTACAAAATAAGACCACCGAATTGACCTCGGAAGAGAAGGCTCTAAAAGTGACCCTGCAAGTGACCCCATACGAACTTGAAAGTGACCGAATAAATCGGATTTTGGAACTCTTCGAGTTTTCGCAAAATATCGAAGAACTGTGGCGCGGTTCAAACTTTGACCAAAAACTCCAAATTTTGGAAATCGTCAGTTTGAACCGACATGTAAGCGACGTAAGTCTTTGTATAGAAAAGAGTAAGCCGTTTGATGTTCTCGCAAAAACGGCCAAAAGTGTGAAAACTCGGGGAGACAAGATTTGAACTTGCGACCTCTGCGTCCCGAACGCAGCGCTCTAGCCAAGCTGAGCTACTCCCCGTAAGGAAAAGATCGAATTATACCGTGTTTTCGAAAGAATGCAAGCTATAAAACACCGATTGGATCAATATCGATCTGTATCTGCACCGTCGGCCGGACCGGAGCCGCCGCGCGAAACACGGCAAATAACCTCTGGATTGATCCCGCCTCCGGGGCCTGGACGATAATATTCATACGATGATGCCGCTGGATCCGGCTGATCGTCGCCGGCATCGGCCCCCGCAGCGTCACCGGGAGCCCCTCCCGGGCAACGATCTCCTCCAAGACCTCGTAAGTCCCTTTCGCTGCGGCATTTAACCTCTCAAAGCTCGCGTCCCGCAGCAGCACCGCCGCCATCCGTCCAAACGGCGGCAGACCCCACGCCTGCCGGTGCGTCAGTTCCTCATTAACAAAACCTGCGAAGTCGCCTTTCAGGGCAAACCCGATCACCGGCACCCCCGGCATGAACGTCTGGATCAGTACCCGGCCGCCTTTTTCGCTTCGCCCGGCCCGCCCGGCCACCTGGTTGATAAGCTGAAAAGTCCGCTCGTTCGCCCGAAAATCCGGCAGCGACAGGGCGGTGTCCGCGCTGATGATCCCCACCAGCGTCACATTCGGAAAATGCAGCCCCTTGGCCAGCATCTGCGTTCCCGCGAGAATGTCAATCTCGCCCTGGGCAAAATCCCGCAGCACCGCGTAATAATCCTGCCCGGCCATCGAGTCGCTGTCGATCCGCCGTACCCGCGCCGAGGGAATCTTCTTCGCCAGCTCCTCCTCCAGCCGCTGCGATCCCTGCCCGATCATCGTCATACTTTTGCCGCACAGCGGGCATTGCCGGGGCACCAGCGTCTTCGACAGGCAGTAATGGCACACCGCAAATCCCTCCCGCATGTGCTTGCCCAGCATCGTCTCGTCGGCATTCTCCCCGCGCCCCGGCTTCTTATGAAACGTCAGCGTCACATCGCAGTTGCGGCAGCTCAGACTGTGCCGGCAGCTTGGGCAGTAGATGAAATGACTGTACCCCCGCCGGTTGAGCAGCAAAATCACCTGTTCGCCGCGTTCGAGCGTCTCTTTGACCGCCGTCTCCAGCTCCGGGCTGATCAACTCCGGGTGTTTGAGCCCCCTGCCCTCAAACGCCGTGAGCATGTTGACCAGCCGCATCTCCGGCATCGGCAGATCCATCACCCGATGGGGCAGCTCGATCCGCACAAACGACGGCCGGCTCCGGCAGTTCGTCAGCGTCTCCAGCGACGGCGTCGCCGACCCCAGCAGGCACTGCGCCCCGGCAATCTGCGCCCGCTTGATCGCCACGTCCCGCCCGTGGTATCGCGGCGCTGTGTCCTGCTTATAGCTTGGCTCGTGCTCCTCATCGACGACCACCAGCCCCAGGTTCCGCACCGGCGCAAAAATCGCCGACCGCGCCCCGATCACCACATCCGCCTTACCGCTGCGAATCGCCTGCCACTGGGCGTTACGCTGCGGCCCGGTCAGCCCCGAATGCAGCACCGCCAGATTCTCAAACCGCATGTGAAAACGCTGCACCGTCTGAGCCGTCAGCGCAATTTCCGGCAGCAGCATAATCGCCCGCTTGCCCAGCGCAAGCGTCTTCTCAATCGCCCGGATATACACCTCCGTCTTGCCGCTGTCCGTCACGCCGTGCAACAACGTTACGCCGAACTCCCCGCTCTCAAGCCGCGAAGACAAATGCGCCAGCGCCCGCTCCTGGTCCTCGTTGAGCACGACCGGGCGTGTCTCTAACCTCAATCCCTCCGGCACGACCGGCAGCGGCCGCAAAATCGCCCGCTGAAGCACCCGCACCACCCCGTTTCGCGCCAGTTGCTTGAGCGGCCCGTCTGTACACCTCACCGCCTCCAGCAAGGCCCCCCGCTCCATCGCCGTCTCCGCGTCCAGCGCCCCGGCCTGCTCCAGCGCGCTCGCCAGGGCCTTCTGCTGATGGCTCCGCAGCCCGTCAATCTTCGATTCCCACCCCTCCGCCAGGAAGACGACCCGCTCCTTCTTCACCCCCGCGTCCCGTTTGACCGCCGCGGGCACCATCGCCGCCAGCACCTGCCCCAGCGGACAGACGTAGTACTGGCTGATCCATTTTGCCAGCTCAAGAAGCTGCTCATCCAGCAGCGGCTCCGGGTCAATCACCCGCCGCACCGGCTTGAGCTTGAACGCCTTTGACCGCCGCCACTTCGGATCGTCGTCCCCCTCCCCCTGCGCCTCGACCACAAACGCCTCATGAAGCTTGTTATTCCTCCCAAACGGAACCTCCACCCGTTGGCCCGGCCCCACCGTGCCCAGCGCCTCGTCCAGCAGGTAATCGAACAGCGAATCGGCCCCCGTATTCAGCGCCACCCGGACAATCCGCCCGTCAGCCGCCGCCTCGCCGCCCTGGAGATCAAACAGATGCCCTTCCTGTGTTTTTTTCATAAACCCCTGCAACAAAAGACTTTCCGGAAAACCAGTGTATCCCGGAACACGGAAAAGACAAGGAAAAAGTTGATGCAAAATGCGCAAAAAAAGACCCGCCCCGAAGGACGGGCCCGATCCTCAAAAAATCGAAAGCCCCCAACCTCAACTGAAGCTGCGTTTCACGTTCGTCGGCCGACCGACACGGCGCTTGCGGGAAATCGCCTGGCGGCCCTTGCTCGTCTTCATCCGTACCAGGAACCCATGCTTGCGAGCCCGCTTCTTTAAACTTTTGTGATGATTCTGCATATTTGACCTCTTTATTGGTTTCCACAGAAATCTCCCGACACATGACGGGAAAAGAGCCACGAATTATACCGACCCCGCCCCCTCTTTTTCAACCCCCTGCTTTAAAAAAATAAATCCACTCTCTATACAGCAATTATGGACCTCTAAAAACTTATAATAACTACTAAAATATTACTAATTTATTTAAAATTAGCAATTGAAATGCCGACATCAATGATATATTAATTTAGCATAATTTAGTAATAAATTAGTAATCATAAATAATGGAAATACAAGTATGAGAAAACCTCGACGCCCTCCAAATGTAGGTAATATTTGGCGGGATCCTAATAAATTAAGGGTTTTGATCCAAAAAATTGATAGGTTGCAGATTTCCGGCGAGTACCTGCATTGGGACAAATTGCGCCATCTTGATCCTCCTTACGGCATCACTCATGAAGAGTGGTGGTTCGTCTTGAAATTCCAGAGAACAAGTCGCTATCGAAAGTTGCCCCTTCAGGATGAAAAGGGCAGCCCCTTTAACGTCGCTCTTGAGGTGGATCCCATTCCGGAAAGACTCCATAACATTGATTTGGGGGCCGGCGGACAAATCCGGATGCCGGAACAAATCACAAACCCTGAGACCCGGGACCAATATTACATTAATTCTTTGATTCAGGAAGCCATTACATCCAGCCAACTGGAAGGAGCGGCGACAACAAGGCAGATTGCTAAGGAAATGATCAAGAGCGGTCGCCGACCCGTAGATCGAAGTGAGCAGATGATCCTGAACAATTTCAGGACCATGCAGAGAATACAGGAATTCAAAGATCAGAGTTTGACGCCGGATTTGGTTTTTAAGATTCATCGGTTGGTAACGGAAAATACCCTGGATGATCCGACAGCGGCCGGACGGTTCCGCAGAGCGGATGAAAGAGTTGTAGTGCAGGATCCGTATAACGAGATTCTTCATGAGCCCCCTTCAGCTCAGTTGCTGCCCAGTCGCATGGCGACCCTTTGCGATTTTGCCAATGAACAGACAAAGTCCGGGTTTATTCATCCGGTGATCCGCTCCATTATTCTGCATTTCTGGCTGGCATACGATCATCCCTTCATAGACGGCAATGGACGTACTGCACGGGCTTTGTTTTACTGGTCCATGCTCCGTCATCAGTACTGGTTGTTTGAATTTGTTTCCATTTCCCAGGTGATCCTAAGTGCCCCGGCTCAGTACGAAAGGGCTTTTCTCTACACCGAAACAGACGACAACGATCTGACTTATTTCATCTTGTATCATTTGGATGTCATCCAAAAAGCGATTGATCAGCTTCATCGGTATATTGAGAAGAAAACTTCACAACTGCGTGATTTGGAACACCAATTGCGGTCAATGATACAGTTCAATTACCGGCAGCGGTCTCTGCTGAGCCATGCGTTGAGGCATCCTTACCAGACTTATACAATAGAATCCCATCGGCTAAGTCATAACGTTGCCTATCAAACGGCTCGAACGGATTTAATGGAACTGGAACAAAAAGGGGTACTTAAAAGTCAAAAAGTAGGAAAAAAAATTTCCTATACACCCGTGCCGGGACTGGAAGAAAGACTTTCGCAAATTGGTTGATTTGTCGAGCGGCAGCACGGTTGCAAAGCAAACGGATGGAATATAAACTAAGCCCGGCCGAAGGCCGTTCCGAATTTTTTCTTTTTGATTTTTGATCTTTTATTTGAGTGATTATGCCCTTTACCCCTTATCATCTCGGTCCCAGTGGACTGGCGGGCCTCCTGCTTCGTCGCCGGCTGGATGTCCCCGTCTTCCTCGCCGCCAACGTCCTGATCGACCTGGAGGTCCTCGCCGACAATTACCTCGCCCCCGGCTGGCCCGTCCACCAGCTCTGGCACTTCCACACCCTCCTCATCGGCGGCCTGGCCGGAGCCCTCTTTGGCGTCCTCATCTACTCAATCAAACCCCTCCGTCGGGCGAGTGAAAAAGGCATGGCCCTCCTCGGCCTCCCCGCCCGCGCCACCTGGCAATCAATGACCCTCGGCGGCCTCCTGGGAAGCTGGACCCACATCCTGACCGACAGCTTCTATCACTATGACGTCCAGCTCTTCTGGCCCTATGCCAAAAATCCGATCTTCACCTGGATGCAGAAGGCCTTCCACTACAACCTCCCCCAGCTCCACCGCGCCGTCCAAGCCGCCTGCCTCATCCTCCTCGCCCTCGCCGCCCTCCTCTACGCCGCCCTCCTGGCTCGCAAAACGATGCAGAGAAAGCGACAACGCTTGAACGCCCCGAAGGGGCGACAGTTTTAAGCATTTCTCCAGAGCATTACCCGGCTTTTTACTCGCATCAGGGCCACAGGTACCATAAATACGCGCCATAGCAGCCCAGGAAGATCGCCCCCTCGACCCGGCTCAGGGTAAACCGGCTCCACATGAACGGCAGCGAAACCACGGCCATTGTCAGCATCATCCCCAGGTCCACCCCGCTCAGGCCCGGCGCCGAGATCGGCGCCAGCATCGAGGACGCCCCCAAAATCGCCAGGATATTGAAAATATTCGATCCCACGATATTGCCCACCGAAATATCCGGCTGACGCCGTATGGCGGCGATCATCGACGTGGACAACTCCGGCAGACTCGTGCCCGCGCTGACAATCGTCAGCCCGATCACGGCCTCCGAAATGCCGAACGCCCGGGCCACATTGATGGCCCCCGCCACCATCGCCCTGGACCCGGCCACCAGCAGCACCAGCCCCAGCACGATAAACAAAATCGCGCGGACCATCGACCCGGTCTTCGGCGGCAGCGTCTCTTCGATCTCCTGGGCCATGGCCTCCGCCGGCTCGTTGCGCGCCCGGCCGAACGTCCACACCGTATAACCGACGATGCCCGCAAAGAAAAGCACGCCTTCCGGCCGCGACAGGTGCCCGTCCATCAGGAAAAACAGGGCCGCTACCGACGCCCCGATCATGATGGGAATATCAAAGCGGATCACCTTCTCAGTGATCCGGATCGGGCAGATCAGCGCCGTCAGGCCCAGGATGAGGGCGATGTTGAACGAATTGGACCCGACCACATTGGCGACGGCGATATCTCCCGAACCCGTCAGCGCCGACTGCACGCTCACCGCCATCTCCGGCGCGCTGGTCCCGTAGGCGACCACCGTCAGCCCGATCGCCAGCGGGCTGATCCCCAGACGAAACGCCGCCGAGACGGCCCCCTTGACCAGCAGTTCCGCGCCGACATATAAAAGTAATAATCCAACCACAAGAAGCACAACGGTCATTTTTCAATTCCTTGATCAAAACCGGGGTAAGCCGAGTCGGCCGGATCGTTCGGCGCCGGATCGGAGCGGTACAGCCGAATCGTCTCCGGTCCGAGAATCCCGCCGGACATGATAATCCGCACGCCCTCCTCGACGGTTAATCTGGACCGCACAACCTCTTCGGCCGGAATGATCTCCAGGAAACCCGTCGTCGGGTTCGGCGTCGTCGGAATGAACACCTTGTAATGCAGCCGGCCCGTCTCATCCCGCACGGTGCCCGTCATGAAGCCGATCGCCTTCATCCCGGCCCGCGGAAAATCCACGAAAACCACCTCGCGAAAGTTCGTCTTATCGGTCCGCAGAAAAACCTGCACCATCTCACGCGAGGCGCTGTAAACACTGCTCAGCAGCGGGATCTTCAGCAGGATCGACTCGAATCGCCCCCAGAACCACCGCCCCAAAAAATGGCCCGTCAGCAGCCCCAGCCCGTACAGCAGCACCAGCACCGCCGCAAGAAAAACCAGGTACTTGAGCCAAATCGGGGCCTCCGGGAAAAATCGCGTCAGCAGCGGCGACGCCAGGCTCCGGATCAGACGAAAGAGAAACTGGACCACGACCAGCGTGATCAGCAGCGGCAGCACCGTCAGCAGACCGGTCAAAAGCCGCTTTTGCACATGCGACGTCAAATTAGCGCCCACAAACCATCCTTTCTAAAAGGGGCATTGTATCCAATCCGTTCCGGCGAGACAAGCCGATTCGCCGCTCAGATGTCCCCGGGCCCAAATTTCAGTTCCACCGGCCGGGAGGGATAACACGTAATCAGGCACAAAAACCGCTGGAACAGGTTCAACCCCCGCTTCCATTCGGCAATCGCTTCGTTCAGACGAGCGATATACGGATGCTCCTGGGGATCAAGCCCCCGGATGATCTCCATCGCCTGCTGCGTGTATCCCTTCATCAGCAGGACCGTCGCATAGTTCGCCTTGTACAGCCCCGGCACATCCGACGGGATGCAGACCAGCCCCCGGAACACCAGGTCCCGCAGTGTCTCCAGGGCGGCATCGATTCGCCCCATCCGCATCAGGCACACCCCTCGCGCATTCTTCATCCACTCGCCGCTCTGCCCGCAGCGCTCCACCCGCGCCAGGGCCTGCTCGGGCTGACCCGAGCGCAGAAGTTCGCGTACGTTTTCAACCGGATCGCAGGTCGTTGCTTTATGGTCCATAATATGGCTCCTGAAAAAAATCGCTGTCCGTTCTGCCGGCATTTCTAAAAAAAACGGCGCACAGAAAGTCTCTGGTGAGGTTTATGATTCAGTAGGAAAGAAAAAGGAGCCGGTGCTCACGCGGTAAGCTGACAGCCCAGCGTCAGAAGCGTCGGAGCATAAGTCGTGGAAACCGGATTCTGCGAAGACGCCGCACCCCGGCCGAAAGCGGGCAAAATCGCCCCCCCGCCGCAATGCCGCAAAAAGTTCACCGTTGACAAATAGCGGACAAACGAAATATCCTTCAACGGCCGCGGCTTAAACGCAACCGCGGGCAGTGCCGGCAGCTCATTGGAATAAAAAAACGACCCCCCGCTGACGGGGTTCTCCCCGGACAAACCCTGCATCTGCCCGGCAAACCCGCCGAATAAAATTAAAACGATCAATATCAACAACAAGGGTTTCGACATAGGTGTATTATACCATTCTCAGGTACTTAAGGTACGAAATTTTCCCGCGCCGGTTTGAAAAAGTCGCCCATCGGCGACGCACTGCCATACCGGACTCGACCCGGCATCGAAGCCGACAAAGCCCAACGCCCCCATTTGTCCCCAACAAACCCGCCCCAAAAACACCCAATATCCCCCTCTATTTGAGACTTGTGCACTCTTTATATATAAAACCCTCTCAATCTATACCTCCTTAAAAGACTGATGTCCCTGTACAAACCTCGCTTTCGAGTGTACAATCCCTCACTGCGGATCATTAGAACTTCGAAACTTAGCCAATGGAAAACTCATGACAGACGAAAGTTTAAATCAGGACCTAAATACACCGGAAAAAATGGACTTCATCCGTCAGATCGTCGCCGACGACCTCAAATCGGGCAAGTGGGACCATCGCGTCCATACCCGCTTTCCCCCGGAACCCAACGGCTACCTCCACATCGGCCACGCCAAGAGCATCTGCCTCAACTTCGGCATCGCCGCGGAGTTCGGCGGCCTGTGCAACCTCCGTTTCGACGACACCAACCCCGCAAAAGAGGATCAGGAATACGTCGATTCCATCATCAGGGACATTCGCTGGCTCGGCTGGGACTGGGAGGATCGGCTCTTCTTCGCCTCCGACTATTTCCAGCAGATGTATGACTGGGCCGTCGAGCTCATCAAAAAAGGCAAGGCCTACGTCTGCGACCTGACCGCCGAGGAGACCCGCCAATATCGCGGCACGCTCACCGAGCCCGGCCGCAACAGCCCCTACCGCGACCGCTCCGTCGAGGAGAACCTCGACCTCTTCGCCCGCATGAAGGCCGGCGAGTTCCCCGACGGCAGTAAAACGCTCAAGGCCAAGATCGACATGAGCCACCCCAACCTCAACATGCGCGACCCCGTCATGTACCGCATCCTCCACGCAACCCATCACCGCACCGGCGATGCGTGGTGCATCTATCCCATGTACGACTGGGCACACGGCATCGAGGACTCCATCGAACGGATCACCCATTCGATCTGCACGCTCGAATTTGAGAACCACCGTCCGCTCTATGACTGGTTCCTTGATGAGCTGGGCGTCTATCACCCGCAGCAGATCGAGTTCGCCCGCCTCAACCTGACCTACACCGTCATGAGCAAACGCAAACTCCTGCGGCTGGTGAAGGAAAACCACGTCTCCGGCTGGGACGACCCGCGCATGCCGACGATCTCCGGCCTGCGCCGCCGCGGCTTCAGCCCCGCGGGCATCCGCTCTTTCTGCAAGGTCATCGGCGTCAACAAGTTCAACAGCACCGTCGATTACGCCCTGCTGGAGCACTGCGTTCGAGACGATCTCAACAAGACCGCCCCGCGCGTCATGGCCGTATTGGATCCGCTCAGGGTCGTCATCACCAACTATCCCGACGGTCAAACCGAGGAGATGGATGCGATCAACAACCCCGAGGATGCCTCCGCCGGAACCCGCAAGGTCCCCTTCTCCAAGGTCCTCTACATCGAGCGGGACGACTTCATGGAAGAGCCCCCGAAGAAATTCTTCCGCCTGGCCCCAGGCCGTGAGGTCCGGCTGCGCTGCGCCTACTTCATCACCTGCAATGAGGTCATCAAGGACGCCGACGGCAATATCACCGAGCTGCGCTGCACCTACGACCCGGCCACCCGCGGCGGCGACGCCCCCGACGGCCGCAAGGTCAAGGCCACCCTTCACTGGG
Source organism: Anaerohalosphaeraceae bacterium (assembly GCA_050309685.1). Taxonomy (GTDB): domain Bacteria; phylum Planctomycetota; class Phycisphaerae; order Sedimentisphaerales; family Anaerohalosphaeraceae; genus JBNRMP01. Next base: position 13,020 of record JBNRMP010000125.1, read on the forward strand.
TCAGCGCCGACCACGCCCTCGACGCCGAAGTACGCCTCTACGAACATCTGTTTACGAAGGAAAATCCCGAGGACACCGAAGAAGGACAAGACTTCACCGACAATCTCAACCCCGACTCCCTCAAGGTCCTCACCGGCTGCAAGGTCGAGCCGTCTCTGGCCGCCGCCAAACCCCTCGACCGTTTCCAGTTCGAGCGCCTCGGCTACTTCTGCCTCGACCCCGACAGCGCCCCCGGCAAGCTGATCTTCAACCGGACCGTCACCCTCAAGGACACATGGGCCAAAATCCGGCAGAAAACGGAGTGAGGGCTGCTTATTGCTCTTTTCACAGTCAAAGAACCGATACTCCGCGTTGTCATTTCCCGGCGAAGGCAACAAAAAAAGCCGGCCCCTGCACGGCGTCTGCCCTGCAAAGACCGGCCCTTTGGCTCATTCACCTCAGAGCGCCGGCAGTAATATCGAACGTTACCGGTTCGGCCGACCCTGGCGATTGCCGCCGAAACCGCCGCGGCGCGGCTCCATCTCCAAACGGCTCATCGTCTCCTCGAAGGCCTTGTTCTTCTCGGCAATCAGCGCCTCGATCAGGGCGGCGGTCTCCTTGGCCCCTTCCTTGACCGCCTGATCGCGGATCCCCTGCAGTCGGGCAACGGCCTCGTCATGCTCCTGCGTCAGAGCCCGCGCGCCCTTGAACAGGGCCAGGTTCTTTTCGATCACCTCAATCGATTTCTCGCGATCCTGGCGCATCTGCATGAACCGCTCCCGCATGGCGTTCCGCTGCTCCTCGTTCATGTCCTGCGGCGGCCCGGACGGACGCTGGGGCATCATATTCTCCATGGCCTGCTTCATCTTCGTCAGTTCCGCCTGCATCGCATCGATGGCCTGGACCTGGGATTCCCGGTTAAAAAACCCCGGACCCCTGCCCTGCCTTTGCGGGCGGGCGGCTTCCTGAGCGGCAATCAGCGGCCAGGCACAAATCGCAATCAGTAAACCTGCCAATATCAAACCATGCCACTTCTTCATAAGACTCGCCTCCAAAATGAGTTATGAGAATCGTTCGGCAGACATCCCCAACGGATGCAAACCTCTTACACACGAATAGACGAGCCGGTTATGGCAAATATTTCCGAAATGCCGAAAATTCCTCCAGCACGGAAGAAAGAAAAATTGTGGAGAGGAGAACGCTAAATTCGCTCGACGCTGGGATCCGACTCGACCTCCGAGCAGACAAGGAACTTTCTCAGCAAAGCCGCCAGCCGATCCCGCTGGATGGGTTTGGAAAGATAGGCGTCGCAGCCCGCCTTGATGCAGCTTTCCTCGTCCCCCTTCATGGCGTTGGCGGTCAGGGCGATAATCGGCAGCACGCCGCCCTGCTCCCGGATTCGGTAGGTGGCCTCGTAGCCGTTCATCTCCGGCATCTGGATGTCCATAAAAACAAGATCGAATGCCTCATTCAGGGCCTTGTCGATCGCCTCGCGGCCGTTGGAAACCAGGACCACTTCCAATCCGTAGTTTTCGAGCAGTTTGCGAATGAGAAGCTGGTTGGCCGGCGAATCTTCCGCCACCAGGACCCGCCCGTAAAACCGCAGGTTCTTCAAGGCACTGTCCCCCTCCGTCAGGCGGCTCTTACGCGACAGGGTTTCCGTGTTAAACAGCTCCGCCGAATCGAGCTGGACATGGGCGGGGATTTCGAGCGTAAAGACGGACCCTTGGCCCAGTTCGCTTCGGACCGTCAGCGAGCCGCCCATCATCTCCGCCAGACGCTGGCTGATGGTCAGTCCCAGCCCCGTACCCCCGTACTGGCGCGTGGTGGAGCTGTCCGACTGGGTAAAGGCGTCAAAGATCGTTTCTATGCGGTCCGGGGTGATCCCGATGCCCGTATCCTCCACCTCGAAGCGGATGCGGGCTTTGCCGTATTGGATCTCCATGGCAACCCGCAGGGTAATCGAACCGGACGCGGTAAATTTCACGGCGTTGCCGACCAGGTTTATCAGGCACTGGCGAATCCGGACCGGGTCGCCGGTAATGAAAACGGGCAGCTCCCCGAGGACCTCAACAGAGAAGGCCAGGTGCTTCGCCGTCGCCAACGGCTCCATGATCCGGTGAATGCTTTGCAGCAGGTCCGGCAGATTGCAATCCACCATCTCCATCGTCAGCTTGCCCGCCTCGATCTTCGAGAAGTCCAGAATGTCGTTGATGAGCGCCAGCAGGGTCTTGCCGCTCTCGCGGATCAGGCCGACATACTCGCGCTGAACCGACTTAAGCTCCGTATCCATCAGCAGGTCGGCAAACCCTAAAATCGCGCTCATGGGCGTTCGGATCTCATGGCTCATGTTGGCCAGGAAGATGCTCTTGGACCGGTTGGCCTCCGCCGCCCACTGGGCCATCTGATCGGCCAGTTCCTTTTGCCGCTCCAGCTCGGCGGTGCGCGTCCGGACCAGTTCCTCAGTCACCTCGTGCCGGTTGTAAAGCGTCAGCAGATAAAGCCACAGCAGCCCCGTCAGACAGAGACCGACCCCCAGGACGGCGGCCGGAGCCCAGACCGCCGCACCGAAACAATAGGCCGGCCCCGGACGACAGCGCACTCGCCAGAACCGGTCGGCCACCGGCATGATCTCATCGTACTGCAGCTTCTGGAAAAGGAAGGGGACCCGGCTTCGGGCCGACCGCCAGGAATCTTCTCGAAGCAGACAGACGGGATTATTCGTATCCGTCACATCCTCCATCAGAATCGAAAGCACCGGCTCATATAAATCCATGCGGGAGAGAACTCCCCGGTTCAGGTTGAGCAGGGCGCCGCAGTATCCGCGCAAACTGTTTTGACGCCCCCGGCGCGTAAACGTAACGCCGGACCGGTCGTAAACCGGAAAGAACAGCTCGACCTCCTTGGACTCGCTTTGCGGTTCCTCCAGTTTCATAATCTGCAGGACGGGCATGCCCAGGTTGCGGCTTTTCTCCAGCAGCTTCAGCCGCTGGGCCTGAGCCCCCAGATCGACGCCCAGCCACTCGGAATAGTCCCGAAAAGGTTCCAGATAATAGACCGGGTAGTAGGTCGAACGCGCCGCGGCTGGATAGAATCCCGCATCGGTTTTAAATTCCTTGAAGTAGTATCCCTCCATGCCGTCCGAACGGGCCTGCATCTCGAAGGCCTGACGCTGCCGGACCGAGACCTCCGGAATCCAGGTAACGGCCGAGATCCAGGGCGATTCCTTGAGGATCGGTATCGAAAACTGCTGAAATTCATCCCGGGTAACCTCGGTGGTGCATTCGAACAAGCGGCGCAGAGAATCCATGTCCATGAGACTTCGATCCAGCGCCTCCCGCAGGAACGTGGTCTGCCGCCCCGCCTCCTTATCGAAGGACCGGATGAGACTTCGCGCCGTTACCAGAATTGAAAGCGCGGTAAGCAGGCCGGTCAGGCCGATGCCTGTCAGCAGTATCAGCAGGAGAATGGGCTTTCGGAAAACCGAACGCTTGCTTTCGTCGCAGGGGGTCTTATGAGTCGGTTTCATTCAGGATCCGGTCCGCACTGAACAATGATATCGGTTTCTTCAAGGAGGGCCGGATCCACCGGGATTGCCAGCTTCCGGGCCACCTCCAGATTAATCATCCGCTGCCCCTTCAGGGAGGTCTCAATGGGAAGACTCGACGGCGAAGAGCCCTGGATGATCCTCAGCGCCATCCGGGCCGCCGTCGCTCCCTGCGAGACGCCCGATTCCAAAACCCCGCACAGGGACCCGTCGTCCACCGAGAACACCTGGAAGCCGATGATCGGAATGGCGGAATTCTGAACCGTCCACTCCATAACCTGACGGGGAGGAACCGATCGGCTTGAGTCCGCATCCTCGAACAGCGTATGATAGGTATAGACCGCAATCGCGTCGGCCTGAGTCTGGGCCTCAAGCACCCGGCGCTTCCATTCATCGAACGTGGTCACCATCGCCCAGTCCACGACCTCCAGGTCGGTCAGTCCCTCCGCCTCTCGCTGCATCCAGGCAAACGCCCCTTCGGACGTTTTCCCGCTGTCGCTGAGGGCAAAAAGACGGCGGGCGCCGGACGCCAACTGACGGAACAGATGGATCGTCTCTCTGAAATGGGGACGCTCCAGGACGCCGGTAACGTTGCCCGAGGCATAGCCGTACTCCGTCATTTCCCCGTTCACGCCGCAGAACACGACGGCGGCGTTCGCCCGGCCGGCCAGGGTTCGGCCCACCTCCTCCTGGGCGTCGTCATCGACGGTAATCACAACATCGGGCTCCCACTCCTCGACCGCCTCAAGGGCCTCGCGGGCAAGCCGCTGACGCCACTCGGCCTGGGGGTGGTTCTTCGTGTCCATGTAGAAGTACTCGATATTCACCGCCCCCGGCGGAATAATCATGGAAATGCCGCGATTGACGGCGGCAACCCACTGATAGCCGGGATGATAGCTGTGCACCACGAGAATCTTCCGCTGCCCGGAGGAGCCGGTATAGGCCGTCGCCTGTGTCGGGGTTGAACGCCGTTCACAGCCGCCGGCGGCAAGCAGCATCCAGCCGACGATGAGAATCCCTGTCCTGTTTACATGCCTTCTGATACGTCCGTCCTTTCATGCTCCACCGCCGAGCCGGTCGAGGGTTCCGTTTTGACGGGCTGCGGGTCCAGGCAATCCCCCAGATGCCGATAGAGTTTTCTTTTGTCCACGGGCTTAGGCAGATAAGCGCTGCATCCGCAGTCCAGACATTTTTCTTCGTCCCCCTTCATGGCATTGGCCGTCACGGCCACAATCGGAAGGGTCAATCCCGCTCCCCGAAGACGCCGCGTGGCTTCATAGCCGTTCATTCGCGGCATCTGCATATCCATCAGGATCAGATCATACGGATGCGCCAGGGCCATCTCGACCCCCTCCGCGCCGTCGGCGGCGACCTCCACCGTCAACCCACGCTTTTCCAGCAGCAGGGCAAACAGAGTCCGGTTCGCCGGGTTGTCATCGACGACCAGGGCATGTCCCCGAAGCGGCCGCTCCGAGGACTTCGAGGCGGCCTCCTCCAGCACGCTGTCGTACTTATTGTAAACGGCCGTAATGACCGGAACATCCCCGGGCCCGGCGCAGGCGGCCGGCTCCTGGGCACGGAGAAAACTCCCGGAGGCAAACGCCTCCGCGCAACCGACCTCTAAAGGCATCCGATAATCAGACAACTGCTTCATAACCATCCCAAATCAGGAACCTTTCTATCTCCCCTGTTTTCGGTTGCCGATCAGCGCCTGTTTATAAAGATTTTCGGATTTCCGACATAAAAGCGGAGGATTTCATCTGACTTTTAACGGGCGATAATATCCGTCTTCGCATTACCTGCAACGCGTTTTTCCGAGGCATTCCGGCATAAGGCGGCATAGAAAGATCCATCGCGGGACACGACCCATTCCTTCAGCGTCTTATAATATGCATTCCAAACGAACCGTCTCCGTTTTCCTGTTCGATGGCGGTAAAACCCTCATTTTCAGACGCCTTTTTGCGTTGGCGGGCGTATAAAGCGTGTGGAAGCGGACTCAACCTTATTCAACCCGTTGCCTGTCCATATTTAAGAATTGTACGGCAGCGGAAGGAAACTTGATTTTCCCGCAAAACAGGGTATATTGAGGGGTTCCCTTTAATTTCCAAAAAAGAGACGTATTAATGGACACAAAGTATATACGAAATTTTTCGATTGTCGCCCATATCGACCACGGCAAGAGCACGCTGGCCGACCGGCTGATGGACCTGACCGGGGCCGTGACGGACCGCGAGCGCAAGGAGCAGTTCCTGGATGACATGGAGCTCGAACGCGAGCGCGGCATCACGATCAAGGCCTCAGCGGTAACGATGTACCATGAATATCAGGGGCAGCGCTACATGCTCAACCTGATCGACACGCCCGGCCACGTGGACTTCCACTACGAGGTCTCCCGCGCCCTGACGGCCTGCGAGGGAGCCCTGCTCGTCGTGGATGCCAGTCAGGGTGTCGAGGCCCAGACGGTCGCCAACGCCTACCTCGCCGTTGAGAGCGGCTGCGAGATCATCGGCGTCATCAATAAAATCGACCTGCCCTCCGCCCGGCCCGAAGGGGTCGCCGAGGAGGTCGAAAACGCCCTGGGACTCCCCCGCGCCGATTGCTATCCCGTCAGCGCCAAGACGGGACAGGGGGTGGATAAGCTGCTGGAGGCCGTAATCACCCGGCTGCCTCCGCCGGAGGATAAGAGCAGCGAGCCGACGGCCGCCCTGATCTTCGACAGCCACGCCGACGAGTACCGCGGCGTCATCTGCTATGTCCGCATCTTTTCCGGCTCGCTGGAGCCCCGCCGGAAGATCCGGCTCATGGGCTCGAACCGCACCTACACGATTACCGAGCTGGGCAAGTTCTCCCCGCGGATGACCCCGGTGGAGAAGCTCGGCACCGGCGAGGTGGGCTACGTTATCGCCAACATCAAGCAGCTCGGCGATGTCACCATCGGCGACACGATCACCGACCACAACCACCCGACCCCAACCCCTCTGCCCGGTTACAAACCCCCCGTCCAGATGGTCTTCTCCGACTTCTACCCCTCCGGCGAAACGGACTATCCCCGCCTGCGGACGGCCTTTGAAAAGCTGGCCCTCAACGACGCCAGCTTTACCTACACGCCGCAAAACTCGCCCGCCCTGGGCTTCGGCTTCCGCTGCGGATTCCTGGGCCTCCTGCACATGGAGATCGTCCAGGAACGGCTGGAACGGGAGAACGACATCGACGTCGTGCAGACCGCCCCGACCGTCAGCTATGAGGTGCTGACGACCGACGGACAGCTCCGGCGGATCGATTCGCCCGCCGAACTGCCCGAGCGGACCAGGATCAGTGAAATCCGCGAGCCGATCGTGCGCCTCGAAATCATCACCGCCAACGATTCCATCGGCCCCATCATGCGGCTGGCCGAGGAACGCCGCTGCAAAATGGTCAAAACCGAATACATCAGCCCCACACGGGTCATGCTCGAATACCGCGCCCCGCTGGCGGAGATCGTCTATGACTTTTACGATCAGCTCAAGGGCATCAGCCACGGCTACGCCACGATGGATTACGAGCTGATCGGCTTCGAAGCGGACGACCTCGTCAAGATCGACATCCTCGTCAACAAGACCCCCGTCGAGGCGCTGGGGCTCATCGTCCACCGCAACAGCGCCGAGATGCGCGGCCGCAAGCTGCTGGTCAAGCTCAAAAAGGCCATCCCCCGCCACCAGTTCGAGATCCCCCTCCAGGCCGCCGTCGGCAGCAAGATCATCGCCCGCGAGACGGTCAAGGCCTTCCGCAAGGACGTGACGGCCAAGCTCTACGGCGGCGACGTGACGCGCAAGATGAAGGTCCTCAAGAAACAGAAAGAGGGCAAGAAACGCATGAAGGCCATCGGGCAGGTAACGATCCCCCAGGAGGCGTTTATGTCGATCCTCGATACAAGCGAGTAACACGAGCCCTGATCGATTCAAAAATCAATAACACAACGCGTATAACGTCGGCCTACGGTATCCCGTAAAAATCGGTCTCAAGGTCCTCCGCCCGCAGGGGAGGCCAGAAGACGATATCGTCTTTCCCCTGCCCGGCGTCGTTTACCCCCTCATCATCCCGTTGATTGGCCCCGACGCTGTAGAGCAGAAACCCCTTGCCCGTCGTTTTATAGACAAACGCCTGCCCGCTGAGGGGATCGGAATAGGCCCCTGCCGGCTCCGGTCCCATCAGCTCATCGAGCGACGCCGGCCACTGCCCCGTGGACAGGTGGTGCCGCTGAATCTCCGCCAGGATATGCGTTACGCGCCGGTACGTCTCATGGACCTGATGATGCCTCTGAAGCGCCGTATAGAAGCGGACCTGCTGACGGGCCATCCAGTCCACGGCTGAACGCAGATTCAGTCCGCTCTGCCAGATCCGGCCGATCTGTTTCCCCCCGAGAAACTCTCCGCTTTCCACCTTCTGCCCATAGTAGTCGAACCGCTGATCCACCAGCTTGGCCGCCGCCTCCGGATCGGACGGCACGGCGAACCACAGGAGAATCGACAGCAGGCGGGAGGTGCGGTTGTAGCCCAGAAAACGGTAGGCGGGATAATCCAGCGACTCCTTCAGGCCCTGCCCCAGGTTGCGGGAGATGCGGCTCTCGCCCTTCTCGTTTTGCTGGTAGAACATGCCGATGATGTTTTTAACGCGAATCTTCTCCTGGTGCAGAATGCGCTTCCAGACCGGCGGCCAGCCGGTGTTGATCTGCCTTAATCGGTTCTCGATCCTTTCCAGTTCGGCCTCCTCCTGCCCGTATTCGACGATGTAGCGATGCAGGGCGCGGATGCTCCGCACCTCCATGCTGAAGCCCGCCGCCTGATCGATCAGGTTCTGCTGCTGATAGAGGTGTCGGCCCATCCCCAGGACCGCCAGCATCTTTTCGAGGGCCTCCGGCTTGCGGTCCGCTCCGAGGTCCTCGTTGGCCGAACGGATCAGGATGTTGCTCCAGGTCCGCATCAGCTTGACCCGCCGCTTCTGGCCATGGAACTTTTGCAGGTCAATCGGCCGCTCGAATCGGCACCGCTCCATGGAGGCCGCCTCGACGAGCCGGGCGATCCCCCCCTCATGCTCCCGCAGCCACCGGCTCAACTGCGGATGGGAGACGCTGTGCCAGGCGGCGTTGAAGGTCAGCAGGTCCTCCCGCTCATCCGCCACCGGAAAGGTGTAGATCCTGTCGCCGAAGGTCTCAAACACCGCCTCGTAATAAACGGCGGCGTTCTGCGGGCTGCTCAGCACCTCCGGATCTTCGTACATGCTGAAGTGATACGTCCGCCAGGCCTCCGGCGCCCGCTCCGGCAGGTGAATCCAGACCAGCACGCCTCCCAGCAGAATCGCCACGGTCAAATAAAGGTACTTGCGCCGGTGGTGAGGAATCAGGATCAGGGCCGCCGGGATCAGCGCCAGCACGTGGAGCACCTTCCACGGCAGCGCCAGGGCCAGGCCCGCCAGGAACAGGGTGATGAAAAAGAAGACGCTCAGCCAGTGCAGACCCCGCCGCAAACGCCGCCAGAGCCCCTCGGCGCGCTTCCACTGTTTTCGATCCCAGTACTTCTGCACTGGATACCCTTCCGTCCCAACCGTATTTTTGCAAAAATGAAGTAAACCGCTGACGATTCAGAAAAATCGTCGTTTTTAATAAATTGGAATCATCATCGTAAAAGTCTCATCATGCCAACGGCGGCGCTTCGGGCTCACTCCACCCGGATCTTCACCACGATCTTTTTCACCTGCTCGGGCCGCTCCACCATCTGGCCCGGCATATGGGCATCGTGCGGAAAGAAAATCGCGAACATGCCCTCCGTCATCAGGACGCGGCCGATCGGCGAGGCGGGCTTGTAGAATTCGACATCCTTGCTGACGTCGTAGGGCCGGTCCACCGTCAGCCCCTCGACGGGACAACAGCCGATCCACTCCCGGCCGGAGACGACGTACTGGATGTCGAGGTACTTGCGGTGCGATTCGAGGTGCGACTGCTCCGTCGGCCGGTTCAGATACGTATCGATCACATAGTAAATCCGGTCGCCATCCACCTCATACCGCCCCGGCTCGCCGGCGAGTACCCGTTCCTCCCCCAGCAGCGACAGCCCCAGCGCAATCCGTTCCCCCAGCCCCCCATACATCCCCGCACACTCAATCCGATCCGCAATCATCTCAATTCCTCAACACGATATAACCGATAATTTCCGTTTGCCGTTCCCGCTTTCGCCGCAAGATAATCCTTATACTTTCGTCTAATCCGCGGCGGCCTAACAAATCACATCTCCAGCTTGTCCCGCAGCCAGTTCTTCACCTGGTCCAGCGGCACGCGGGTCTGCTCCATGCTGTCGCGGTCGCGAATCGTCACCGTGTTGTCTTCCTTGGTCTGGCCGTCCACAGTGATGCAGTAGGGCGTACCCGCCTCGTCCTGCCGGCGGTAGCGGCGGCCCACGGCCCCCTTCTCGTCATAGAAGCAGTTAAACAGCCGCTTGAGATCGTTATAGAGGTTCATCCCGATCTCCGGCAGGCCGTCCTTCTTCACCAGCGGGAAGATCGCCGCCTTGACCGGCGCCAGCGCCGGGTGGAACCGCAGCAGGTTGCGCTGTTCGCCGTTGACCTCCTCCTCGTCGTAGGCGTCCACGAGAAACGCCAGCGTGCTGCGGTCGATCCCCGCCGACGGCTCGATCACGTAGGGCACATAGCGCTCGCGGGTCTCCTCGTCGAAGTAGGCCAGCGGTCCCTTGAGATAGTCCTCCGACTCCTCCTTGAGCGTAATCTGCGACAGGTCGCCCTTTTTCTCGTACCACTCGTTCATCGTCCGCATCCCGCGCATGTGCTGGCGCAGGTCGAAGTCGGTCCGGTTGGCGATCCCCTCCAGTTCCTGCCAGTCGCCCGAGCCGAACGGGAACTTGTACTCCACATCGACGCACGCCTTGGCGTAGTGCGCCAGCTCGTCCGGATCGTGGTCGCGAAACCGCAGGTTCTCCCTGCGGATGCCGTGATTGAGGTACCAGTTGAACCGCTGCTCCTTCCAGTGGTGATACCAGTCCATGTCCGTGCCGGGCTTGCAGAAAAACTCCAGCTCCGCCTGTTCGAACTCCCGCGTGCGGAAGATGAACGCCTTGGTCGTCACCTCGTTGCGGAAGCTCTTGCCGATCTGGGCGATGCCGAAGGGCACTTTCACCCGCGTCGAGTCGAGCACGTTGCGGAAGTTGACGAAAATCCCCTGCGCCGTCTCCGGCCGCAGAAACAGCGTCATCGTATCGTCGATATTCGCCCCCATCTGCGTCTCGAACATCAGCCGAAAGGCCATCGGCTTGGTAAACTGGCCGACCGTCCCGCAGGCAGGGCAGATCTTCGTGGACAGCTCGTGCGGCTGGTGCTCCATCCGCTCGATGTCCACATGCTCCGTATGCTCCTCCGGCACGCCGTTGCGGCTGTCTTCCAGGTGGTCCACCCGCGTGCGGGTATTGCACTTCCGGCACACGGTCACCAGGTCGGCAAACTTGTCGGCATGGCCCGAGGCCTTCCACACCATCGGGTGCATCAGGATCGAGCAGTCCAGCCCCACCACGTCGTCGCGCATCTGCACGACATGCTTCCACCAGGCCGCCCGCACGTTCCGCTTCAATTCCGATCCCAGCGGACCGTAATCATAGCAGCTTGCCAGCCCCCCGTAGATCTCGCTCGACTGAAAAATAAACCCCCGCCGCTTGCAAAGTGATACAATATCATCCAGTTTAGCCAGTTTCGCCATGAGTAAACCCTATATTATCAGATTTTATATTTCCCGACACAAAAGGAGTATTATACCCCCGGCCTTTAAAAATACAAGTTTTCACCCGGCGGGAAAAAGCGGAGGGTATTTCCATTTTCGATGGATGATTGACGATAGACGATTGAGGATTTTTCATTTTCAATTTGCCATTTGCCATTGAGGGGAGGGGGAGGGGGTGTTCGATTTGGG
>JBNRMP010000126.1:0-16893 GCA_050309685.1 Anaerohalosphaeraceae bacterium
GAGGCAGGGGGTCAGGGGATCGGGGGGAAGAAAAAGGCGGATGGCGACGGGATGCGGGTTTGGGAGAACCGTCTTCCGACCATGATGAAAAAACTGAGAGAGGAAATAAAGGGATCCAAAAGATTCCTGACACTTTTATTTGATTCGATGTGCCTCCAGATGTTTATGTTCCACCGGGATTTTGAAATTAAAAATGACAAAATTAAATAAACAAAAATGGAAATATGTAAGAATCGTATCCTTAACGGGAATATTGAGGGTGTGAAATAAACTGTGTAAATGGCTAGATGATGACGCTTTAAATGAGTGATCTGATTTATATGCCAAACATTATGGTGGTTTTGGTTTACTTTCCAATTCCCATATCGACCAGATTGAGGACTTTTCTGCCTTGTCCGATAATAAATGTGCGAAAAAAAATCATACGTTATCTACTTTTGCCGCCAATCGGAGACGGGTATCAATAAACGCCTTGGCGGAAGTTGCGGATTTCCTTAATGCAGGGGCGTTTTTTGCGGCGTAGCGGGTTTATAGGGATGCTCGAAGGAGCAGGAAACGATATGAACTTTTGTGAAAGGAAACGGCTATGCCGGGGAAAAGAGTGCCGGCGAATTTGAAGGAGAAGCTGCCCAAACATGCCCGGGAGATTTACAAAGAGGCCTACGACAGCGCCTATGAGCAGTACAAGGACCCGAAGAAACGCCGGGGCAGCGCCTCGCATGAGGCGACGGCCAACCGGGTGGCCTGGTCGGCAGTGAAGAAAGCGTACGCCAAAGGCGACGACGGGAAGTGGCATCGGAAATGATCTGAGTTCGTGGTTCGTAGTTCGTAGTTTGAACCCAAGCTGCGAAGGACGGGTTTTGCGGGTTTTTTGACACAGAATCACGCCGACTAACCTGGATTTTATTGATTTTTGAAAAATAAGCTTAACCCTTCAGGCGAAAGGCCCAAGCTGTCATTGTGGTCTTGAGCTGAAGTCCAAGGCGATTTCGCCGGACTGCCGCCTGCGCGGGAATGACACATTTGTTTAGTTATTTTTCAAACTTCAATAATAAAGGATGGAATAATTCGGGGGAGTGGGTCGTTTATCTTTGGGAGACTCCTCCGGATGACGGCAGCAGTCTATCCAAATTGATCGACCTGATTTTTTGCGGGAGATGAGAATGAGAACGCCCCTGTCTCTGTTTTCAGCATGGCAACTACTTGCAGCAGCAGGGTTTATGTTTTCGGCGGGGGTCTGCCCGGCGGCCCGGCAGATGGAGGCGTTAGATCGCGGGGTCGCGGCGGTGCGGACGGAGGACGGAGCCGTTTATGTGAGCTGGCGGCTGCTGGGGGATGACCCGGAGGCGGTCGCGTTTAACGTCTATCGGCAGGTCGGGGACAGGGAGCCGGTAAAGGTCAACAGGGAGCCGGTGACGGGTTCGACAAATCTCGTTGACAAGGAGGCCCCGGCGGATAAGGGGCTGCGGTATTTCGTGCGGCCGCTGCTCGACGGCAGAGAACAGGCGGCCTCGAAGGCGGCGGCGGTCTGGGAGGACGGGTATCTGGAGATTCCCCTTGTGCCGGTCGAGGGGTATCGGCCGGGGGATGCCTCGGTCGGGGACCTGGACGGGGACGGGGAGTACGAGATCGTGGTTCACATGGTCGGCCGGGGCCGGGACAACTCGTTTGCGGGGGTGACGAGCCCGCCGATTCTCGATGCGTACAAGCTCGACGGCAGACACCTGTGGCGGATCGACCTGGGGATCAACATCCGCGAGGGCGAGCACTATACGCAGTTCATGGTCTATGACCTCGACGGCGACGGCAAGGCGGAGGTGGTGTGCAAGACGGCCGACGGCACGAAGGACGGCACGGGCACGGTCATCGGGGACGGGGAGAAGGACTGGCGGACGCGGAAAGAGGGTGACCTGCGGGACGGGCGGATTTTGGAGGGGCCGGAGTTTTTGACGGTGTTTGACGGGCCGACGGGCAAGGCGCTGGCGACGACGGACTATATCCCGGGGCGCGACCCGATTGACGGTTGGGGCGGCATCGGGGGCAACGGCGGCAACGACAGCTACGGCAACCGCTGCGACCGGTTTTTGGCATGCGTGGCGTATCTCGACGGCGAGCGGCCCAGCGTGGTGATGTGCCGGGGGGTGTACGGGCGGACGGTAATGGCGGCGTGGGACTGGCGCGGGGGCCGACTGACGAAACGCTGGGTGTTCGATACGGGCATCAGCTACCCGCCGTTTAAGGATGCCTCGCCGTTTGCGGGGATGGGCGGCCACAGCATTACGGCGGCGGATGTGGACGGCGACGGGAAGGATGAGATCGTCTATCATGCGATGGTCGTTGACGACGACGGCACAGGGCTCTACTCGACGGGATTTCGGCACGGCGATGCGCTCCACGTGGCGGATATGGACCCGGAGCGGGAGGGACTGGAGATTTTGACGGTGCATGAGAACGAGGGCGAAACGGTGCGTTTTCAGTCGCCGGGGGCGGCGATGCGGGACGCGAGGACGGGCGAGGTGATCTGGAAGCACAGCCCGGGTGTGGACATCAGCGACGGGATCGCGGCGGACATCGATCCCCGGCACGCGGGGATGGAGGCGTGGGACGGGTCGGGGGATATGCGAAACGCGAAGGGGGAGGTGATCGGCCGGGCGCCGCGGATGCGGGACTTCGTGATCTGGTGGGACGGGGACCTGCTGCGGGAGATGCCGGCGGGGAGCTCGATCTTCAAGTGGGACTGGGAGGCGGGCGAGGAGAAGCTGATCTTCAGCGCTGCTGGGGGACGGCGGTGGCGGTTTCGGCCGAACCTGGCGGGCGATGTGATCGGCGACTGGCGGGAGGAACTGCTGATCGCGGGGCCGGAGGGCAAGTCGCTGCGGCTGTATATGACGACGATACCGACGGAGCACCGGCTGGTGACGCTGATGCACGATCCGCAGTACCGGCTTTCGATTGCGTGGCAGAACGTGGTGTACAATAAGCCGGCGCATACGAGCTTTTACCTGGGCAGCGGGATGAAGACGCCGCCGCGAGCGGCGATTGTTACGGGAGGAAGAAAGGAAACCACTCCATAGAGCCCCCCGTGTCCGCCCGGTCGAAAACAGGCGGCTGTCCCCGGTTTAGGCGAGGGGGTGGTCTTTTGCCCAGGCGGGGTTGAGGCGGGCCTGGACCTGCCAGGCGTCGAGGAGGGCGAGGGCGGCCATGCTTTCGACGACGGGAATGACGCGGGGGACGAGGCAGGGGTCGCGGCGGCCGTGGGTCTCGATGTCGCAGGGACGCATGGCGAGATCGGCGTAAGGCAGGATGACCTCGTTGCGGTAGTCCCATTCGGCCTCGAAGATTCGGCGACCGTCGTGGCCGTCAAGCCACGGGAGGACGCCGTGTCGGACGGCGCGGTTCCAGGCGGTTTCGACATCGGTTGTCAGATAGACGAGGATCGCGTTGAAGCGCAGGGCCCGGCGGTTTTGCGGGGAGAGGAGGATGGAGCCGCCGGTGACGACAAGCTGCCAGTCCACGTCCCACATCTGTTGAGCGACGCGGCTTTCGAGGTCGCGGAAATAGTCTTTGCCGTGTTCGATGTAGATCTCGCGGACGGTTTTGGCCTGACCGGTCGTCTCCTGGTAGAGCGATTCGATCAGGCGGTCCGTTTCCAGCACGGTGATGCCGATCAGCTTCGAGAGGACCTCGCCGAGCATGCTCTTGCCGGCGCCCTTGGGGCCGGCGATTACGATCCTCATGGTTTACTGCCTTCAAAAGCGGATTTTGAGGAGATGATAGCAGAAAGGGCCGGATTTTTCAATCTTTTCGCACCCCGAAGGATGTTTGCGGACTCTCGCAAAGGCGGAGGGTTTCGGTTTTGCGATTTGCCTTATTCGCTGCGGAGGGCGTCGAGGGCGGGGCCGGCGAGGGCGGCTCGCGCGGCCAGGCGGATCCAGAGCCGACCCGTCAGCAGGATGGCGGCGAGCAGGACGGCAAGCGTGAGCAGCCCGGCGCGGGACGGGAGCATGGCCAGGGCGGGCAGGACCGCGACGAGGGCGGAGACCGCGCCGACGGCGACGGCGGCGAGAAGAAGGACGGCGTGCTCCTTTTCGAGCATGGCGGTCAGTTGGGCGCGGGAGAATCCGACGGCCCGCATCATGGCCAGCTCGCCGCGACGGTCCATCACGTTGAGCCAGACGACGAGGGCCAGCCCGGCAGTGCCGAGCAGCAGGCCCAGGCCGCCGAGGACGAGAAAGATGGCGAGGTAGGTGTTCTCGACGGTGCTGAGCTCGGCGAGGCGGGCGGCCGCGGAGACGACCTCCATACCTTTGGAACGCATCCGCCGGGTGAGGAGAGCGGCCGCCTCGTCGGCCTGCGCGGGGTCGGTGCGGATCAGGAAGACCTGCCGGCCGGGGGAGTCCTCGAAGCGGCGGGTGAAATGGTCTTCCGAGATGAGAAGATTGCCCTGCAGGACGGAGCTGTGCATCAGGGCGACGATCCTGAGCTTGAAGGGGCGACCGGCGCTGTCCCACCGGGGCAGCGTGTCGCCGATCCTGAGACCCAGGCCCCAATAGACCGTGCCGATGTCGCCGACGGCGGGGACAACGTCGGGGCCGAGATCGGCATTGAGCAGGTCCCAGGGACTGTTCGACTCCATCGTTTTAACCTGTCGCCCCTTCGGGGCTTGACTCTCTGCCTGGCCCGGTTTCCGGGGGTTTACCCCCCCGGCTAAGGAACTATCACCCCTTCGGGACTCTTCAGAACGAATCTCTTCAATATCCAACACGCTTTGGAAGGAGAAGGCGTTTTGCGATTTTAATATTTCGGGGCTGACGCCGAGGAGGCGGGGCTGGGAGGCGCGGTTGAGATTGAGGCAGCCCGCGTGTTCGCCCGCCCTGAGGCGCAGGGAGACTATCTTCGCTTCCCTGAGAGGGCCTTCGTCGAGGCCCAGTTCCTTTCGCGCGGCGGGATCGGCCAGGTCGTGGAGGACGGGGATGCCCGCCTCGGCCATGAGGGTAAAGCCGCCGGTGGGGCCTTGCGGATCGGTGAGATCGGCGGGTGCGGATTTTTGGTTCAGGCCGACGGCGGCGGTGAGGAAGACGCCGCAGGCCATGACCGCCAGGACGGCGGTGCTGCGTCCGGCGCGGCGGGCGGTGTTGCGCAGGGCCAGCGCCCGGAGCGAGCGCAGCTCGCCCTGAGAGGCGAGGGCGGCCCTGCCCAGGCAATGGCGGGCCATCAGAAGAAAGCCGAGCAGGAGCAGACCGGCGGCGCTGAAGAAAATGCCGGCGGCATTGGTTTGCTGCGAGAGCAGCGATCCGGCGACCAGACCGGCGGCGGCGAGGATGCTCAGGATACCGACGAGCAGGACGGCCGTGTGCACGCGCGGCGGAGCGGAAAGGATCTCGCGGCCGGCCAGCAGCTCTCGCGGGGGCCGCCGGGTGAGGCGGCGAAGGGTGAAGCACATCGCCGCGGCGGCGGATACGACGGTAACGGCAGCGCCGATGAGCAGCGGGCGAAGACTGAAGAAAAACCGCACGGAGGCATCGGCGACGGCGCCGGACCAGAGGGAGCGCAGGGCCATCAGGATGAGCTGCGTATAGCCCACGGCGACGGCCATGCCGAGCAGAGCGCCGACGACGGCACAGAGAAGCCCGTAGGCGAAGATCATCCGGCGAACGCGGCCGGTCGTGAGGCCGACGGCGCGGAGCAGGCCGATACGTCGGCCCTCACGCTCGACGGCGAAATAGAAGATCATGGCGGCGAGGAGGACGGCGGAGAGCACGAGGAAGAAGCTCAGGCCCGCGAAGAGAGCGGCAAAGTCGGTCATGCCCACGGCGGAGCGCCGGTTGGGAGCGGCCACGTCGAGGATGGCCAGACCCGCATCGGACGGGCTGAAGTCCTCGCGGAGGGCGCGGGTGACGGCGGCTTCGCCTGCGTTTTGTGCATAGCGCACGGCCGTGAGGGCGCCGTAGGGATTGGCCCACATGGCCTGCGCGGCGGCCAGCGAGACGAAGGCCTTGGGGCTGCCGCGGTAGGCGTCCCAGTACGCCTCATCTTCGGGGCGGATCTTCGAGAGGTCGATGGGGATGCCGGGGTCCCAGTCGCGGCAGTTTTCGACGTCGGCCAGTTCGGGGAAATCGGGCATGAGCGTCGGATCGGCGCCGGTCCCCATCATCGGCACGACGGCCCGGACCTTAAAGGCCCGCGAGCGATCTTCGAGCCCCCCTGCCCGGGAGGAGGCGGGGACGTAGTATCGCAGCGTGACCGTATCGCCCGCGTCGGCGCGGAGTCGGCTCGCGGTCCACTCGTTGAGGACGATCTCGTCGTCAGCCAGCAGGGTGTAGAGATTCCACGGGCCGTCGCCGAATGCGCCGACGGCGCTGACGATGGAATACGGCACGGCGTGATCACCGGAGCGAAGCTCATTGACAAAATAGCTCAGGACGCCGACGGCCGAGGGGTCCGCCGTTTGAAGGCGGCGGGCGACGGGCTCTTTGATGAAGACGCGGCGGCTGCGGACCTCGAGCCAGCCGGAACCTTCGAGGCGGCGGACCTCAAGGGCCAGGTCTTCGGGCTCAAGCGAGAGACGCAGCGCCTCCTGCACCTCCTCGGCGACTATACCGGAGGCGATGAGGACGGCATTGGCTTTGCCGCCTTGATCGATCCACCGGGCCAACTGCTCGCGGGGCAGGAAGATGTTCATGGCCGCGGCGGTGTCGGCGTAAAAACTCAGCGGTCCGAATTCGTTTTCATCGGCGACGGCGGCGACGGTGAGACGGCGGGAGTCGTGCAGATGCGATTCGGGAAAGAAGATCGAATCGGCGGCGAGCCCCCCCTGCCTGCGCACGGCGAAGACGAGCGGGTCGCCGGGTCTGAGGTCGAGGCGGCGGGCGAGGGCTTCGTTGACGACGACGCCGGCGGCCGGATCATCGAGCCGGGGGGCTCGGCCGGAGGGGCTCAGCTTAGCCAGCGAGGCATCGACGCCGATCACGTTAACACTGTTGACCCGGCGGGAGCCGTCGGCGTTCTCGGCCCAGCCGGTGAGCATGACGACGGGGGCCGCATCGGCGCCGGAGCGGGCGGTGATCTCATCGGCGAGCTGCGGGCGGAAGAAGAGGTCCTCGCCGGAAAGGACGAACTGCGTGCGACCGAGACGCCGGCGCATCTGTTCGCGAAGGGTGCGGTGGACGGAGTCGCCCGTCAGCAGCGAGCCGCCCAGGACAGCCGAGGCCGTCGCCGCCGCGAGGACGATGCCCAGCGTGATCCAGCGAAAGAACCACAGCGTTCGGATAAGCCAGCGGAAAGTCGTCATCTGTATTCAGCCACGGATTCTTACGGGTTAAGGGGTTCGAGTTTGCCGTGATCGAGTTTGTACCGGCGATTCATTCGCTTCGCCAGGGCGAGCGAATGGGTTACGACGATAAGCGTAACGCCCTGCTGCCTGTTGAGGTCGATCAGCAGATCGGCGATGGCGGCGGCGGTATCCTCGTCGAGAGAGCCGGTCGGCTCGTCGGCCAGCAGGACCGCGGGGCGCTTGATCATCGCGCGGGCGACGGCGACGCGCTGGCGCTGGCCGCCGGAGAGCCGGCCGGGCAGTTCGTCGGCCTTATCGGCCAGACCCGTCAGCTCCAGCAGGGTCCGGGCCCGCTGCGTCCGTTCATCGGCGGACGACGACTTCTTGTCGGCCAGCGTGGGGATGAGAACGTTTTCGAGTACCGTACACTGCGGCAGGAGGTGGTGAAGCTGGAAGATGAAGCCGATCCTGCGGTTGCGAAGGGCTGCCAGCGCGCCCTCATCGAGGGCGGCCAGGTCCTGTCCGTCCAGGAGAACCCGGCCGGCGTCGGGCCTGTCCAGCGCGCCGAGCAGGTTGAGCAGCGTGCTCTTGCCGCAGCCGGAGGGACCGGCGATTGAGACGCTCTCGCCCGGCTCCACGCGGAGGTTGAGGCCCCGCAGGACGCTCAGGGTCCCGGCGGCCGTAACATAGGATTTGCGCACATCGACTAATTCGATCATCTTACTTCTCGCCGCGTTATATCAGCCACGAATTTACACGCATGAATACACGTATTATCTATTATCCGGTTTCGATCATTTGTTCAAACAGGCAGAGCATCCGGCCGGCGGTTTTTTGAATATCAAAATGCTCCAGGACGGCCCGGCGGCCGTTTTCGCCAAGCCGTCGGCATTGCGCCGGGTCATCCAGCAACGGACGAACCGCCTCGATTAGCCGACTTACCGTATTGGGTTCATATAAAACGCCGGCGCCGGTCAGTTGGGCCCATTCAGGATAGACGCCGTGATTGGGAGCCGCAAAGGGCACCCCGCAGGCCATGGCCTCCAGCACATTCATCGCATAGGCCGGTGCTGTTTTGGAAGGGGAACAAAGCAAAGTCAGCCGCTGAAGCGTTCGATGTCGGACTTCCCATCGAAAATCGTTCTCAAGTTTTACACGTGCACTCAAGCCCTCACCGGCAAACCCCCGCATGATCCCCTCCACCCGTTTTTTATCGACCGAAGACATCCCGCCGCAAATCCGAAGATGGACATCCAAACCTTCCGACTTGATGAGGATCTTCATCAATTCTTCCAACCAATCAAATCCGTTTTCCTCACTCATCCGTCCCAGGAATCCAATCGTCGGTTTATCCGCGGGCCCGGCGGGTTGATAGAGCGAAACTTCCAGACCCGGCGGAATCACTTCGATCTTTTGCGAGGGGATCGGCAGGCGTTGCTGCATTACTTTTGCATAGTAGTGACTGACGGAGATGAAGCAGTCGAACAGGGGGACGAGCCGGGCCATTTGGTCCCAGACCTGCCGCGACCACGGCTCACCGAGGCCGTCAACGAAGCCGTCCTCATCCTGGAGCAGGCAGACAAGTTTGCAGCCGAGGCGGTCTTTGATCGGCCGGGCCAGACCGGCCAGCAGGAGATTGGAGAGGACGACCACATCGGGGCGATTTTCGGGCTGCGAGAGAAACTCCGCCAGCCGGTCGATCTCTTTGGCCTGACGGTCGCGGGGGCCGCGGAGCATTGAGAGCGTCATCTCGCCGAGCTGACGGGCATTGGTGAGGCCCGCCCTTCTGCCCGCCGCCCGCAGCAGGAGGCCGCTGTCCAGCAGCCGGTCCAGCCAGCGGGGAGCCCGGCAGAAGAGCGCCGACTTCTGCCGGAGATAGACGCCGACACCGCCGAAGAAAACTTCGGTCCGTTCCAGGGGCTCTGCGCGATCCAGGCTCAACGGCAGGTACATCGGCACCAGCAGGAGGTCGGCCCCCTGTGCCCGCAGGGCCCGGGCGAGGGCCGCGTCGCGAAGGCAGTTCTCACAGTAGAACTGGTCGCCGGAGCCGGGTGTTAATTGTACAATACGCATGGGTTTCATCCAGTTTCAGATCGCACTCCGGATAGAGCTTACTCGAATGCGGGAAAAATTCAAAGCTCAAAACCCTTCCAGCGGTCTGTGCGGCCTGCGACCCGCCCTAAATGGAAGAATTTTATAAAAAATGTTGAAATTTCGGAAATCTTGTCTATAATGTTCATAGACTTGATGTACAAGGATTACAATGAAACTGACCACTAAAAGCGAATATTGCCTCCTGGCCCTGCTTTACATGGCGAGAAACCGTGAACGGGGCTTCATCAAGATTGAGGAGATCTGCGATAAGTACAATATCCCCAAAAAGTATCTTGAATTACTTTTTTCGACGCTCCGCCAGAATCGGCTGATCCGGACCCGCCGAGGCACTCAGGGCGGCTATCAGCTTGCCCGCCCTGCCGGCCAGATTTCCCTTGCCTCGGTCATCCGTCTGATGGACGGGGCACTGGCTCCGACCGAATCCGTCAGCGAATACTTCTTTTCCGAAACCCCCATCCAGAAAGAGCAGAAACTGCTGGATGTCTTTCGCGAGATCCGTGACTACATCGCCAAGCGGCTGGAAAACCTGACCCTTGAGGATCTCGTTTAGAATTTTTTTGAGAAAGGAGACGTATGAAAAAATCCATTGGGTGGATTGTGATTCTGGGAATTCTCCTGGGCGGCGGATGCAAACGAGATCCGCAGACCGGTTCGACGGGCTCGGATCTGACCGGGGAAATCTCAATGTCGGGGGCCTGGGCGCTGTACCCCATGGCGGTCAAGTGGTCGGAGGAATTTCGCAAACTTCACCCCGGAGTGCGGATCGATATCTCCGCGGGCGGCGCGGGCAAAGGGATGGCCGATTGCCTGTCGGGAGCGGTGGACCTGGGAATGGTCTCCCGGTCGATCTATCCCGCGGAAATCGAAAAAGGGGCCTGGGCCTTCGCGGCCACGAAGGACGCCGTCGTCGTCACGTTTAACCGGAACAATCCGGCCGCGGCGGAGCTGCCGGCCAAAGGAATCACCCGGCAGCAATGCACCGACCTGTGGATCTCGGGCACGGCCATGACCTGGGGGGACATCGCCGGCAGCGGACACACGCAGCCGGTGCATGTGTTTACCCGCTCGGATGCCTGCGGGGCGGCGGAGACATGGGCTCAATACATGGACAAAAAACAGGAGGATCTCCAGGGACTGGGAGTCTTCGGCGATCCCGGCGTGGCTGAGGCCGTCAAACAGGACGTTCTCGGCATCGGCTTCAACAATGTGAACTATGCCTATGATACCGAGACGAAACGGCCGATGGATTCGCTGGCGGTCCTGCCGCTGGATGTCAACGGCAACGGCACGGTGGACCCGGAGGAATCGTTTTATCAGGATCGGGACACGCTGACCGACGCCATCGCGGAAGGACGCTATCCGTCTCCGCCCGCCCGGGATCTGTACCTCGTTTCCAAAGGCAAGCCCAAGCGGAAGGAAGTCGTCGAGTTCCTGCGCTGGGTCCTCACCGACGGACAGGCCTTCGTCCCTGAAGCGGGCTATGTCCGGCTGTCCAATGAAACCATTCAAAACGAGCTGAAGAAACTTGAAGACTGACGAAACCCAACCCCGTGCCGCAACGCATCCGTGGACGCCTGACCGCCGGACGCGGCGCCGTCTGCGGCAGGATCGGATTGCCGGGAAGCTGCTGGTCCTGCTGACGTGGGCCTCCGGGCTGATCGTCGCGGCCATGGCGGTCGGGCTGTATATCAAGGCCCGGCCGATCCTGTCGATCCATCCGCCGGGCGACCTGCTGCTCTCTTCGGAGTGGTTTCCGCTGCGCGGCCGGTTCGGGTTCCTGCCGTTCATCATGGGATCGATCTGGGTTACCGGCACGGCCCTCCTGATCGCGGCGCCGCTGTGCCTGCTGACTTCCATCTATCTGGCCGAATACGCCCCGCGGCGGGTCCGGGAATGGTCAAAGCCGCTGATCGACGTGCTGGCGGGAATCCCCTCGGTCGTTTATGGGGTGTGGGGCATACTGATGGTCGTTCCGTGGATTCGGGATACGCTGGCCCCGCGGCTGGGCATCACGTCCACGGGCTACTGCGTGCTGGCGGGCGGAATCGTGCTGGCCGTGATGATCTTTCCGGTCATCATCCATGTTACCGTGGAGATTTTGCGGGCCGTGCCGAAGGAGTTCCGTGAGGCCTCGCTGTCGCTGGGGGCAACCCAGTGGCAGACGGTCAAGCATGTCGTCCTGCGCAAGGCCCGACCGGGGATCATCGCCGCCGTGGTGCTGGGGCTTTCGCGGGCCTTCGGGGAAACGATGGCCGTGATGATGGTGGTGGGCAACGTGGCCCGGACGCCGCAATCGCTGCTGGACCCGGCCTATCCCCTGCCGGCCCTGATCGCCAACAACTACGGGGAGATGATGTCGATTCCGCTGTACGATTCGGCCGTCATGCTGGCCTGTCTGATCCTGCTGGGGGTCGTGCTGGGATTTAACATTCTGGCCAAGCTGGTGCTGATCCGTGCGGAAAAACAGGTGCAGTAGGGAGCCGCCATGAATCGAAGACACATTGAAGAACGGATTATGAAAGGCCTGATGATCGCGGCCTCGCTGCTGATCCTGCTGATGCTGCTGCTGATCCTGGGGACGGTCATCGTCAAGGGGATCGGCGCCCTGGACTGGGCGATGATCTCGCAAACGCCGAAGGGAGGATTCTACCTCGGCAAGGAGGGCGGCATCCTTAATGCGATCCTCGGCTCCTTTTACCTGGCCGGCGGCGCGACCGTGCTGGCCCTGCTGATGGGCCTGCCGATCGTGCTGTATATCAACGTCTTTACGCGGCGGCAATCGCGAACGGCGCAGTGGGTGCGGTTTTCGCTGGACGTGCTGTGGGGAGTGCCCTCGATCGTGTTCGGGGCGTTCGGCTTTCTCCTCATGCTGTCGGTCGGACTGCGGGCCTCGCTGCTGGGCGGCATCCTCACCGTGGCGCTGCTGATCCTGCCGATCATGTGCCGGGCGATGGATGAGGTGGTGCGGATGACGCCGCCGGAACTGGCAGAGGCCTCCTACGCGCTGGGGGCCACGCGGCTGCAGACATCCCTCAGGGTCATCCTCCGTCAGTCGGCGGCGGGGATTCTGACGGCGGTCCTGATCGCCTTCGGGCGAGGGGTCGGCGATGCGGCCTCGGTCCTGTTCACGGCGGGCTACAGCGACCAGATTCCCGACTCGCTCCTCCGGCCGGTCGCCACCCTGCCGCTGGCGATCTTCTTTCAGCTCGGCACGCCGTTTCCCCAGGTGCAGCAGCGGGCCTACGCCTCGGCGCTGATCCTGACGATCATCATCCTGATAACGAGCATCGCCTCGCGCCTCCTGAACCGCAAATTTACACGACATTCAATCCAGTGAGAACCCGATGACCCAGCCAAGCCATATCCACGTGGAAAACCTGACCGTGTACTACGGGCGCGAGCCCTCGCTTCGCAACGTAACCTTTGACATCCCCGACCGGCAGCTCATCGCGATCATCGGGCCGTCGGGCTGCGGCAAGACGACGTTTCTCAAATGCCTCAACCGGATGGTCGATCTGGTCGAGGGGGTGAAGGTGAGCGGCCGGGTCATGGTCAACGGCGAGGACATCTACGATCCGAAGGTCGAGGTGACCCACATCCGCCGGAAGATGGGCCTGCTGTCGCAGACGCCGCGGCCGCTGCCGATGTCGATCTATGACAACGTCGCCTACGGGCCGCGAATCCACGGGATCAGGGACAAACGCCGGCTTGACGAGATCGTCGAGTTTCGCCTGCGGCAGGCCAGCTTGTGGGACGAGGTCAAGGACCGGCTGCACAGCCCGGCCTCGAAGATCTCAATCGGCCAGCAGCAGCGGCTGTGCCTGGCCCGCGGCCTGGCGGTTCAGCCGGACATCATCCTGGCCGACGAACCGACCTCCGCGCTGGACCCGATGTCGAGCCGCCGGATCGAGGAAAGCTTTCTGGAGCTGAAGAAGGATTATACCACCATCCTGGTCACGCACATCCTGCGGCAGGCCCGACGGCTGGCGGACTACGTGGCGTTCTTTTACTGCGGCGAACTGATCGAACACGGCCCCGCTCAACAGATGTTTGAGGAACCCCGGGAACGGATGACCCGCGAATACATGAAGGGCGTCATCAGTTGATTTCCCGATGCCGGGATTTTTCATTTTGCCCCCTGAGCCGTGGTAACCGCCATGAAAATCCCCATTCATTACGGCAAGGGTGTTTTTTGTTTATTAAAGGTCCTCATTTGCCGGTTAGTTTCCCTTTTATTTTTCGCCGCAACCGCTATAATGGGTGGTTTGCCAAACAGGAACGAATCCGATTTTGCTGTACTTTATTTTAAGGAACCCGATTATGCGTAGTGACGAGATTAAAAAGGGATTTCAGCGGGCGCCCCATCGGGGGCTTTTGCGGGCGTGCGGGGTGTCGGATGCGGATATGGACAAGCCGTTTATCGGAATTGCCAACAGCTACTGCGATATCGTGCCGGGACATGTGCACCTGCACGAGGTGGCCCAGGTCGTCAAGCAGGCCGTGCGCGATGCGGGCGGCGTGCCGTTCGAGTTCAACACGATTGCCGTCTGCGACGGGATCGCGATGGGGCATACCGGGATGAAATATTCGCTGGCCTCGCGTGAGATCATCGCCGACGCCGTCGAGACGATGGTGCGGGCGCACTGCTTTGACGGGATGATCTGTATCCCCAATTGCGACAAAATCGTGCCGGGGATGCTGATGGCGACAATGCGGGTCAACATCCCGACGCTGTTCGTCTCGGGCGGGCCGATGAAGGCCGGCAAGACGAAGAACGGCCAAACCGCCGACCTGATCACCATCTTCGAAGGCGTGGCGGCGTACAACGCGGGCAAGATCAGCGAAGAGGAACTGCATGATCTGGAGTGCTCGGGGTGTCCGAGCCAGGGAAGCTGCTCGGGGATGTTCACGGCCAACAGCATGAACTGCCTGTGCGAGGCGATTGGGATGGCGCTGCCGGGCAATGGGACGATCACGGCCGTCGATCCGCGTCGGCAGGACCTGTATAAGCAGGCCGGCCGGCGGGCGGTCGAACTGGTCCGGGAGGACCTGCGGCCGATGCAGATACTGACGGAGAAGGCCATTGACAACGCCTTCGTGCTGGACATGGCGATGGGCGGCTCGACGAACACGGTGCTTCACGCCCTGGCGGTCGCCAACGAGGCGGGGATCACCTACAACCTGGACCGGATCAACGCGATCAGCGCGCGGTGTCCGAATATCTGCAAGGTCTCGCCGTCGAGCGCATGGCACGTGGAGGATGTGGACGCGGCGGGCGGGATCAGCGCGATCCTCAACGAGATCAGCAAGATTCCGGGGCTGCTGCATACGGACACGATGACCGTATCGGGCGTGACGCTGGGCGAGCGGATCAAGGGCGCGACGATCCGGAATCCGGAGTGCATCCACCCGCTGGAGAAGGCGTACTCGAAGACGGGCGGGCTGTCGATTCTGCACGGGAATCTGGCGCCGAAGGGCTGCGTCGTGAAGACGGCGGGCGTGTCGTCGAAGATGCTGGTGCACTCGGGGCCCGCGGTGATCTTCGAGAGCCAGGAGGAGGCCTGCGAGGGCATCCTCGGCGGCAAGGTCAAACCGGGCGACGTGGTCATCATCCGCTACGAGGGCCCCAAGGGCGGACCGGGTATGCAGGAGATGCTCTCGCCGACCAGCTATATCATGGGCGCGGGGCTGGGCGAGTCGGTGGCGCTGATCACGGACGGACGCTTCAGCGGCGGAACCCGCGGCGCGTGCATCGGGCATGTCAGCCCCGAGGCGGCCGTCGGCGGCCCGATCGCACTCGTCAGGCCGGGCGACATCGTAGAGATCGATATCCCGAACAATACGATCCATGTGAAGGTCAGCGAAGAGGAACTGGCGAAGCGCAAGGCCGCCTGGAAGCCGATGCCCCCGCGGATCACCGAGGGCTGCCTGGCCAAATACGCCGCCCTCGCCACCAGCGCCGACACCGGCGGGATTTTGAAGTGGGACTGATCTAAGCCGCGGATTGACACGGATTTTCGCGGGACCATGACGGCAGAAAGAACCGACCCCGAAGGGGTCGAATATTCAGGAGATGAACGACCGGCGACTTTGAAAACCGCGGGACATGGCGACTTACACCCAAATATTATACCATATTGTATTTGGTACAAAGAACCGCGCGGGCACGCTGGATCAGGAAAACCATGATCCGTTATGGCGGTACATCGCGGGTTTCGAAACAAAGATTGCACGGTGTATATCGTCGGAGGATATACGAATTATGTTCACATCCTGACGAGCGTGCATCCGTCGCAGACCCTGGCGGACCTGGTCAAAGATGTCAAGCTGGCGGTTATTCATAGGAAACAGACGTGATACAAAAATTGAATCATAAATGGTACGCGGGCGGGCTTTGTTTTGAGTGCACGGGGTGCGGGGAGTGCTGCGCGGGGCCGGCGGAGGGGTATATCTGGATTACACGGCCGGAGATCGAGCGAACGGCGAAGTTCCTGAAGATGAGCGAGGAGCAGTTTCGCAAAAAGTTCCTCCGACGTGTGGGCTTTCGCACCAGCATCATCGAGCACCCGACGACGAAGGACTGCATCTTTCTGACGGACTTCGGCGGCGGCAGGCGCGGCTGCGCGATCTACCCCGTGCGACCGATGCAGTGCCGGACGTGGCCGTTCTGGAAGGAGAACCTGCGGCGGCCGAACGACTGGAATCTTGCGGCGATGAAGTGCCCGGGAATCAATCGCGGGCCGATGTTTACCCTCGAACAGATCGAGGCCAAACGAGACCAGAAGCAGTGGTGGGATGACAACGAGGGATGAACTGATTCAATCCGTTGAAGGAGTCTATGCGTGGATCGACGCGCAGGCGGCGGCGATGGGGCCGGGCTGCACGGCGTGCGGCGAGTGCTGCAGTTTCGACAAGTACGGCCACCGGCTCTTCATCACGACGCCGGAGATGCTCTACTTTACGGCGCAGTGCCCGAAGGAGCTGCGCCCGATGACCGGCGGCGTGTGCCCGTACCAGGAGGCCGGCAGGTGCACCGTGCGGGACTGGCGGTTCGCCGCCTGCCGAATCTTCCAGTGCAAAGGCGACGCCCATAAGCAGGCCCGGCTCAGCGAGGAGGCCATTGCCAGGTTCAAGGCAATCTGCGAGCGTCTGGAGGCGCCCTATCGCTATACGTACCTTCAGGCCGCCCTGCACCGACCGGAACTGTGGATCGGATAGGCAAACATGTAAGATTTTAGCCGTGTGAAGCTGGAATTGTTAAATTCTTTGAAACACTGCTGTCCAAGATAATCTCTGATTGCAGACTATCTCCGTAAATTCTTCACCGAAACGGCTGTTTCGGACAGGTTCTTTCCAATATGTCAGTTCAGGTCGCTCTCTTTTTTTCATTCCTTTCATTTCTGCTGTCCAAGTCCCTACGTAAACAAAAGCAACTGCCCCTGGGGCGGGCCCACGGCCGGGGTCTGGTAGGGATCGTCCAGCCAGGCCCATAAGTTGCGGTACGT
>JBNRMP010000127.1:0-74259 GCA_050309685.1 Anaerohalosphaeraceae bacterium
TGAATTCCGCCGTAAATTGTCGCCTTTTCTGTGTCATTGCTTCCAGGTCCTTTCCAAGTCTTTCGACCTACTATACCCGAAAACAACTCCACCTTAAACCCCTGTCCAGTTTTTAGGGACACGCTCACCATCCACCCCCAAACAAACAAAATCCCACAAAATCCCCTGAATAATCCCTCCAAAGAATAACCAACCGCCCTGCCCACCTGATTGCTTGCATTCCTGAGTCTTTAATGCTCTTTAAGTCCTTGTATTTGCACTATTTAAATCCTCCTCTGTGTCCTCTGAGGCAAAATAAATTTTAAAAAATGTTTGAAAAACACAAAACATCGGCCATAATATAATAGGAAGGCAAACGGCCCGCCGCCGCGGCGGACCGCGAAGGAGGACCCGGCCCCGGCCGGACCAGGGCAAACAGGAAGGAGGAAGGATATGAAACCGGCATCAGCCACTCGCCCCCTTTACAGTCTGCGCCCACTCCCTCTTTGGTTTTTAACTTGTATTTCATCTCTTTTATCTCTTATTTTTAATATGAACCTTCCAATCCCTTTCCTGTTCTTCACGATCCTAATGGTGAAATTTCCACGTCTTTTCATGTCGAAATCAGGTCGTTTCATGTCGTTTCCATGTCGTTTTTGGTCGTTTTGGGTAGGTGTTTTTACTGATAAAATGCCCCAAAATCCCCATTTTCAGCCTAAAAACAATGAAATTACCGTGCAAAAACTTTTTTCTTCTGACTTCCGCCTCCCGCTCCACTACCAACGGCCCATGTATTTCTTGAACCTGATCAATCCCTTCATATTATTCATGAACTTCATGGCCAATCCCCCGTCCCGAGAAATAACTGGAAAAACCGGCTCGTTACGGGTAAATATCTCTTTTGCAAGTGCCCTCTATTGCCTAAAGGCGGCCTATTTTAAAAAGAGATATGAGGTCCATAAAGATCCAGTATGTCAATCAGAAGCTGGAGCGGACGATGCAGATCGTCAGCTTTACGGCGGTTTTGTCGGTCTGCGCGACGTTCGTGCTGCTCTACGGCTTCGACCGGCCGCTGCTGCCGCGGCCCTGGCTGCACACGATCCAGCTTGTCCTCTTTGCCGTCTTCCTGACGGAGAAGCTTACCCGTTTCTTCAACGCCGAGTCCAAGCGGGAGTTTATCCGCTACAACTGGTACGAGTTTCCGCTGCTGGCGATCCTGCTGCTGGTCTTCGCGACGGCGGGGCGCTGGTTTCTCATCGAGGACCGGGGCCTGGCGATCCTCATCGCCGTCGATACCTACCTCGTGCTGCAGGTCATCGCCAAGTCGTGCTCCAACGCCGTGGAGCTGGCGGCCAGCGGCCTCAACCCGGCCATCAGCTTAATGATCGTCTTTATCGTGCTGATCGTCGCCGGCGGGGGCCTTTTAATGCTGCCGCGTTCGCACAACCTGGAGTCGATGAGCTTTACCGACGCGGTGTTCACGGCCGCCAGCGCCACCTGCGTGACGGGGCTGGTGGTCCACGACACGGGGAAGGACTTCAGCCGGATGGGTCAGATCGTCATCCTTACGCTCGTGCAGCTCGGCGGGCTGGGGATTGTGATCTTCGGGGCGGTGACGGCGCTGCTGCTGGGTCATGCCCTGAGCGTCCGCGAGTCGGCGGCCCTCCAGGACCTGCTCAGCGCCCGGACGATCAGCCAGATCAGCCGGATCATCGCCTTCATCTTCCTGACGACGGTCCTGATCGAGCTCATCGGGGCGGTGTGTCTGTATCCGATGTGGGACAATGTCCCGGAGATCGCCGATGCGCCGGCCCATCGCTGGTACTACAGCATCTTCTATGCGATCAGCGCGTTCTGCAACGCGGGCTTCAGTCTCCTGCCCGACAGCCTGATGTCCTACGACGCCTCGGTTCCCACCTACGCGGTGCTCCTGCCGCTGATTGTGCTCGGCGGGCTGGGCTTCAACGTCATCTATAACCTGTTTCACGCGGCGCTGGGCCGGATCTCGCTGGGGGTCCGGCGGCGGATGCATGAGGAGACGATCTTCCATCGGCCCGCGGCGACTCGTCTGCACCTGCAGACTAAGATCGTCCTGACCGTTACGACGCTCCTGGTGGTTATCGGCATGGCGGCCATTGTGATGTTTGAAGCCGTTTCGCCGGAACCCAACCCGGAGGGGCTGCTGCGGGCCGCCTTCTTCCAGGCCGTCGCGTCCCGCACGGCGGGCTTCAACACGGTCGATATCGAGGCGCTGTCGGAGGCGAGCAGGTTCGTCATGATGGTCCTGATGTTCATCGGCGGCTCGCCGGCGTCCACGGCGGGCGGCATCAAGACGACGACTTTCGCGGTGATCGTGATGGTCGCGTGGGCGTCGATCCGCAAGCGGCGGGAGGTGGAGATGTTCGGGCGGTCGATCCGGTCGCTGATCGTGGGGCGGGCGATTACGGTGACGCTGCTCTTTGTGCTGGTGCTGCTGGTGAGCACGACGGGGCTGATCGTGACGGAGCGGCACAGCGGCTTTGCGTTTTCGGATCTGCTCTTCGAGACGGTCTCAGCGCTGTGTACGGTGGGGCTCTCGACGGGGCCGACGCCGTTTTTGACAACGGGGGGCAAATGGATTATCATCCTGACGATGCTGATCGGCCGGCTGGGGCCGCTGACGCTGGTGGCCGGTCTGACGCAGGATATCCGGTCGGCGGGGTATGAGTATCCCGCCGAATCGGTGGTCGTGGGTTAGAACGTGTGAAAGAGAGAATCAAAAAGGAAACGGAGATGACAACAGGGGACATTTGTTTCCTGACTTATTCAGGCACAAAGGAGCCGCTATGAAACGATTTGCGGTGATCGGACTGGGCCGGTTCGGCAAGAAGCTCGCCGTTGCGCTGGCGATGAGCGGGGCGGAAGTGATCGCGATTGACAAGGACCGGGCCGCGGTGGAAGCGATCATGGACCAGGTGACGCACGCCGTGCGGCTGGACAGCACCGACGAGGATGCGCTCAAGGCGCAGGGGGTTGATAAGGTCGATGTGGCGATTGTGGGGATGGGCCAGAGCGGGCCTACGTTCGAGGCGGCGATCCTGACGGTGGTCAACCTTCGCCAGCTCGGGGTGCCGCTGATCTACGCGCGGGCGGCGAACCTGACGGCGGGGCAGGTCTATAGCGCGATCGGGGCCAGCGAGGTGATCTACCCGGAGATCGAGACGGCCCAGCGGTGGGCGTACCGGCTGATCGCGCCGCACATTGAGGAGAAGATCGATTTTGCGCCGGGCTACAGTCTGGCCCGCGTCAAGGCCCCGACGGCGTTTCACGGCAAGACGGTGATGGACCTCCAGCTTCGCCAGAAGTACAGCATCAACCTGGTGGCGATCAAGCGGGGCGAGGCGGGCCGTCGGGGAGGGGAGGAGAGCAATATCATTAACGTGCCGATGCCCAGCACGGTCATCTATGACGGCGATGTGCTGATGGTGGCGGGCACGGACCGGGATTTGGCGCGGCTGCCGCAGGACTGATCGATTGGCTGTGCGGACGGGACAAAAGCTGTATATCTCGGATCTGGACGGGACGCTGCTGGGGCCGTCGGGGACGCTGTCGGAATACAGTCGGCGGGAGCTGATACGGCTGACGGAGGCGGGCGTGGCGTTCACGGCGGCCAGCGCGCGGACGTGGAGCGAGATCAGGCCGCTGCTGGACGGCGTGCCCTTGCGTCTGCCGGTCATTGCGATCAACGGGGCGTTCCTGTGCGAGTTCGAGACGGGCCGGCCGCTGATTATCAACGAGCTGCCGCCGGCAACGGCCCGGCGGATCTATGAGACGATCCTCCGCTCAACGCTGCGGCCGTTTATCTGCGCCTATGACGGCCGGCAGGAGGCGCTTTACTTTCAGGACCTGGTCAACCCCGAGATGCGGTGGTTTCACTCGATCCTGGCGGCGGAGAAGCAGCGGCGGCTCGGGCATGTCGAGGACCTGGCGCGGGTGCTCGAGTACGATGTGGTTTCGTTTGCGCTGATGGGGTCGTATGAGCCCGTTCATGCGCTGTATGAGGCGATTGAGAAGGACTTTGCCGGTCAGCTTGAGAACTTCTTCTTCGAGAATCCCTACTCGCCGGGACACTGGTGGCTGACGATCCATGACCGCCGCTCGTGCAAGTCCCTCGCGATGATCGAGCTGGCGAATCTCTGCGGGGTGAAGCCGGAGGATGTGGTCGTCTTCGGCGATCACCTCAACGATATCGGCATGTTTCGGAAGGCCGGTCGCGGCGTGGCCGTCGCCAATGCGCACGAGGCGCTCAAGCGGATTGCCGACGAGGTGATCGGGTCCAATGAGGAGGATGCGGTGGTGCGCTATGTTGCCCGGGACAGTGGTTTGACCGACTGAACGGGGCTCTCGACGAAGAGGTCCCTGAAGCGGTCCAGGACGGTGCTTTCCTTGCCGTTGCGAAACTCGCCTGCGTCAAAGAAGACGCCGTAGCAGGTGGGGCAGACCTCGTACCAGAGCCGGGGCTGGAGGCGGTCGATCATGGGGGTCAGCCGGGTCTTGCAGAGGGGGCAGTTGATGTGGACGAGCTGGTTCCATTTGCGGCCCTGTTCAGGATCGCCGATGTCGATGGATTCCGAATCTTTCATCTCCCGGAGCTTTTCCAGGTCGGCGATATCGAGCCAAAGCCCTCGGCAACGGGTGCAGCGGCCGAGGCGGATTCCCCGGTGCCGAATGCTCTCTATTTCCGATTGACATTTAGGGCATTCCATGCTCATCTCCCGCATCACTGCAATATCGTCTTTCCATTGGAAAGTATTCAAAATAAAGAAGGAAAAAACAAATCGGATTCAGTGTATTTTAGCCAAGTACCGGCGGCGTGTTGTTATACAGGGTCTTAGGAGTTTAATTTGCGGTGTTGGCGGAGGTTGTCGAGGAGGTTCTGCATGTCGTCGGGCAGGGGGGCCTCGAATTCCATGCGTTTTCCCGTTGCCGGGTGGGTGAATTCGAGCTTCCATGCATGCAGGGCGGTGCGGGCCATGAGCGGGTCCTCCGGGGCGGCGGGGCGGTCCTCGATCTGCCAGGGATAGACCACTTTGCCGCCGTACATGTCGTCGGCGACGATGGGATGCCTGATATAGGACAGGTGCACGCGGATCTGGTGGGTGCGGCCGGTCTTGAGGTCGAGCTTGAGCAGCGAATACCCGCGAAACGCCTCCAGTACCTCGTAGAACGTGATTGCCTCCTTGCCGATGTCGTGGCGGATGGCGAATTTTTCGCGAACCTTCGGATGGACCCCGAGCGGCTGGTTGATGCAGTCGGCATGCAGCTCGGGGACCCCGTGGGCGATGGCGATATAGGTCTTCTTCGTGGTGCGCTCGGCGAACTGCCGCGAGAGTTTCCAGTGGGTCGTATCGTCCTTGGCGACCACCATCGCGCCGGTCGTGTTGCGGTCGAGCCGGTGGACGATGCCCGGCCGCCAGCCCTCCGAACCGCTGGAGAGCTTCTGAAAGTGATAGACCAGGGCGTTGACGAGGGTGCCGCTCTTGTAGCCCCGCGCGGGGTGGACGATCAGGTCCGGCTGCTTGCTGAGCACGATCAGCCAGTCATCCTCATAGAGGATGTTGAGCGGGATGTCCTGCGGGACCAGCTCGGTCAGTTCCCTCGGCGGCAGGATCAGGTCGATCTCGTCGCCGGCGTTGAGTTTGCAGCTCGGCTTGGCGGGCCGGCCATTGACGTTGACGCCCTGTTCCCTGATGAGCTTTTGCAGGCGGCTGCGGCTGAAATGGCTGAATCGCCCCGTGAGGTACTTATCGAGGCGGCGGAACTTGAGGTTCTGGCCCACCCGGAAGCGCAGCTCCCGGCCGGCCAGCTCATCGGTCTCATCAGTGACCTCGACGGCCGCCTCGTCCAGCACCTCCTCCGTCTCCGGCGAGTCGATCTCATCCGGTTTCAGGGGCTGGTTAGACTCGGTATGCGACATAAGAAGCTATGGGTTGACCGGCTCCGGGGCACTCGCGGGGGCCTGCGGGGCCTGTTCCGGCGCGGTTGTCTCGGCCTGCGGGACCTGCGGCGCTGTCGTGGGCTGGGCATCTGATGGGGTCGGCGGGACCTGCTTCGGTTCGACCGGCGCCGGGGCAAAGTGAACCGTCATCGAATTGTCTTCCAGACTCTCCAGCCGGCGCTGGGCCTCCACCGGGGCGGCGGTTCCCTCATAGGAGGCGTCCGCCGCGACGGTCTGGTAAATCTCGCGGGCCTTTTCGTATTCGCCGGTTTCCTCGGCACAGAGCCCCAGTCCCAACTGGGCAAGCCCCTTGAGGGCGGGCAGCTTGGCCTGGCTCATGGCCTTTTCGTAGGCCGTGCGGGCCTCGGAAATGCGGGCCGAGATCGTCTCATCCGTGACGTCGTCGCTTAAATGGAGGTCGGCGCGGAGGGCGTTGCCCTGTTTGATCAGGGCCAGGGCGGTCAAGTTGGGGTTCTCCGCCTTGGCGGCCTCATCCTTGAGGGATTGGGCCAGGGCCGTCAGCGACTCGGTCGTCGACGTCTGCTGAGACTGAAGCGCTGTCATCTCGGCCTGCTGGGCCATGTCGATCATGGAGAGGATCGCTGACTGCTTGTGTCCGGCGGACTTCTTTCGCATATTCGAAAACAGCGGCCAGGTAATCAGTGCAATCAGGATTAAGGCGACCCCGATTGCCTGGTTGGGGTGTTCCTTAATATATGTCGGAATATGAGCGATCCATTCGGCCAGCTCGTTCGACTTCAATTCATGACGATGTTCTGCATCCATTTAATTCCCCTTGCTTTTAAGGCGATTTTGCTGCCCTGGAGGGCATAAAAAGGCCGGTTTATTGAGCGCATCAGGCCCAAAAACCAAAATTATTTTTTACCAAAACTTAACAGCGGCTCAAAACGTAAGGGGGTATTATAAAAAAATTGCTTTTGACATGCAATAGGTCTTTAGCGATACTGAGAGTATTAAATTAAGACGGAAAAGACGGCCGCCAATTCTGTAACCCTTTTAAGAAAGAGAAGATGAGACCATTTCGAAAGCTATTTCCGATTATCCTGATTACAGTTTCAGGGGTAACGAGTCTTTTTGCGGAACCGGACCGGAGCCGGTACATCCCGGTGCGTGAAATCCGAACCGATATGGAGGCGTACTGCCTGACGGTCCTGGAGGGGACCAAGATCGAGAAATTCCCGCTGAAGATTCTCAGTATCGTTCACAACGAGGAGCCGGGTCAGGACCGCATCCTCGTCGTCGGCACGGACGAGCGGTTTCGACATGCCGGCGCCGTCCACGGGTGCAGCGGGTCGCCGGTTTATATTGACGGACGCATGGCGGGAGCCCTGTCGGCGGGCTGGGACGGCTCGCTCGACCCGCTTTACCTCGTTACCCCCATCGAGGACATGCTCAAGATTCGTCAGACCGAGACGATCTCCAAGTCGCTGCCGCTGAAGTTTGACGCGGAGCACTTCGTTCACCCGGAACGATTTCAGCAGCTTTATTTCAGCGCCCTGGAACAATCCCTCCCGCGGACCATGATGCTCAGTCCGCTGGCGATCTCCGCGCCGGCCGTCGCCGACAGCGAGTGCGTGGAGGCGCTGAAGCGGGTGGGCCTGATGCCGGTCTTCAATGCCGGTTTTGCGGCCGGTGCCTCGGACGCGGGCACGTCGGAGAATACGACCATCGAACCCGGCGGCGTCCTGGCGGTTCCGCTCTGCATGGGCGACATCAACATGGCCGCCGTCGGAACGGTTACCGAGGTGATCGATGACAAGGTTTACGGCTTCGGCCACAGCTTTCTGGGTAGCGGCGGGGTGGCGATGCCGATGTCCGCGGGCACCGTGCACACGGTCGTGACCGGCCGGCAGAAGTCCTTCAAGTTTGCGACCGCCGGGCCGGTGGTGGGGACGATCTGCCAGGATCAGGCCGCCGGCATCCACGGGATCATCGGCCCGATCCCCCCCATGATCCCGATGACCGTCCGGCTGGACCGCTACGATATGCCCGAGCCGCGGGAGTTTCACCTGCAAATCGCCCGGGACGAGACGCTGACGGCGCCGATCATGCAGGCGGCGACGATGAGCGCGGCCCAGATGTACGGCTCGCCGCCGCTTGAAAATTCCATCGAGTATTCCGTCAAGGTGAACATCCGGGACCGGGCGCCCGTGGAGTTCTCCAACATCAGCTCCGGTTCGGGCTTTGTCCCGGTCGTCAGCGAGCTGTTTTCGGTCGTCGCCCTGCTGATGAACAACCCGTATGAGACGGCCGAGATCGAGGATGTGGAGGTCGCCATCGAGATGGAGCCCAAGTCGCGCGAGGCCCAGATCTGGGGCATCGAGCTCTCCGACATGTCGGTCAAGCCCGGCGAGACCGTCGAGGCGAGGGTAACGCTGATGACCTACCGGCAGGAGAAGTACGCCTGCCGCGTGCCGATCGAGATTCCGTCGGACCTGCCTCCGGGCAAGTATGATGTCTCGCTCTTTTCCCAGGGGGATTACATGAGCTTTGTCCGCAAGGCCTCGCAGTACCGCTATTCGCCGGACGATATGGATTCCATGATTGCCATGATTAATCGAATCCTGAACGTTCCGAGAAACCACTTATTCGCGGTCATCAATCTCCCCGAGGGCGGGATCGCGCTTCGCCGTCAGGAGCTTCCGAACCTGCCCGCCAGCCGGGCGGCGCTCCTGCAGGACCCGCGGCGAATCCTGCCGGTCAGCCCGGTCCGGCACTGGATCGAGTCGCGCCAATCGCTGCCGATTGTTTCGACCGGCAGCCTGAATATCGAACTGACGGTTGAACAACCCTAAGGAAAGGACGTCATGAACTATCGAAGGATACCAAGCCGATCCCTGTCCGCCGCGACCGCCCTGGTCCTGCTGCTCTCGCCGCTGAGCTTTGCGGTTACCTCCGTGCTGACCCGTCACCGGCAGAGCGGCGATTTTCTCAAAGGCGAAATGAAGAACCTTGTAATCGATTCCGACGGCACGCTGCGGCTTGCGCGGGAGGTTCGCCCCATCGATTTGCAGGCCGCCGGCGACCGGATCTGGACGCTCAACGCCGTGCTGCCGACAGACGACGGGATCTACCTGGGCACCAGCCCGAACGGGATCATCCTGAAGCGAAGCCCGGAGAAGACCGAGATCGTCTATCCCTCCGCCGACGAGGACAAGACGCCTCCGGGGACCATCGCCAACCGTCATGTCTTCGCGATGGCCCATGACGTGGCCGGGCGCCTGCTGGCGGGCGTCAGCGGCGAGACCTCCCGGCTTCTGCGCTTCGGCGAGCAGACCCAAACGCTCTTTGAGTCCGAGCAGGACAAGTACATCTTCGCGATTGTCCTGGATCATGACGGCTTTATCTACCTGGGCACGGGGCCGGAGGGCCACATCTACCGGCTGCCCGCCTTCGGCGGCCCGGCCGAGAAGCTCTATCGCTGCCGCGATAAGAACGTGCAGACGCTGGCCTTCGCCCCGGACGGTTCGCTTTTGGCGGGGACGGACGGCCGCGGCCTGGTTTATCAGATCAACGTTTCGAAGAAAACCGCCCGCGTTCTCTTCAACAGCGAGAAGGCGGAGGTGACGGCGCTGACGACGGACCCGGACGGCAACGTCTATGCCGCCGTCTCGAGCGCGGCGGTTCGCGGCAGCCAGATCAATTCCGCCGAGCAGGCCCTGGCCAAGCAGCCGGGTCGGCCCGACGCGGAAACGTCCTCGAACAAGGAGGCCGTCTCCATCAAGACGGCCGGCACGGCCGACGAGGGCGCCAAGGGCGGCGCCTCGGAGCCGCCGTCGCTGCCGCCGCCCGCGATGAAGCCCGGCGACCGGGGCGGCATCTACTGCATTACGCCCGAGGGCTTTGCGCGGGAGGTCTTCAGCGAGAAGGCGATCTTCTACGATCTGATCTGGCAGGACGGCAAGCTGTTGGCGGCCACGGGCAGCCGGGGCCGCGCCTACAGCATCGACCCGCGGACCGACCGGCGGTCCATCCTCTACGAGGACGACCGATCCGCCCAGGTAACCTCGATTGTGCCCGAGGGCCGGGGACTGCTGCTGGCCCTCTCCAACCCGGCCCAACTGATCCGGCTCTCGGAGTCGCTGGCGAGGACCGGCACGTATGAGTCCCCGATGATCGACGCCGGTCAGCCGGCCCGCTGGGGCAAGCTCCAGCTTGAGGCCCAGATCCCGCCGGGCGGCAGGATCATGATGGCCTGCCGCAGCGGCAATGTGAACGATCCGAACGATCCGACCCTGTCCGCCTGGACGCCGGAGGTGGAGGTGACGGCCCCGGTCGATATGACCTGCCCGGTGGCGCGCTATGCCCAGTACCGGCTGACCTTCGTAAGTCCGGACGGCGCTGCAACCCCCGTGGTCAAGGAGGCGGCCGCGGCCCACAGCATCCCCAATCTCGCCCCCCGGGTGCAGGCGATTGAGGTGCAGCGGAACAAGCCGCCCCGCACCGGCGTTCTGAAGATCATCGCCCGGGCGCAGGATGAAAACCGCGACGAGCTGGTCTATTCGTTCGAGTTTCGCCGGGTCGGGACCGAGCGGTGGATCTACGTGGGCGACGACCGCGAAAAGGGCCAGTTCGAGTGGGATACGCAGACCGTCGAGGACGGCCGCTACGAGGTGCGCATTACGGCGGACGACAGGCCCTCCAACAGTCCCGACCAGGCGCTGAAGGGTTCGCGCATCAGCGATGTTATCGTGGTGGACAACACGCCGCCGCAGATCGTCGAGCCCCAACTAACCGTCAGCGGCTCGAAGCTCGTGCTTCGCTTTAGGGCCGTGGATGCGTACTCCGCCATCGGCAAGGTGCAGTACACGATTGACAGCAGCGAGGACTGGTCGGGTGTGCTGCCGACGGATTCGATCTTCGACACGCTGGAGGAGGAGGTCGTTCTCGAACTGGACGGGCTCAAGGCCGGCGAACACGTGCTGGCGGTGGCCGTCAGCGACGCCCTGGGCAAAACCGGGCGTCAGTCCTTTGCGTTTACGGTGACGGAGTAAGCTATGCGAACGATCCGCAGCAGCGAAGTAACCGCGGCCGTGAGTCGGCTGTGCATCGAGGCGGCCTATGAGCTGCCGGAGGATGTGGTCGGGGCGGTTAAACGGGCCATTGAAACGGAGACCTCGCCGCGGGCGAAGGCGCTCCTGGAGCAGCTTCTTGAGAACGCCCGCATCGCCTCGCAGAAGCGCATCCCGCTCTGTCAGGACACGGGGCTGACGGTCGTCTTCGTCGAGCAGGGACAGAACCTGCGGATCGAGCCGCTCGCGGATCATCCTCAC
Organism: Anaerohalosphaeraceae bacterium; assembly: GCA_050309685.1. Lineage (GTDB taxonomy): Bacteria > Planctomycetota > Phycisphaerae > Sedimentisphaerales > Anaerohalosphaeraceae > JBNRMP01. The sequence continues at coordinate 11,251 of JBNRMP010000127.1, forward strand.
CGGACGCTGGCCGACGCCATCCAGGCCGGCGTGGCGGAGGGCTATGCAAAGGGCCTGCTGCGCAAGAGCATCGTCGCCGAGCCGCTGAACCGGCGAATCAATACGAAGACCAACACGCCCGCGGTGATCCATCATACGATTGTGCCCGGCGACGGGCTGGAGATCGCCGTCATGCTCAAGGGCGGCGGCTGCGAGAATAAGAGCCGGTTTTGCATGTTCAACCCGACCGAAAGCCCCGAGCGGGTGGCCGAGTGGATCGTGCAGGTGGTGAAAGAGGCCGGGGCCAACGCCTGCCCGCCGTTTGTGGTGGGGGTGGGGCTCGGCGGCAATTTTGAGCATTGCTGCCTGCTGAGCAAGAAGGCGCTGCTGCGGCCCATCGGTTCATCGCACGCCGACCCGTTTTACGCCGAGCTTGAAGCGAAGCTGCTGGCGGCGGTCAACGCGACCGGCCTGGGGCCCCAGGGCCTCGGCGGCGACACCACGGCGCTGGCGGTCCACATCGAAACGGCCCCGTGCCACATCGCCTCGCTGCCGGCGGCCGTCAACATCGAGTGCCACTCGCACCGCCACAAAAGCATCCGCCTGTAAATCGGCGGCGGCTTCAGTCCTTCAGTTTTTCGAGGATGCCGTCGATGTCCACGTACTCGCCGACGAGCTGGTGGAGGCGGGTGACCTTGTCCATGTCGTAGGAGCGGATCTTGAAGCCCAGGTCCTTCATGCGGGCGCTGACGGTGAAGGTGTCCTCGTCGCTGATGAGCACGGGGATGCGGCTGGCCCGCAGCAGCGGCTCGATGGTCGCGTGCGGCTCGAAGCCGCCGGTGAGGATGATCCCGCCGCCGTTGATCTCGTCGCGTGAGAGGATCAAAATCGAGACGAGTATGTTATCGACCCGGTCGCCGGGGGTGATGATGAGCGTGTTGTCCTGGATGTAGCGGACGACGTTCTGCGGCTCCATGGCGGCGATGACCGTCTGGTCGATCTTGTTGTTCAGCGCATCCGTGCCGCAGAAGACGCGGTACTGGAACTCCTCGGCAAGCTGGCCGACGGTAAAACGGATCAGCGACGGGTCGTAGGGGATCGCGCCGAGCAGGCGGGTTCCCATGAGCCCCAGCCCTTTTTCGACGGTTTGGCGGACCTTCTCGTACTTTTCGCCCATGACCTTGTTGAGGATGACGCCGAGGACCTCCACGTCGTAGTCCTTGAAAAGCGCTATGTTCAGGGCGATCTCGTCGAGGGGCCGGCCGATGCCGCCGGAGGTGACGATAACGACCTTGGCGCCGAGGATCTGGGCGACGCGGGCGTTGGAGAGCCCAAAGCAGCTTCCGACGCCGGCGTGGCCGGTGCCCTCGTAGATGATTATCGGGTGGCGGCGGCGAAGCTTCGCGTCCACGTCGAGGATCTGCTTTTCCAGCGGCTTCACGTTCGGGTTGTCGATGAAGTTCTTCGTAAACCCCCGCTCGATGGCGATGGGGCTCAGGTAGTACGGCTCATCGGGCAGGTCGAAGACCTGGTGCATCAGGACGCTGTCCTCGTCGATATTCTTGTCGTGGTAGCGAACGTAGTGCTGGCCGACCGGCTTGCAGTAGCCGGGGTTGAGGTCCCGCTCCTGCAGAATCTGCATGAACCCCAGACTCACGGAGGTCTTGCCGCAGTCGCGCAGTGTGGCGCTGATATAGATTGGCTTCATTTTCCTTTTCCGCAGTCAAATTTTATTTTGAGAGCCATTATACTATAAGATATAAGGAATTCCAGTGATTCTGCAGGAATGAAATTTTTACCGCGGCCGATTTATGGAGCCGTTAAGTCCTTTTCGGGAAGAAGGCAGGTTCGTCCGGGCGCATAAAAAAGGCGGGAACTTGTTCCGCCCTTAGACGTTTAATCGGATGGGATGCGTATGGGTGCAATCAGTTTAGAAGACGTGCGGCGGCGGGTGCTCGAGTTTCGCCGGCAGCGCAACTGGGAGCAGTTTCACGACCCCAAAAACCTCGCGGAGGGGCTGGCCATCGAGGCCGCCGAACTGCTCGAAAACTTCCTCTGGAAGACCACCGAGGAGTCCCGCAACGTCAGCGAAAAAGACCGGGAGCGAATCGCCGACGAGATGGCCGACATCTTCGTCTTCCTGCTCTACCTCGCCGAGGAATTCCACATCGACCTGCCCGAGGCCACGGCGAAAAAGATCGAAAAGAACGCTCAAAAGTACCCCATCGAAAAATCCAGAGGCAGCCGCAAAAAATACCGCGAACTTTGAAGCCCGGCCCGGGGCGGCTTTAAATTCCTGCGGGATAAGGCGGAAAAAGTGAAACCTTTTTTCGGATTTGGAGTCCTTATCTGCAATGGGATGATAAACGAATAGAATCCGGAGGCAAGCGGTTATGCAGTACCTTCTTAGTGCGATCCTCATCGGGCTATTTCTGGCGGCAGGATGGAATCTGAGCCGTGCCGGATCAGGGGAAAAGAGGCCTCAAACCAGCCAGGCGATACAGAGCCGGAAATCATCGTCCCGCTTCATGGGCCGGGATCCCGGGGCACACTTCAGATCCTGTTTTCGGATCTGGATAACTGCCGGCGGATCAGCCGTCAGATTACAGCGGTCCCGATCCGCCTGGAGTCGATTGACTCCATCGAAAGACTCAAAGCCCATTCATATTACCGGCGGCAGCATCGAATCGCCGGACCCCATGCTGCGGGAATAAAAATTACATGACAGTCAGATCGGCCGGTAGGAGTCTTCGTGGGCGCCGGGGGCGGGTTGGGGGCGGTTGGGCCAGCCGATGATGTCGAAGAGGAACTTGCTGCCCTGGCGGATCATCGTCCCCGGCAGGCACGGGTACATCTCCAGCGAGCCGATCACATCGTGGTCGTACTGTTGGAGGGTATGTAAAAGCAGGTCCCAGTTCTCCCGGGGCATCCCGCCGCGAACGCCGGGCGGCTCGTGCTCATGGTTCTCCAGCCCCCCATAGTTGTCCGTCAGGTGGAGGTAGCCGATCCGCTCGGCCAGGGCCTCGACGTACTGCCGGAAGGTATAGTGGGGGTCGAGATAGGCGTGGCCGGTATCGAGGCAGTATCGGATATATTCGAACCGGCGGCCGAGTTCGAGCAGCAGCGGCAGGTTGCCGTTTTCCACGTGAAGGGGCACGCCGCAGCTCTGCGCCGTCTCGACGACCCTGGCCGCGAAGGTCCAGTCGGCCTCGCCGGCCGGGTCCCCCAGGCCCAGACTCTCGAGGTTGGTTATCATGTGGGCGCCCAGCATCCGGGCGCACTGGAGCTGCTCGTCCCACTGCGAGAGGGTGGGGCGGTCCTGGCGGCAATGGAGGGAGACAAGCATGCCCTCGGTGGCCAGTCGGAGCCGGTCCCAGTTGCGCCGCTCAAAGCGGCACTGGTCCGAGCCCCGCATCGTCGGCCAGATCTCCACCCCAAATCCCAGCGACCGCAGAAAGTCGCACTCCTGCTCGAACGACAGATTATGCTCGCGCCACCAGAAAACTTTTGTGGAAACAACATATCGTATATTCATGACCCGGTTCCCCGCTGCTGTTCAATGACCGATACGTTCTTTATATATTTCTCTATACTTACCGGATCGGGTCCGAATGGGTACAACTTAATTGGTAATTTGGAAAGAGACATCCGAAAAAGGACGAATGCCATCCGGAGGATTACGGAAGGCCGTTTCGGTACTATCCGGCGGCTTTGACGGTCCAGAGGGTCAGCAGGATCGAGGTGCTGTTGAAGAAAATGTGGATAAAGACCGGCCGCAGCAGAGAGCCGCTTTTCTCATAGCTGTAGCCGAGAAAGACCGATAAGACAAACAGGGCCAGCCAGTGGGTCGGCGGGTGCAGGGCGGCAAAGATCGCCGAGGTAATCAGGATCGAGCCCCACGGGTTCTCCAGCGACCCGGTCAGCGAAGACTGGAGAAACCCTCGAAACAGCAGTTCCTCGATCAGAGGGGCGGTTATAACGGCAAAAAAGATCAGCAACGCCTGCATCCACCACTGATCGTACTGTTCCAGCGACAGCAGGGTCGGGTGCGTTTCAAGCTGAAAATTTAAGAATTGCCCGAGAATCCTCGTGATTATCAGGGAGATTTCGATCAGCGGCAGCGCCGCCAGAAGGGTCAGAAAACCGGCCCCGATATCCGCCGGCAGGGTGCGCAGGCGGAGCCCCAGGCCCTTAAATCCCCTGACAAAGCCGAAATAAGCGACAACAAGAAGGAACACAAAGAGCAGGAAATGCCAGATCCCGACAAAAAAGTACGAGAACGCTTCTTTGGCCTCCTCACTGCGGCCGAACGGCAGCTTCGGGGCCGCCAGGGTGACGATCGCGGCGATGGCCAGCCATAAGACGATCTGGACGGGGGCAAACCACAGCGGCAGGCGGTGGCGGCGGACGGGGGCATGGCGAAGCGGATTGCGGGCCCCGGCTGCGGCAAAACGGATGGTCCAGACCAGCAGGAGGGCCGCTCCCGCCGTCAGCATCAGCGCGTAGAGGATTTGCGGGGCTCCGATGAGTTCCCGGGAGGCGTCGGCCGCAAGGAGTATCCTGTTTACTGCCATCATTCTTATTTCAAACCTGCATTGCTTTCCAACGGTCAAGCTGTTATAGTACACCCACTCACATTTAGCAAGGAATAAGGAAATTATGGATATTTTTGAGATCGATGGACCGGTACGGTTGTCGGGCCGGGTGGATATAGCCGGTAGTAAAAATTCCACGCTTCCCATCATGGCGGCGATGCTTCTGCCTGCCGGCGTCAGCCGCGTCCCCAACGCTCCGCGCCTGGCGGATATCACCTTTTTCAGTACCCTGCTGGAGCACATGGGGGCGAAGGTCCGCCGCACCGAAGACGGCGCGCTGGAGATCGACGCCTCGACGCTGGATAATCCCGTCGGCGAGTACGACCTTGTCCGCAAGCTGCGGGCGAGCATCTGCGTCCTTGGCCCGCTGCTGGCGCGGTTCGGGCGGGCGAAGGTCTCCATGCCCGGCGGCTGCGCCATCGGCGACCGCCCGGTGGACATCCACCTGCGCGGCCTTCGGGCGCTGGGGGCCAAGATCAACCTCGAAAACGGCTACATCATCGCCGAGGCCCCGGCCGGCGGCCTGCGGGGGGCGACGATCTTCCTCGGCGGCCCGTTCGGTTCGACCGTCCTGGGCACGGACAACGTGATGATGGCCGCGACGCTGGCCAACGGCACGACCGTCATCGAGTCGGCCGCCTGTGAGCCGGAGGCGGCGGACCTGGCCCGGTGTCTTAATGCGATGGGCGCCAGGATCAGCGGCATCGGCTCGCCGCGTCTGACGATCGAGGGCGTCAAGGAGCTGCGGCCCGTGGACTATTCCGTCATCGGCGACCGCATCGAGGCCGGCACCTTCATGGTCGGGGCCGCCGTGACCAACGGCAACCTGAAGATCCACCGCTTTCGCCTCAATGACATGCTGGCCGTCGTGGACCGCCTGCGACACATCGGCGTTACCGTCGAGGAGACGGCCGACGGCTGCGAGGTCTATCACACCGGCCGCATCGCCCCGACCGACCTGACAACCCAGCCCTGGCCCGGCTTTCCCACCGACCTCCAGGCGCAGTTTATGACGCTCCTGGCCCTGGCCGACGGCAACAGCGTTGTCACCGAAAAGATCTATCCCGACCGCTTCATGCACGTCGCCGAGCTCAACCGCATGGCCGCCAACCTGCGCAAGGAGGGCCCCAGCGTCATCGTCGCCGGCGTGGATCGGCTCATTGCGGCCCCGGTCATGGCCTCCGACCTGCGGGCGTCGGCGGCCCTCGTGCTGGCGGGCATGGCCGCCCACGGCACCACCGTCGTCCACCGCGTCTATCACATCGACCGCGGCTACGAGCGGATCGAGGAAAAATTCAACGCCGTCGGCGCTAAAATCCGCCGCAAGGAAGAATAAAAATTCTAAATCTTAAGCACTGCAAACCAGACAGTAAACGTAAGATGCTGAAATCCGTTTAGAATTTTTTCAGTCATTGATTGATAAATAATCGAGGTTTCACGATGGAATGCAAAAAAGACAAAAACATGTCCTTCTGCACCTGTTCCTATCCCGGCTGCAGCCGCCATGCGATCTGCTGCGAGTGTCTTCAGTACCATCTGAAGAGCCGCCAGCTTCCCGGCTGCTGCTTCCCGAAGGACGCGGAGAAAACCTACGACCGCAGCTTTGAGGCGTTTGCCCGGGCATGGAATCTGTAAGCCGCAGGCCCGCCGCCCCGGCGGCTGCGCCGCTGTCCAAATCGGCGCGGGCGATCTTCGCCGTCTCGATCTTCCTCAGTGCCTTTCTGCTCTTCCAGGTCCAGCCGATGTTCGGACGCTTCATCCTGCCCTGGTTCGGCGGCACGCCGGAGGTGTGGACGACCTGCATGCTTTTCTTCCAGCTCTTTCTGCTGGCCGGCTATGCCTACTCGCACTGGCTCGTGACGGTGCTGCGCCCGCGCACGCAGGCGCTCGTGCACGCCGCGCTGCTTGTTGCCGCGGCCGTCCTCGCCTTTCGCGTCATCCCGCCCGAGTCGCTCAAGCCCTCGCCCGGCCAAAGCCCCGTCCTGCTGATCCTCCGGATCTGCGCCCTCTGCATCGGTCTGCCGTACTTCGTCCTCTCGACGACCGGCCCGCTCCTGCAGGGCTGGCTTGCCCGCTGCCACGGCGCCGCCGTTCCCTATCGCCTCTATGCCCTGAGCAACGCCGGCTCGCTGCTGGCCCTGCTCACGTTTCCCTTCGTTTTTGAGCCGCTGCTGAGCCGCTCGCGGCTTGCCGGCTTCTGGTCGGGCGGCTTCGTGCTCTTCGCCGTCTGCTGCGGCCTCTGCGCCCTGACGATCCTTCGCCGCGTCCCTCAGCCCGCGCCCGCGCAGCCCGGCCCGCATCACGACAAATCCGGTGCAAAGCCCGACCGGCTTGCCCGCTTCCTGTGGCTGGCCCTGCCGTTTGCCGCCTCGGTCGAGCTGCTCGCCGTCACCAACAAGATCACCCAGGACATCGCAGCGATCCCCTTCCTCTGGGTGCTGCCGCTGAGCTTGTACCTGCTCTCGTTTGTTATCTGCTTCGACCACCAGCGCTGGTACAAGCGGGGGTTTTTCGTCGTTCTCTTTGCCCTCGGCATTGCCGGCGTCATCGGGTCGCGCCGCCTGGAGGAACAGGCCGCCGACGTCCGCCTCGTCATCAGTCTCTACGGCTTCATGCTTTTCGCCTGCTGCATGGTCTGTCACGGCGAACTCTACCGCCTCAAGCCCCCGGCCCGCTATCTCACCGGCTACTACCTGCTCATCGCCGCCGGCGGCGCGGCGGGCGGTCTCTTCGTCGGCGTCCTCGCCCCGCTGATCTTCAACGTCTATCACGAGCTGCACCTGGGCCTGCTGGCGGCGGTTCTCTTTGTGCTCATGGCCGACCGCACCTCCGCCCTGGCCCGCAGCAGACGCCGCTACCTCTGGATGGGGGCCATCGTGGCCGTGGGCCTTGCGGGCATTCTCTTTCAGGGCAAGCTCTCCGTTGACCGACAGACGGCCCTCGAAAACACGCGCAACTTCTTCGGCGTCCTCACCGTCTGGGAGGAAAGCCCCGAGGCCCCCGAGAATCACAAGCGGCTCCTCATGCACGGCACGACCTTCCACGGCCTCCAGTTCACCGCGCCGGACAAGCGGCTCCTTCCGACGGCCTACTACAGCCCCGAAAGCGGCATCGGGCTTCTGATGGAGGCGACACGGGAACAGTCCGGCCGTCGCATCGGCATCATCGGTCTGGGTGTGGGCACAATCGCGATCTACGGCCATGAAGGCGACCTCGTGCGCTTCTACGAGATCAACCCCGAGGTCCATCGGCTGGCCAACCAGTACTTTACTTACCTGTCGAGCAGCCCGGCCCGGCTGGAGTATGTCTTCGGCGACGGGCGGCTCTCGATGGAAGCCGAGACCCCGCAGAACTACGACATCCTCGTGCTCGACGCCTTCAGCAGCGACTCGGTGCCCGTCCACCTGCTCACCAAAGAGGCAATAGAGATTTATTTGAAGCATCTGGCCCCCGACGGCGTTCTGGCCTTCCACATCTCGACGATGCACCTGGACCTCCAGAGCGTCGTCTGGAAGCTGGCCGACCGGCTGGGTCTCCGCTCGCTGTGGATCGAGGGCTACGAGAACGAGGAGCGGGGGGCTCTCGCCTCCGACTGGATTCTGCTCTCGCGCAGCGGCGCGGTTCTGGACAACCCCCTCCTCCAAGAGGCCGCCAGCCGGCCCTACGGTGGCCTGGAGCGGATCGACCTCTGGACCGACGACCGCGTCAACCTCCTCCAGGTCCTGCGAGCGAGCCCTTTGCGGTCCGCCGCAAAATGATCGTTCAGCCGCGAAGGGGGCCGCGGAGAATCCAGGTTCCGAAGGCCAGGGCGCCGAGGACGCCGCCGGCTGCGACCCAGTATGGTTTCCGGTTCCCGGGGGGCGTCGAAGACGGGGCTGAGGGAAGGGCGTCCGGTTCGCCGATGGCCGGGGCCTGCCGCAGGCGAAGCGCCTCATTGCGTTCCTCGATCAGGCGGGCCTGCTGATGCCGGAACTGTTCCAGTTGTTCGACCCGCCGGGCCTGCGCAAGCTGCCTCTGCGCAGCGCGGTATGCACTATCCGTCACGGGTGTCGTTTGGGTCCAGTTGGGTTCCTTCCAGCTTTTAACCGCAAGGTCCGTTCCCTCGGAAGGGAGGGGCTTTTTAAAGATGACAGCGCCGCAGCGGGGCCGCCGGACTGCGCCGCCGGGCAGTTGGACGGGGACATCCTGATAATACCATGTGCACAGGCCGCCGAGGTCTTCCCGCTGTCGGGGCGGGCCGAGCAGTGACTCCACCCGGCCGGCGGTCATTTGGGGGCGGATGCCCTTCCAGCGGCTCTCGACCATCCACGCTTCGAGGGCTGCCGGGCTCCCGTCGGGATCGGGGCTCTCCGCGCAAGACGCAGCCGTCGGGTCAAGCGGCGGTTCCAACGGTGCGGACAGGGTTTGACCGATGAGTCCCCCTGCGATCAGCTCCAAAATCACCAAGCCCCTTGTTCCCATGAGGTCATCTATAGCACAATTGTTGAAAAATGGAAACATTTTTTTGGAACCGCAGATGACCTGCTGTTCTATGAGGCGCTGACGCTGCTGGCCCTGCGGGACCGAGAGGGGACCTGGATTTCGGCGGAGGCCTATCCGTACGCGGCGGGGGCGGCCGTCGCGGCCGAGCTGCTTTACGGCGGGCGTATCGAGATCGATACCGCTGCCAGGCGAAAGCCGGTGACCGTCATTGCCGCCAAACCCATGGGCGATCCGCTGATTGATGAGTGGCTGCTGACAATGAGCCGGGCCCGTCGGCGTGCTTCGCTGGAGACCTGGGTGACCCGGATCGCACGGACCAGACAGCTTCGGCGTCGGATTGCCGATCAGCTCTGCCGCAGGGGCATCCTCCGGGCGGATGAGCAAAGCATCCTGATCCTCTTTAAGCGGAAGGTTTATCCCGAGGTGAACTCTGAGCCGGAACGGCGGATCGTGGAACGCCTCCGTGAAGCCGTCTTTACCGAGGCCCCGGCGGTGAACCCGCGGACGGCCGTCCTGCTGTCGCTGGCGAAAAGCGCCAACCTCCTGCCGGCCCTCTTTGGACGCAGGGAGGTCAAAAGCCGCCGGGAACGGATCGAGCAACTGGTTCGGGGCGAACTGAGCGGAAAGGCCGCCAAGCAGGCGATCGAGGCCATGCAGGCCGCCTCTGCCGCCGCCGTCGTCATGACGACGATCATCGCCGGCGCAAGCCACGGCTGAATTAAAAAGGGACCATTGGATCAGGGAAGGATGGGCGGATGCTCTATCAGATGAAGCAGAAAATCTGGACGCTCGGGGATCGCTACACGATCAAGGATGCGAACGGCCATGACTGCTTCCGCGTGGAAGGCCGGGTATGGACGCTCGGCGACAAGCTCTCCTTTCAGGATATGAGCGGGCAGGAGCTGGCGTTTATCGAGCAGAAGCTGCTGCGTCTGCGGCCCACGTATGTCATCTACCGCCGCGATGAGCTGTTCGCGGAGGTGGTCAAGGATTGGACTTTCTTAAAGAGCCGCTTCACGGTCGATGTGCCCGGACCCAATGACTATGTCGTGAAGGGCGACTTTTTTGACCATGAGTTCGAGTTCCTGCGATCCGACCGGCCGGTCGCCCGCGTCTCCAGGGAGTACTTTACCTGGGCCGGTACCTATGGGATCTGGATTGTTGACGGGGAGGATGATGTAACGATTCTCGCGACGGCCGTCGTGATCGACCTGGTGTGTCACAATATCGAGGGGGCTGTCGGCGGCTGAGCCGCCCGGCCCGGCTCAGGCCCGGCCCGCGGGCGGCTGAAAGATCTCCCGCATCACCTCGTCATCGAGGTGTTTGGCGTAATAGTTCTGCACGGCGGTGCGGCCGTCGTCCTCGATCTCCTTCATCGAGGAGAAGATGCCGATCCGGAGCAGGACGAGGACCGCCAGGCAGGCCGCCGCTCCGAAGGCCGCGTCGAGCACGCGGCGGTGGCGGGTGGTCCAGTCCGGCCGCACCTCGACGGTGCGGAGGTTTTCGGCGGAGGGACTCCGGCGGAGATCCCGCCTGAGGACGCTGATGGCGCGGGTGTTGGCCTTCTGCAGCAGCCCGGGCGACAGCGGCTGCGTCAGCAGCAGCGTCAGGGCCGTCTCGACCCGCTGCACCTTCATCAGGCGGCGCTGACATCTCGGACAGGAGGCGATATGGTCCTCCAGCCGCAGGATGATTCGATCGCGCAGCGTTCGCATCCATCCCGTTCCTAACCGCCGCTGCTCGCGGCACAAATATTTCTTCTCTACCGGGTACATCATCGCTCACCTGCTGTTTCTTCTCCGTCCAGCATAGCCGCCAGCAGCCGGATCGCCTTGTGGCGATAGACCCGGGCGGCGGTTTGACTGATTCCGAGGACGGCGGCCACGTCCGCATAGGGCAATTGCCCCAGGTCGCGAAGCATCACCACGTCCGCCAGATGCTGCGGCAGTTCGCCGATGGCCCGGCGGAGTTTTTCCTGTTCGCGGGAAACATCCAGCTCGCGGGCATAATCCATCCGGAACGAGTCGCCGGTTCGTTTAGAAAGAGTTTTTTCATATTGCCTCTCGATCCGCTTCCGGCGTAAGATCGAGATGGCGATATTCATTGACGCCTTATACAGATAGGCCCGGACATGTCGGGGCCGGGGACGGTCGGAAAACGAGTGGGCCAGATGCAGAAAAGTATCCTGATAGACATCGCAGACATCATGCTCGTTGCCGAGCATGCGCCAGAGCATCGTCACCAGGCCGGGGCCGTACTGCCGCATGGACCGCAAGACCCACTTCTGGCTTGCCGGCACGCTTTCCGTCAGGGCACCCTGCCAAAGCTGACTCAATATGCCTGTATCCATGGACATGAGGCAAAATCCCTTACTGTCTCTGATGGAGACGATCTGGCGACCCCTATGTTACCTCGTTTTCAGAAAAAAAGATAAAAAATTTTTTTTGCGGATTTTTGGGTAACATGCGGAGGCCCGATCCGTCTCATATCCGGAAAAGGGAATTTTTGGCAAATTTATTACTTCTTTAGGGATAAAGAGTTATGAATCATAAAAACACAATTGATCCCACGGGCCTGGTCAACGATATCATCGACCGGGCGATTGAACTGGAGGCCAGCGATATCCATTTTGAGCCGACGGCGGGGGAATTGCAGATAAAATACCGACTGGACGGTATGTTGAAGACGGTTGAGACCCTGCCCGCGGCCGTCCGGGATACCGTAATTGCCCGTTTGAAGGTAATGGCGGGCCTGCTGACCTATCGAAATGACATCCCGCAGGAGGGGCGTATTGAGGAGGTTCGGGCTCCAGATAGCCCCGCCGGGCGGGTTCTGGACAAACGATTGTCTGTATTTCCCACGATTCACGGCCAGCGGGCGGTGGTGCGGCTGTTCTACGAGAATGCCGAGCTCAATAGTCTGGATTCGCTGGGCTTTAGCCCCTGGATTGCCGACTCGCTCAAGGCCATCGCCGCCGGCTCGCAGGGCATCCTGCTTCTGACAGGTCCGGCCGGCAGCGGCAAAAGCACAACGCTGGCGGCCATGCTCGAGTACATCCAGACTCACACCCCCGGCCGAAGCATCGTTACGCTGGAGGACCCGGTGGAGCGAATCTTAAACGGCATCACGCAGATCCAGATCCCGCCGCATGGGGAGCTGACTTTTCCGCGAGCCCTGCGTTCGCTGCTGCGGCAGGACCCGGAGGTCCTCATGATCGGCGAGATCCGCGACGCCGAGACGGCGGCCATCGCTGTGGAGGCGGGGCTGACGGGCCACCTGCTGATGACGACGCTTCACAGCGGCAGCGCCGCGGCGGCCCTGCTGCGGCTGATCGACATGGGCATCGAGCCCTACCAGCTCACTTCGGGTGTGCTGGGGATTCTCAACCAGCGTCTGCTGCGAAAACTGTGCCCTGAGTGCCGCCGGCAGGACCCCCAAAGCGGCGCGTGGATCGCCGTTAGCTGCAAGGCGTGCATGCAGACCGGCTACCGCGGCCGGGTGCTCGCGTCGGAACTCGTCGAACCGACCGCAGACCTGCGCAAGGCCATCCTTGCGAAAGCCGATATGGAACAGCTTCAGGAGATCATCGTCCGATCCGGCCGCATGACTCTTCGTCAGAGCGCCCTCCAATTGGCGGGGCAGGGGCTGACCACGCCGGAGGAGGTCCGGCGGGTCTGCGGACAGGACCGCTCGGAACAGGAGCCGCCGGTATGAACAGAACAAGTCGAGTATGGATCGCCGGTCTGCTGGCGCTGAGATTATGCAGCGCGGCCTTTGCAACAGCGGCAGTGCTGATGGAATGGCCGGGCATGGAAACTGAGCCGACGCTGAAAACCGTCAACGATCCGAACCTGTTTGCTGAAAAGCTGATTCCCCTGCGGCAGAAGGAGTTCGAGCTGACGATTTCACCCGCGACAGGGCTGTCGTCGTCGTACCGGCTGCTGCCGCTGAGCAAGGACCGCATCGACGAGGATGCGGCGGACCTCTACGCGGCGGCCTGGAAGCAGCTTCGGGGGCTCGTCGATCCGAACGATCTGCCCCGGCAAGAGTATTGGGAGCAGCGGCGGAACGATCCGGAGGGGGCGGACCGCCTCCTGGAACGCTGCGGCGAGATCTTCCAAACGCTGGAAAAGGCGTCGCTGTGCCGGTACTGCTCATGGCCCGAGGTCCATCCTTCCCAGTGGCGTTCCTTTGAGGAGGAGCTTGAAAAGATGAGCGCCTTCGCCCGTCTGCTGGCCCTGCAAGTCCGCCGGGACATTGATCGGGGACGCTATGACCGGGCCGCGAAACATCTTCGGGTCGGGCTGGCGACGGCCCGGCATCAGACGACCCATGCCGATCTGCTGCTGGCCCTCGACGGGGCGAGGTCGGCGGAGTTTCTGCTGAGTGAAATCGAATACTGGATCAGCCGACCGGGGGCGCCGAGTCTTTATCGTGCGCTGCAGGACCTGCCGACGCCGCTGCTGCCGGCGACGGACCTGACGCGGTATGCTCCGTCCTCTCAAAGGAGCGGCTATCGATATGGCAGAGGCGGTTATGCGGTGATGATGCCGCAGCCCTCAATCGGCGAGCCGACGATTCAATACCCGCAGGGACCCAGTGCGCCGGTCTTTCTGCGGGTCGAACGATGGAAGGCCATGCTGCAACTGGTCGAGGCGATTCGGTACGTCGCTGCGCTGAATGACGGCCGCCTGCCCGAGTTGGCGGAGATGACGGAGACCGCGCTGCCGGCGGACCCGGTCACGCGGCGGGGATTCGGGTGCGAGCGCGAGGGCGATGCGATCCTGATCGAACCGTCCCCCGCGGGCGACAGCGCCTACGATGCGCAGCCCCTGCGCTGCCGGCTCCGTCTTGAATCCATCGAATGGATTGCGCCGGCGGTTCCAAAGTCGAAGAAGCAGGATCTGTTCGAAGCCCCCTATTTTTGAGGACATGATAAGCCATGGCGATGTATCGGTATAAGGCATTGACGGAGCACGGGCGGCAGATGGAGGGCACGCTGGAGGCGTCGGGGCCCGACCAGGCCCGCGAGCTGCTGGCGGCGATGAAGCTGTCGGTCAGCGAACTGGACGCGGCCAGGCCCCAACGGCCCGCCACGCCCGTCGGACGCGAGGAGTTTGCCCTGTTCAACCAGCAGCTTGCCTCGCTGACGAAGGCGGGCATCCCGCTGGAGCAGGGGCTGCGGCAGTTGGCGAAGGACGCGGGGTCGGCCTCCATGCAGCGGCTCATGGAGGAGATCGCCTTCGACCTCGACCGCGGCATGGGGATCGAGGAGGCGGTGGAACGGCGGGCGCAGGCATTTCCCCCGCTCTACGGCCGCATCCTCAAGGCGGGCATTGAGACGGGCCGCCTCAGCGAAATGCTCACCAGTCTCAACCGCCACCTGGAGATTGCCCGGCGAACCCGGCAGATCATCGTCGAGTCGCTGTGCTACCCGACCGTCGTCTTCGTGCTGGCGATTACGATCATCACATTCATCATGCTCACGGTGGTTCCCACCTTTGCCGAGGTGCTGGGAGATATGACCGACGGCCGCAGCGGCCTGCCCGCTCTGACCCGTTTCTTTCTCGATCTGTCCGAACACATCCTGACGATCTGGGCGGTCCTGGTCGGGCTGGTGGCGGGGGTGTTCATCCTGTACCGGATGTTGTCCTTCTCGGAGAACGGCCGGGCGGTGAAGGAGTCGATCCTGTCGTCGATCCCGCTGCTGGGGCGAATCCTTCGCAACGGGTCGCTGGCGCGGCTGTCCGAGACCATGGCGGTCCTGGTCGGGGCGGGCTGCACGATGCCCCAGTGCCTGCGGCTGGCCGGCGAGTCCAGCGGCAGCGAATACATCCGGCGGGACACCCAGCGGCTGGCCCTTCAGATCGAACAGGGGCATGGGCTGCTTGAGGCCGGGGTCCTGTGCCGGACGGTGCCGATGCTCTTTCTCTACTCCGTCCAGCTCGGCAGCCAGCGCAACGAGCTGCAGGACCATCTCTACAGCTTAGGCCGGATGTACGCCCGCCAGACCTACTGCCAGCAGACCCGCCTTCAGTCCCTGATGATGCCCGCCCTGATCGTCTTTCTCGGCGGCCTCGTCGGGACGATGGTCCTGGCCCTGTTCCTGCCGATGATCAGAATGGTCCAGGTTTTTACGTGAGCGTGTTATGGCTTTAACGGTTGCTATCTGCGTTGTGCTCTTTACGGTGTGGGTCGTGCTGAGCCGTAAGCGGCCCCGCACGGCCCTGGCGACCCTGCCGGCGGCGGTGGTTCTTATTATTTTCGGCGGCATACTGTCGAGCATCAACGGCCGCGACGATCCGATGCCGTTTGTCTTCTCCCTGTTCTGGGCGGCCGGTACGGTTATTATCTGCCTGCTGATCCTGGCCCGGACGCCCTTCGATCTCGCGACGGGACAATTCCCCTGGCCGCGAACCTGGGCGAAGTGGATTTTGATCGTCCTGGGCTATCTGCTCCTGCTGACGAGCCTGCTGGCGATCTTCAATCTCTTCGGTCTGATCCTGTTCGTCCTGTTTGTCGCCGGGGCCTTCCGCTTTCAAAAGTCGCTCCGCTATGCCTCCGTTCTGGAGGTCGTTTCGGTCCTCTCGCACTGCGTGCGGCAAAACCTGCCCCTGCCGATGGCCCTGCATACCGCCGCGCAGTACAGACCTGACAGCGGCAACGCAAGGGTCCTTGAGTCCGTCAGCCACTGGCTGGTGCAGGGACTGCCCCTGGGCCGGGCCGTGCGCAGCGGCTGGCCCCGCGCCCCGGAGGAGGTCATCACGACCATCGAGGCGGCCCAGAAAATCTCGCAGCTCCCGCAGGCCCTCGAAAGTCTGGAGAAGGACATCGCGGAAAAGTCGGAGGACTTCCGCAAAGTCCGGCCCGTCCATCCGGTTTACCCGCTGACGGTGCTCGGCATCGCGTTTTTGCTGATCCTCGGCCTGTGCATCTTTATCGTGCCGACCTTCGCGGAGGTCCTGTCGGATATGAGCGATGGACGGGCATTTCTGCCCCAGCCGACCCGGATGCTGCTTGATCTCTCGAATTATCTGACCTCAAGCTACGGTCTGCCAACCATCCTGATCGTGCTGGGCGTCATCATTCTCTACAAGTTCATCGCCCTCCTCTGGACCTCGCCCCGCCGGTCCGGCTCAAGGATGACCTCGCTGGGCGACTGTCTCAAGTGGCGCCTGCCGCTGCAGTGCTGGTTCGAGCGGCGCTATTCCCAGCTTCGGCTCATCGAGTATCTGCGGGCCGCCTTTCGCGCGGGCCGACCCGTCAACGAGGCCCTCCGCGATGCCCTGGCCCTCGACATGAACGGCTGCTACCGGCAGTGCGTGCGCCGCTGGCTGGAGCGAATCGAAAGGGGCGAGCCGCTGGGTCAGGCCGCACGCCGGGCGGGGATGGGGTCGACGATGGCCTGGGCCTTCGACGAGGGCCTCAACCGCCAAAATCTGCCCGAGATCCTTGAGATGCTCGAAGAGACCACCCGCGTCAGCTACAACTACCTCGCCAACATCCTGCGGTCGATCCTCTGGCCCCTCGTCATCGTTGGGGTGGGGATGGCGGTCGGGTTCTTCGTCTATGCCTTCTTCGTGCCGATGGTGCAGATCATCTATGTAACGATGGAATATACGATGCCATGAGAACGCGAATCGGACAACACAAAAGACACGGCGGTTCCATTACCGTCGAGTTTACGGCGGCTTTTGCGATCATGCTGCTGATCTTCTCGCTGGTGATCTCGACCCTGCACGAGACGGGCAAAACCAACCGCGCTCAGTGGGCCCGTCAGCAGTGCCTTCGCGGGGCCAATGCTCAGCTCGACAGCTTCACCGCCGTCGGGCGGGCCATCGACGAGGCGACATGGCGGCGGCTCTGGCCGAACACGCAATGCCGCATCCGCCAAACGCCCGGCGAGGGCGACTGGCAGGGGCTTACGCGGGTGGAGGTCGTCGTGCGGCGTCATATCAACGGCCGGGACTTCGAGGCCGCGGCCAGCCGCTATATCGTTTTGAAGGAGACCGACTGATGCGCCGCGGATATACGCTTCTTGAGATTATTTCCCTCGTGGGCATCTTCGCACTGATCTTTGCCCTCAGCGCCCGCCCGATCCGGATCATGGCGAGGGAGGCGCCGTACATCCGCCAAATGTACGATCTTCAGCAGGAGATCGATTTCTTCTGCGGTCAGCTTCAGCGGGACGTCGAGGCCGCCGATGCGATTCACGCGACGGACGCGGGCGGTCGGGCCGGCGACCGGGTCCTGTACCTGCACACGTCGGGCGGCTGGGTCGCCTGGCAGATTCGGCCGGGCTGGGCGCTGCGCGTGGAGGAGACGGAGAATGCCGAACCGGATCGCTCGTGGAACCTGAAGCACGCGGAGCTGAAATGGTCGCTCTATGAGGCAAACGGCCGGCCGGCCGGCGTGGAGGTCCGCTCGTGGATCAACCGGCCGCTGCTGGGCAGACAGGAGATGAAGTTCCGACAAAGCCGCCTGTTCTTTATGGGGGTGCGGGAGGAGACGCTATGAAAAGCCGCCGCAAAGACAGGGGGCTTATCCTGCTCTATGTGATCCTGCTGCTGGCGGTGGTCGGGCCGGCGACGTGGATCCTCACCGATACGGTCCTGCAAAGCGCCCGCCAAACCCGGCTCCAGAGAGTGCAGGCCGATGCGGACAACCTGCTCCGAAGCGCCCGCGCCTGGGTCGTTGTGAACCGCTCGCGGCTGCTCTCGGCCCCCGAGGGGACCGTCTTCCAGCCCGACCCCAACGGCCTGGACATCCCCCGCGCCGTCTGCCGAATCACCGTCCTGCCGAAGGAGGCCGGCCAACCGCGCCTCCAAATCGAAACCCAGACCGCCATCGGCCGACAGTCCTGGAGAGCAAAAGAAACGATCACCCTCTCGCCGCGATAAACGGCCGACCCCGTTTAATGCCGGATGTTATCAGGGTTTGAATTCTTTCAATTCAATCTCCCGGATCAGCTTGTAATGACGGGTGTTGGCCGTGCAGAACGTAAGATGGTTTTCAGCGGCGGTTGCCGCCAGCAGGGCATCGGCGACACACATTTCCACCTTCAGGCAATATTCTTCCATATATACGGATGCCCGATGCCCGATATTCTCCGTTGCCGGCAGCATTCGAAAGTTGAACTCCTTCAAAAACGACCGGATGACCCGGATTTCCTGCTTGTTCCTTGCCCCCTGCAGGAGCTCCATGTAGCTGATGACCGACAGGCATCGCTCGGCATCCTTTTCCAGGCACTCCGCCGCTTTTTCATGGCCCCGCAGGTACCCGATCAGTACATCCGTGTCAAACAGCATTCATGCGTCCCTTTCGGAGCTGTCGGACCGTCTGATCCACATCCTCCATATCCTTGCGCCCGGCCCATAGTCCGAAAGCGGGGTGTGACTTGGTTTCCCGCTTTTCCTCCTGCCGTCGAGGGACAATCGTTGCCTTCTCCTGCCCCCGATAGGTCAGCACCACTTCCTCGTTGCGGTCCAAAGCTCGCAGAATCCGGCTCATGTGCCTGCGAAGATCTAAAATGGATGCTTTCATCCTGTTTTCCTTTCTTTAAGTGTACACTTATAATATACACTTTAGACCGGTCCGGTTCAACTTTTTTTAAAAGATTGTCTGTTATTCAGATCCGTTTTGATTTACCGGATTTTGAGCGTGGCCAGGGCGAGGACGGCGAAGGCGATGCACAGGAGCCAGAATCGCACGACGACCTGGGGTTCGGACCAGCCGGCTAGGTGGAAGTGGTGATGGATGGGGGCGCAGCGGAAGATGCGTTTGCCGCCGGTGTACTTGAAGTAGCCCACCTGGAGGATCACGCTGAACAGCTCCATCATGAACACGCCGCCGATGACCAGCAGCAGGATCTCGTTGCGGGTAACGATCGCGCCGTAGCCCATCGCCGCCCCCAGCGGCAGCGAACCGACGTCGCCCATGAAGACCTGGGCCGGGTGGCAGTTGTACCACAGAAAGCCGAGGATCGCCCCGGTGATCGAGCCGTAAAAGATACACAGCTCGCCCGCGTGGGGGATGTGCGGCAGCAGCAGATAGCTGGCCCAGAGCGTCGAGCCGCTGCGGCCGCTCATCGCTTCCGAGGCGATGTAGCACAGCAGCACCAGCACGATGGACACGATGCCTAGGCACCCCGAGGCCAGCCCGTCCATGCCGTCGGTCAGGTTGACGGCGTTGCTCGTCGCCGAGATGTAGATCACCGTGAGGATGGCGAACATCCACCACGCCAGCGGAATGCCGTGCTTGTAGAAGGGCAGCCAGAACCGCCGGGCATCCTCGATGTTGTGGAAGTCCGAGTAGAGAAAGACCGCCACGAGGACCGCCCCGGCGAACTGGAAGATGAGCTTCTCCCACGGCACCAGGCCGTCGCGGCTGCGGTGGCGGCTCTTGCTGGTGAGCTTGAGCCAGTCATCCGCGCCGCCGATGCCGCCGAACCAGATGACGATGAAAAGGGCCTTGTGAATGAACGGGTTGGTAAGCTGCGCCCACAGCAGGGTGCCGGCGATGATCGCCGCCAGCATGATGATCCCGCCCATCGTCGGCGTGTTGGCCCGCTCCTTCATCAGTTCGTTGAGGGCGGCATGGTGGAACTCCGGACGGTCGCCGATCTTGAGCCGCATGAGCATCCGGATGACGCGGGGACCCGTCAAAAAGGCGATCAGGAAGCTCGTCAGGGCCGCCATGATGGCGCGGAACATCACGTCCTCGTAGGCATAGAAGCCGACCCGATAGGTAAACGCTTCCTTCCAGTGATCCAGCAGGTGATACAGCAATTTTTATCTCAACATCCAAACCGTTTATGCAAGATGTTAACCGTATGTCAATTCCGTCGCCGCACGGCCGTGCTTTCACGGGCCAAAAGCTTTTTATCGGTCGTTCGTATTGTAAAGCATCTCGAGCCGCTTGACGACGCGCTCCAGCCGGGCCGACCGCGAGGCCTTTACCAGTACTATATCGGCAGGGGCCAGCAATGAGTCGAGATTATTGCACAGGTCCTCGACGCTGCCGAAAGTGCGCGTTTGCGGTTTTTTCGCGTTTGCGTTATCGGGCGTTTGTGCCCCGGCCAGCAGGGCGTCGGCGTAACGTCCGGTAACCAGGATCAGGTCCACGCCGCACCAGGCCGCGACCCGACCGACCTGGCGGTGCAGCGTCTCGCTCGTCTCGCCCAGCTCGGCCATGTCCGAGGCGATGAACACGGTTCGCCGCTTCTGTTCGCCGCCGAGCTGCGCCAGGCACTCCAGGGCATTGGTCATCGAGGCCGGGTTGGCGTTGTAGCAGTCCGCCAGCACCGTTAAAGGTCCGATATCGCGGATCTCCATCCGCAGGGCGGCGGGGGTCAGCGTCCCAACCGCCTCGGCAAAGTCCGATAACGCAAAACCGAAAAATCGGCAAACCGACCAAACGGTCAGCACGTTCTGCAGCGCAGCGCGTCCCGCCAGCGGCACGTCGATGGTCTGTCCGTCGATGATCAGCTGACCGCGGGTTCCGCCGCACTGCATGGCCTGCGCCCTCACATCGCAGCCCTCCGACAGGCCGACGGTCGTCAGCGGGACCGGAGAATGCGAGCGGACCCAGTCGGCCAGGCCGTCGCAGTCGCCGCTGACGATCAGCCGCCCGCCGTCCCCCAGCCCCTGGGCGATGGACGCCTTCTCGCGGATGATCGCCTCGACCGAGCCGAAGCCCTCAAGATGAACCGGCGCAACATGCGTGATCACGGCGATGTCCGGCCGGACCATCCGCGCCAGCGGGGCGATCTCGCCGGGGTGATTGCTGCCCAGCTCGACCAGCAGCACCTCGTCCTCCGCGCCCGCCTCCAGCAGCGTCAGCGGCACGCCGATATGATTGTTAAAGCTCTTGCGGGCCTGGAAGCAGCGGTATGTTGTACTGAGCACCTGGTGAAGGAGGTGGCGGGTCGTGGTCTTGCCCGCCGAGCCGGTGATCGCGACGACCCGGGCCGAGAGCCGGCCCCGGTGCCAGGCCGCCAGCCGCCCCAGCGCCTCGACCGTATCCTCGACGCGGATCAGCGGGATCGGGCTCTCGACCTCCCGCTCGACGACCGCGCAGAGGGCGCCCTGCACCGCCGCCTGCGCGACAAAGTCGTGCCCGTCAAACCGCTCGCCGCGAATTGCGAAAAAGCACCGCCGCCGGTTATCGCCCCGCGAGTCGATGGTCACGCCGGCGATTCGGACGTCCGCTGCCCCCGTCCCGGCGGGCCGGCCAAGAATCTGCGCCAATTGTTCAAGCGAAATCGAAATCATAGTTTCATAATTCGTAAAAATTCAGCTATCTGTTGCCGATTACTTGTACCCCTTTACGCCTGATATCAGAGGATCTCCTCGGCGGCGCTGAGGATCTCTTCATAGTCGCTGAAGTGCCGCTTGACCCTGCCGATGATCTGGTAGTTCTCATGCCCCTTGCCCGCGACGAGGATCAAATCGCCCCGGCGGGCCAGCCGGATCGCCTCACGGATCGCCTTCGCCCGGTCCGCCTCCACATGCAGCGTCGGGGCGTCCGGGAACGAAAAGCCCGAGCAGATCTCGCGGATGATCGCCTCCGGGTCCTCCGTGCGGGGGTTGTCGCTGGTAACGATCACCTCGTCGGCCAGCCGCTCGACCGCCTGGGCCATTCGCGGGCGCTTGGTGCGGTCGCGGTCGCCGCCGCAGCCGAAGACGGCAATCAGCCGCCCCGGGCACAGCGTCCGCAGCGTCGAAAGCACGTTCACCAGCGCATCGTCGGTATGGGCGTAATCGACGAAGACGCGGATGCCCGCGCGGTCCGCCGCCGTCGAGCGCACCGCCTCCAGCCGCCCCGGCACTCGCTCCAGCGCCGAGAGCCCCTGCGCCACCTGCGTCAGGTCCAGTCCCGCCGCCAGGCACAGCCCCGCCGCCGCCAGATGGTTCTGGATATTGTGAATCCCGCACAGCGGCGTTCGCACCTTTTCCATGATGTTGTTGAAGATCAGCGAGAACACGCTACCCATCGCATCCATCGAGTGGATCTTCGCCTCCACGTCCGTCCCCTCGCAGTCGATCCCGTACCACAAAATCCGCCGGTCGATCCACTCGCCGATCTGCCGGGCCGCGTCCGATTCCTGGTTGAGGACGGCGATGCCGTGGACCGGCAGTCCCTCAAAGAGCCGGGCCTTGGCCTCGAGGTAATTTTCCTCCGTCCGGTGGTAGTCCAGATGGTCGCCCGTCAGGTTGGTAAACGCCGCCGCCGTAAAGGAGACCCCCTCCAGCCGTTTTTGCTCTAGGGCGTGGCTGCTGGCCTCCATGACGGCGTACTCGCAGCCGTTATCGACCATTTTTCTCGACAACTCGGCGATTTTCAGCGGGTCCGGCGTCGTCAGGGACGAGTCGGTTACCTCAGAGCCCGTGTCGTACTCGACCGTCCCGAGCAGGCCGCACTTGCGGCCGGCATGTTTCATCACCGAGCGGACGAGGTAGGCGACGGTCGTCTTGCCGTTGGTGCCGGTGACGGCGAGGTTGGTGAGTTTGGAGTTGGGATAGCCGTACATCGCCTGTGCCAGCCGGCCCAGGGCCTCAACCGCATCCTGCACCGGGACGACCCGGACGGATGCGTCGGAAGCGGTGAAGGGCTTTTGCGTAACGATGAATTTGGCCCCCTGCGCCAGGGCCTGCGGGATAAAGCTGTGGCCGTCGGCCTTTGTGCCCGCGACGGCGACAAATACATCCCCCGGCTGGACCATCCGTGAATCGCTGCACACCCGCAGGGCCCTGTTTTGGGCCCCCACCCGGGCCAGTAACTCCGTAAACGTCATATGAAATCCCTTTCAATGCCCTTATTCTATCGGCCGTTTTTCCAAAAAGCAACGCCCCGAAATTACCCAGCTTCCATCTTTTTCATAAATCCCCAGCCCCACTCCGCTCTCATGCCGGCTTTGTCATTCCGGGCTTGACCCGGAATCCAGGGCGAAACCGGTAGGCTGCTGGAATTCAGGAAGTGCAGCAGAGAATGGAAATTTTCTTGACCCGTCTGCCGTGAATTTTGTAAAATTGTCGATGTGCCAAGGTGCCAATCTCGGCTTTTAATCGTTTTAATGGAAAATATCAATCTATGTTACGCAATTTTGTCAATCGAACATCCGAAATCATAAACTGTATATGGGGTTTATTGGCACCCCATGGCGGAGAATAAGAAGCCCTCTTGATCCGTCACTCAGCAAACGGTGACATGGAGGAGGTGAAGGCCCTTTTGAAACAGGGAGCTTATCTCAACGCCCGAGACTCCGATGGAGATACGGCCCTGTTCGTTGCGGCGCATTTCGGCCATACGGATATTGTTAAACTGCCGGCGGAAAAGGGAGCCAAAGACAATCCCGAAAAACCCGCGATGGAAATTGTACAGAAAAAAATAAAGGAGAAAAAATAAAGGGATCTCAAAATTCGGGACAGTCACCTGTTTTCGCCGTCTGACACCCCCGTCCGTCATGCCGGACCCCGATTCGGCATAGTCTCCCCCGTCATACCTGTCCTGGGCTTTGCCGCTCTCCGGTCGAACGATTGCGGATTCTCCGGTCTGGGCTATAATAGATCGACATGGATTCAAGACCCCGCAGGCATTATTTTCGGATGGCCCGGCGGCTGGTCTCGCTCTGGTTTTTCCGGCCCGCCGACTGCCCGTCGCTGGTGACGCAAAGCTACGACCGCATCAGCCCCGGCTACGACGCCGCCTGGACCAGCCACATGCGCGACCTGACGGCGGCGATGATCGAGCGGCTGGCCCCCGCACCGGGCCCGGCGGCGGACCTGACCTGCGGCTCGGGCTTTGCCGCGGGTCTGCTGGCGGCCCAAACCGCCGGGCGCGTCGTCGGCGTGGACCGATCCCCCGGAATGCTCCAACAGGCCCGGGCAAACTATCCGCAGTGCGAGTTTGTGCAGGCGGACATCCTCGACTGGCTGCGGGAGCAGGCGTCGTCCTCGCTGGAGACGGTAACATGCTGCTGGGGCCTGGGCTACTCGCGGCCGTGGGCCGTCCTTCGCCAAATCAGGCGAGTCCTGCGTCCCGGCGGCAAAGTCGCCGTCATCGACAACTCGCTCTTTTCACTGCGCGAGATCCTCGGCTGCTCCTTTCTGACCTTCGCCGAGCAGCCTGACAAGCTGCAAAACCTTATGCGCTTCCGCTTTCTCACCGGCCCGCGCCAGCTCGCGGCGTACTTTCGCCTGCTGGGTCTGCGGCCGCTGTGGCGCGACGGCGGCCGCCGAACCTGTACGGCGGCATCCGGCCGGGCGGCCATCGAACGCCTCACGGCTACCGGCGCGGCGGCGGGCTTCGAGTTTGCCGCCGACGAGTCCGACCGCGAGGCCGTCTTTGCCCGCTTCGCCGAGATCATCGAACACAGGTATCGCGGGCGCGACGGCATACCGATCACGCATCGCTGGCTGGCGGGGATCGCGCAAAAGTGATCGCCGACCTGCTCAAGCTGATGCGTCTGCACTACTCCCTGACGCTCGCGGCGGGGCTGCCGGTCATCCTCGCCTATGTGCGGGCGGGGCGATTTGCGGGCGTATGGGACCGGGCAGCGTGGGCGTTCGCCTCGATGCTGTGCCTGATCTCGGGGGCCATGGTCCTCAACGATGTTTGCGACGCGGCGACCGACCGCATCAACCACCCGCAGCGGCCCATAGCGGCGGGGCGGGTCTCGCGCAAAGACGCCTCCATGTTTGCGGTCCTGCTGTTTGCGGCCGCCGTGGTCCTGAGCGTGCAGGTAACGCCCGCGTTCGCCGCCGGCGTGATCCCGGTGATGGCGGGGCTGATCGTCTATGACCGATACTCCAAGCGGCTGGGCCTCCTGAAGGACCTGCTCGCGGCGGTTCTGGCCGCATCGCTTTACCCGCTGGCGTTTGCGATTGCCGTCCCCGTCGCAGGCCCGCGGCTCCGGTCGCTGGCTGTCTTCTCCGTCTGGTTCTTCCTGACCGCGCTGGCCTACGAGATGTTCAAGGATGTTCGCGATGTTCACGGCGACAGGGCGGCGGGCGGCGGGGGACTGGCGAACCTGAGCGGACATCCGGCGTTCCTTGCCGCGGCCCGCGCGATCCTTATCATCGCGGCGGCCCTGATGCCCCTGCCGTGGGTCCTGGGCCTGTGCAAATGGGTGTATCTGCTCTTTGCGTCGGCGGCCGTGCTGCTGACGATCCCCGCCCTGCGCGGCGGCCCTCTTGCCGCCATTCGCTGCGTCTATGCCCAGGTCATCCTCATCACTGTCGGCTCTCTGCTGGACCTGCTGATTTTTCCGGAGCGGCCGGGCCTGTAGGGCTTCGGCCTGCAAAGAGATTACGGTAGATGGTCGGCAGGTCCGTGGGGTGCAGCGTCCTGCACAGCGGCAGACTTTGGTCGGGTTCAAGCGGCAGGGGGGCGCCGCGGGCGGTGCGGTAAATCTCGCCGCCGAGTTCCTTCATCACGCACCCCCGCCGGGGCCGGCCGAAGACCTCGCCCATCCGCCGCCAGATGGCTTCCAGCGGCTCATCGAGCACACTGCCGAAGGACAGCGGCGTCAGGTCGCACGGGCACACGTTGCCCGCCGCGTCGATGAACAGGTGGTGCCAGCCTGCGCCGCAGCCGAACATCGCGTCCGATTCGAGATGCGAAAAGGCGCAGACGGCGGGCCCGTCGCCGCGACGGTTCCACTGCTTATGAAAGTCGGCAAGCTGCTGCGACTGGACCTCGGTGAGGGTTACGTCCTCGCCGCCGAGCAGTCGCCCCGTCGGGGCGGGTTCGAGGATGCGAAACTCGTGCACGCCCATGCGCCTGGCCATGCGGGCCATTCGTCCGATGACGCGGTTTCTTGCCTTCTCGCGGGTGGCCACCGTGGAGATCGCCGTGTAGAGTCCCGCCTCCAGCGACAGCTCGACGGCTCTCGCCCCCTCGGCAAATGAACCCGCCGCCCCGCGAATCGCATCGTGCTCCGCCGGGTCGTCCGATTCCATGCCGATCATCATGACGCTCAGGCCCGACGACGCCAGCAGGGCGGCCCGTCCCGGCGTGAGGGTATGGCCCGTCGTAAAGAGGATCGTCTCGCAGCCCGCCTGCGCGGCCTCGCTGACCAGGTCCTCCAGCTCCTCGCGCAGCAGCGGTTCGCCGCCCGTCAGGCCCAGCGTTACCGTACCCAGCGCGGCGATTTGGCGGATGAGGTCGAGCATCCGGGGCGTATCCAGTCGGCCGGGCGTGTGGAGGCCGTAGCTGCAATGGCCGCAGCGGTACGGGCAGACGTCCGTTACGGCGAGGTATGTGGAGTAGGGCACGCGGCGGCCGGCGATTACCGATGCGAGAAACCGCTCAAAGGCCGCCGACGGCAGGGGCGGAAAGAACGTATTGACATACAGCCGCCCGTTGTGCAGGTGCGGCCGCTCCCACCGCATACACCGCGCCATATAAAGCAGGTGCCGCAGCGGCAGGCGTCCCAGGCAGCGCAGAAACGTCTGCCCGATCAGGACCCGTTCACGAAGCCGCATGGATGAGCTCCTCTGCCTCGGCCTCCGAGAGCCGGCGGGATTTGAGGATCAGGCCGCCGGCAAGCCCGAGAAAGCCGCCCGCCTCGGCGCCGAACAGGGCCCCGACCCAGATGCTCCAGAGACTCACGTCCTGATAGCCGATCATCAGCACGATTTGAGTCAGCAGAGAGCACAACAGGCCTGAGACGATGCCGGAGACCGCGCTGTAAGCGGTTGTCGGTTCTTCCTCGCGATCCTTCCGCAGCATCCAGAATCCGTACCCGACCCCCGTCAGCAGGCCCAGGAAGAGTCCGGCGATCCAGCCGTCGCCGCTCTGATCGTTTAAGAAATAACCTTCGTCCGTCAGGATTCCCAGGGCCGTGCCGACCCCGCCAGCCGCCAGCGCCAGCCCAAAAACAAAATCCCAATAGGCCGGACCGTCCTTCATGACGCCGCTCCCTCCCTGACCGCTTCCCTGACCGCAGCGGCCCTCCGCCGCATCCGGCCCATGACGGCCGCCGCGATCCAGCCGAGGATGACACCGGTCCATGCGCCGAAAGCGGCGCCGGCGGCCATATTCACAAAGCCGGTCTCACGATAGGCGATCGTCAGAAAACCGTGAACGGCGCACGAGCAGAGCAGGCCGAAGATCGTACCGATCAACCCGCCGAAGCCGACGAGGCCTGCCTGCGGACCAATCCTTTCAGCCCGCTTTCCTAACACCGCGGCAAAACACAGTCCAGTCAGCAATCCCGCCGCGCCGCCGGCCATCTCGCCAAGGTGTTTGTTTTCAGCCAGCGCATACATCGATTCCGACCAACCTCCCCAGAACACCCCCGCGCCAATAGAGAGCAGGCCAAGGATCAGGGTAAACAGGGGATAGGCCTTGATCTGCTTGCGAAGTGTGATCAGAGCCACGGTCGCGAAACACACGATTCCGCTTGCCATAAGGGCGCACGGTTTTGTTCTGTTGACCATAGGAATCACGCCGCTGTCCTGAGGCCTCCAGCGAAGATACGGCACGTCCGCGATGTGGACCGTTTGAAAGGTCCAGTCCCCGGTGATTACCCGCGCATAGACGGAACCTTTGTACCCCCGAGCCAACTCCGGCCCTCCCGACTGGTTCCATCCCGGCGGGGCATCGAACAACACCACCATATCCGCCGGAACTTGACCTTCCGCCTCGGACAGGTGCTGATTGACGGCAAACTCACATTCCGACTCATACCGGAAATAATCGGACGATTCCGGATCCTGCTTCAAAGCATCGCACCAGGCGGCGACTTCCGGGTACCGCTTGTGTTGAGAAAAATACGCTTCAAAACCGTATTCGAGGTGCTTAACAAAGTAGGCCCCTTCGCCTCCCAATACAAACACCTTGTCAAGCGCCTGGCCTAAACCGGCGATGGACACACCGATTGAAGCAATTAACAGGATTGGCAAAATAATCAATGGCAGGGAACTGCTTACTGACCCGGCTTTTGACGATTCTTCCCCGGTCTCGACCTTTGCAGCGGCATCGGGGTTTCCTGTCGTTCCGTTCGAATCCATTTCCTTTATCTCATCCGCCATATCCCGCCTTTCGCAACTCAGTCTCCCCCTGATGGTACCCTCGCCCGGCGGCTCCTGCATCTCATTTCCTTCGGTCTTAATGTTTTCTTCCGTCATACGTTATCCTCATTGGGTTCCTGATCCGTTAGCGACTCTGCGAGCAGAGAGGTCAGGATGATGCGGGCGATCAGGCCAACGGCAATTCCTCCGGCCAGGCCCCAGTAAAGGCCGTGCAGCACGGTATGGATGCCTCCGTTGCTGTTAAACCAGAGTGTCAGATGCACCCCCATCGAACAGAACAGGCCGACGGCGGCGGCCCAGAGCAGGTCGGTTCGGATTCGTCGCCGACGGCCGATCCACGGCACAAACTCCCCGCGACGCACTTTCCCGGCCAGGACCGCCGCGTACGCCGCTGCCCCGAGCAGACCCCAGGCCGTCCCGATCTTCCAGCCGGTCATAGAAAAATCCCGAAGATAATAAAGCTCTTCCGCCGCCGCGAGAGTTCCCATGACCCCGGCAGCCGACGACACGACGGCCAGCAGCAGCGCAAACCCTTTCATCCGGCCCCCCGGCAGGACGAGGATGCCCGCCAGCGACATGAGGGCAGGGCGATGAACAGTGCGTCGGTAACCCGATCCCTCCATGCGGCCCGGAAGGCATCAAAATTCCGCCGCCTTACCTCGGCCCGCTCCCATCGGGTCAACTCCCGCTCGTCGTTTTCCGGCAGCATGTCTCGGGTCCAGCGGATGGAATCGTCCTTTGGGTCCCATCGCAAATCGGGCAGATCCTCTGTTCTAACGAACTCTGATCGCCCGTCGGCAAACAAAATGTTGCACCCCGCGCTTCCGTGATACCCGATGGAAAGATCCTCCGGCCCGCCGACCTGATTCCATCGCTCGGGGTAAACCTTCTCATCTCCGGTCATCCATTCCCGCATCAGCTCGTTCGTTTGAAAGCTCTCGCGTTGGCGGATCGGTAATGTTCGCCGACCCTCGCCCCGGCCGAGCTGGGTCTCAAAAAGGGCAACGGTCCTGGAAGGGGCGAGATCTCCCCACTGCAATACATATCGGTTCAAAGCATAGCAGGATTCTCCCTCGACGGCCTCCGACTGCGGACAGATGAACGAGTGCGGACTGACGTCGCATTCGAGGATCAGCGCATCACACCAGTTTTCACCGGGGAAATTCCCATCATGGTCACTGCCGTAAACCTGCAGCGCATTGCCCAACCCCTTTACATTCGTCCCGCAGACCACCCGGCTGCCGAACCGGGTGACATGGAAGGAAACATAGATGAAAAAGCCGCTGAACAGAAGGATGACGCAGGACACCCATTCGCCCCGGAGCCGCCTATGCGCCCGTTCGATACTGATCAGGGCGATCAAACTGGAGAGAAAGACCATACACGGCAGGATGAAGATGGTGATCCCGGACCATCCCATGTGGATATTGGACAAAGCTATAATCAGAACAAGCAAAAACCAGGAGATGAAGCCGAGAGAAGCCCCTATGGCCCAGACGCTCCACGGAGAATCCGTTTGCTCTGTTTCTTTTGCGTCGTCAGTCATAGTACCTCCTTTCATAACCGGATTTCGTCCTGATTTTACCCCCGTCCGGCGGCCAAGGCAAGCGGATTCTCCGCTGTCCGCTTGACAAGCCCGGCCGGGGGGTCTATGCTCGGGGTTTCGATTTCAGAAGGCGAAAACGATGACGATACCGCTTTATATCTGGTTCGCCCTTGCCAGTGCGGCTCTGATGGGCGTTTACTCCGTGGCGATCAAGGTTCAGCTTCGCTATCGCGTGTGCAGCCCGCTGCTGGCCGGCGGCATCGCCCTGTTCTTCGTCGCGATCCGTCTTTCCGGCCTCGTTACGATCCCCAACATCATCCTTGCCGCGCGGGGCTTTGTGGCCCTGGGGGTCGGCTATGTCCTCAATCGCCTGATGAAGTTTCCCATCGAGCGCCAGAGCGACCGTGTCTATCGGCTGCGTCTGGTTGCCTCGATCCTGCTCTTTGCGGGCCTGTCGATCATCCTCCTGGCCGGACGGTAAGTTTGGCCTCTGCATCCTTCAGGATGGCTCATCCTTATTGATTTCCCCCTTCTTTCTTTTCAAGCGCCTCGCCGAGCAGTTCGAGGGGAACCTGGAACAGGGGCAGGGGAATCTTGCGGACGATGGGGTTTTCGAGGTCGCCGGAGATTTCGACGCGGGCAATGGCAGCGCCGAAGTTTTCGGCCAGCGTATTGAGGAGGGTGGGCTTCCGGCCGGCCCGTCGGCCGAACGCCGTCAGGTTGGCATGGATCGCCTTCTTTTCAAGATCGACATGCCCCGTCCCCTGGAAGACGGCGTTTTTGCCCGTCAGCAGGATGCGGGGGCTGTACAGGATGCCCTCCTTCAGGTCGGCCTCGGCGTTCATCTCCTCAAAGACGTAGTCGGTCGGTTTCTGAAGTCCCATCAGGGTCATGGCCCTGCCGAGGGTGGTTTCGGACTGGATCTTCAGCTCGCTTGCCTTGAACTGGAGCTGTCCGGCGGCCTGGTGCAGATCGCCGAAGGGCCCCTTCATCGCCAGGTAGCCGTCAAGGAATCCCTCGGCGTCGCGGTTTTTCAGTTCCTCCTTGCGGCCGGCCTGGAGAAGCGGGTGGATGAGGAGCCGGTCAAACGAGGTCTTTATCTGCCAGCGGCCGGGACCGAAGGAATCGGCGAAGTCGGCGATTGCGCTGCCGGAAAGACGGCCCCCGCAGCAGCGGGCCGAAAAGTCAGGCAGATAAACCTGCCGGCTGTTGGGGTCGCAGCCCCATGCGCCGGAGAAGTCGGAGATCGGCCGCTCCAGCAGACGGGCCTGGACGATATCGACCCTGCCGCGGCCCTCGGGGATTCCCCCTTCGCCGTCGTAGTCCAGCCGGCCGGAGATAAGCCCGAAGAGATCGTCGATCTTCAGCGAAGGCAGGCGCAGCGACTGAAAGCCGATGGCCCCGTCGGCCGACGCCCTCAGACGCTCCTCGGGATCGGTCTCAAACTGCCCGTGATGGATCGTAAGGTCCATTCGGCCGGAGGCGTCCAACGCCGCCAGCGAGGACCGCAGGGGATCGGGCAGCAGGTTCGTCAGGCGGGCATCGACCGGCAGATCGGGGATGGAGACGTTTTCGAGCAGGACCCTGGACCCCTCATACCGAACCGTGCCGGTGGCGGGACCGCTGACCCACAATGCATCCGCCGGACGCAGGCGGTTGCCGTTGAGCTTGATGACGAACCGCGCGGTCTCCTGCGGCGACGGCAGCGACAGTTCGCCGTCCAGGTCCGCCGTGCCGTCGGCCCGAAGCGCCGCCCACAACGACTGCGAGCGAAGATGGGGGGCGGCGGCGTTCCAGAAGGTCTCATCCAGCGGCAGGCCCCGTGCCTTCAGGTGAATCGTGCCCTGCGGGGCATCCGGGCGGTCGGGGAAATAGAGGGTGGAGACGGCCTCGACAAAACCGCTGCCGCAGGAGGCGGCGGGAACCGAGGCGTCCAGCCGGTCCGAATCAAAGGACGCGTTGAGCGTAACGCCGGTCAGCGGCAGCGGGAAGGGCTTCCAGACGACCGAATCGGCGACGAGCCGGAGCGTGCCGGTGATCTCGGCCTCGCGGTCGGGACGCTCCGTATCCACCAGCCGCATCTGCACATCGGCTTTGCCGGTGAGGTCGAACTGTTCGAGCATCTTTCGCTGGGACTTGGGAAAGGCCTCGCGCAGGGTTTGGTCGATGGGGATGTTTTCGGCGGTCAGACGAAAGTCGAAGTCGGGCTCGGCCTGATTTTCGAGATACCCGTTGATCTCGATGCGGCGATCCTCGGGTCCGACGCCGGCGACGTTTTCAAACTCGATCCGCCCGCCCTCGATCCGCAGCGCGCCGGTCAGGTTCTCCAGCGGGTAGGGAAACCGGTCAAAGACGGCCCGGACGCCGAGGAGATCGACCCTGAGCTTCTCCTCCGGGGGCGAGTCGTGAAACTCGTAATCGATATTGATCCGGCCCGAGGGGGCAAAGGCAAACCAGAGTTGCTTGTAGGCCGGGTCGAGGGAGCGGTAAAGGTCCTGATCCAGCGACAGGTTGGCGCCGACGATATGGGAGCGGACCACGGCCCCGGCGGGAGTGGTCTCCATGCGGCCGCGGATGGTGAACTCGGCCTCGCCGTGGCGGGCCCTGAGGTTCTCGAGGACAAAGTTCCTCCCCTGCAGGAGGATTCGGCCCGTCAGGTGCTCCAGGGCATAGGGCAGGTATCGGTCGGTGATGGTTACATCGCGGCAGTCGAGGTGTCCCTCGACGCGGCTGCGGGCCAGATCGGACAGGCGGCCGGCGATCTGTACGTGGAGGTCGGCCCGGCCGATCGGCGAGTAGCGGTTAAGGAATTGGACAAGCTGGGGATCGAGCACTTCCATCAGCGAACGGCTGTAAACGATCGTATCCTTCCGGAAGTCCGGACCGAAGGCGGCGTTCTCGAAGCGGACCTCCAGGCGGAGCGGCTCGGGCGTATCTTCGTGAAACATCGTGCCCCGGAGCAGCGCCTGCCCCTCGCCCAAAGCGAAGGAGAGCTCGTTGAGCTGCGTCTTCTGCGGGGAATATTCGCAATCCAGGCGGATGTCCCGCACGTCCCATGCATTGCCGTAGATCTGCGACCGGGGCATTTGAATATTGCCGTCAAGCGTGATCTGCCCCTCTCCTTTGCCCCTGCGCCAGACGCCCTCAATGCCGCTGTCGGCGAAGGCCAGGTGCTCCGCCGTCTTGAGCCGAAAGCGGTATTCGCCGCCCTGGCGATACGAGACGAACTGCCCTTCGAGACCGACGGCGGTCAGCGATTCCGCCCGGTCGCCCCGGCGGGCGGCGACCTCGAGGACGCCCTCGCGGAGGTACACAATGGGGATCTGCCCGCCCGTGCCTTCGCCGCTGACAAACCGGAGGTCGAAGATGTTCCATCGACGCCGGTCAAAATCGTATTCGAAGAAAAACCGGGCCTTCGTCAGCGTCACGGTCAGGATGCGGACCCGGAATCGGAGCAGGTCGCGCAGGGAGAGGCGACAGTCGATTTGCTCGATGCGGGTCAGCGGGTTTTTCGCCAGCGTCTCCTCGTCGGCGGCCAGTTGCAGGCCCGTGAGCCGAATCTGCCCCGGAAAGATCCAGCGGGCGCTGTCGAGGTACACCTCGCCGCCGAGCCGTTCCCGGATCTGCCGCAGGGCCATCGGCTCCAGCAGCCAGCCGAGGGCGATCCATCCGCCCGTCAGTAAGACGGCCGCCGCCGCCAGCATCCGGCCAAGACGCGCGAGCCGGCGCTTTCGAGTGAGCCGGCGCCGCTGCTCGATTTGAACCTGTGTTCTCATGTCCGTCCCGCAGGTCTCCTTTAATCCGGCGCCGGCGGGCTATCGCCGGAGGGCCTTGTCGGCGATGTCGTGCCGGTACACGGCCTTTTCAAAGTGGATCTTCTCGACGGCCTCGTAGGCGCGGGCCTTGGCGTCGGCAATCGTATTGCCCAGGGCCGTCACGCCCAGGACGCGTCCGCCCGCGGTAACAATCTTGCCCTCCTGTTCCTCTGTGCCCGCATGGAAGACCATCACATCGGGCAGGGCGCCGGCCTCCTGAAGGCCCGTGATAACCTTGCCCTTTTCGTAGTTGCCGGGGTAGCCGCCCGAGGCCATGACGACGCAGACCGCCGGACGCGGGTCCCACCGGATCATCACGTCTTCGAGCCGCTGATCGCGCACCGCCTCCATGATCTCCAGCAGGTCGCTCTTCATCCGCATGAGGAGGGGCTGCGTCTCGGGGTCGCCGAAGCGAACGTTGAACTCCAGCACCCGCGGGCCGCCCTGGGTAATCATCATGCCCGCGTAGAGGACGCCCTGATAGGGGGTCTCGTTGCGGTTCATGCCGTCCACGACGGGCACGAGCACCTCGCGGATGATCTGATCCATGAGCTGATGGGTGATGAGGGGGGCGGGGCAGTAGGCGCCCATGCCGCCGGTGTTGTCGCCCGTGTCGCCGTCGCCGATGGGCTTGTGGTCCTGGGCGCTTTCCATAACGTAGATGTTGCGGCCGTCCACGAAGGCCAAAATCGAGGCCTCCTGCCCGAGCAGCTTGTCTTCGACGACGATCGTCGCACCGGCCTCGCCGAAGATGCGATCAACCATGATCCGCTCGGCGGCGAGAATGCCGTCGGCGGGGTCATTGCAGACGAAAACGCCCTTGCCCTTGGCCAGTCCGGCGGCCTTGACCACGACCGGCTCGTCGCGGCTGGCGATGTAGGCCTTGGCGTCGGGGAACGAGGTGAAGATGCGGGATTCGGCCGTGGGGATGCTGTTGGCCCGCATGATCTGCTTGGCAAAGGCCTTGTCGCCCTCCAGCCGGGCCGCCTCTTTGCGGGGGCCGAACGTGCGAATGCCCTCGGCCTCAAGGGCATCGACGATGCCGTTGCAGAGGGGGTCTTCAGGACCGATCACGGCAAAGTCGATCTTTTTCGTCTTTGCAAAGGCGACCAGCTCCGGGATATCGGTGTCGCTGATATCGACATTGGTACCGTATTGGGCCGTGCCCGGATTGCCCGGCGCGATATACAGGTGCTCGCACCGTTTGGATTGTTTGAGTTTCCAGGCCAGCGTATGTTCACGTCCTCCCCCTCCGACCAGCAGTACCTTCATAGTTTCTCCTGTCAATGTCTTCTTTCGGTTACGTACCCTCAAAAGGTAGCAAAAAACCGTCTCAAAGACAAGTCCTTTTACAGGCGTTCAACGAATGAAGCGGATAGGATGTGTTGGGTTTTACTCCGTCGGGGTGACGCAGAAAATGTAGATCAGGTCATCGGTGCCGGTGTTGAGGATGTTGTGCTCGGTATGCGGGGGGATGTAGCAGACCTTGCCGACGCCGACGGAAAGTCGCTCGCCGCCGACGGCCGCCGTGCCCTGTCCCGCCAGGAAGACCAGCAGTTCCTCGCGGCCCTCGGTGCTGTGGAGACCGCACTCCTGCCCCGGAGCCAGCCAGACCCGGCCGGCCTTCATGCCGCAGCTCTGGGGGGCCTGAAACAGCCGCTGATACTCCGGTTTGTCGTTGAGTTCTACCGTAAATGCCTTTTGCTCTGCCATGGATTCTGTTTCCTCATAAACCAAAAAAGCTCTGACCCGTTTTCTTAGAACGGGGATTGATTGTTCACATCTTTGCGAAAAAGTCAAAGAGTTTTTGCGGACCGTAAAAACAGGACCCTGCTTACCCCCAACTGCAAAAACATAAATTCCGCCGGGGTTATGGGAAAAATGAAGATTTGAACTAATTTCTGGTCTTTGGCTCTTTGGCAAGTTCATATCTTATTCTTTTATTACTCGAACAACAACTGTACCATCTCCATAAGTTTCAATGGCTACATCATCAATTTTGGTTTTAATCCCTTTGGGGATTATGCGGATATCAGATAAAATGACCGCATCTGGCTCACTGTAATTCTCTGGATTGTATTTAAATAAATTCCCTAACTATCTTTTAATATAGGTGGAGCCAATATATCTTCTTCGTTTAGATATCCCTTGCCAACCAATTCACTTAACGTTGTGGGTGCTTGTTCGTGTTCGCCATAATACTCTTCGATTTTACTAAAGATATTTTTTTGTTTTGATTGAGATGTAATTCTCCGAGCCAATTCAAGAGTTTCTGTTTGTTTTGGTTCGTAGCTCAAAAAGAAAACAATTACAACGATTGCAAACAGTAAGATAGATACAAAAAATATCTTCAGTCTAAATATTTGCTCGAATTTTCCCATCATTAAATTCCATCAGAACATGCTTCCATCGCCGAATCAGCACAATTATCTCTGCCTGGTCCCAATGTGCAATAATGGTGACCTGTTTCATGGATCTGCCGTATTGCATGGCCCCAATTGTACCTATATTTCGTGTTTCAACTTCTGTCGTTTGAAATATTTGCAAGATGCCGATAAGACAAAGCCGGCTGCTCCGCCTGCAACCGGAAACAATATTATGCTGAGAAGGAAGCTGATTCCGCCGCCGGCAATAAAGAGCTGACCTGTTACGGCCGCCGCCGCCATTACGTAAAAGCCAAACTTAAAGGCCTTGAAGGCATCTAAATGGCTTAAGCTGAAAAATGCAATCAGGCACATTGACGCTATCTGAATGATCAATGACATGGTACCATTATCAAGATACAATATGGCCATCGGTTTTAGTCTCTGCTTTTATAACTCAAATGTTCATAATACGCGATCTTCATTTTTGTGTCATATAGAAGATATTTAATGTTATCCGGGCCGTAAACATCAGGGCTTTCATCTTTAGCAAAAGAGAGAATGTCGCCGGCGTTTTTCCGCAGGTTGTTTAGAGCATCCTTGGTTTTTATTCCGTATAAGTTGACCTTTTCTAAAGGAATTTCTTTATACTCAAGCCTAGATATCAAACGAGTAAACCGATCACCTGATATTTCAAACTTCATAGAAACCAAATAACCGCCATGGCTGGGCTCTATATGAGTTTCTATGTTAGTAAATTTTTCCGCCGGGCCATCCAGTTCTTTGTCAAGAATCATCTTGACCGGAGTTCTCAACAGAGCAAAAGAACATATAAACGCCATAACAGGGAAAACGCATCTCAAGAAGATAATTTTGCTTTCAATGCAGGTATTGTTGGAAAAAAAGATTTCAAGCATTGCATAGATGGAAACTGCAACATACGCAATAAAAACAATTTCTTTCTCAAAAGCAGCTTTTTGCGCCCCCCAGGCGCCGGCAAGGCAGCTAAAGACAATCAGGAGATAAAAAGCAATGGATGTCACTATTTTCTTATTTGCCATTTGTTGGGAAACCATGCGAAGGATTGCCGCTCCATCTGCCGCTCATGTCGAACGGCATCAATGTTCCATCCGGATATGCTGTGTAAATTAAAAACTTCAGGCCCGGATCTTTCCCGGCAGGAAAAAGGGGCCGCTGCATACCACACCTCCTGCAATAAATGAAAGCAGCAGAGAGATACCCGGCCGGGAAGCAGATTTTGCTCCTTCTTCGAGCTTTTTTCCGGCTTTGACCTCCGTTTGGCCAACTTGAGTCCCTCATTAAATTCCCATTGTGAGGCTCCATGCTCGACAATTGTAACGGCGGATTGGGGCTTGTCAAAAGAAAAAAAGAAGAGATTGGCGGGGACCGGGCCGTTATTTCTTATAAGCAAAGGACTTAGGAGGCGTTGACGCCGAGCCGACGGTCTGTCCCGAAGGACGTTTCGTCGAGATCTCGGTGCACAGAGATGATCGGCCCGTCAGAGGTTGCGGCGGACGACGGCGGCGGCGGCGAGGGTCTGGGACAGGACGCCGTTCTCGTCGGTTACCGTCATGGAGATGCGCACGCCCCGGACATCGGTATATTCAACCCCGTCCACCGTGACGGTGCAGGGGGTTCCGTTAAAGGTCAGGGCCGTCACGTTCTCGCAGAGGACATAGCTGGCGTCGTTGTCCAGGTCATCGTAGTAGAGGGTCCGCGAATCGCTGTCGTAGCGGTAACATACGGTCTTGCCTTCGACGGTCTGAACCGTCAGTTCGCTGTCGTTGTTGTCCACGGACTCGACGGCGGGATAGTACCGCCGGGGACTGACGCTGTAATCGAGGGTCCCCCCGGCCGTCCGCAGGTCGTTGGTGATCCGCAGCAGGGCCGCCCGCGCCGTATTGAGGGCCTTGCAGAGGGCCCGGTTGTCCTCGTAGTTCTTGACGGACGCGTCGAAGGCCACGGCCACGGCCGCCATCAGCACGGCCAAAATCCCCAGCGCCATAAGGGTTTCTATGATCGTAAATCCGCTCTGTCGTCGGTATCTTCGCATCGTCGTTCTCCGTTCCTTACCGCCGCCTACCGTTCCCGGGTCCGGATCCAGTCGGCGGAGCTGACGGTTTTGCCGTTCTTGAGGATCGAGACCCGCACCCGCAGGATGTCCGAGTCGTCATCGGGCGTCGTCAGACTGGAAGGGCTGACGCCCCGGACCGTTATCTGCTGCGTATAGGCGCCCAGGTCCGTTATCGCCGCGCCGGTAAAATCGGCGGGGGGATTGAATGTCGTCCCGTCGAGGGCCGCCAGGACGTCATAGTCCATAGCGGCGGTCATCTCGCGGATCTCCTCGATGAGAAATTCCGCCGTGGACAGCTCCAGACTCGCCCCGTTGACCATCGTAAAGGCCCCGCTGGCGGCCACCAGCGACACGACCGCCAGGCCGATCAGCACGACGGCAAACAGCGCTTCGAGCAGCGTAAATCCCCCCGATCTCAAACCGCGGCGTTTCATGACCGTCTCCTTTCATTAACCGGTAGCCAGACTGGACATCTTGAAGATGGGCAGGATGATGCTCATGGCGATAAAGCCGACCAGGACGCCCATGACGACGATCATCAGGGGCTCGATCATGCTGGTAACGGCCTTGATGACCGTCTTGAGTTCGCGGGCGTAGAACTCGGAGATGTCCCGCAGGACGTCACCGAGGGTGCCGCTGTCCTCGCCCGACTGGATCATCTGGATCACGTTGCCGGGCATGAGGGTGTAGGCGCTGAGACTGACGGCGATCTTCTTGCCCTGACGCACCTCCTCGTAAACGCCGTGCCACATGTCCTCGTAGAGCCGGTTGCCGGTGATCTGGGCGGTGATCGAGATCGTATCGAGGATGGGCACGCCCGCGTTCGTCAGCACGCCCATCGTGTGCATGCTGCGGGTGATATACAGGCTGCGGCACAGCGTCCTGAGCAGGGGTATGTGCAGCTTGGTCTTGTCCCACCAGTACTTGCCGCCCTCCGTCCTGGTCGTCACGTACCAGAACCCCATAAAGACGCCGCCGACGGCGGGGAAGACGATATACCAGTACTGCCGCATGACCGTGCTGATCAGCATAATCAGCTTGGTGGGGCCGGGCAGCAGGTCCTCCCTGCCCGCGAAGACGGTCAAAAACCGGGGCAGCACGAACGTCAGCAGAAAGGTGGTCGTGCTGATCGCCATGACGGCGATGATGATGGGATACACCATCGCGCTGACGACCTGGCCGCGGGTCTCGGCCTCCTGGTCGAGGTACTCGGTGAGCTGGTTGAGCATGGAGCTCATGGAGCCGGAGATCTCCGCCGCCGCCACCATGTTGATGTAGAGGTTGCTGAACACATCCGCGTGTTTGCCCAGGGCCTGCGAGAAGCTCTTGCCTGCCTCGATCTGCACCTTGAGGTCCAGCACGATCGCCCGAAACTTCGGCTTCTGGATCTGCATGCCGATGGATTCGAGGGCGTCCTGGAGACTGATGCCCGCCCGCACCATGACGGCGAGCTGGTTGGTGAAGTTGAGGATGTCCTTGCGGCTGGGACCGAAGTCCAGGCAAAAGCCGTTCTTCTTCGCAGCTGCGGGTGCGGCCGGCGAGGCCGTCTTCTGCTGGGCCCTCGAGGCCCCGCTGTTAAGCTTCTCAAGCAAACTCATGCGCGGTCTCCTTACTTGCGGACTTCAGCCGCCTGGCGAACGTTGACAGGAGGCGTCTCAGCCAGCAGCTTTTCCATCTTGCCGGGGTTCGTCGAACGCAGGATGGCCTCATCCCGGTCGATGTAGCCCGCCTGGCACATTTGCTGAATGCTGTAGTCCATGCTCATCATCCCGACGCGGCGGGAGGTTTCGATGATGTTGGGAATTTCATAGACCCGGTTCTCGCGGATGCAGTTGCGCACCGCCGAGGTGCACAGCAGGATCTCCGTGCAGGGCACCATGCCGGGCTTGTCCACGCGGCGAAACAGCGTCTGGGAGATGACCGCCTGGAGCGTGTTGGCGAGCATCGCCCGGATCTGGTTCTGCTGGCTGGAGGGGTAGATGTCGATGATACGCTCGACCGTCTGCGAGGCGTTGACCGTGTGCAGGGTGGAGAAGACCAGGTGCCCCGTCTCGGCGGCCGTGATGGTGGAGCTGGTCGTCTCCAGGTCGCGCATTTCACCCACGAGGATCACATCGGGGTCCTGACGCAGGGCGTGCCGCAGGCCCGAGGCGAAGCTGGCGCAGTCCGAACCGATCTCGCGCTGCTCGATCATGCAGGACTTGTTCTCCAGCAGGTACTCGATGGGGTCCTCCAGCGTGATGATGCGCTTCTTGTAATTGCGGTTCAGCACGCCGATCATGGAGGCCAGCGTGGTGCTCTTGCCCGAGCCGGTGTGTCCCGTTACGAGGACCAGGCCCCGGGGCAGGTCGGTCAGCTCCCGCACGATGTCGGGCAGGTGCAGGTCCTCAAGCTGGGGCACCTTGCTGGAAATGACGCGGAAGGAGATCGCGATGGATTCCTTCTGGAAGTGGGCGTTGACGCGGAAGCGGCTGCCGTCGTCGATCATCGTCGAAAAGTCCAGGTCCCGCTTCTCGTCCAGCCGCTTGGCCTTCTCCTCGCCGACCATATCGAGGATCATCCGGATGCCGTTCTCCTCGGTCACCTCGGGCAGGTCCATGATGATCAGCTCCGTATTGATGCGCATCACCGGGGGCATGCCGATATTGATGTGCACGTCCGAGGCCCCCGACTGAATCGCCAGGGCCAGCATATCCTTGACATTGATCATTGACGCTCTCCGGTTAAGGCTTCTTGCAGCATCCCGGCTCCGGAGGACTCCTCCTGCACCGAGCAGGCCTCCGTGACGCGCAGGATCTCGTCGATGGTGGTGATTCCGTTTTTGACCTTGATCATCCCGTCCTCGAACAGGCTGCGCTGGCCGCTCTTGCGAAAGGCCCGCCGCATGCTGTCGACGGAGGGATCGCGGTTGATCCGCTCGCGGAAGTCGTCGTCCACCACGAGCAGCTCGTAGATGCCCGCCCGGCCGCTGTAGCCGCTCTGGCGGCACTGGTCGCAGCCGCGGCCGCGCCGCAGGGCGTCGGGAGCGATGCCGGCGGCGTCGAGATACTTGCGGAGGTTGTCGGGGGCCGTGAAGGGCTCCGAACAGTTCGGGCAGATCCGACGCACCAGCCGCTGGGCCAGCACCGCGTTGAGCGAGGCGGCGATCAGGTAGGGCTCCACGCCGATGTTGACCAGCCGCGAGACGCTGCTGGGCGCATCGTTCGTGTGGAGGGTCGAGAGCACGAGGTGGCCGGTCAGGGCCGCCTGCACGGCGATGCGGGCCGTCTCCATGTCGCGGATCTCGCCGATCATGATGATGTCGGGGTCCTGCCGCAGCAGCGACCGCAGCGCCCCCGCAAAGGTCAGCCCGGCCCGCTCGTTGACTTGGACCTGATTGCAGAACTCCAGGTTGTACTCCACGGGGTCCTCCACCGTGGAGACGTTAAGACTGTCGCTGTCCATCTGGGCCAGCGCCGAATACAGGGTGGTGCTCTTGCCGCTGCCCGTGGGGCCCGTCACCAGCAGGATGCCGTGGGGCAGGGCGATCTGGGCCTGGAAGGCCTCAAGGATGTCGGGCTCCATGCCCGACTTGTCGAGCCCCAGCAGGATGCTCTTGCTGTCGAGCAGCCGGACGACGACCTTTTCGCCGTGGCTCGTGGGCAGCACCGAGACGCGCAGGTCCACCCCGCGCCCGCCCATGATGACGGCGATCTTGCCGTCCTGGGGCACGCGGCGCTCGGAGATATCGAGGTTCGCCATGATCTTCAGACGCGAGACGATGGCGGCGTGCATCTTGGCGGGCGCCTGCGTCGAATCGAACAGCACCCCGTCGATGCGGTAGCGGATCTTGGTGTACTTCTCCTTGGGTTCGATATGGATGTCGCTGGCGCCCTCGCGCAGGGCGCTGCTCAGGATGTAGTTGACGAACTTGATGACGGGCGATTCGCCGGCGCTCTTCTCGAGGTCCTCGACCTCCTCCTCGGAGTCCTGGATGAGCTCGATGTCGCCCATGTCGCTCATGATCTCATCGACGTTGTAGTCGAACTCGCTCTCGTCAAGCCCGCTGCACAGCTCGTCGATCACGCGGGCAGGACAGACCACCACGTCCACGTTCATCCCCGTCTGCCGCTTGACGTCGTCGATGCCGAACACGTTGGCCGGATCGCTGGTCGCCACGACCAGCCGGTTGTCCCGAAGGGCGAAGGGCAGTACGCGGTTGGAGCGAATGTAGCCGATCTCCAGCTTGCCGAAGGCCTGGCGGTCCACGTCATCGACCGTCAGGATCTTAAACTCGTGGCCGAACAGTTGGGCCCGCGCCTCGAGGATGCGGTCGGGATCGACCCCCAGCTTGCCCAGCAGCTTCTCCACCTCGCCGCCCGCCTGCTGGTCGCGCCGAAGGGAGGCAAGCTGCTCCTCGCTGAGCACCCCCATCTCCCGGAGCACCTGGGCCGCATCCCGCACGCGGATGGCCGCCTTGGGCTCGGGACAATAGAGGTTCCGCAGCCCCGGTGACAGCTCGGTCTGCCCGGTGTCCAGGTCCAGCTCGCTCCACCGCTCGCGATCGTCCGTCTTGGTCTTTGAGAAAAATTTCTTCATTATTCCTGCATCTTCAATTCAACCTGAACCCCGTCCTGCTCCAGCAGCACCCGCTGGCTCTCGATCGCCCGGATCGTAAAGCCCTCGATCGTGTCGCCGACGTAGAGCACCGTGTCGTTAATCATGCAGCAGGGGTTCTGCGGACGTTCCGTGATGCTCCAGAGCTGCAGCTTGCCCGACTGACGCTCGACCTCCTCCCGGAGCATCAGCCGCCGCGCCTGGGTCAGGTCTTCGGGGCTGATCGTCTCCCCCGCGGTCACCTCCAGCCGGAAGGGATTCTTCTTGAGCTCATTGGCGCCGATCTGCCCCAGCTCGGAGGCCTGATAGAAGCGGCTGACCATCGTGTCCATCTGGCCGCTGACCTCCTTGCGGAAAGTGCTCAGTTGCGAAAGCACCTCCTCGATCTTGGCGCCGTCATCCGCGGCGGCCGCCGCCGGACCGGGGGCGACCTTCTTAATCATCCACCAGACCACAACGGCCCCGACGGCAAACAGGATCGCCAGGATCAGGGTGCCCTGCCGGGCGGCCTTGCCGTGGTGCGCAGTGGTCAGAAACTCCTGCCCGCCGCCCGGGGCGCCGGATTCGGTCGTCCGGTCTTCCTCGGAAGTGGGGCGGGCGCCGTCTTTCAAATAGGATAGCATAGTCGAACCTCCCGGTTATACCTGCGAATTCTGGAAGAAGATGCTCATGACGAATTTGGCTTCCGTCTGGCCTTCCGCGTTGTTTTTCTTCTTCAGCTCCATCTTGCGAATCTTGGTGATCCGGTCCAGCCGCTCCAGCTCCAGCAGGAAGGAGTAGTACGAGTTGAAGTTGCCGTGGACCTCCATCTCAAGGGGCTGCTCGATGTAGCCGCGATTGTTCTTGCTGGGCAGGGCGCGGATCGTCTTGGGGGTCAGCCCCTGCCGCTGGGCGATGAGCGTAACGTTCTCCAGCATCGTGTGGATTTCGCTGCTGGGGGGCAGCTTGCTCTCAAACTCCCGGATCGCCCGCTCCATCTCCTCAAGACTGGCGTTGAGGTCCTCCGAGGCGGCCTTGGCCTGCGCCAGCTCCTGGAGCTTGGCCCGCTGGGTCTCCATCCGGACCCGCTCCCGGGCGAGATTTTCGTTGGCCGGCTTGATCATGCAGGCCCACGAGATATAGATCATGGCCCCGATCAGGGCGAAGAAAATAAGATGGCGGATGCCGCTGTTCATATCCGCTCCTTTCCCTATATGGTTTCGTTTCGCTTGTTGCGAATCTGTTCGACGTTCTCTTTCGTCAGCTTGATGTCCGGCCCCAGGCGGGCCTTGAGCTTGAACTCGCGGTACTTGAACTTGTCGATCATCTGCTCGCGGCTCTCGATAAGCTGGACATCCTGGAGCAGGATCGACGTGCTCAGGTTGGCGATATAGCTGGCCACCTCGATATCGCTGGGGGCGACGCCGTCCAGCTCAATGAAGACCTCGCTCTCGGGCGCGGGAGGAGGCGTCTTCTCCGCGGTCGCGGACTTTTTGGCCGCGGACTTGCCCTTGGCACGGGGAGCGGGGGCGGCCGTGATGGTCTTCGTCTCCTTCTCCTCCAGCTTCAGGGCCATCAGCGAGACCCCGCTGGGCAGGTTGTTCGTCAGACTCGCCAGGAGGATGCTGCGGGGAACCGGTTCGAGCAGGGCCGCCGTCATCATCATCACCTTCATGCGGGTGTGGTTTTTGGC
This sequence comes from Anaerohalosphaeraceae bacterium, assembly GCA_050309685.1. Lineage (GTDB taxonomy): Bacteria > Planctomycetota > Phycisphaerae > Sedimentisphaerales > Anaerohalosphaeraceae > JBNRMP01. The sequence goes on from JBNRMP010000127.1 coordinate 55,431, forward strand.
CTTGAGCTCCTCAAGCTGGGCGATCTGCTCCTTGGCCTGCTGCATCTGGGCGGTCAGGGCCGCCAGCTCGCTCTCCACGGAGCGCTGACGCATCTTGAGAATCGAAAAGGTCACCCCGATGCCGCCGAGCACCGCGGCCAGCAGGATCAGATACAGGGAGTTGGCCCGCGTCGATTGCTTCTGCTGTATGTAATCGTTCGGAACAAAATTAATCGTTGCCATGGTTCTTCGCTTTCTCCTGGCTCTCAGGATTCATTGCTTCAGTTGTCCGACCCGTCGAGACTCAGCCCGAAGGCCATCGCCCAGTCCACCTTGCTGTTGCGCCGGTCGATGGGCAGGGGCTGGTCGGGATCGACCTGAACCGCCGTGAGCACATCGCCGATCTGGGCGGCAATCTGCATCCGCTGGGCAAACTCGGCCAGCTTGTCGCAGACGTCCCGGTCCAGGGCCGTGCCCGCCAGGAAGACCAGCCGCTGGATCGGCCGAGCCCCCGGCATCCCCTCATAGTACCGGCAGCACGCATCCACCTCCGCGATCATCCGTTCCACCATCTCGCCCGACTGCAACTGGGCAAAGCCGGTGGGAATGGCCCGGGCAAACAGCAGATGCGGGCCGCGGCAGACGACGATATTGCAGTGGTTCGTACCCACGTCCATCAGCAGGACCACCCGATCCTGCTCATTCTTGCGGCGACAGAAAAAGCGGCTGTAGCTGTTGATCATCGCCAGCGGCCAGACGCTCACGGACCGAATGTTCAGCCCGGCCTTGTCGTAGATCGCCAGGTGACGATCCACCTGGACACGGGGGGCCGCCATCACCAGCACCTCCGCCTCCGTACTCTTGTCATCGGGGTGTTCGGCGACGATATACTGGATCATGCCTTCCTCCGGGGGGAAGGGCAGACGCTTCTGTACCTTGGGCAGGGCGGTCTCCTCCAGCTTGGCCAGGGCCGATTTCGGAAGGCGGATCTGGTCGATAAACAGTTCGTCCGACGGCAGCGCGGCGATGGCGGTGCGCCCGGTGAAGGCGTTTTGTTTTAACAGCTTCCGAATGGCGTCCACCGCCCAGTGCTGCCAGACGGGGGTGCCGACGGCGATGTTATCGGGCTTCGGTTCGATCCCCGCCGCGTGGAGCGTGGGACTGCCGTTCCTGTCCATGCCCAACTGGGCCATGCGAAGAAAACCGCTTCCCAGGTCGATCCCGATGGGACATACTTTTTTGCCGAATCCAAGCATCTTCCTTAACTCGCTTGAAGAAAACCCTGTATTTTTTTATCCAAATCCGGTTCAATTCCAAAATGAACCGTTTCTCAGGTCGTCACGATCGGCCCCTGACATTAGCCCGTCCGACGGGCCTCGCTGCCATTGGCACAGCGGAGACGACCTCCTAAAATCTAAGAAACATTTGAGAAAACGGCAAAACGGCCGGGGCAAACGGCGGGATGTCCGAACGACCGATAATGTCCCGGCAGGGATCGGAGGCTCAATCACCGCTCCCGGAGCCGGGGCCGCCGAGAGAGCCCGGACAGGAGACGGCCGGATTCGCCGGGCGGCCGACGACTGAAAGCGCGGCGACCCCAGGCCGCGAGAATTCCGGTCAAAACCCTGCGACAGGTCCGATAAAAAAGAAGGGAAGTTCGTTCAAAAGAACGGAAAAAAGAGGGAACACGGGTCCAAACTCGCGACGGCTATTCGGCCTTGAGCGAACGGCTCATCAGATCGGCGATTCCTTCGCGGACGCTTTTGTGACCGTGGATCACATCGTACACGGCCTGCGAGATCGGCATCTCCACGCCGTAGCGGCCGGCCAGCTCCACGACCGACTCGCAGGTCGCTGCGCCCTCCACGACGCTGCGGGTGGCGGCTATCGCCTGCTCGGCGCTCATGCCTTTGCCGAGCCGTTCGCCGAAGGAGCGGTTGCGGCCCTTGGGCGAGATGCACGTGGTAACCAGATCCCCCAGCCCGCTGAGGCCCGCGAAGGTCTTCTGACGGGCGCCCATCGCGACGCCGAGACGCTCGATCTCCGCCAGCCCGCGGCAGACGAGGGCGGCCTTGCAGTTGTCGCCCGCGCCGATGCCGTCGATGCAGCCGGCGGCAATCGCGATCACGTTCTTCATCGCCCCCGCCAGTTCCACGCCGACAAGATCGTCGTTGGTATAGACCCGGAACATCGGCGTATTGAAGGTCTCCTGCAGTTGGCAGGCCAGGTCGGCGTCCTCGCAGGCCATCGTCGCCGTCGCCGGCAGCCCGGCGGCCACCTCGTCGGCAATCGTCGGCCCCGAGAGCACCGCGTAACGGTGAGCCGGGCCGAGAAGCTCGGCCAGAATCTGTGTCGGTCGAAGATGGGTTTGACGTTCAAGACCCTTGGTCACGCTGACGATGGGAATGCGGGGAGGCGTCTGATCCCGAAGCCCCGTCCACACCCGCCGGATGTATTGGCAGGGCACCGCGCAGACCAGCAGCTCCGCCCCGGCCGTCGCGCGTGCGCCGTCGGTCTCGAAGCGCAGCGGCTCGGGCAGTTTGTAGCCGGGGAGAAAAAAGACGTTTTCGCGACGCCGCTCGATTTCGGCCAGTTGGGCCCGGTCGTGACCCCAGAGCGTTACGTCCGCACCGTTGGCGCACAGGAGCATCGAACAGACGCTTCCCATCGCCCCATCGCCGATAATCGTTATCTTCTTAAACATGACGCCCATTAAACCAGCGTCGGGGGTGATTTGCAAGCATTGATTAGAGAACTTCGACGGCGTCGGCGCCCATCCGCCGCAGCTCGGCGAGCCGGTTCTTGCCGATGACGGCCTCCATCTGAACATAGCGCCCGTCGTACTCCTCCCGGAGCCCCTCGCCGTGGGTCCGCATGAAGCTGATAAGCTTGCCGGACTCGATCGGACTCCTGAGACGGATATGGACGCGAGCCCCCTGGACCCGCCCGGCGACCGCCTCGGCCAGCCGGTCCAGGTTGAGCCCCGTTCGCGCCGAGAGGGGCATCGCCTCGGTATAGATCGTCTGGAGCGATTCGAACAGGCCGCTCTGGCGGATGATATCCGATTTATTGAGGACCATCAGCACATCCTTTTTGCCGCAGCCGATCTCCTCAAGCACCTTATTGACGCTCCGAATCTGCTCGAAGACCTCCGGGCTGGAGGCATCGACGACATGAAGCAGCAGGTCCGCGTTGACCGCCTCCTCCAGCGTCGCCTTGAACGAGGCGACGAGATGGTGCGGCAGCTTGCTGACGAAGCCGACCGTATCGCTGATGAGCACCTCGGTCGCGGCGTCCACCTCCCACTTGCGAGTGCGGGTGTCGAGCGTGGCGAACAGGCGGTTCTCCACGAACACGCCGGCGCCCGTCAGGGCGTTCATCAGCGTGCTCTTGCCCGCATTGGTGTAGCCGACGAGGCAGACCTTGAAGAAGTCCCGCCGCCCGGCGATCTCCCGCATCTTGCGCTTGTCGATCTCGACGAGCTCGCGTTTGAGGGCGGTGATGCGCTTGCTGACGAGGCGGCGGTCGATTTCAAGCTGCTTTTCGCCCGTGCCGCGAGTCCCAATGCCGCCGACCGCCCCGGCCGCCGTGCCGCCGCCCGCCCCGGCCACCGTATCCAAATGACCCCACATGCGGGTCAGACGCGGGTAGGTATATTCCAACTGGGCCAGCTCCACCTGGAGCTTGGCCTGCTTGGTCTGCGCCCGCGTGGCGAAGATATCGAGGATCAGTTCGCTGCGGTCGAGGACCTTGACCTTGACGACCTTCTCCAGCTCCCGGATCTGGCCCGGCGTAAGGTCATTGTCGAAGATGACGACATTGGCGTTCCATTTTTTGACCTTGCCGGCCAGCGCCTCGGCCTTGCCTTTGCCGATATAGGTGGAGGGATTGATGGTATTGAGTTTCTGCTGGAGCCGGTCCACAACGATGGCCCCGGCGCTCTCGGCCAGCGCATGAAGCTCAGCCAGGTTGTCGTTTGAAACCTCGGTTTTCTCTTTATATAAATACGCCCCTACAAGGACGGCTCGTTCCTGTTCTACTTTAAGCTGATCGCGAACTTTTTCCAAATCTGTCTGATTGACCTCCAAAATGATTTCTGAATAAATGATACAGAAAAAGTTTGAATTTCTCAAGTGTTTATATGCAGGAGAGGGGCCCTTGTTCATAAAATCCGAGCGTCGCGGCCCCCTAAAAAACGCCCCAAAACCAGGGACAGCCACCTGTTTTCAACGTATCACCCCCCAAAAATAGGGACAGTCACCTGTTTTTGACCTCCGCCGGCTCAAAACAGGTGGCTGTCCCTAATTAATCAGTGGGAGGGTGCGGGCGAGTCGGCGGGCGATATCTCGGCGACATAGTCGGCCAGCTCCGCGGGCAAGGGACGGCCCAGGCCTTCATAGGTGGCCCGCAGGACCCGTGCAAAGGCCGGCGGGTCCATGAGCTCGACATGGCCGTCCACAAACAGGACGTTGATTTTGTCGCGAACGCGGCGGGGATTGTCAAAGGCGAGCAGGGTCTCCGCGGGCTTCTCTATCCGGTCGCTCAGGCCCGAAACATAGTAATAGTCCGGGCCGGGCGCGGATTTGGTGTAAGGGCTTTCAAGCATTTTAGGGCTCAGGTCCGCTTCCCTGATCAGAGTTTCCAGATCCGGCGGGAACCGGCCGTCGTGATCGTTGGCGTACACGTACGCCGCCGCCCCGATGGATTTGAGGTTGGTCCCCGACACGACGCGCTGGGAGATCTGTTTGGTCCTGCTCAGCGCGGGCATGAGGATCGCCAGCATCATCGCGCTGCCGCTGGTCGAGGCCATGTCCGTGTTGCTCTGCACGCCCAGCCCCACGTAGCGGCATTCAAGCCCGCGCGGCGTCAGCAGGGAATAGCTGACGGAAGGCCCCAGCTTCTCGATATGCGAGCTGATGTTGGGCAGCATCATCGGCAGCCGCAATCCCTCCTCGGACGCCGCCATCGTCAGAATCGGCCAGATCTGCTGGAGCTGGGTCATCGTCTGGCGCATCTGGGTCTTCGTATCCGAATACGTAATCGTCCAGGCGCCCGCGGGGTACCAGTCCCGGTACGCGCTGAATTCATCGCCCGCGCAGAACGAGCCCGTCGTATCGGCCGGGGCCGCGCGCGTGCAGGCGGCGTCGGTCAGGGCGGGATGGGACGCAATGACAAGGCAGTCGCCCTCGATCACCCAGCACGGCAGGACCTGCATCATGCTCAAAAACGGGGAGACAAAAATATGAACGTCGCGGCCGCCGCGCTGCTGGGTCTGGATCTGAAGCTGCCCCTGCGGGACCTTGGACTGGAGCAGGGTTTGCAGGGCGGTAAGACTCTTGTGCATCGCCTCGGGTGACTTCAGGCGGGCAATGACGCCGCCGCCCCCGTTGGGGGCCTCCGGGTTGGTCCACGCGGGGATTGTCCATATCGCAAAGGCCCCCGTCATGCTGCCCAGCAGATCGCCGCGGATCGAAAAGCCGATCTCTTTTTCGATCTTGCCCAGTTGGGCCTCCACCTCGTCAAAATCCTCCCCGGCCGCCGTTTTAAGGGCCGACATCACAGCGTCATAGACCGCGTCCGGCCGGACGGAAAAGGCACAGACGTCAAAGGCCTTCGGGTCCGCCTTGCACAGGAGATCGCGGTCGACCGGAAAGAGGGCCGCGGGCAGGCCCGTATGCGGAGCGGGAAGCTCAACAAACCCCTCGGCGGCGACATTCTGCCCCTCAAAGCCGATGCGGATCGCCGCAGGCCCCAGGTCCCCCATACCCAGCTCGCGCAGAACGGCCTCCGCCTGGGCGAAATCGCCGGGTGACTTTTGTTCGCTCCCGGCTTTAACGGCCGCCATGAGCATGGGGGTATTGAAATAGACCGCCAGAGCGTCGCCATGCTCAGCCAGACCCGCAAGCTGCGGCGGCAGCCCGGCCTCCGAGGCCCGGCGAAGTCGGCTGACGGCCAGACCTTTCGGATCGTTAATGCCGACGATCAGCAGGGTATCCTGCCAGCCCCAGTAAAGGACCGTCTTTTCGCATAGCCGGGCCTGCCGAACGGGAACGGATCCCATATATCCGCTTTCGGGCCGGATGTCCAGCAGGGAGGGCAGTTCGTTTTCCATGAACTGATCGTACCGGGGTTTGTCCTCGCCCGCGTCGAGCAGGACATAGAAGGCCCCGAAGTCGGAGGCGTCCTGCGGGTCATAGAGACTGCCAAACAGGCAGGGTTTTCGCAGGGCCATGCGGGCAAGCTGCAGGGCCGTCCGCATCCGGGCCATATCGCCGGAATCGTCCGCTGCGAGGTTCGGCTCGCTGATTTGGTCCAAAACGGTCTTGACGAAGGTTTGAACCTGCGGATCGTTCCAGATTTGGCCAAGGTCGGTCTGCCCGAAGGGTTCGGCAAGGGCCTCAATGCCGCTGGTGGCTGCGAAGAAGAAGGTCTGTGGCGGCGTGCGGCTGATCAGGTTTTCCGCGGGCGTGGCAAAGGCCGCGGCCGAAAACACGAGACAAATCGCAAAAAATCCCGCTGAATGTTTGACGGTCGGTTTCATGGGCTCTCCTTTTTATTGTGGATGGTACGCTCCTTGATTGATTATTATCGTTCAAACGCATCCGCAACGCTGCTGTTATTTTATAGACGCGCTCTCACGGCAATTATTACTCATTTTTTTAATAATTTCCATAATATAAATGACCGAATTTGGCAGGAAAATCCCCCAAATACCGCCGGGCTTTGCGGTTGAGAGAATGGCCGGGGCCGGGTATAATTTCCGCTTCTGACGTAATGATCGCAGGTTATGATCGTCTTTGAAAGTATGTGTTTCGAGTTCGGATATGCTGGTAATTATTGATTATGGTGTGGGAAATGTCCGGAGCGTAATCAACGCCTTCCGATTTATCGGCTCGGATATCGAGGTAAGCTGTGATCCGGCGGTGATCCGCCGGGCGCGAGGACTGATCCTGCCGGGCGTGGGGGCCAGCGGATATGCCATGGAAAAGGTAACCCCGATTGCAGAGGTCATCAAAGAACAGGTCCGAGCCGGCAAGCCGCTGCTGGGCATCTGCGTGGGCTATCAGCTCCTGTTCGACGAGAGCCGTGAGATGGGCGTGCACAAGTGCCTCGGGCTCATCGAGGGCAGGGTCGTGCCGATCCCTCGGGACCTGGGCCTGACGATCCCGCACATGGGATGGAACAGGGTCGAGATCCCCGAGGGGATGCGCCTGCTGGAAAACCTGCGGCCCGGGCGGCATTTCGCCTTTGCGCACTCCTTCTACGCACAGATTACCGATCCGCAGGCGAAGGTGGCGAGCGTCGAGTACGGCATCCCGCTGGCGGCCTCCGTCGAAAAGGGCAATATCTTCGGCTGCCAGTTCCACCCGGAAAAAAGCAGCCGCGACGGCCTGCTGTTTCTGCGGAACTTTGTCGAATTCTGTAATCAGATTAAAAATTAAAAAAGCAAAATCGCGGATTCGGCCCTCGGTCGAGGCGGTTTTATAAAAGTGAGGTACAGGAATGCTGACCAAACGCATTATCCCGTGTCTGGACGTCAAGGACAACCGGGTGGTCAAGGGAGTCAACTTTATGAACCTGCGGGACGCGGGCGACCCGGTGGAGCTGGGAGCCCGCTACAGCGACGAAGGGGCCGACGAGCTGGTGTTCCTCGACATCACGGCGACGATCCGCTCAAAGAAGACCATCGTCGAGCTGGTTGAGCGGGTCGCCGAGCGGGTGTTCATCCCCTTTACGGTCGGCGGGGGCATCTCGCACCCGGACGAGATCGGCCTGCTGCTGCGAAGCGGCGCCGACAAGTGCTCGATCAACACGGCGGCCGTGAAGGACCCCGAGATTTTGCGCCGCTCGGCCCGGCGCTTCGGCTGCCAGTGCGTTGTGCTGGCGATTGATGCCCGGCGCACGCCGGGGCGGCCGGGACACTGGCACGTCTGCATCAAGGCGGGCTCCGAGCCGACGTCCCTCGACGCCGTCGAGTGGGCCCAACGGGCCGAGCAGCTCGGGGCCGGCGAAATCCTGCTGACCAGCATGGACGCCGACGGCACGCAGGCGGGTTACGACATCGAACTGACGCGGGCCGTGACGGACGCCGTGCGCATCCCTGTCATCGCCTCGGGCGGCGCCGGTTCGCTGGAGTCCATGAAGGACGTGCTCCGGGCGGGAGCGGCGGACGCCGTGCTGGCGGCCTCGATCTTCCACTACGGCACATACACGATCCGCCAGGCCAAGGAGTATTTGGCACAAGCGGGTGTGCCGGTAAGACCGGCTTATTGAAGTTTGAAAAAATAGCTAAACAAAGGTGTCATTCCCGCGCAGGCGGGAATCCAGCGAAAATCAATAGGAGAAAATAGAAGCAATAAATCATTGAAGAAGGGAGCGGAGCGATGGACGGGTATCCGGAGTATCGCATCAGTGTGACGGAGCCGGTGAACTGGGCGCTGTCGTGGACCAAACAGGTGCTCTTTGCCCCGTTCGACCTGGGCAAGTGGTTCGTGATCGGTTTCTGCGCATGGCTGGCGACGCTGGGCGAAGGCGGCTGCAATTTCGGCGGCTCCTGGAACAGGGACGGCGGCAGCCGGGAATCCATTGAACAGGGAATAAGGGAAGGGGGGGAGTATGTCGCCCAGAACGCGGTCCGGCTGATCCCCGTGGTGATCATCGTCCTGGTGATCGCCCTCGGCGCAGCGGTCCTGCTGGCCTGGCTGCGCAGCCGCGGCAAATTCATGTTCCTCTACTGCGTGGCGCAAAACACGGCGGAGGTGGCGCGGCCGTGGTCGTTCTATAGACGCCAGGGCAACAGCCTGTTCCTCTTCCTCCTGCTGCTCGGGGTGCTGATCTTTGCGGCGATGGCGCCGTTTATCTGGGGAACCGCGTTCGCGTTGATCTCGCTGGACCGGGCGGGGATGCAGTTGCCGCTGTTCGGCCTGCTTGCCTTCTGCACGATCATGGCGGTTGGAATCGGGATCGTCGGGGCGCTGATCGCGAAGTTCACAAGGGACTTCGTCGTGCCGATCATGTACCTGCGGCAGAACACGGTCACCGAGGCGTGGCGCGAGTTCCGGGGGATGCTGTCGGCCAACGCCGGCCGCTTTGCGCTGTATATCCTGTTTTACATCCTGATCACGCTGGTGATCGGCTCGGTGCTGTTCGCCCTTATCCTGGTGACCTGCTGCTGCTGCTGCGCAGGCTGCGTGATGGCGCTTCCGTACCTCGGAACGGTGCTGCTGCTGCCGATCCTGGTGTTTAAACGCTCGTATTCGACCTTCTACCTGGCGCAGTACGGGCCCGAGTACAACGTATTCATGCCGCCGCCGTCGAATGAACCGGCGGATGAAGGGAATGAATAGCGGCAGAGTGAAGACGCAATGCAACTGAAGAGACGGCACCGATATGTACTGCTGGCGCTGGGAATTTACTGGCCGTTTTTATTCACCTTGACGCATATCCGCGTCCCCGAGATCGCCGCCCGCAGCGGTATGTCGGACAAAATCATGCACATGCTGGCGTACCTGGTCCTCGTGTTCTTTGCATGGCTGGCCCTGCGGCCCTACGAGAAGGTAAAGTGGAATAAGCCCGCCGTCTGGCTCGTGCTGGCCGCCGTGATGCTCTACGGCGCCGCCGACGAGTGGATACAGGTCTGCGTCGGGCGTTCGGCCGAACTCGAGGACTTTTTGAGCAATCTGGCCGGCGCCCTGCTGGGCCTGACGATCCTGTCGATCCTGAGCTTCTGGCCGGCCCTGCTGAGTCTCTCGGCGATCTTCATATTCGTCATCAGCAACATGTCCCGGCTGGCGGCGCTCTATCCGCGCTGTTACTCGGAGACGATCTTCCACTTCACGGCCTATACCGCGCTGACGCTGATCTGGATGCGGCACCTGTACCGGGAGCGGCCGTCCCGCCCCGCCGGACGTCTCCCGGCCTCGTTCGCCTTCCCGCTGGGACTCCTGCTGGCGGTCAAGGCGTCCGGGCAGTGGTTCTTCGACAGACCGATCGGCTGGGTGGACCTGCTGACGGCCGTCTTCGGCATCGCCGCCGCCGTCCTGGTCTCCCGGCTAATGTTTTCAACCCGTCCCGCCGCACGAAAGGACTGATGCCCCGGAAGATCAAAGCGGCTTTTTAACGGCGGTCTCCGGCGGCCCGAGATAGGAAGGGGGCAAAGAGTCCTTATAGATCACGATCTTGTCGATCACCACGCCGGGGTCCATCATGCGCAGCTTGAGCGTATGCGGGCCGGCATCGGCCAGGGCCAGTTCCGCCTCGGCGACGGCCGCGCCGCGCAGAACGTTGACCTTCCACGGGTCGCTCCACTCGGCGGTATCATATTCGACCGCCAGGGGCAACTGCGCATCGAAGGAGACGCCGCAGCGAAGGCCCCGCTGGGGATGGATGCTGTGGGTCGGGATGAAGATAAGCCGGACGCGGTACGTGCCCGCCTCCCAAAACCAACAGGCGTATTCAAGGCAGGGGCTGTTGCGAAGGACATCCTGCGGTTCATGGCGACTCGGGGCGGTATTCGGCCAAATCATCATGGAGCCGCCCGTGCGGCCCAGGGCCGGCAGCGCGGCCCACGCGGCATCCCTGCCGTCCGTCTTGCGGGTGTAGTGCTCAGCCTCGATGCTGATGACGCCGTTGGACTGGACGAAACCCTCCATCGCTTCCGGGCGCGGCTCGGCGGGATTGACGGCCTTCAGCGCCACGATAACCGTGCGGCCGGTCCCCCGGAATCGAATCGAGGCCCGGTGTTCTCCGAGAGGCGCCCGCCTCCAGTCAAGCCCGACCCGCAGACGCTCCTGGTCCAAAACGCTTCCGGCCGTTTGGGAAAGCTCCACCCACGGCTCGGAAATCTCGGCGGTCCAGTCGAAGGGTTCGGCCCCCTTGTTGAACAGGTCGATAAAGTGCTCGCGCTGCGTATAGACGTCGAAGACGGGAAGCGACTGGGTCGGGGCGTCGGCCGTTTGACCCTCGGCGCAGACGCCCATCTCTGCCGTCGCCGCCGGCTTCGTCTCCGCGACGACGGGCGGATCGAAAACCTTGAGCCGGCGGGGATTATGGCTCATCATTCCCTTCCACTTGCCCCCGGCGATCTCGGTGTTGTACCGCTCCGTCAGGCGAAGGATTTCGTCATGGGCCTCCCGGGCCCGACGAGCCAGAAAGTTGGCGACGGTGCGCCCCTGCGACGCATAGAAGCGGCTCTTCTGCGCGTACAGATACTTCTCGTTCATCCGGGCCGCCCCGCAGACGGGATACAGCACCAGCTCGAAGAAGGCGTCTTTCCAGGCGTCCTCAAGCTGTCCGTAAATCCGTTCCGCCCGCTCGGCGATGCCCCGGTAGGCGTCGATCCGCCGCTGCGTCTCATCCCCGCCGTAAACGGGCGAAAACAGGGGTTCCTGCACATCCGTGTAAGGCATGACGGTATTGAAGCCCATGTGCTCGGGCTTGCGGGCAAAGCCCAGCCGGTAGTATTCCGTAAGGATGTCCGCGATCTCGGGCGCAAAGCGTTTCGGGAACTGGCGGCCCGCCCACGCCTCCATGAACGCGTCGAGATTCGACGCATCCCACCGCTCGATGTTCCAGCCCATCTGCAAAAAAAACTCCGTATCCATCTCGGCGGGCTTGAGGTCGCCGACATTGAGGACCCAGAGCCGGTCGGCGCCGTAGTCGTATGCCTTGCGCATCTCCTCCCAGATCAGCCCCGGCGGCGTCGAACAGAGCCAGAGATAGTCGTGCGGCGTGCCGTAGTAGGAGATGTGGTAATAGACCCCGGCCGACCCGGCGCGGGCCTGCTCGGCGGGAGTGCTCAGGCGGCGGATATAGCCGTGGTTGTCGTCGGGCCAGACCAGCGTCACGTCCGCCGGCGCCTCCAGGCCCATGTTGTACATGTCCAGCACCTCCTTGTAGGGACAGAAAATCTGCGGAACCTGGGCGGGGTCCGGGTGGATGAGTTCGGCAATCAGGCGACGCTGAGCGGGAAATACCTCCGTCTGCATCTTCTCCGTTTTCTGACGCGACGAGGCCCCGCGACAGGGCATCCTGCCGTCATGGACGCCCCGCATGCCGATGGTATAGATGCAGTCAACGCCCGCGCACTCCTCGACGCGCTGCCGCCAGTATTCGACGACCTGATCGGAGTTGGTGCACCAGTCCCATTCGCCGCGTCTCCCGTCCGGCGGCGACCACCGCTCCCACTCCCACACGTTGTTCCGCAGCATCGGCTCGCAGTGCGAGGAACCGATCATGATTGCATAGTCCGCCGCCAGACGGCGGTTCCCCTCAAACTCGAAGAAGGCCTTCGTGCACTCGTGCATGGCGGGCCAGAGGAGATTCGCCTTCAGCCGCAGCAGGAGTTCGAAGACCCGCTCGTAGGTCTTCGGACCGATATAGCCGTCCTCCGGGGCGAAGGTCTCTTTGGCCCACGGGTGCAGTCCCCAATCCTCGTCGTTGAGGAAGATGCCTCGGTACTTGATGGACGGAGGCCCCTCCCGGCGGCGTCCGCCGTCCACGGTAACAAGATCGCGCGCGACGACGGGGACATCCGCCCACCAGGTCCACGGGGAGACGCCCAGACGCTGCGACAGGTCATAGACCCCGAAGGCCGTGCCCCGGCGGTCGCTGCCCGCGATGACCAGGGCCCTCTCCACCTCCGGCAACGGATGGTTAACGACCTGCACCGCAAATGTTTCCCACTTCCCTCTGACATCAAAGGCGTCGATCAGGCCCGCATCGGCCAGCCGGTCGATCAGGCCGCCCGTGTTGAACGTGCCGATGAGGATACAGGGGCCCGAGGGCCGCTCGCTCCCGGAGACGAGGCGGGGTTTGCGACCGCCGATCCGCTCGATATCCTCGGCCAGGTCCGCTGCCGCGATCCGGCAGACTTCCGCCGCATTGGGATCGACATAAATGGAGCAGACCCTCTCCCCCGAAGCGATGATAAAGGGCCGGTTATCGGCAAAGACACTGGCGATGGCGGCAAACAATACAAAAACGACCGGCAAAGATAAGTGCGATTTCACGATATATCTCCCGTCTGAATTTTGCGTTCCATCCGAGTATAACGATCCTCCGCCCGAAAGCAAATCGATTCCTGCAATCATCCGACTTATGGACCGTTCAGCAGTCAAAGAACTGTCACCCCCGCCGACCGCCTGCACGAGGGTACCTGATTACTTGTGTCCCTGTATTCTTGTATTCTCCTCCGTTCCCCAACCTGTCATTCTCGCCCCCGCCTCCGCGAGGGTAAACTCCGGCGGGAATCCGGATCAATCGTCCATCGTCCATCGAAAATCGAAACCGTCACTCCGGCGCAATAAGCATTTGGCAGATACAATTGAGTCTGTATAATCCTTACTTAGGCGAATTTTTTAAAATTTCTGTAAACAAAGCGGGACCGTCCGTCTTCTATAAAGTCGTCAGGCCCCATCGCTTAAAGGCGGCGGGCCTGAACGACAGGCGACAGCAGGAGAAAACTGGTAAGTTCCGGTGGAACAGGCATTTAAACAACTGGTGGATCGGTATAGTCAGCAGGTGCTCAACACCGCCTACGGGGTGCTGGGCTGCCGCCAGGCGGCTCTGGACGTCCACCAGGAGGTCTTCCTGGCCGTCTGGAAACGCTGGCAAACCTATACGGGGGATGAGAATTGGGACGGCTACCTGTACCGCACGACCGTCCGCAAGGCCCTCGAACTGGCCCGGCGCAGTCGAAAGGAAAAACCGTTGGACCCCATCGTCGAAAACACGCGGCCGCAAACGACACACCACGGACCCGAGGAACGGCTGGCAGCCGGAGAACTGATCGGGCGGCTTCGCGAATGCCTCAAACGCCTGCCCGAACAGCAGGCCCAGGCCTTCATCCTGGCCCGGATCAAGGGGCTCGAATATGCCCAGGTGGCCGCCGCCATCGGCTGCACCGAGGGAACGGCGAGGGTGCATCTCCACCGGGCGCTGCGGCGGCTGGCCCATGAAATGCGGGATTGTTTGGAATAAGGTGCGTTATGAGCAGTCATGAAGAAATCCGCGAGCGGCTGCCGGCGGCGGCCCTCGATGAGTTGGATGAAGCGCAGCGAAAAGAGATCGAAACGCATGTTCAGACATGCGGGGACTGCCGCGATGAGCTCAAACGGATCAGGGCCGTGCTGGCGGCGGCCGAGCGGATTCGGGATGCGAAACTGGATGATGAGGCGTGTCGGGAAGCCGGGGAGTCGGTGCTGAAAATAGTCGCCGACCTCGAAGCCCGCCGGCAAAAACAACACTCCTGGCTCAAATACGCCGCCGCCGCTGTCCTGATCGCGGGGGTCTGGCTGATTTTGCAGCACTTCATGGGCAGCCAAAAACTCCCCTCCCCGCCGCAGGCGCACCATGACCCCTCCGTTCAGCCGGCCGCGCCGGATACCACCCCCGCACAGGACACCCGGGCCCAACGGCTCCAAAAGGAACGGGCGCTCGCCCGGGCGTTCTACGAGAGGGGCAACACGGCGGGCCTGATCACGCTGCTCAGGACCGGCCTGCCCTCCGCCAAACCGGCCGTCGCCGACTACCTCGCCGACATCGGCGATGCCTCCGCGATTGCTCCTTTGGAGGAACTCGCCAGCGAGTGGCAGGGCCCGGCCGACGAAAACCCATACAAAAAAGCCATCGAAGCCATCCGCCGGCGTCTGGCGGAAGAAGCCGCTGCGCCGGAGCCGACGGGCTTTAACCCGTCCACAACAGAAGAGCCGCAGTTACCCTCTGAGGTTCTTTCAGAGGAATTAACAGAGCCGACCGTTAAAAAGGATGACGAGACGCTTCGGGATATCTATGTGAAGATTCTCCAGGAAGATGGAGAAGAACGGGATGTCATAGAAGAGTGGATTCGCCTTCCGAATCTCTACCGCCGGGATACCGGGCAGGAAACCGTTATTGATGACGGCCGCCGTCAGTTGAAATGGAATCATCAGGAGAAAACGGCTCAATTTTCCTACTCCCGCAAAACCGATTTGACCGAAGAAGATGGGTATCGGTATGCCGTCATGTTTCAGAGGGGCAAACCTGACATACCTGAATCTACGGAAGTCATCTCGCTGAGCGGTCCGGATACAAAAGTTTATGATTTTCAGGAGCATACAACCTCGGTTCGAGCGTGGGTGGATGCACAATCCGGATTGACAAAGAAGGTTTCATGGCATGGGGAAGATTCGGATACAGCCGGTGAAGCAATGTTTGCGTACCTGCCCATTGAAGAGAGCACCTTTGCGATGCAGATCCCGCCCGGCTACACGGAGCTGCCGGAAAAAGTGCCGGGTGTCTTTACGGGGTGTGTCGTGGATTTGGATGGTTATCCCCTCAGCGGTGCGAAGGTGTTTGTCAGTGCGCGGCCGATTTTGACTTCCGCAGGGCCGTTGGAGGGGATCTCGAACGAAAAGGGTGAATTCTCCGTTTTGATTCACCCGGAGAAGATGCCTGTCAATCAGGATTCCCTGGGATCTCCGGTGGTGATCTGGACGCAGCTTCCGGACCGACCGGACCTGATTGCCTGGACGATCCTGCAGAATGAATACGACCGGCAGTGGCTGCCCCATGCTGAACAGATCGTCAACCGGGTGGCCGTCGTCCAGGTATCGGAAGATTACACGGGCGGACCCTATGACTGGTGTCGGGGCGCCTCCAATCTCGTACTGGTGATGGAACCGGCCGGATGGGTTACCGGTACGGTGGTCGATCCGCAGGGAAAACCCATCACCGGGGTGCAGATCACCACCCGGTTTGCCCCGGCCGGACGCAGCGGTCAGCCGCTGGATCACCGAACGGATTTCTGGAAGACGGAGGCCCTGACGGATGCAAAGGGATACTTTCAGGTCGGATCTCTGCCTCAGCTTGGGGAAAAATCAAGATTGGAATTCTATTTGCGGGCGGATGGTTATGCCGCTGTTCACGAATCGATCGAGTTGGAAAAACCTCTGGAGATACTCGAAATGACATTTCAAATGATTCCGACTGGGCCCGCGGTGCGCGGATACATAAAGGATAACTATGGAAAACCGCTGGCGGGCCGACCGGTCTCGGTGGGCGTGGAGGGCCGCAGCATCTCGGGGTGTAGAGGGGAAACGGATGAGAACGGCTTCTTTGAGATTATCCATTGTCCGGAGGGAGTCGATCTGAAGGTGACGGCCGAACTGAATCACAACCCGGCCTCTCCCAATCCCCCTAAGGCGGATCAGGAGCCCTTCGTGTACTATCCCAATGCTTTCGAATGGATCGCCTGCGAGCCCGGGCGGCAGGTCTATGAGGTAAATTTAGTGGCGATTTTGCCGGAGCTGATAGTAGAGGTCGAGGTGACGGACTCGCAGGGGCGGCCGCTGGCGGACTTCCCGGTGGAAATCAACAACGCCCAAAACCCGCTCTCCCCCTACTGGCGGCAGGATGCCGGCCTGATCGGGCTTACGGATGAAAACGGCCGGATTCGGTTTGATCGGGTTCCTGAAACAGAGGGCCTGCTGGTCGCAGGGGGAATCGGCATCCATTATCCCAAACCGAATGAGCTGTCAGCGAGTTACTCCAGGCGATTTGATCAGGCCCTTGCGGCCTGTGCTCCGTATGGTCGAATTGAAATCCCCGTCGTTCCGGAAGCAGGACGAAACGAGTATGTGATCCAAATGAAAGCGCTGACCCGGGAAGAGAAGCAGCAGCTTCAGGAGCAAAACTCGCCTCAATGACCCGTCATAGAGAATTTCAGTTGACAAGCAATCCTGCGGCCCGTACCCTGATGGCGTGATTAAAAAGAAAAGAAAAACGCCATGAAACGGGAGTGCGGATATGATTATTGTCACGGGCGGGGCGGGGTTTATCGGGTCGGCGATCGTCGCCGGGCTCAACGCGCGGGGATATGACGAGATCCTCATCGTCGATGAGCTGGGTAAGGATGAGAAGTGGAAAAATCTCCGCAAGCTCGCCTGCGCCGACTACATGGAGGTCGATGACTTCGTCGAGGCCGTCGGCGACGAGACCGTCGAATGGGAGGTCGAGGCGATCATCCACATGGGCGCCTGCTCCGACACCACCGAGACGGACGCCGCCTACCTCGTCAAGAACAACTACGAATTCTCCAAGCTGCTGGCCGGCTGGGCGATGGAGCTCGACGCCCGCTTCATCTATGCCTCCAGCGCCGCCACCTACGGCGACGGATCGGCCGGCTTCGACGACGACGAGGAGAAGATCGACAAACTCATCCCGCTCAACATGTACGGCTACAGCAAGCAGATGTTTGACCTCTGGGTCCGCCGCCAGGGCCTCTTCGACCGCTTCATCGGCCTCAAGTTCTTCAACGTCTATGGCCCCAACGAGTACCACAAGGGCGAGATGCGCAGCTTCGTCCACAAGGCCTTCGGCCAGATCACCCGTTCCGGCGCCGTACGGCTCTTCAAGTCCCACCGGCCCGACTACGGCGACGGCGAACAGCTCCGCGACTTCATCTACGTCAGGGACGCCGTCGCGATGACGCTCTTCTTCCTCGATCAGCCGCAGCTCAGCGGCCTCTTCAACATCGGCTCCGGCATGGCCCGCACATGGAACGACCTGGCCCGGGCGGTCTTCGCGGCCATGGACCGCGAGCCGCAAATCGAGTACATCCCCATGCCCGAGCACCTCCAGGGCAAGTACCAGTACTTTACCGAAGCCCCCCTGAGCAAGCTCCGCGCCGCCGGCTGCAAACACCAGCCCATGCGAATGGAAGATGCCGTCAGCGAATACGTCAAAGAATATCTATTAAAAGACGAATATCTCGGATAAAAATCTGTATTATTGGGATTGATTTCCATATCCTATCGTAGTAAAATCAACTACGTATATGGTAAATTTTACTACATCCGGGCAAACACTTGAAACGCTGTTGGGATCGAAGCTCAGGGCAAAACTGCTGGGCTGGCTGCTGACACATCCCACCGAGCGGTTCTTTGTACGCCAGTTGAAAGGGCTGCTTAATGAGGATGCGACCAATCTCAGCCGGGAGTTGACCCGCCTGCAAAGACTGGGAATTTTGCTCTGTTACCCGGAAGGCAAACAGAAATATTATCAGGCCAATCAGCAGAGCCCGCTGTTTCCGGAGTTGCGGGGATTGGTCTTAAAAACCAGCGGCCTGGCGGATCAGCTCAGGGAGGGGCTTGAGCCGTTCAAAGACGCCGTTCAACTGGCCTTCATCTATGGAAGCATGGCCGCGGGTACAATGACGGCTGAAAGCGATGTGGATCTGATGGTGATCGGTTCGTGCGGCTTCAGGGAGCTGACGATAGCCGTCCATGAAGCGCAGCATCGGATTGGACGTGAAATCAACTTCACGGTCTATTCGGAAAAGGAATTTCGGGAAAAGATCGCTGAAAAGCATTCATTCATTGAAACGGTTCTTCGCGAACCCAAAATTTTTCTGATAGGAGAGGCCGATGAGCTTGGACGACTGGCTGAACAATAGCTGGGTGGTCCGGCATCAGCCCGCCCCTCGCGAAATCGCTAATCTGCTGGCCGTTACTGAACGGGATCTGCGGGATTGCAGGGGCAGGGGCTCAGTCCCGACTGGAAGATGAACATCGCCTACAATGCCGCGCTTCAGGCCGCGACGGCGGCGCTGGCGGCCTGCGGATTTCGGGTCGCCCGCGAGGCCCATCACTTCAGGGTCATCCGGTCTCTTCAGCACACCGTCGGGATCGATGACGCGTTAATTATCCAGTTCGAGCAGTTTCGAAAGCAACGAAATATCATCAGCTATTGCCGTTTCCAGTAATAGAGTTTCGTGATTTTTCATAAGGGTTATGCTGCTTTCTTATGACGACGATAGGTTTTCCAATCTTGAACACTGATGTTGCGTTTGCGGTTTCGCCACAACAGGTAC
>JBNRMP010000128.1:0-37775 GCA_050309685.1 Anaerohalosphaeraceae bacterium
CGAAATTAGAATAAAAAGAATCGACATTAACACGAGGTGTTTCATCGGATCTCCTTGGTATCCTTTTTTATTTAATTATATAACCTCCGTTCCGGTAATCAAACTGAAAGTTCATTTCCGAGTGTATGTTAAGCGCAAGGGGATATGGCAATTAGCGGACATGGGTGGGATTGGGCGGTATCGACGGGAAAAAAGCGGGATGGAGGCATAATAAAGGGGGATTTGGGACGCGGGGGCGGGATCATATCGGGGGGCTCTTAAAATGGCACAAAACGCCGTGTGTGCGGCGGTGGCGCATTGAAATGGCACACGGCGGGCCCTCGCCCCGAATCCATTTAAAACCTATTTAACGGCCTCGTGTGCAGCGATTTGGCGGGGGTCCGGCCGTCGCGAAACCGGGCGGCCATGTCCGCAAACGATGCGGACATCGGACCTGCCTGCGGACCTGTATTGTGGACCTGTATTATTCCTGTATCGGGGTCGGCGCGCAAAAACTCCGGCGAAAAATTGACGATTTTATCAATTTTTCGTCGGCTTATCTCCCGAATGATCGGGGCGTGTTATTCGTCATTCTCTATGCAAAGAGCAAAAAATTGTGGTCAGGCCATTGGCCTGGTATTTTCAAATTGAAGTCTACGACTTCAGAATCTCTGCGCGGCGGCGACAGGCGGCCAGGGTGGCCTTGCCCTTCTGGCTCTTTTGGTACCGCTCGCGTGCCCGCTTGCCCTTGCGGCTGGCGTTGTACCGGGCGATCGCCCGGCGACGGGCCTCGCGGCCCTTGGCCGTGGCCAGGTATCGGGCCTGGGCCTTACGTTTGCGTTCATTCATAAAGATCTCCTATCTGTCATACTGTCCAGTGCAAAAGCTGCTCCCGGATGATCTGTCATATATTCCAGATATCGATCGATCGTCGATTGCTCCAGGAGGAACTGCGGTCTGTCATATTCGGGCCTGGCTGCCGGTGATGACGGGCAGTTTATCTATCATATTCATCGCTGGTACCGGCAGCCGGCCGACCTTTAAACCAGGCCTAAAAACGATCTGTCATATTACCCAAGGCCTCCCGGATCCTTTAGGTCTGTCATATTGTTTTGGGTGGATCCGGATCTGTCATATTCTTCGCTGCTGCCGCACCGAAATAACTCACAGCTTGAATTTGTAATTGGCGATGAGCAGCTCCCGGCGGTCGGTGGCGTCGGGCGTCTTCTTGCGGGAGACCGAATACTTGACGCTGAGGGTCCGGATCGTGCAGCCCTTATACAGCTTGCGGATGGCCGGGTGGTCGTTGATGCTCAGGAGGAATTTGCCCTGGATGCCCCGGAGGATCGCGGCGAGCTGGGCGTGGCGATCGGCGCCGAAGTCGGCCTGGTAGCCGGCGGTGTCGAGGTACGGGGGATCGCAGTAAAAGCACGTATGCGGGCGATCGTACCTCGGGACCAGGTCGGCGAAGTCCAGGTGCTCGACAAACACGCCGTCCAGGCGTTTGTGGCACTGGTTCAGGGCGGCCAGGGACGTGCGGTTGAAGCGGCCGCGTCCGGTGGTGCCGTATCCGAAGTGGCAGTCCGGCGTGCCGCCCTTGCCGCCGAAGGCGGCCTTGAGGATCATGTAAAATCGAGCGGCCCGCTGGATATCGGTCAGGCCGGGCTGGCGGCGGAAGTCGGCGAACTCGCGCCGACTATGGGTCACGTACCGCAGCTCCTGCAGGAAGGCCCGGCGGTGGTATCTGACGACCCGAAACAGCGTCACCAGGTCACCGTTGATATCGTTGATAATCTCGGACCGTGAGCGCGGCTTGGCGAACAGGATATTGGCCGCGCCGCAGAATACTTCCACGTAGCACGTATGGTCCGGCATAACGGATACGATCCGGCGGGCCAATTTGGATTTGCCGCCCATCCATGGAAAAAATGAAAAAGTTGACATAAAGTCATACCTTATCTCAGACGATTTTAGAAATATCTGCAGAGTCCAGGGCGATAAATCCAGTGCGGTGGCTGCCGCCTGTGTCCGGTTCAACAGACGATCCGGACGCCCTGGCCTGTTGGGTTTGCTCTTTATTGACTTTTCAAAGAATCTTTAAACCGCGATTTAAGCGGATTTAATTTTATTGAAATGATAGCTGTCCAGGTTCTCATTGCCGCAGTAGCGGGCCAGTTTAAAGATCGCCCGGTGGTAAATCTGACTGGCCCGCGAGCCGGTAAAGCCCATGATTTGACCGATTTCCTTGAGCGACTTTTCCTGGAGGATCGCCAGTTCGAGAACCCGTTTTTCGGGTGCGGTCAGCCGTCGCATGGCCTCTAATGCCTTATCGGTCTCCTCCGTCTTTTCGCAGTCGCCGCCCGGATCGATGTCGCGGCGGTATGTCAGAACAGAAGACAGTTCTTCGGATTCCGGGTCACTGTGGAGAGGGAGGTGCATCGATGTCGTGCGGACCTGTCTTTCCCACCGTCTGATCTCATCAAGGATCGACCACCAAATCCTGTTATAAGCATAGGATGACAGCTTCGCTCCATTATCGGGATCATAGCTCCGGATTGCCTTGATCAGACTGATGACGGCGACGGAAACCAGATCTTCGCGACATGCCTTCCATTGCCTGCGAAGCCGCACCCGGTTTACCAGGTGATACACCATCGGCATGTGTTGCCTGATTAAGTCCTCTTCGGTTTCACGCATAGGGTTTCTCTTTATCCATCAGGGCCCAGGTGGATTCGGGCAGGTGGATGTTCAGATGGCTCTTTCCGGGGGGCGGTTGGGCGGGGGTGAAGTCCGGGTAGAAGGCGGGGCCGAAGCGGAGGAGGAATCGCTCGGTGCCGAGGTAGCACTGCCAGCACTCGAGGACGCCGCCCCGGTCCACGACGGCGATGCGGCCGGGGTGGCAGTGGCAGGGGTACTTGGTTTTCGGTGTTCGATTTTCCGTTTTCAATTTTATGCCACCTCCAGGACCAGGGCATCGGTGAGCTTGTCGTATGAGACCTTTTTGAGCTTCGTCGCCTTGTCCGGGGTGACGTGGACCTCCAGGCTGGCCTCCTCCGGGGCGCCGGCGTTGGCGTTGCCGGCGGCGTCGAAGGCCTTGAAGCCGAACCGATACGTGCCGCAGGCGCGGACGCGCACCAGGGCCTCGACGGTCTGGTTGTCCTGGCCGGCCGGCAGCAGGTCGTAGCGTTTGGGGCTCAGGGGGGTGTCCCAGTCGATCGCGCCGCCGCCGCCGTCACCGTAGAGGAGGGCATAGTCGCCGGCCGCGTAGCCGGCGGCGGTGAAACGAATTTTAATCAGGGCGGTTGCCATTTTTTTTTAACCCCGCTTAACGGTTTCGGTGATGTCGCTGAGCCGCAGGTCGCGGGTCAGGAGCGTCATCTTCTGGCGCTCGATGTCGTAGTGGATCTGCACGATTTCCGGGTAGACCTTGTCGCCGGCGACGGTGGCCGCCAGGTCATACTCGCGGCCGGTCAGGCGGCGGATCTGGTCGCCGACCATGAAGACGGGCCGGGCGTCGTCGCCGGCGCCCAGCCAGAGGCGGTCCAGGGTGAAGCGGCCGCTGATACTGGCGTCCTCGCAGGCGGCGCGGATACGGTCCAGCGAGGCCTGCAGGGCGTCGGCCTGGTCGGTGTTCCAGGCGGGCAGGCCGCTGGTCGAGTAGAGGCTGGAGTCGGTCCGCTGCTGATAGGTGTAGCGGTCCGAGAAGTCATAGATGCGGCGGTGTGTATAGGGGCTGGCCAGGTTGGACGACGCCGGGGCGGCATAGCGCAACCGCTGGTCCATCCGGACCGAAGCGGTCACGCGCACACGGGTTCTCCAGCCGCCGGTCTTAAAGACGCGGGCATTGAGCTTGTCGTCGGCCAGGGAGGTCCAGTAATTCAGCGCCTTGCCGGACAGCGTGCCGGAGGCAATCTTCGGTTCACCGGGCGGGGCGATCTGGCTGAGGTTCGGCTCGTTGATGCGTATGCCGGCTTCGCCCTTGAGGTTGTCGATGACGCAGTCGATATGATGCCAGGTGGCGCCGGCGTCGAAGGAAAACTCGACCCGGACGGGGGCCGGGCTCAGCGCCTCCGCCGCGTCGAAGGTCAGGGGGTCCAGGAAGGGGCGGGGGTAGGGACCCCAGAGGCGCTTGGCGGCGGGCACGACTTTCTCGGCGGGCAGGACCGTGGCGAAGTCGAAGACGCCGCCCCGATCATACGTGGCCTCCGGCGTATAGGCGCCGGTCTCATTGAGCGACCACTTGCGGCCGACGTCGCGGCGGAAGGCGGCGCCGCGCGGGTGATACTTGTTGTAGAAAGAGTAATTGTCTGGGGCCGCCATTGCCAGGAGCTGGGCCTCGGTAAAAAACAGGGCGCTAACGTCCGGGACCAGATCGGCATCCTTCCAGGCCGGGACCAGTTCGGCGGAGAATTCATAAACTTCCGGGGCGCCCAGGCCGACGGGCGCGTTGACGACGGGTTCGAGGTCCTCGATGATCTCGGCGTCGCAGCAGAGGTAGAGGCCCTGCTCGACGGCCTCCTCGATCTTTTCATCCACGGCCGGGGCGTGAAGGTCGTGCCGTATGGTGTAGCCGCCGACGCTGCCGATCTTATAAAAGACTATCGCAGCGCCGCCGAGATCATCATCTTGACGGAAAGTCCAACCGAGGTGGCGGCAGATCAGGTCGGCGGCCTCGATGGGCGATAGCGCGTCGACGACTATGCCGTTCAAAACGCTGTCCCAGTCGTCGCCGGTAAGGCCGTTAAGGTCGCCGGCCAACGGATTAAGAGGCCAGACCGTCCAGACTTTGTTATGAAAGAAACTGAAGATGTATTGCATCATCTGTTTGGCGGTCCAGAACTGTGCACTGGACCCATCGGAGAAGGCGGCGCGGGGGGGAGCAAAGATGGGATAGCTGCCGTCGCTGCCGGGATAATTGGGGTAGCCAGAGATGACGAGGGCCGCAGGGTCCCGGTTGGGCTGCCCGTTGGGATTAAAGACGGCCCGCCGGCCGCTCATGAAAGTGGCTCCATTGGATTTCGGGGCCTGGGCGGCGGAGCCAAAGTTTGTGTAGTCATCCAGGCCGCGCGACCACTGGCCCCAGACTACCGATGTTTGGTGTAAAAGCCAACGGTAATCGGCGCAAAGGATGTCGTTGTGCTCGAAGGCGCCGCCCTTGTCCGTGCCGCCGGAAAAGCTCGGCCGCCGCTGCGTGCAGACGCCCTCAAAGAGGACGGTTTTGCCGTCGGCGGTGCGGATGCGGACCAGGTCGCCTTTTTTGAGATTATACGGGGTATCATTCCAGCGATAATTCGATAAACGGACGGCGGCGGTGTTGGCATTGGCGCCGGCGGCGTGGGTGACCGACAACACCTGGGCGTCGTAGAGGGGGATCCACAGGCCGGCCGGGCCGACGGTGGGAAGGACGGACTGGTACTCGGCGATGCATCGCTGAGCGGTTCGAGCGAGTTGTTTGGCGTCTTCAATCATCAGTTTGTATGTCCGATCAGGGTGATCTCGAAGGCGACGGTCATGTGGCCTTGGCTGGTGTAGTGATACGTCTTGGCGCCGCGAGGGATAACCTTGAAGTTGGCGAACGAGGCGTTGTAATAGGTCGATCCCCGGTAGGTGTAGGTGGCGGTGGGCCAGGTCTGCATGGCGGCGATGGCATTGATCTCGTTGTTGCAGGCGGCCATCGCGGCATTGAACGAGGCGGCGCCGGTGATGCGGATGAGGCCCCGGATCGGGACCTGGTAGCCCCGCATGCCCAGGTTCATGGAGACGATGCCGTGGGCGCCGGCAAAGCCGGTGTAGGTCTTCTGGATCGCCAGGCCGGCGAGACCGACGGTAATCTCGGTGCCTAACACGCTGGTTAAATCGACGGCCATTTACAATTCTCCCGTGCGCGGCGTCGAGCCGGGGTCCTTGGTCTGGATGGTCCGGCTCATGTCATAGTGGTTGTTGATGATCACCGGTCCCTGTGAAGTTGGTTCATGGGGAGGCAGTATAAATTCCTCAGGGATTAACCCCTGCTCTTGTAGTGATCTCAATGTTTCGGGGTTCGTATTGAAAATATCCTCTGCGCTGCGGCCGAAAGCCGCCTCTGTCCGTGCCACCCCCCTGACAATAGACCGCATGAATGGACTCACGCCCTGCTTTCTTAACAGATAGTCATGCACATCTATCATTGTATCGACATCTAATGCGTTTTCGTCAGAAGCATCAAGATTGTCGTGTGCAACCTCCATTAACCGTTTATTCTCTTCTTGCCGGGCGATATTGTCCTGCTTAAGCAACTCCTCCAGTTTGTCCCGTGTCAGGTCGATATCGCCGCGATCGACGGCGGTGACGTTCCGGACGGCTCGCATCAGGGCGGACGGGTCCTTGAGTATATTCAGGCCCATCGCGGCGCCCTCCCGCTGGAAGAGCAGCTCGGCGGTGGGCAGGTCGATGTCCTGGCTGGCCAGGACGTCCAGCTTCTTAAAGAAGCCCATGTCCTGGGTGATCCCCATCTGTTCAAGCAGCTTGGCGCCTTCCGGCGTGCCCTTGCCCTCCAGACCCATCATGATCGCCCGCAGGCCGGTGGTGGCGATGGATGCCTCGGCCTCCTGGGTGGTGGCGTAGGCCCACAGGCCCGCCGCCTCGCTCGCCTTCAGACCGCCGGCCATTCCGATGGGCAGAAAGCGGGGCATATAGGTGGCCACGTCGGCGGCACTACCGCCGGCCTCGGCGATGGTCTGCTGCAGAACGTTCTGGATGCGATTGGCGTCGGCGACGCCGGACTGCTTGGCATACAAGCTAAACATATCGACCAGGGCGTCCAGCGGCAGGGACGGGTCGGTGCGGCCCATCTCCAGGGCCTCCATCATGATGCCCATCCGCTGCGGTTCGGTCATGGCGGCATTTTTAGAGCGGAGGTTGTAGGCGGCGACGGCAACCTCCTCGAACGGTCGGCGGCCGTATTCCGCCATTTCCGCAATCTCTTTCCGAAGTTCGGGTTTTTCCTTGTAGTAGTCCCCCAAAAATTGCAGGGCCAGCATAGCCTTTTGATGTTTTCCGGCGGCCTCGGTCGCCTTTTCAAATTCCTTTATTTGTTCACGGATCAGCTTGTTGGCCAGCGCAAGACCCGCCGTAACAGTCAGCATCCCGGCCGCATAAGAGGCCAGACCGTCAGTCGCTTTATCAAATAGGCTTGCCGATTTACCTGTGGAATCTGCGAGTTTATCTGTTCCCCGGCTCGCCCGCTGCGCATCATCACCAGCTTTTTCTGCTGCATCGCCAAACCCGCCCATTGATTGGGTCATGCGGTCCATTTCCTGCTGCGTTTGCTCAGTCCCCTCGGCTTTAATGCGGAAGTTGATGTCCTGGTCTTTCGCCATGCGGTCTCCGGTCAGACAATGGTGAGGATCTTGTTTGCGCCGGCGAGGGTCAGCGGCTGGGCGGCGCTGTTGGCGATATTGTACCGCAGCGTAAAGCCGGTGGCGTCGCGCGGGGTGGCATTACTGTCGAGGGCCTCGAAGTCCACGCCGGCCACCGTGATCGTCTTGGCGGCCGCTCCGCCGCCCTGGACGGCGGTCAGCTCCAGCGTGCCGCGCCCGGCGGACAGCAGCCGCTGGGCGGTCAACTGGCCGGCGGAGACGGCCGCGTCCTGGAAGCCGATCTGGCCGTTGGCGGTGAGGCCGTCCGCCTCGGCATCGACGGCCGTGTAGCCGACATCGGCGTCGTTGCAGTACTTGTCCAGCCGCATCTCGATACTCAGGTTGAATGCCGTGAGATGGTAGATGCTGATGCTGACCGGGCTGCCGGAATCCGGCGTAAAGACGGCGGCGCTGATCCGGTGGCCGCCGCGCGCGGCGGCGACGTAGTCGGGCTTGGCCTGGTTGTCCTCCTGGGTCCACATATCCGCAAAGCCCTTGGTTTCGTCCGCCGCGCGGCACTCGAAGCTGTAGGCGGCGTGCATGTAGCTGTCCAGGGTTTGATTCAGGACGGCGCGATGGACGACCGGGTTGACGATGGTGTGCTTGAGGTAGCCGGTGGCCTCGGGGACGCTGCTCTTGCGCTGGTAGCCGACGAAGCTGGACACGGCGGCGGTCAGGACGGACAGGAAACCGGTCCAGTCCTGGCTGGCATAGGCGCCGCGACAGAACTCGGCGAACTTGTCGATGATGGCCGGGCCGCCGATGCCGTCCGGGTCGGAGCGCAGGACCTTGTCGTAACCGGCCTGGCAGGCCAGGGACATGGCCCCGTTGGCGTTGACGCCGTTGAAGGCGACGGCCTGGACGACCTTGATGCGATTGTTCACGGTTGCCATTTGTTTACCTTTCCTTTAAATGGAGTTTAAAACTTATCCTTGCGGCATGACCGGCGCCATGGACGGCACGTCGAAATACATCTGGATGCCGTGCTCGGTCTCGTTGTCGATCCACTCGACCTCGCCATTATATCGGACCTCGTCCGATTCGAAGCCGGCGCCGGGGTGCTTGAGGTCCAGGGCCTCGATCACCAGCTCCCGCAGGCGGCTGGTGCCCAGGTGCGACTCATCGCCCCAGCAGCAGACGCCGGGGGTCTTGGATTTGGCACCGATCATCACGACCAGCTTGAACGTCTGCTTGAGGTCGTCGCCGCCCTCGCGGCCGCCGGCAACGGCCATGTAGCCGACGAAGGCAAACGGGGCATACCGGCCGAAGTCGGCCGGGCCGGCGGCCTTGAGCGTAATCTGGTGCTTCCAGAGGTCCACCGTGTGGAAGGCGGCTGCCTCTCCGATTGTGACGGCCCGCAGGGTATCGACGATGGCGGCGGCCAGCCGGGCCAGTTGTCCGGTATCGGTTGCCATGTTCATCGCTGGGCCTCCCTGAGTTTGTCGTTTAAGATTTTTGTCATGTCGCCGAGCTTCTCATCGACGCCGTCGACGATGGCGCCGGTGTCGTAAACCTCGACGCTGCGCTTGAGCGCAAACAGCGGCCGCCACTTCGAGCGGTCGGTTTTGCCCCGGCGGTACCAGAAGAGGAGCTGGCCGGCCTTGGAGGGGAAGATGGCCGTGTCGTACTGGCGGATCTCTTTGAGCGGCCGGTCGAACTCGCCCTTGACGACGCCGGAGCCGGTGAGGGCCTCTTTAAGCGGGATGGCCAAGTACTTGGCGTTTTTGGGGCGGATGGTCTTGGGCTGGTTTTCGGGGTTGTCGCCCAGCAGCCACTTGTAATGTTCGACGGTGGAGTTTTCGACGACGCCGATCACGCCGACCAGGTCCGACTCCATCCAGCCCTGGGTATATTGGCGCAGGTGGCCCGTACGGACCTTGAGGGACTGATTGGTCAGCAGGTTCTGCCGGATGTGTTCGGCGCCGGCGTCGACCATGCTGCGCAGTCCGTCGGTGACGGCCGGCCGCAGGTTGCGACCGGTCCGCTCCATGAAGGCCTGGGCCTCGGCCAGTCCGCCGATGTCGATGGAGATCATCATACGGCCGGCCTCCCGTAATTGCGCAGCAGGATCCGCCGGGCCGAATCGACGATGTCGCCGGTCTCGATCTTGTTGAAGCCGCCGCCCTCGAAGCTTTGGCCGGAGAGGCCGATGTCGCGGCCCTTGCGCTGAAACAGGTAGATGCCCTGCTCCAGCGCCGCCTCGGTCAGATCGTCCGGGATGGCGGTTTCGCCGGGCCCGGGCGACTCGCCGGCGGCGGTGTAGCCGCCGCGATAGGTGACCTGGACGCCGTCGGGCTGATCGCACCAGTTGCCGTGGAGCCTGAGCAGCACGCCGGTCTGTCCGCCGTCCATCAGTCGATAATGCGTATCCGCGACCAGGGCGTCGGCGTCGTCGAACGCATACGTCCACGACTCCTTGACGGAGGTGATCGCAACGACCGGGTAGGCCTTGAGCCACAGATACGGGCCCAGGACGGAATAGGTTTCCGTGACGGCGGCGGCGCCGACGATCAGCCGGCGCCGGCAGAAATGCTCGAACTGAGACTGCACCGCCGCGACGATGCCGGCCAGCACCTCGTCATAATCGGCCGAGGCCTCGGAGAGGCGCTGCTTGAGTTGGGCGACGGTGATCAGGCTCATCAGCGGCCTCTCCGGGTGGTGTTGTAGTAAACGCGGTAGTCCAGGGTGCCGTTGGGCGCGTTGGGATCCAGCGCCAGCGTGTCATGGGTCGCGTCCACGGTAACATTGTCGGTGATGTCCTTGGCGGCCGCGAAGACGCGGAGGAGGTCGCCGGCGGCGGCGATGGGCCACGAGAGACCGATCTTGTTGCCGGTGCCGATATAGATTTTCTCCGAGCCGTCCAGGCCGTTGGCGTCGGCGACGGTAATCGTGCCGATCCGTATCCAGGCCTTGCTGCCGACCATCGTCTCGCCGCCCCAGTCGGCGTACTCGAATGTCTCCGTGTCGCCGGCCGCCTGACTGGTCAGGCCGGTGACGGTAATCCTAAAATTATCGACCGTGTCGTTGGGATCGATGCGGATCGTCAGGTTGCGGGGGTAGAGCGAGACGTCCGTCAGCAGGTTGGGCTCGCCGTCCTCGAACGTTTCGCCGGCCAGGTAGTAGTTGGGATCGGCGGCGGCGACGTTGGGCCAGTCGTCCACGACGCGGTCATAGAGGAGGATCCGCCCGTCGCAGCCGTCGGCGATCGTGATCGTGCCGGTAAAGTCGGCCGTGCCGGGGATCAGCTCGACGAGGTCGATGCCGTCGGTGTCCATCGTCAGGTTGCCCGTGTAGCGGCCGGGGCCCAGGGCGAAGGCCCCGCGCCCGCGATCGGGGCGGTAGATCGCCTTGAAGGCGTCGTACTCGACCTGGGGGGTGGCCAGCGACTGGCAGACGTGGGTCTGACGGAGATTCAGGGCCGAGGCGGCGAGGGCGCCGGCGGCGGCCGCGAAGAGCAGGACCAATAGAATGGGCTTACGCATCTTTGGTTTTCCTTTCCGTTTCTGTTTTGGGCCGGCCGGGGCGTTTTTCGGCGGCGGTCTTCTGCCGGTTGCCGGGGCCGGGATGCAGCATTTTGTCGTGGGGCGTTTTCACCATTTTTAACTCTCGATTCGGGTTCTCAAAAAAGGCCGCCCGCCCGAGAGCGGGCGGCCGAGGTTTCATCCGTCGTCCGAAGCCGGATTACGAGGCGGCGGTGATGTGT
Organism: Anaerohalosphaeraceae bacterium; assembly: GCA_050309685.1. GTDB lineage: Bacteria > Planctomycetota > Phycisphaerae > Sedimentisphaerales > Anaerohalosphaeraceae > JBNRMP01. The sequence continues at coordinate 11,080 of JBNRMP010000128.1, forward strand.
GCCGCGTAGCCGCGATCAGCGGCGGTGACCGGCCCGGTGGCCACCCTGGCCTTGCGGCCGACAATGGCCAGGTAGGCGCCCGCGTCGCCGTCGGCGGAATGCGGGGCCTTGACCCGGACATACCGCTTGCGGCCGGCGAGATGCGGCACGTCGATGGCGTAGATCTTGTTGTCGCCGTCCGCCGGGATCACGGCGGCCAGTTCGGCGCCGTCGATCTCCGACCAGTCGCCGGCATCGGCGGATTTCGTGTCGCACTCCTCCAGGATCGGAGGGGTGGCCTCGTCGGTTGAGCCGACGGCCGCGTCCGTGGCGCCCACGAGGATCTCAATGACGGCCTCGCCGGCCCCCGCCAGGTCCAGCGGGGTCTGGGCGCCGAAGTCGCCGTTATCCTTAAGCTGGGGCGGAAGCATCAGCGTCGTGATGACTTCGTGCAGTACTCTCATAATTGGATCTCCTGATAGAGTTTCAAATTCGGTTTCTGTTTTCGAGTTTTCTCACCCTTTGATCGAGTTTTCAAAAAAGGCCGGCGGGCGCTGCGGCCCGCCGGATTAACAGGCCGTCTACGTGGTCTTCAGGCCGACGACGGTCCCGGCCCGGGTCTGCTTGTCGACGGTCACGTCGTGACAGCCGTACACGTTGATGTCGATGCGTTCGGTGCCAAGGATGGCGATCTGCCGTTCCAGGAAGAGCGCCTCCGTGGACCGCTCGATGGTGGTCTTGCGGCGGTCGCCGAGCATGGCGCCGCGCTTGAGGTTGCCCAGGACGACCGGGATGTGCCCGGACGCCGAGGCGCTCGGCAGCGGCGCGAACTCCACCGGCAGGCCGAGGAAGCGGCGTTTGCCGGAGGCCTCGGCGACGATGATGTCGGTGGCCGTGGCGCCGCCGGCCGCATCGGCGAGCGTCATCATCTTCTCGAAGTAATACTGCGGCGAGCAGTACCACTTCGGGCCTTCGCCCTTCCAGGCGGCCGGGTGCAGGGCGCCCATCATCTTGCGGTGATTGGCCAGCGTCAGGGCCGCCCAGGAGTTGCCGGCGCCGGAAATCAGACCCTTGGGCGTGGTCAGCGATAGGAGCCAGCCGGTGATGCCCATGATCTTGAAGTACGTCGAGGTGCCGTCGCCGTTAAACAGGCACTCGTCCTCCTGCTCGGCGAAGGCCATCGCCATCAGTTCGCCGATGACGTTGCCCAGCAGGATGGCGGCGTCCTCATCAAGCGTGCGGTCCACGGCGACGTAGACGTTCCACTCCTTGGCCGTCAGGTTCAGCATCCGCGACTTGATCTCCTGCGGGGTCGGGGAGGATCCTTCCTGCGTGCAGTACACCTGCAGGCCGGAGTCCAGCTTGAAGGCCATCGCCGACTCGGAGCCCATCGGGTACACCAGTGCGTCGCGGCGGGCGATGCCGTATTCGGCCACCAGCATGATGAAGCCGTCGATGATCTGGGTCGGCACGAACAGGCCGCCGGCCGGATTGTCGTCGGCCGTCTGGGCCTTCTGGATGCCGTAGCCGCGCGACTTGAGGATGGCGACGGCCTTCTCGGACCCCATGGCCGACGCCATGACATACAGACCGAAGTCCTGGGCGAGCTTGGCGCTCTTCCAGGGCCCCTTGTAGATGCCGTCGAGCTGGTCGACGTTGCAGTCCTTGACGCCGCTGCGCAGGGTCTTGATCTCGTCAGAGAGCGTCTGGAGGTTCTTTTTGAGCTGCTCGACATCGCCGAACGATGCCTTCAGGGCCTCGGTGAGTTTGGCCTGCAGGCCCTTGATGAACTCTTCATTGTCCAGCAGGCCCTTGTCCCGCTTGTCCAGCAGTTCCTTAAGTTTTTGTTGAAGTTCTTTCTCGTCCATGAGATTACCTTTCTTGGATCAGGTTGTCTAATACCGATAAAATAGCTTCCGATTGCCCGCCCCTTCGGGAGTCATCGATGTCGTTAGGGAGTCGAGTCTTCGGGCTTAGACTCAAGTCATCTTCGGCATCGGGAATCAGCAGTGTCTTGATGTCATCGAAGTGGTCCTCGATGGCCTCCTTCAATATTTTGAAGTGGTTGTCGAAATAATCCTTGACGGATTCGGGGACCGCGCCTTTTTCGTCGGTCCAGTCGAAGCCTTTGAGCTTGCTGAGGGCCTGGCGATTGGACCCGACGGGCACGCAGGAGATCTCATAGAGTTCGATCTTGGTAAAGATGAAGTGGCGGACGCCATCCTTCATCTCCTCGCGGTATTCGAGGATACGGAAACCGATTGAGACGGCCCGCATGTGCTTGTCTTTGTAGAGCTGCCAGTAGGTTTCGCCCAGCTTGGTCGTGGCGAACCGCAGATCCATTTCACAGCGATTCGAGTATTCCCTGAACGAATCCGTGTCCCAGGAGCCGACGACGGGCGGCATGCCGTCCGAGAGTTTGTGCTGGTGACAGGCCAGACAGACCGGGTTTTTGGCAAACTCCTTGATGGCGGCGGCTAACGCGGACGGCTCGACGATCTCGTTGTCGCGGTCCAGCTTATTGCTGCTGACCACGAAGCGGATCGTGCGGGCCTCTTCATTGATGGCGGCCTTGTCCGCCCCGTCGGCGATAAATGCCAGGAAGTGCTTTTCTTTATTCAAGTCCATCTTCAGACCTCTTTAAAAGGGTTTTAAAATCCGTGTACGACAGGAAGGCGACCTGCTTGTCGTAGTAGTCCAGGTCCAGCCGTTTGCCGGCGGCCTGGACGGCGATCAGCATGCAGCGGCAGTTGGCGATCTCGCCGGCCTCGCCGTCCGGATCGGCCGGATACATCAGGGCGGAGCCGCCGACCGTGAACTTTTCGTTGATGGGGATGCCCCCGGTGGACTGGCCGTACTGCGCATCGGCGGCGCGGTGGCTGTCGCGGACGGAATCGTTGCGGGCCGAGAGCCAGCCCTTGCGATCCGAGACGGTCTTGAGGCCTTCGTGGCGACCGGCACTGACCGATCCGGAGATGGAGGTGCGGGCGATATTTTTGGCGCGGCCGGCGCTGAACGACGGGTCGCCCGAGATCCGCCGGGACAGTTCGGAGAGGCCTTCGCCCTTGGCCAGGCCCTCCTGGAGGGTTTCCGTGAGCCATCGCCGCGTGGTCTGGTTGACCTTCTGGATCTTGTGGGCCGATTTAATCATCGCCCGGCGCGTTGACTGGGCCCGCGCGGCTCGATCAGCGGCGGCCGTCAGGTCCTCGCCGGAGAGGCCGGTCGTTTCGCGCAGGACCTGGGCGGCCCCGAAGGCGACGCCGCGCTTGTAGAATACGCGGTGGATGGCCGCGAGCTGATTATTCTCAACGCGCAGGTCGAACAGGATTCGCATGATCCGATCATCGGCCTTGGTGCGGACGGTCTTGCTTTCCGCCATCTCGCGGCGGAGGCGCTCGAGGACGCCGTTCTTCTGACGCCGCAGGAACTGGCGAACGGCCTCCTGCATCTCCCGTTCGAGCCCTTGCCAGGAGGCGACGTACTTCTGCCAGATGCGCGTCGATTTTTCTTCGATGTCTTTGGTTTGCAGCGGCAACGAATCTTTGTCCGGCTCGTCGGTTTCGCCCTCGGGGAGATCCGGGCCGAGGACGGCCTCCAGGCCGCCGTCGAGGATCCACGGCAGCGGGAGCTGGCCGGCCGTGCCCCAGGCGAATTCGCCCCAGGGCATCTGAGAGGTGTCGAACGGCAGGTCATAGGCGTCCACGATCTGGTTGACGGGGATGTCGGCCTTCTTGTACTCCAGGACGCGCTGGGCGGCCTCCTGCCGGGCCTCCTGGACCGTCGGGTGCTGATCCCAGTCAAACCAGGCGAAGAGCAGCCGGCCGTCCTGCAGGGCCTTCTCGCGGGCCTGCCGGTAGGACTGCTTGTGGCGGAGGTCTTTCAGGTGGCCGCAGGACCGGGAGTCCTTGAGCTTCACGCCCCGGACCTGGGAGGGATAGAGACGCGAGCAGATGGCCTCGGTGATCACGCCGGCGAACAGCGCCGAGAGCGGCATGCAGGTGTTAAAGATGAAGTCACGCATGGCCGGCCCGCCGGAGTACTGGGCCTCGGTCTTGAGGCCCAGCAGTTGCGGCGGCACGCCAATGGTGGCCGCCACCCGGCAGGCCTGGGCCTCGTCGATCTCGGCGGCCTGCAGGTCCACCATCTTCATGGCCAGCGTCTTGGCCTCCAGGCCGCCGGTGAGCAGGGCCGTGCTCATCGCCTTGTCCGGCCCGGCGTAGCGGGCGTCGAAGGCGGCCAGGATGGCCCGGATCTGGTCTTCCTGCAGGCCGCTGCCCACGGGGGCCTGCAGGACCACGCCCATCTCGGCGCCGTTGCGCATGGCGGAGGCGTTGCGCAGGATCAGCGAGTAGATGTACTGGATGGCGTTGTCGCAGGCCGACAGGGGGCCGACGCCGTGATAGGGGCTGTAGGGATTGAAGTTGAACGTGTGCCGGACCTGCTGCGGCGTCGCATGGCGGAGGTGGCCGGCATCGTCGGTGTAATCCCACAGACGGACCGAGCCGTCCGACAGATCGATCTGCTCGCGCATCCGGGGGCCGCCGATGACCTCGAAGGGGCTCATCGGATTGATCGGGTCCTCGAACTTGATGAAGACGTCGCAGAACAGCACATAGTTGCCGAGCCAGTCGTAGGCAAACCGGTCAAACGGCAATTTCGGATTCCGGAAGAGCAGGTCGTACACGGGCCCGGACTCGACGATTTCCTCCTTATCCGTCGAGATCACGAGCGGCACGTTGCGCCCGACCAGGGTCGTCAGGATCTTATTGACGCAGGCGAATACGATATCCACCTGCTTGTAGGGCATCGAGGCGGTGTTCCTGGGCTGGTTTTGTCCGCGCAGCATCTTGAACGCCCGCGAAATATCGGTGCTCTTGGATAACCACCATAGCGCCATTTTATTCAGTACGTTCACTTCAATCCTCTATGCGACATAACACATCGGGGTCTCGTTCGGGTTGTGGGCGGCCTCTTCGGATAAGCCGCAGGCCCAGAATTCGTCGGCATGCTCATCGCCAACCTGGGACGTATCGTAACGGACGTTCTTGCTGGCGGTCACCACCTTGCGAATGGAGTGGAATGCTTCGCGGACCGTCTCATCGTCCGGCACGCGGCGACGGCGGTCCTGCATCCGCCCCAGGATGCGGGACGCCATCACATCCTTGCTCTGGACGGTGAACTTGATCTTCTCGACGCGATAGGTGCCGAACTCCCGCTGGAGCTCCTCGACGAGCATGTCGCCGATGCCGGTGGCGTCACCGCAGGCCCGCACAATGTTATGTTTGCGAATTAAATCAGCAATCGTCTGCTTTTGAACCCCATAGGGCATTTTGCGGAGCGGCAGAATCACGCGGGGCACCAGGACGTCGCCGACCCGCTCATCAATCCAGATCACGGTCTTATGCTTTTCGCGCGCCACATCGAAGCCCATGTACTTCGGACCGTCCCCCATCGTCTTCAGGCAGTTGGCGTCCTGGCAGGCATAGTACAGATCGTAGGGGATCAGTGTGGCGGCCTCGGCGGACGGGATGCACATGTACTCACGGTTGAACTTGTCTTCGTTGCCGGCTCGAGCGCGGCATTCATGGATGAACCGTTCGCGGACTTTTGGATCGATGTGGTCGAGTTTCTTGATCTTCTCGGCCAGGCCCTGGTCGACGGCGACGGTGATCGGCGTATAGTGATACGACCAGGGATAGACCAGATCCACTTCCGGATTGAGTTGGCCGCTGATAATTTTCTTGGCGTCGATGACCTTGCGGTCAAAATCCGATCCTTCATAGCTGCGTGTCGTGAGGATCGATAAATCGCCGCCCCACATCAGGCACGGTTCGGCTGCGCCGTACATCTCCTCCGGATCATCATGCCAGTCGAATTCATCGAGCGTGACGTCGCCCCCCTTGGACCGGAAGCGTTTGGGATTGGAGCTCATGCAGGTGATGCGACTTTTGTTCGGGAACCAGATCACGTAGCGTTGACGCTGGACGGTCTTTTTGCCTTCCGGCGTATCGATTTCATGGTCGTATGGTTCCGTGACGAACTCGTAGACCTGGTCGAACAGATCACACCACTGCTGGCAATATTCGGCAAACTCAAACGATGCCGATTCATCGGCCGATGAAAACCAATAATCAATGCGGGCTTTCTCCAGATTGCGCTTGCGAACCGCCTTGTAGCTTTCCGCATAGGTCGCGCCGATCCGCCTGGATTTGTCCCAGAGTTTCCCTTTGGACGGGTCCTTAATCCAGCCGACCTGGTAAGGTAAAAAATAATTGCCACTCAGTTTTACGGGCGTTTTCGGCACTACAGCACTCCCAGCCGTTCATCAATGATTTTCTGGACCTGCTTGCGGATGTCCGCATCGCTGATTTCTTTTTCGATTTGCTCGGACGCTTCCTTGACGTGGGTTTTGATCTTCTGGCGGTACTGATCGTTGTCGATCAGGATCTTCATGCAGTCCTTGGCGGCGGCGGCCAGCTCGCGGGCCTGCTTGGAGGTCAGTTTGCCGCTGAGCGTCGCCTCCATGATACGTGCGTTCAGCAGGTTTGCCGTGACACGCTGATTTTCCGCGAAATCCCCGGAACCCTCGCCTTCTGCCAGGACGTTGCGGACGATCTCGGCCTTGGTGCCCAACAGTTCGAGGGCGTTGAGTTTCTGGCCCCAGCGGTTCAGCGCCGTGCGGCTGATGCTGAAGCCCTGCATCGCGATGTAGTCAACGCAGTCGTCATAGGTCGGCTTGCCGTCACGCCCATCCCCGAACTCGTCCGGCCAGTAGCCGTCCACGAGCATCCGCATCAGGGTGCTGCGCAGTTCGGCAGGCAGCTTGTCAACCGTGCTATGGCTACGCCTGGACATCTATATCTCCAGTGCGGGATCGTCTTTAAGGTTCTGGGCGACTTCCAGCCCGGCGGCGGTCAGTTTGGCGGCGATGAGCGAATCCTCGTGGATATCCGCCAGCGTGATTTTCTTCTTCAGCCCGACCAGCTCCAAGTAGCCCTTCTCTCGCAGATAGGCGATGTCCTTGCGCATGAGGTCGAAGCCGTAGCTCTCGTCCACCGTGCACATGATCTGGTAGAGCATCTTCGGCGTCATGCCGGATTCGTAGATGCGTTCCAGCGAGCGGAGCATCAGCCAGCGGGCCTGCTTGATCATCTGTGCTCTATCCATTGTTCTTCATCTCCTTGACGATTTCCTTGGCGATGTTGCCGCAGATGGCGGGCATCTGCTTGATGACCTCCATCGAGCCTTCCAGGCGAGAGACGGCCTTGGTCAACTCCTTCATACTTTGTTCCATCCCGTTCACCGCCCGGATGTATTCAACCTTGCCGACAAAATCCTGATTGCACAGGTTCTTGCGTTCGATGAGTTTTTCCTGGCCGCTCTCCAGCTTGCCGATCCGCTGTTTCATGCTGTTCAGGTTGAACAACACCATTGAGCTGGTGACGGTGGCGGTAAAGCCCAGCAGTACGCTCAACACGATTCCGAGTATTTGTAAGTCCATAAGTGCCCTTTATCCTGTGGGTGCGGCGTCGGGTTAGCGGGCGGTCGGGGCGGCCGGAAAGGGTGCCGGGCTGACGTAGTCCTTGACCGGGTTGCGCTTGGCGTAGACGAGCTGCTCGGTCGCCGCCGACTGGGTCTGGACGTGCGCCTGGGTAAAGGCGGCCAGGGCGGCCTGGTCGCCGGAGCTCTCCAGGAATCGCTTGAGCTGCTCGTTGCCTTTGACGACCTCGGTAAGGGCCTGATCGTTTTTAGCGGCCTCGGAGGATTTTTTCTTGGCGAACAGTCCCAGGATAAAGATGATCGCCGAGAGGCCGATACTGATGTACGTTGCATACGGGTTAAATCCAGCGGTTGCCGAGTTGGCAGCGGCGGCGGCCTTGAGGATTGTGATCAACGTGTCGTCGCTTGGGTCATACGTGCCGGCCTTGATCGCGGCGGCAATGGGGGCAATCTTGTCCTTGACCTTGTCGATCTCCGTGTTCAGGGTCGCCACCCTGGCCGCGTCGGCGTCGCTGAGGACGTTGTCCGCCTGCATCTGGGCCGCCATCTGCGTGACCTGCGACTGGTACACCGTCAACTGATTGGTGAGCGATTCGACCTGGCCGGCCAGCTCGATGAGCTGCTCGGGGGTGAATTTCTGGCTGTCCTTGCAGCCGGGGGAAAAGAGGACCACGGAAATCACGGAAATGCACAGAAGCAATGAAAAACGTGTCATAAAACCTCCCTGTTTTTTTGTGCCCGGCAGCCGTGCCGGGCGGTCCTAATGTTTTTCAGGGGGGCCTAAAAAAGACGAAGGCCCGCCGACGGTTGTGACAACCAGTCGGCGGGCCGTAAGGGTCGATGGGGTCCGCGTGAAACTAATTTTTAACCGCAGATTTAATCACGGATTATCACGGATTTACACGGATTATATTCTAAATGTCAAGGGAAAAATTATTTTTTTTCATAGTCGTCGGGGCGGAGCCAGAGCTCGATGCGTTTGAGGTAGTTGAGGACCAGGCCTGCGGCGAAAAGCAGCAGGCCGCCGATCAGCGTGATCCAGGGGATGGGGCTATTGTGCGATTCGGGCATGCCGAGGATGGAGCCGATTACGATAAAGGTCGCCAGGATGCGGGTGACAACGCCGCCCTCGGGCAGGCTCAACAGGCGGGGCGGCGGATCGGGATTAAAGTTTTTATTGGCAATGACTTCTGTGGGGGCGGGCTGGATCTCCATGCCATTGCGGCAGGAGGGGCAGACGACGCGGCGGCCCTGGTATTCGTCCGGGGCATCGAAACGGTACTGGCAGCTTGGACAGGCAGTCTTCATTTACAAATCCTTCGTCAAATTCAGGAATTCCCTTGAAACTTTGGCCGCCGTTTGGTATCTAAGAGTTACGCGACGGATGACACAAACGAAGGCCTGGGCTATGGCCGGAAACCGTCTGCGGCGTGGGGCTTTTTTATCGCAACAAGGAGAGTACGATGGCGACGACGGAAGACACCAGCAGGACAGACGGGGATATTGACTTTCAGCAAGAGCTTATCGATCAGCGGCTTACCCGGATTTTAAGACTTTGCCGTCCTTCTTTTCGACGCGAGCTGCTTCACTCTTTAGAGCACGACTTACGATCCGTTCTGCCAGGGCCGCGTCCGGGCCCGCATGCTTCCTGAATTCCTCCAGGAGCCGCTGTTCGGGGCCCGTAATGATCTCATAACGGGTCTGCGCCTTTTCGCCGGTGCCCTTTGCAATCGCCAGGGCCTGCTCCCGCTGATCGGCCGTCAGCAGGTCCAGCGCCGCGATCCCGGCAGACAGGGCCGTCTTCAGATCCCACATGTCCGCCCAATATCGCGCGCGATCATGGACGCTCGCATATAACAACGCTTTAATTCTTCCCATAAATTCGGCTTATACCAAAAAAATTTTATGTACGCAAGTGGTTAATCTATATAAACTTATGTACATATCTGTACGAATCTGTATTAAAGTGTACAGATTTTTCTTGCATCGGTCGATACACAAGTGTACACTTTAGTACAAGTATGGCGAAAACGATCAATCAATTACGTTTTAACGCGAGCCGGCAACGAGACGCCAAGGTCATCGGGCGAATTAATATCCTGGCCAAGGCGCTGGGGCAAAAACCCCACGAGATGGCCCGGCGGGTGATGGAGCGGGGCTGCCGGGAGATTGCCAGCGAGAAACGGATCGAACTTCCAGGTGACAGTCAGTCGGCGATGGCCGGCTGAATATTTGGCCGCCGGGAGTCGATGCCCGGCGGCTTTTTTGGACTCTTTAGTTTTCAAAGACAGGATGAGGATAGCAAGGATGGACCGGACGTCACAAGCGAATAAGGACAAAAAAATTCTCCTCCCCGGGGGAACAGTTATCCCTGCCCCGGCGTACGGGGACTCATCCACAGGGGGCCGGGCGGCCTGTCCATCCGCCGTACCGGCTTTTTTAATCGTGGCACTTCTATTCAGTTCGGCGGCCGCAACGGCTTGCCCATCTGTCGCTGTTTCCTTTGATCACCGGGTGGGGCCGGCTGCCCGCCCGGTCTTTTATTCGACTCCTTTGCCGGGCCGCAACGGCTCGGATTACCCTGGCCGGGCGGTGCCTCCTTCCGCCGCCCGGACCCTGCCTCCTTCACCGGCTATACAGGGGCCGGATATCCTCCAGCGGACGGGTGTTTCAGGTCGCCCGTCCGTCATGACTTCTTCTCATCAATCCGATGAGTTGCATTCGGCCGGGACCTCGGGGGTCCCGGCCTATTTTCTGCCGGGGGCGATGCGGGATGACCGGGCACGCTTCTGCCGGCACGATGAGTGCATCTACAACTTCGACCTGTACTGTACAGCGACCGAGGAACGACGCTCAAGATGTCGGGAAAGTTACGGCTCGACGCTGGACGTTGAGGAGAGTGACGGCGAAGAGGAGGAGGCGGGGCATGCCGATTAACGAGATCGCCACGGAATATGTCCACAAGGACGGGCCGGTTGTGATCAGCCGGGGGATCGGCCGGGAGGGATCACCCTGGGGGGCGTTTATCAAGAAGCCCAACGGCAGCCTTAAACGTTTCGTGCCGGTCGAGATGCAGCCGACGATTTACGCGGTCCAGCAGGCCCTGGACGCCTACCAGGGCAAGGCCCTGGTCAAGACGACGCTCCGGCTGCCGGTGATACTGAAACGCAAGAGGGGGCGGTTCCACTGGGTCCTCATGTGTCCGTTCTGCTTGTCGGCCCACTGGATCGCCGACGCGGGGCCGTACCGCAGTAAGTGGCCGCAGATCGAAGCGGGCAAGATCCGCATCCGCTGCGGACATGAAATCGAGATCTTCGAGGAGAGCGGGAAATGACGAGTCACCTTGATAAATACCAAGAAGAAATCGCCCAATTAAAGCAGTGGATTGATGATTTGCAGTCCGGCATGTACATCAACTGTGTTTACTGCGGGCATCGGTACGGACCCAAAGACCAGGTTCCGGCCAGCATGGCCGACGTGCTAAAGGCACACATCGAACAGTGCCCAAAACATCCTATGAGCAAACTCAAGGCGGATAATGCACGGATGCTGAAGGTCCTGAAGCTGACATACCGAAAGCATTGGCTGGATGATGCGTCCGTTGGTTACCACGAACTTGGAGATGAATTATATAACGAGCTTTGCCGTGAGATGGGAGAAGATGAGTTTATCCGGTTCGTCGAAGAATACAAAAAGTAAATAACTCGGGGTTCGCTGTGAACTCTGTGACTGAATGTTAACGCCAGGGACGGCAGCGGGCCGCTGCGGCAGGAGGCCGAAAAAGCAGCGTGCCCAGGAGGGCTAAAAATGAAGAAGGGAGAATTGGGAATGGAGAATGAAAAGGTAACCTGTTCGGTCTGCAGCAAGCATCGCGAACCGGAGTACGCGGACCGCTGCGTGATCTGCGGCAAGCCGGTCTGCGTGGCCTGCTCGATGGAGAAACAGGCCGGGCACATCATCGAGATTGGCTTTTGCCTGTTCGATCCGGCGGCCGTGCTGAGGCTGTACGTGTGCCACTCTATCGAGTGCTCGGCCGAATTTGTCGGGCGGTACCCGGATTTGTCGGCGCTGATCGAACGGTATGAGGACCTGCGGGCGCGGATCGATCACTGGATCCACGAGTTTGATCCGGACCATGACGGGATGACGCTGACGGCCCAGATCCGCACGCGGCGGGCGGTCGGGATGACGTTCGCGGAGACGCTGATGGATCTCCATCGCGAGCTGGCGGTATGCGTGGACAAGTACCCGGAACTGTTCGGGACCACGGAAAACACGGAAGGACACGGAGATGGCAGCGGAACAGTTGAAGACGGACGGGTGGACGCCGTGGTACCGGTGGCCGAAGGTGCAGACCGAGGCGCTGCGGAAGCTGACGGCGATCCACGAATCGCGGCACAAGACGTCGGTGCTGGCGGTGCTGCCGCCGACGCGGCGGGCGGCCCTGGCGGCGTACTGGCGGATCGCCCGGTCGAAGCAGCGGGATCTGCTGCCCGCTGAGATCCGCGAGATCGGCGACGCCTACGATCAGCTCGTGCTGATCGAACGAAGCGAAGGCAAATAGGGTTAAATTTTGAATTATGAATTTTGAGTTTTGAATTATGGATGCGACCGAACGAAACATGGTGCTTGCGGAACTCAAGGGCGACCTGACGCCGAGGGGCGTCGTCTATCAGGGGCGGCCCCACCTTCGGCGGGAGGCGGCGTTCTGCCTGTTGCGGGCCCTGCCGATGGACCGGCTGGCGGGCTACTGCCGGCGGCTCCAGACGGACGTGGCGGACCTGACCGCCCGGCTGGAGGCCTCGCGAATTATCACGGTCCCCCGGCAGAATCCCAATCCCCCGAAAACAGACGGGGGGGGGTACTTTTTTGAAGGCGAACTTTAGACACGGATCAACGGTCGGGGCTGCCCCACGTCAGAGCGTGCAGCGCCAGCCGGTCGGTGAGAGGCCGGACGCAGAGGCCAGCGTGACGTCGCCTGACCAGTCCGGGAGAGCAGCGGGCAGTTTTGAAAACTGAATTAAACACGGATTAACACGGATGAAAAAGGCAAAGAAAACGGCGATTTGGAACCTCACGAAGCAAGACTATGAGACCCTTGATTTATGTTACGGCGGGGCCGATGTGTACAACTATGATATCGCCAAACGGTGCCGAAAGCTTGAACAATTCGGGTTGGTCAAAATCACCAAAGCAAGATGCGGCCCTGTTAACGGGGCGGAGTGCCAGCCGTATTTTGGCTGCATTGCCACGGGCCTGGGCAAGCAGATCGCAAAACGACTCCTCCCGATGTTCAAACAATAAATCTGCGTAATCTGCGGTTGCGTTTAAATTGAAAATCGAAAATCGAAAATTGGAAATCAAGAGGATGGCATGGACGCCGCGAGGGACATTGACGTGAGTGACGATTGTGTACTACTGAGCCGGATACTCGACGAGCACGAGCTGACCGTCCGGTGGCTGGCCACGCGGATCGGGCGCTCGCCGTCGCAGGTGTATAAGTATTTGGCGGGCGAGGCGACGATCCCGTCGGTGGCCTGGCGGGCGGTCTACGAGCGGACGCGCGATCAGCGGATCGTGGGCCTGTTCGTGGGCGAGGCGCCGGTGATCGTGGCGCCGCTGCCGACGGCGGACGCGGGGATGATCATGCATCCGTCGGACCTGCGGGGCTTGATTAAGATGCGGCAGACGCAGATCCGGACGGAAACCTCGCTGCTGGAGATCATAGAGGACGGCAAGATTGACCGAAAGGACCGGGCGGCCATCGAGCGGTACCGCGAGAGTTATGACGTAATGATGGCCACGCAGGCGGCGATTAAGGGCCGGATCGAAACGGAGTACGGAAAGGCGGTACGAGCATGAAGATGACGCAAACGGACAGGGAGATGCGGTGCCTGGCGTGCGATGCGCAGTTGACGACGGCGTCGCTCCTCAAGCACCGGCTCAATCAGGCCGGACTGGAGACGCGGGAGTTCATCGGCCACTGTGATCGCTGCAACCGGGACTTCGAGGTGGTCCAGGAGCGGCCCAGGGGTCAGGCCCTCTGGCGGCCGACGCAATTTCGCATGGCGGCGGCCGACGAGCCCTTCGGCCCGTGGTACCGGGTGGAGGGGCCCGGCTTTGCGCCGGGCGCGCCGCCCGCGCCGACGCCGGTGCTGCGGCTGGGGCCCGGCGGGGACTATGCCCGCTCGGTTTCGGACGAGGAGCTGGCGGGATTCCTGGCAGCCCTGACCGGCTGGCTGGACTGGGCGCAGACCAAGGTGGACCAAATCAAGAATTACCTGGCAGGCAAACAGGGATCGATCAGCAATGACGGAAAAAACGGTTGACATCAAGACGGCGGCGGGGCTGCTGGGGGTCAGCGAGCGGCACGTGCGGCGGCTTTGCGCGGCCGGCCGGCTGGCCGGGGCGGTGCGCAACGGGCGGGACTGGCTGATCCCCCGCGCGGCCGATGCGCGGCTGACGGGAGTCAAAAGCCCCGAACAGTTGTCGGCCTCGCTGGAGACGGCGGCGATCCCGCCGGCCAAGCTGGAGATGGCCGTCTGGCGGCGGGGCATCATCGAGCGGGCCGAGGCGTTTTGCGCCGCCGCGATCCGCACCGGGGCCCCGCGCTCGAGCGCGATGGCGGCGTTCAGCCGGCAGTGCGACGTGCCGGTGCGGACGATCTACCGGTGGGTTCGGAGGTACCGCGAGCGCGGCCTGGCGGGCCTGGTGGACAATCGCGGGCGCGGCGATTCGTTCGGGCCGGTGATCAGCCCGGAGGCGTGGAACGAATTCCTGGGCCTCTTCCTGGACGAGCGGGAGCCGACGGTCAAGAGCTGCTGGCAGATGATTGGGTTTGTCAACCGCCAGCAGAATCACGGCTGGACGATCCCCTCCCTGCGGACCATGCAAACCTACGTCAATGAGCATATCCCTAAGCCGGTGTTTATTTTACACCGCAAGGGGATGAATGCGTTTTTATCGCACTGCGCCCCGTATATCGAAAAAGACTTTGACAGCGTGGAACCCGGCTCCGTGTGGATCGGCGATCACCACCAGTGCGACTGCTGGATTCGCCATCGCGGCAAGTGGCTGCGGCCGTGGATTACGGTCTGGATGGATATGCGATCGCGCGCGCTGGCCGGCGTCAAGGTCACGCCGGCGCCGAACTCAACGACGATCCTGCAGGCGATGCGGGACGGCGTGGAGCGGTTCGGCCTGCCGGACATCGTGGTGCAGGATAACGGCAAAGACTTCGACTGTCAGATGTTTACCGGCGTCACCAAGATGCAGCGGATTACCAAACAGGTGCGGACCGATGAGACTCTGGCGGCCGGGCTGTACGCGATGATGGGCATGGGCGTGCAGTTTGCCCTGCCGTACAACGCCCAGGCCAAGGCCGTTGAGCGGCTGTTTAAGACTATCGAGATGCAGTTTTTCAAGACGTTTAAGACGTATTGCGGCAAGGATACACTTAGCCGGCCGGAATCCCTATTTGACTACATGGGGACGCAGAAGGCCGTCGATGAGGCGATGAATCTGGAGGAATTCTGCGAGGCGTTCGAGCAGTACAGGGCCGTCTATAACCAGGCAGCGCATACCGGTGACGGCATGGAGGGGGCCTCGCCGATGCAGGTGCTGGCGCAGCGCACCAGCCGGCGGGTGATGGCCGACGGCGTGATGGATCTCCTGCTGCAGAACTGGACGCCGGAGATCACCGTCGGCAAGAACGGCGTGACCGTCAAGGGCCTGCGGTACGGTCAGTACGATACGGCGCTGTTGATGCACCAGGGCCGCAAGGTCCGCTGCACGTATGATCCGGACGACATGAGCCGGGTGAGCGTCTATGCGATGCCGAATTATCAACTGCTGGCGATTGCCGAACAAAATCAGCTTGTCGGGTACGGGGCGGCCGCCAGCGAGGCGGACCTGCGCGAGGCGATGCGCCAGCGGGCCAAGGCCCGGAAGGACGTGAAGGCCTACAAGCCGGCGGCGCGCGTTGCCGCCATGAACCTGACGGACCTGACGCTGGCGGCGATGCAGGAGCGGACGGTCCAGACGCCGCCGCCCGATCAAACGGCGGCGATCCGCCCGGTGCATACGCCCGTCGACGGGTCGGTGAAGCTGCATCGGCAGCTCATGAACCAGAAGCGGGTCCGGCGGGCGGCGGGCGGCGAGAGCATGACGCATGTGGCCGCGCTGGAGTTCGATCTGGAAACGGACAGCGGGCCGGCGGACCGGCTTGAGTTTGACCTGGAGGAAAAACCAAACCTGACTTTTGAGCGGTTGGAATTTGACGATGAATGACGGTATGCTTCAGCGATGGATGGAGCAGGAAGCTCGACGATTTAGTGTATGGATGCCCAAGAATATGAATGATGCAACGGAAGTTCGGCTGTTCAGGGAGAAGGTCAAGGCCTTCATGGACCGCTTCGGCATGACGCAGGCGCAGTTTGCCAAGAAGATCGGCGTCAGCACAACGCGGCTGAATCAGTTTTTAAAAGACTGTTATCCCGGCGACACGGAGAAAATCTGCGCGGCGATCCAGGATTATCTGAACCGCGAGGGGCGGCGGGCCCGGCGTCAGAAGACGCCGGAGTTTGTCGAGACAATTGTCGCCCAGCGCATCCTGCAGTATATCCGCCTGGCCGAGCAGTTTACGCGGCCGGGGATGGGGCAAATCTGCGTCATCGTCGGCGACTCCGGACACGGCAAAACGGAATGTCTCAAGCAATATAACCGGGTGCATCCGCATAGCATTTACGTGGAGCTGAAGGACTCGGATACCAAGCAGCAGATCTTTGCCAAGATCAACAAATCGCTGCGGCTGGGCGCCGCCGGGTCCCTGAACCGCCTGATCGAAGAGCTGAGTGCGTATCTGTCCGGGCGGGAGCTGACGCTCATCCTGGACGAGGCGGCGGCGCTGAATGCCTCGAAGCTGAGCCTGCTGCGGCAGGTGATCAGCGGCAACGGCTGCACGCTGGTGCTGGCCGGCAACAGCCATCTCCTGGCGACGATCAACGACCCGGTGACGCGGCGCGGCTATGAGTGCCTGGATCAATTCCGGGCGCGGATGATGGGCGTGCTGAACCTGGACGAACTGGCGTCGCTGCCGGTCACCGGCGGCGGGCTGTATTCGGTCGCCGAGGTGCGCAAGCTGTATGTTTACGGCGGCATCAAGCTGACGGGCGACGCCGAGGGGCTCCTGCTGGCGATTATGCGGTGTCCGCACTCCGAGCGGAACCATATCTGCGCCAAGATTATCAACGCGATCCATACGTCGCGTCAGGGCCGCGAGCTGACGGTCATCGATGCCCGGCTGATCCTGCAGACGATCCGTCAGTTCGGCAAGCTCGAAGGGCGTCTGCCGGTGATCCTCGATGCGGCCGAGCAGATCCAAAAGGGCGAGACGACGGCGAAGACGGGGTAAACCATAAATCGAAAGCGGACTTTTTATGCCCAATGCGGAACAAATCAGGTTGATACAGACGGCGCGGCGAAAGGCCGGGCTGGACGAAGGCCGGTACCGATTTCTGCTTCGGCAGTATAAGCGGCCCAACGGGCGGCCGGTGGAAAGCTGCAAGCAGCTTGACCGGCGGCAGATCGACGACTTTTTGGGGATCTGCGAGGCGCAGGGCTGGCGGCATCCAGGCCGGGGCGAGACGCACTATCGCGACCTGGCGGCCAAGTCGCCGGAGACCGGAGTCGCGGGCTCTGCCCAGGTGGAGGCGATCCGGTACCTGGCGGGAGACCTGGGGATGAACGCCGAGGATCTCAAGAAGTTCGTGCGGCGGATGACACACCAGCGGACGGACAGCCTGCTGCAGATCAGCCGCCGCGAGGGCTGGCAGATCACCGAGGCCCTGATCGCCATGCTGGGGCGTCAGGACGGCGTGGACTATAAGACACTGGCGGATGTTAAAGCGGCTTATTTATAGCCACGGACGGACACGGATGAAGAAATATCGATTTAAATTGTTTCGGAAATATAAAAGGAAGTTATTTGTGAAATCCGTGTAATCGGCGGTTTGAAAACTTATTAAAAAGGAGAGCCAGGGATGGCGAAAAAGAAGAGCAAACGGATTGCCAAGCCGGTGTCGCTTGTGCCGATTGCCTCCAGGGAGGAGGCCGATCAGCTCCTGCGGCGCATCGGGGAGCTGCAACTGCAGGTCCAGACCTACGAAGCGGAGGCGGAGAAGGAGATCACCGAGATCCAGTCCCAACTACAGGACCATACCACCCCCCTGCACGAATCCATCGAACAATACCGCAAGAGCCTGGAGGCCTATGCCACGGCCAACCGGGGCAAACTGTTCGGGAAGAAAAAGTCACTGCAACTGCAGTTTGGTCGGATTGGCTGGAAAAAGGGCAACCCGACGCTGGAAGTCGATGACGAGGACGGCCTGGTCGATCTGATACGGCGGCGCCTCAAGGGGCTGGCCAAGCAGTTGATTCGGATCAAGGAGAGCGCCGACAAGACGGCACTGAAGAAACTCTCCACCGAGCAGCTTGCCAGGATCGGCTGCCGGCTGGAGGCGACGGAACGCTTCTATGCGGAAACCGAACCGACGGAGAGCGTGGACTATGGCGACACCCATCCATAAAAGCCCGGTCTCCATTGCCCAGGCGACGGAGTGCCTGGTTGTATTGAGCCGCGCCGAAAGACCCTTGGTTGCGGCACAGATCGCGGACCGAATGGGACTGGCCGGCAGCCGTGAAACCAAACGCCGCAAGGTGCGGAAGATCATCAGGCACTTGCGGGAGGTGGATGGAAGATGGATCGTGGCCACCCTGCAGGATGGGTATTGGCTCACGGACGATCCGGAGATCTGGAAGCACCGTAACGAGGTCCGGATGATTGACGGCAAGCGGATTATCGCCGAGGCGTCCAGGCGGCAGCGGATGGTGACGACGGCCAGCGGCCAGGGGCTGCTGTTTGTGAGGTGACCGGTTAGGACATGTTTAAAGACGATTTAAACGAGGTGCAGACATGCGAAAAGTAGCAGTAATCATGATCGCCGTCCCGGCGATCTGCGCGATGGCGGCCACGGCCGAGCAGTTGCGGCAGGAGACGTATGACCGCCTGCAGCAGGTACAGGCCAAACAGCGGGCGCTGGCGACGAAGGTCTACAGCGGGACCTGGGACCGGGTGCTGGAAGAGCGCGTGGCCGATGTCAACGAGGTGTGCGTCGAGATCACGCAGGCGCGGGCGGCGGCGGCGGCGCTGATGGAATTGACGAGCGATCCGAATTCGATCCGGGAGACGATCCAGCAGGTGATCCGCGAAAAAACCAGGCAGGACCTCCACGAGGCAAAGCGCGGCAATGGCGTGTTCCTGCAGGCGGTCGAGACCGTCCTGGCCGATCCGAACAATACGCCGGACCCGAACGATGTCGAGGAGGCCGCGCGGTTGGCGGATTTCCGCGCCGCCGTGAATAAGCTGATTGAGGCGGGAGGAGGCATCTGATGCGGACTTTTGTTTTTGCAGCCGTTCTTTTCATCTGCTGGCCGGTCGCCGCCGCCGTCGACGGCGATTTTGACGGCGACGGGGCGGTCGAATGGCCGGACCTGCTGCGATTTAGCGCCGACTGGCTGGCGAGCGGCCCGGCCATCGCCGACCCGAATACGGACCTGGACAACAGCGGCGTGGTGAACATGAACGACTTTGCGGCGCTGTCGCGCCAGTGGTGGGTCGGGCATGACAATGCGGCGCCGACGGCGACGGCGGTCCAGGCGACGTGCTATCCGGGCGGCTCCGTCGGCCTGACGCTGGCCGGGCGCGATCCGGAGCAGCGGCCGCTGACGTACCACGTCGATCCGCCGGCCCAGGGCGTGCTGGTGCGGCATTCGGCGACGGACTATACCTATTACGCGCACCAGACGGCGGCGGGCAGCGATGTCTTCGAGTACACCGTCAGCGACGGGGCGCTGACCTCGGCGCCGGCGGATGTCAACGTGATCGTGACGGCGCCGGTGCTGGACACGATTGCCTTCGCCGGCCGGGCCGGCGTGGTGATCCCGGACGGTACATCGATCAGCATTGACGATTCGATGACGGTCGCGTTCTGGTTTCGCACCCGCTGGCCGGAGGGCGTTCTGTTTGCCAAACGGGACGGCGGCGGCGGCCTGGTGATCGGCATCGAGGGCGGCTGCGTCGCGGCCTCTCTGTACGGCCAGGACAACACGCGGTATTCGCTGCGAGGGCGGACGGCGATCAATAACGGGCACTGGACGTTTTTGGCGTGTACCTATAATGCCGCCGGGAGTGTCCTGTTCAACGGCGACCCGAATGTGACGGCCTATCTGTACGTGGTCAACACGATGGGCACCGACGACACACTCGACGATTTACAGGATGACTTCGGGGATCTGGTCACCGCGATTGTGCCGGCGATTGATCTGTCCAATTCCGCGCCGGTGGTATTCGGCCGGTATGGCGGTCGCATGTTCTACGGCGCGATCGACAACTTCGCCAACTACGCGACGGCACTGAGTGATTTTTCGGCGGCACTGGTGCGAAGCGAAAAACGCCGGGGCGCCAGCCACGCCCTGTCGCCTGCTTATTACCGGCGGTTCCTGTATGACGAGGGCGCCGGCCTGGCGGTGTGGGATGTCAGCGGGACAGTGGAAGGGGCGGTGGGCAATCACGGCCGGGCGATTTGGGCCGACGAATCTCACACGCTGGATGACCGCTGGCGTCAGCGCAGCCGGCTTCGCGGCGTGGACGGGGCACGGATGCTCCCTAATTACCGAACCAATGAATAATAGAAAGGATTTCCTATGAAAAAACGTGTATTTACGCTGCTTTT
Source organism: Anaerohalosphaeraceae bacterium (assembly GCA_050309685.1). Taxonomy (GTDB): domain Bacteria; phylum Planctomycetota; class Phycisphaerae; order Sedimentisphaerales; family Anaerohalosphaeraceae; genus JBNRMP01. The sequence continues at coordinate 31,350 of JBNRMP010000128.1, forward strand.
ATTTTTGGCGGCATCGGCCATCGGATATTGTGTCGCAACGACAGGCTCGGTAGGTTACCAGGCGATCCGCAGCCAGGTGGCCACGGCGGATCATGATCCCAATAGCGTCGAACGGACATACGCCTACTATATGGCCAACCTGACCGGTAAGGTTTATGTGCCGCGTCGCGATGACCTGAGCAAGCTTACATATGCCAATTACATCGATCTGGTCTTTACCTTTAACGATGCGGACGCCACGGCCGTGGTGACAATTTATGCGATGCGTGACCCGGACGGTGTGATCAGCCCGCTGGAGCCGGTGTGCGCGTACACCCTGGCGGCCGGGGCGCAGCAAACCGGCGAGGCGACGGCGCGGTATTTTGCAGACCAGGGCACACTGGTCAGTAACCCCTGGGACGTGACAATCCTCGATTATGATGGCAGTGACGGGGTTTTTAAAATAACGTTTGACAGCCGGGGATATTGGGGCTTTATAATCTTGTTCACGACGCTCAGTGACGACGACAACGTGTCGTCCTATGGGGCTTATTATTAGGAAAGGAGTGAACATGAAGGCGCTGATTCCCCTGGTGTTTGTGTGTTGCGTATTGTCCTCGATGGTCTCGGCCGGACTGCGTGCCGATATCAACGGCGATGGGCGGGTCGATCTTTTTGATTTTCAGATTTTGGCCGAAGAATGGCTGATGGAGTCTTCTATGTATTATCCTGAGAAAATTACAGTAAGCGGATCGATCACGCCGAGCTGGCCGGTTGGTAAAGTGATGGAACAATTATCACCGCCCTGGGGACCAATCGGCGGTCTGCCCGCCTGGGGGACTGACGGGTATCCGGTCGAACCGGCTGTGAATTTGTCCTGGGACACGGATCACTGGTTTCTTTATTACTCGCCCTCGCCGTCAGGGCCAGACATTTACGCATGGATCCGCTACGACCCTGATCCAATCGGTGAATATATCCCGTCCGGCGATTCGCTCGGCAATGCCTTTGTCGAATCGCTCGATGATTATTACAACGTCTATGCCGGTCAGGATGGGGTGATCGATTATGAGACGGTTGTGGCGACCATGACGCTGGAGGATACGCAGGTGACCATTCCAAGCATGGACCTGCCTGCCAACACCGTCTGGCATTTTGTGCGGCGGCTGGTGCGCGGTGATGGATGCGGGTTGGAAGGGCCGAGCAGCGATCCCTGCATTGTTTACATCGATGCGGCCGGCGACATGCAGCCGGCCGAGCCGAACGCCCCGGCCGACCTGACGGCCACGCCGCAGGCCGGCGGCAAAATCAAGCTGCGTTGGATCTACTCGGCGGCCGGGCAAGAGGCCCCGCCGGCTCATTTCCAGGTCTATCTCGACGGCGTGCCGACGGACACGGTTACCTACAACGGCGGCCTGACCTACGAATGGACCAGCGAGGCCCTGACGCATGGCCAGGCATACGACTTCCTGGTGACGGCCGTGGCGACCGGCGGCGGGGAATCGCAAAACGACGACACCGTATCCGCGACGGCCGATGACCAGGGGCCGGCGGCCATCACCGGGTTATCCATCACGTCAGAGGAAGAATAGGTTTGGATACAGCGGCGAAAATCGAACGTATCCGACGTCTGGTCGCTTCTGAGCAGCAAAGCGGGCCTGCGACGATCTGCGCCGCTCAAACGGTCGGCACCGGTGGAGGCGGCGCGGTTCAGTACGCGGTTGTTACGCAGGCGCCCGAGTACAACGATCCGGCCAAGGCCAAGTACGTCGTGCAGAAGGCCTCGGTGGTCGGCGGGGTGTGGACGGGCGACGGGACCGACCTGACGATCACGCGGGCTTTGGGTTATGAGGGCTACCCAACGGCGGCCCAGGACATCCGCAACTGGCTGCCGTGGTATTTAGTCGGGGCCGTAGTGCGGATCGTGGAGCGGTGGGACGAGGCGGCGGCGGCCAACGCCTGGTATCTCGATATGCCGCAGATCTACGGCGGAGCGGAAGATGCATCGAGCCTGCGGCAGAGCGAGATCACGGGGCACCCAGAGGCGGTGTGGGTCTAATGGCTTATAATTGGTATGACTATCCCTGGGCAGCAGCAGCACGTAGAAATCCACATCACCGAGCAATGATGGACCTGCGCAAACATATCGCCCTGGCAACCGTCTGCAATAACGCCATCCCGGAGGGCACACAGGAAGGACCAAAGGACGAGGACCATCCGCTGCGGTACGCTGTTGAGTGGAAGGACTGGATGGAGCCGTATGCAACAGCGCTGACGCACGAATGGCTCATTATGAATCCAGTAACCGGCCTGGGCGGGGACTGGCAGAAGGTGGGCTATGAACCAGGCTGCGTAACCGTTTGGTATGAAGATTCGTTTACGGCGTCCATCACAGGAGTTTCAACGGCGGTTGATCCCAAGGGCGAATTTGTAATTGCCGGCTGCACGCAGATTACCGAGAGCGGCATCTTTACAGTTAACCGGGCCGGCTACCTGACGCCGGTTTCAGAGCAGTGGTATAAAGAGTATGATGACTGGCGGCCGGGTACGCCGTTTGTTTTGACGGACTGCTCCAACCCCGTCAACAACGGCTTTTACCGGGTGCGGTCGCGGCGGATGGGCAACCCGGCGAACGGGGAAGCGGCAGACACACTTTACATCACCGTAGATAATAACAACCACGAGCAGCAGGAGCTTGCAGCCGGGGCCTGCACGGGGACAATCCAGTGCAATCCTGGCGGGGCCTGGGGCGGCGAGTGGTGGACCTTTCGAGGCAATAATGGCCATGCCTATGAAGGGCTGGTCGTCGGCGGCGACAGCGATCCGTATTTTTCAACATTGGAGGACTATCGCTACGTGGGCGATTCTCCTGGTCGCTGGTGGACCTATAAGGACGGGCACCACCGCTATCCGCTCAACGGCGGCGAGCCGCGACGCGGTCCAAATGACGGCCGGCCGCCCAGCGGCGGATACCTGGCCTGCGACTTTAACAAAGATTGGGTGCGGGGCGTTAACCCGAATTTGTACCATAGCTATGACCGCAACGCTCACCGGTGGTTTGTATATGGCGAGGTGGATTCAGAGACGGCAACCGGGCCGTTTTACTGCCTATCAATGTTTGTACCGTCTCATCAGTTTTTGCCTCGGCAGGTAGACCCGAAAGAGCAAGTCTCACCGTTCTTTTTTGCCGACACGAATCGCCTACACTGGAAGTATGGCCCCAAGGTAGCGATCCGGGCCGCGCAGATCACCAACCCGGCCAAACTGGGGGCGATCCAGGCATGTATCCCCAACGGGTATATGACGACCCACGGATTTGCGGGCACCAGCTCAGATCGGCAGTACGGAACGGTTTACAGCGTGACAACGGGCTCTGGAGCCAGCTACTGTATCAACGGCATGTATCCTGATCCGCCGGGCACGCAGGCGACACCGCCGAACCTCGTCAATCACAAATACGACGAGGCCCTGCAAAATATGATTGAGTTGGCGTGCGAAGAGTACGGCTGGACCTGGCCGGTGGACGACGATTATAAGGTCCACTGGCTGACGCTCAATGCTGATAGCTGTTGCTCACTGGATCTGGAAAAAGAATTGATCGGCACGCAAACCGGGACCTATACTTACGGCAGCGCCTATGCGGCCCACGGCCTGAGTGCCTACAATCCCTGGCTCGATAATTATCAGCCGGAATATGCTCTGATGAACGACGAGCTGTGGGGCGAGAACAGTTCGGCGTTCGAGCTGATTATGAAGCTCATCGGCAGCCACGACTGGTATTATGATACTGTGACCCCTTATGCCTGTAAGCGGTTGCTTGACCGTCGCGAGGAGATCCGCAACTACGGCTCGGCCTATTGGACTGCTAGTGACGTTTTAGGTCCTTATGATCCGGATACCGGCTATGAGGGGCGTGAGCATCGAGGCGTAATGTGTTACACTAAAAACGATTACCTTGATGTTTACCTGCCTCTGCCGAAAGAGACGCTTCGGCGGACCTGGCCGCGAACACTGGGGCGGGTGCGAAGCTGGCAGATGCGATACGGAGGCCGAACCGATCCAACCTGTGACACCTACTCGAATTATGGCTTGGACCCGGACGGGCTTACGCCGTTTATCATGTTCGGCCATATCCGGATGAAGGCAACAACGGATCATGACGAATTCTTCGGCTGGAGCCTGTCGATCGCTCCGAGCAGCGATACCGTTACCGTGAACGGCAATGTCACCGGCAACATCAAGGCGGGATATAAGGTCTATGCGTGGACAGGCAGCACGTATAAAGAGTACCCAGTCCTCAAGGCGATTTATAATTCAGAGACCGGCCTAACTACCATTCAGATCGGCGGGGACTTTGGAACTGACCTGCCGACGACAATTTACGGCGACGCGGACCTGTCGAGCCGGCATGATGCGGAGTATACGATCAATTCGACGGATATTTATTTGAGCCGGGTGTGGAGGATTCTGAATGATTGCAAAACCGTGCTCGCCTATTTGAAGTACCGGGATTTGCAGGTTAACATAGTGATGATGGATAACATACTCGGACTTAACGGCGGTGCGGGTCATGCATCCATTTATGACCTTCTTGCGGCCTATGAGGCAGATTTCCAGGCACGGTGGAATGGGGATATGAGTACCTGGAGTCCAATTTCCCCCGGCGCCGTTGGTGTACACCTGCCTTTTTATTATAGGAATGACAGCAGGCAATGGCATCAAAGTTCCGAAGTAGCTATTTATCACGAGGCGGCCATTCGCATCTCTTCCAGTACCCCGTATGATCGGGATGCCGTAGCTTTTATGATTAAATTGCGAGTGCAGCGAGTCGAGTTTTTTGGATCGCAAAATTCAAAGCCCTGCTTCATGGGAATACCAGGCGTCGGTGTGGTTCAGCCGCTTTATGATCCGCGATATTATTATATCCCGGTTCGGGCCGAGACCAATAAAACGATATACTTGCGATTGGCTATGGTGGACCGTGGCCCTTTTGGTAATTGGCAGATTGTAAGCAGCTATTATTGTCAAACAAGCCATGTAACTACTGTTCAGATTGTAGGCGGCAGCCAAGGCTTTCTGGCCCGCTTTGATTGGGAACGCTTTTCTGACGCGATCTGGCAGCGCCTGCGAGAGCGGGCTGATTTTATGCTGATCGATCCTTTCGGACCGGACACCAAGCCCCCTGTCGTCGAGAATGACTGGGTAGTAACAGATGACGAGGATGGAAGGCCAATGCTGTATGATTCAAACTTTCCGGAGGATTGGGTTGATGGAATGCCTTGGCCTTATGATAATCCTGGATATAGTCCATGCTGGAAGATTAAAGCTAAAGCTACTTTGATGGAGGATTTAGAAGGCAATGGAGTTGAGTATATTTTTAATTGCGAATCTGGTGAGTATGCTGATAGGATGGATGCTACCCAAGAATCAAGAGTATATGATAAAACATTAGATATGGGTATTGGGACCGAAGCGGGTGATAACGAGGATTCATGGAAGGCATTCGATGAAGGGTTAGAAGGTTGGACTTTTTCCCTTAATAGTAAGGATAATTATAGTGGCCGTGTGCCGGGCAGTGATGACAATTATGGTACGGCTACAGCTCCGGAGAGTCTTTTCATCAATGCTCCGATGTTCCCGATCAAGCCGAGGTTCAAAACTGAAAATGGCTATGAATCATTTTCCAGAATTGAGATAGGCGGGAATTTTTACGACTGGTTCAAATGTGACATTCCATTAGTACCTGATGGCGAAGTATTAAGTTTTCATATTGAGAAAAAAGCGTCGTCAGCTTTAGAGTGGACGGAAGTCAATATCAGTTCTCTTAGTGATCCTGTTGGCGCACCGGAAAATATGACCGGGCCGGGTTGCTTTTGGATTCCAGCCCCGCAATATGAGTCTGTCCAATACAGATTTGCATATTTGAACACCACCCAAAACAAACGGGGTATAGTGCATACCGCTTTGGTTGCAGTTGCATATTTGTTAGAGATAGGAGTTGGGATGGGTCGCCCGGTTACATTAAACGGATCGCCGATTACCCTGCCCTACTCTCAATACCATGCGCCAAATAGCCAAATTACTTTGCAGGTTTCGGATTTATATTACGTCTGGTATGATTATACGAATGGTACATCTACAACAGACAATCCATGGACTTTTATATTAGATAAAAATATGAGCGTTGAGGCATATTAGAATTATTTAATTTTAACCGAATTTTAACCGCCAACGGACCTTTTGGGTCTGGGCGGTGTTTCTACGCGCTGATGGTTTGTGCCATATTATTTCGCCGTGTGCCATTTTGGTCTGCGCTCTACAGTGTATAAGTCAGCTATGTTGCGGAGTGAAATTTGCCAGATTGCGCATCTTCCGAGATGATCTATATGTTGTATGTTTGCCATTTTTCCCATGTCTTCATATCGCTCTTTTTATTTTTTAAGCGGG
>JBNRMP010000129.1:0-55419 GCA_050309685.1 Anaerohalosphaeraceae bacterium
CTCAAACACCCTCCCGCCCCCGGCGTTACTTTGTTGAAAATTCCCCCGAATTCCCTTGCAAACCGCCTGTTTTGCGGTACAGTATCCTATTGACTTTTACCCGAAGGAAGGACGTTAAAAACAGAAAACCGGTATTTCAGAGGGATCTATGAAAGTAACGTTTAATCGATCGGCCCTGCAGGAAGCCCTGGCCCTGGCCGGAAGCATTATCCCCGGCCGGACGCCCAAACCCATCCTCCAATGCATCCGGATCACCGCCGAAAAGGACGCCGTCCGTCTGGCGGCCACCGACCTCGAAGTCGGCATCCTCTGCCGGATCAGCCAGGTGGAGGTCGCCGAGGAAGGCGACGTCGTCGTTCCCGCCGACAAGATCAGTTCCATCGTCCGCGAGAGCGTCGATGAGGTCCTCTCCCTCGAAGAGTCCGAATTCACCGTGCAACTCCGCGGCGCCGACAGCCATTTTACCATCTACGGCCACGATCCCCAGCAGTACCCCAACGTCCCCGGCTTCGACGGCTCGGCGGACCTCGAAATCTCGCTGGAAAAGCTCCAGGAAGGCATCGAGCAGACCCTCTTTGCCGCCGCCCGCGAAAGCACCCGCTACGCCCTCAACGGCGTCCTCTGGGAAGTCGCCGGCAAAAAGCTCAACCTCGTCGCCACTGACGGCCGCCGGCTGGCCCGCAGCACCGTTACCCTCGAAAAGGCCGGTACGGCCCCGGACGGCCGCCTCATCATCCCGGCCAAGACGATGGCCCTGCTCCAGAAGATCCCCGGCGACCAGTCCGCCAAAGTCGCCGTCAAGTTCATCGACAATCAGGTTGCCCTCGCCTGCGGAAGCACCGTTGTCAGCTCCAACCTGGTCGAAGGCAACTTCCCCAAATATGAGGACATTATCCCCCGGGATTACGAGAAAAAGCTCACGCTCGGCACCCAGCCCGTCCTCAGCGCCGCCCGGCGGACGGCGCTCCTGGCCAACGAGGACAGCAAAGGCATCCGGCTGTCCCTCCAGAAGGACCAGCTTAAGTTTTCCAGCCGAGCCCCCGAGACCGGCGACGCCGAGATCAAGATGCCCGTCGAATACGACGGCGACCCGATCGAGATTGGCTTTAATCCCCAGTTTCTCATCGATGTTCTGCGGGTTATTAAGGCCGCCGACTTCGAGCTGCACCTGGGACAGCCCGACCGCCCCGGCATGATTAAGAGCGGCGGGGCGTTTCTCTATATCGTGATGCCGGTAAATCTGTAACGAAACCTATGCAAAATAAAGAACAAACCTCTAAGGAAAAGACGAAAAAACGTTTTTTTCGGCTCCGAGTTCGTTCTTTATGGCTGCAAAATTGTATCTGTAAATGTATCGTAAACAGGCAAATCTGGAAGAGGAACATCGATTATTTGGCGCTACGTCCTGGCAGCAGCGTCTGCCCGAGGCCGCCGAGCCCATCGCCGGCTCGCTCCATCGATACCTCGACGCCCGCAAGATCGCCTTCCAAAAAACGGAGCGTCTCATGGACGCCTGGCAGGAGGTTCTGCCCCCGATTTTAGCGAACATTTGTCGCTTAAAAGAGTATAAATCTGGTACGTTATTCGTGGAAGCCCCACCCGGCCCCTACCTCCAGCAGATGCACATGATGAAGCAGGATCTGCTGAAGGAATTGCGGCGGCGAGCCCCCCGCAGCGGCCTGAAACAGATAATTTTCGTACCCCTTTGCACGAATCAGGAGTAAGTCGATCCCTATGATAGATAGCAACACCGGCAATACTTACGATGCCAGCAACATCAAGATTCTGGAGGGCCTGGAGGCCGTCCGAAAACGTCCTGACATGTACATCGGCAACCGCCAGGAGGGCGGCCTGCACCACCTCGTCTATGAGGTGCTCGACAACGCCATCGACGAGGCCCTCGCCGGCCGTTGCGACTCGATCCTTGTCCGCATCCACGTGGACGGGAGCTGCGCCATCGAGGATAACGGCTTCGGCATCCCCACCGAGATGCACTCCGAGGCCAAACGCAGCGCCCTTGAAGTGGTCCTCACCGTCCTCCACGCCGGCGGCAAGTTCGACAACAAGGCCTACAAGGTCTCCGGCGGCCTCCACGGCGTCGGCGTCAGCGTCGTTAACGCCCTGAGCGAACGCCTCGAAGCCGACGTCTGGCGCAACGGCATCCACTACCACTTCGAATGCGCCCGCGGCATCCCCAAGGGCCCCGTCCGCGAGATCGGCCCCACGACCAAACGCGGCACCCGCATCACTTTCCTGCCCGACGAGGAGATCTTCCCCGACATCGAATTCAAGCATGAAACGCTTCTTAAGCGGATTCGCGAGCTGGCCTACCTCAACGCCGGCGTCCGGATCACCTTCCAGGATGACCGCGTCGAGAAGAAGGAAACCTTCTGCTACAGCGAGGGTATCCGCGCCTTCGCCAAGTATCTCGACGAGGGCAAAACGCCCGTCTCCGATACGATCTATTTCTCCAAGGAGGATCCGGAAACCGGCTTGGCCTGCGAGATCGCCATGCAGTACAACGACAGCTATGTCGAGAACGTCCTGGCCTTCGCCAACAACATCCGCAACATCGACGGCGGCACTCACCTCTCGGGCTTCCGCACCGCCCTCACGCGGACGATGAACGCCTACGCCCGCAACGCCAACATGCTCAAGAACAGCGTTCCGCCCACCGGCGACGACCTCCGCGAAGGCCTCACGGCCGTCATCAACGCCAAGGTCCGCAACCCCCACTTCGAGGCCCAGACCAAGGTGCGGCTCTCCAACCCCGAGGTCGGCAGCTTCGTCGAGACCATGGTCAACGAGCAGCTTGCCATCTACCTCGAAGAGAATCCCTCGACGGCCAAAAACATCCTTAACAAGGCCATCCAGGCCGCCGCCGCCCGCGAGGCCGCCCGCAAGGCCCGCGAGCTCACCCGTCGCAAGGGTGCCCTGAGCAGCGCCAACCTCCCCGGCAAGCTCTGGGACTGCTCCAGCCGCGACACCGCCAGTACCGAGATCTTCATCGTCGAGGGCGATTCGGCCGGCGGTTCCGCCAAGGGCGGCCGCGACCGAAGCATCCAGGCCATCCTCCCTCTCCGCGGCAAGATCCTCAACGTCGAAAAGGCCCGACTCGAAAAAATGCTTGCCCACGAGGAGATCCGCACCCTCATCAGTGCCCTGGGAACCGGCATCGGAACCGACGAGTTTGACATTGAAAAGTGCCGTTACGGCAAGATCATCCTCATGACCGATGCCGACGTGGACGGCGCCCACATCCGCACCCTTCTGCTGACGTTCTTCTTCCGCCAGATGCCCCAGCTCCTTGAGGCCGAGCGGGTCTATATCGCTCAGCCGCCCCTCTACGAGATCCAGATGAAGGGCCGCAAGGACAGCGAATACCTCGTCAACGAAACCCAGATGCGCAAGCTCATGGAAAACCGAGGCCTGGAGGGCTGCCGGCTCGTCGTCCGCCGCGACGGCGCCGCCCCCGTCTTCATTGAACAGGCCCCCCTGGCCCTTCTCGTCAAGCTGCTCAACGACGGCGAGCGCAACATCCACGTCCTCGAACGCCGCGGCATCGTCTTCCGCGAGTTCCTCGAAACCTGCTTCGACGGACAGCGGCTCCCCATGTACCATATCCGCTACCAGGGCCAAAGCGAGTTCTTCCACTCCAAGGAGGAATACGAGCAGCGGCAGGCTGAGCTGGAGACCGTCATGGACGCCGAAGACGAGCGGACCAACGGCGGCGAACAGAACGGCCGTACCTTCTTAGCCGAAGAGCTTCACGAGGTTACGCGTCTCAATGAGATTCTCAGCTACCTCAACAGGGAGTTCGGCTTTGAGGCGCGCGACTTCCTGCCCGTTCCCGGCCGCCGGGACGACGACCCGGAGACCGCCGGCCGCTTCGAGGTCATCAACGGCGACGAGAGCCGCCCCATCGAAACCCTCGACCAGGTTCCTGCCGCCGTCCGCCAGATCGGCGCCAAGGGCATCGAGATCAAACGCTTCAAGGGTCTGGGCGAGATGAACTCCGAGCAGCTCTGGCAGACCACGATGAACCCCGAAAGCCGCACCCTCCTCAAGGTGCAGCTCGACGACGCCGGCGAGACCGACCGGCTCTTCAGCATCCTCATGGGCGACGACGTCGAAAAACGACGCAAGTTCATCCAGGAACACGCCCTCGAAGTCCAGAACCTCGACATCTAACCCCGCCGCCTGGAAACCCGGCACAGATGGCAAAACGCGACATCTCCCCGGCGAGGGGAGATGTCCCGCCAAAGGCAGAGGGGATAACTCAACTCTGCAATCTAAGCAGATGCCCGCGCAGCCGGTAAATCAGCAATCCTCCTCCGCCTTGCCTGATCCGTCCGGTGTATCCGACAATTCAGCCGCCTCTTTCAACTTCCATTGCAGGTTTAAAAATCCAAACACAGCGGCATAGAAAAGCAGGGTCGCGGCAGACGCCCCTTTATTCATTTTAGTCAAGACCATGATTGTGTCTGGCCGGTCCTTGAGCGGTGAATCCAAATAAGTGGAGTTCACAAAAACGGCGGCGCTGTAGATAAGAATCGCCCCCAATCCCACTGTCAGACACAACGGAAACACCCTCTCCGCCGCCCGTCAACAACCAAAATCACCTCTTTTTCCTTCAATCCCCCGCCCCTTGTTCTCTTGATTGCCTGATAACCTGTCCCCTTTGCCCTCACGAATTCAAATGTTTGTCGCTTGGGGACTTATAATCTTGGTCAATATAGATTCACAAAAAAAGAAAAGGGTGTGGTGTTTTTTCCATCCTTCTTGTCCTCATCCTTCGAATCCCTCATCTCCCCATCCGTATATAGCCCTCTTTTAAGGGGGAGCGACGGCTGCCGCGGTGCGGCCCCAGCCAAAAACGACGACAGATTTTACTTGAAAACCGCAATTTTTCAGGACACAATAGAGGTAAAACAAAACCGGCAAGCATGAAAATCCACCGAAACGCATTTGGAGGCGATGCCATGAACATGAAGGTTCTGATTGTCTGCGGAATAATGGCGACATTATTGGTCGGCTGCTCCGGCCCGCGGCAGACCGCCGACTCGATCGACGAGACCCTGGTGGAAGGCCCCAAAGCCCAGCTTATCCGTCAGATTGAACGCAAGTTTACGGACCCCCAGCCCCACTACCAGCTCGGCAAGATCTACCATGCCGAGGGCCTCTACAACCGCGCGGAGTACGAGTACAACGCCGCCCTCCAGTTTGACCCCGTCCACTACCGGGCTCAGGCCGCCATGGTCAAGCTGCTGATGGATACCCAACAGGAGCAGCGCGCCCGCATGGCCGCCGAGATCTATCTCAACCAGGCCGCCGCCGCTGCCCAGGCCTCCTCCCTGCTGGGCAAGGCCTTCCAGCAGGAGGGACTTGAGGAGTTTGCCCTTACCGCCTGGCAGCAGGCCCTCGCCCAGGCCCCCAACTCCGCCGTCCTCCACCGCCAGCTCGGCTACTACTACCTCGCCAAGGGCGACACCGTCCGCGCCGAGGAATACCTCCGCCGCTCCATCCAGCTCGACCCCTACCAGCCCGAGGTCGCCGAACAGCTCGGCCGCATGGGCGTCATCGTCCAGGTTCCCCGCAACCCCGAAAAACAGTCCAAATCTGTCGATGAATCCTTCGACCGGCAGGAGCAGTAACGAAGCCATTTAAACCGCCCCCCCGGCGCAAGCTCCGCCAACGCCGCCGTCGTTCTTACTTTCGCGTCTGCTCGAAGCAGAGGTTGGCGATGTTGATATAGTCCTCCGGTGTCAGGTCCTCCGGCCGCTTCTGCGGATCGGCGAAGGCCTCCTCAAAGACGTCCGGCCAGCGCCGCACCCGCTCCAGGTCGCCCTCGGCAAACTTCACGCACGCCTTAATCATCTTCCGCCGGTGTCCCATCAACAACCCGATCACCTGCTGCAGAAAGCTCATGCTGTGGATCTGACGCACCTTGTCCTCGTCCCGCACGAAGCTGACCATCGCCGACTCCACCTGCGGCCGCGGCCAGAACACCGACGGCGGGAGCTTCTTGAGCAGATGCGCCTGTCCCGTCGCCGCCATCAGGATGCTCAGCGGCCCGTATTCCTCATGGCCCGGGGTCGCCGCCATCCGCTCGGCCACCTCCTTCTGCACCGTCACGTACATTGCGTCCGCCGTCACGTGCCCGGCGATCAGGTTCGCCATCACGCTTGAACCCACGCTGTACGGCAGATTCGCCACCAGCACCAGCCGACCCCCCAGCGCCTCGCGGGCCTTCCGCAGCGCCTCTAACACCTCCGTGTTGATCGTGTTCTTGTTCTCCAGCACGTCGGCCTCGATCAGCGTCAGATTCGACGCCTTCGCAAGCTGCTTCTTCAAAATCCGGAACAGGTCCTCGTCGTACTCTACCCCCACCACGTGCCCGGCCGACTTGACCAGCTCCTCCGTGAACGACCCCGTCCCGCAGCCGACCTCGAAGGCCACGTCCTGGCTGTGAAGGTGCGCCGCCTCCAGCAGGAAGCGCATCAGATTCAGATCGATCAGAAAGTTCTGACCGAGCCGGCGCTTGGGCTCTATCCCCGCCAGCAGTCGCTCAATATCCTGCTTCGTCTGCATCGTCGCACGATTTCCCTAAAAATATTTTATGCAGCGTTGCAGTCGCCGGTCGCATCCCGGTCGTCAACGCGGCCCTTTCTTCGCTGCCCGGCGCCGCCGCTCCTGCGACATCTCAATCGCCGTCCGGATCGCCTGTTTCATGCTGTCGGCCCGCGCCATCCCCGTGCCCGCAATGTCAAACGCCGTCCCGTGTGCCGGCGATGTGCGGATGATCGGCAGCCCGATGGTTACGTTCACCGCGCTGTCGAACGCCAGCATCTTCACCGGGATAAGCCCCTGGTCGTGATACATCGCCACCACCCCGTCATACGCGCCGCGGGCGGCGCGGGCAAAGAGCGTATCCGCCGGGAAAGGCCCCTCGCAGTCGATCCCCGCCTCCTGCGCCAGCAGAATCGCCGGCTTGATGATCCGCAGCTCCTCGTCGCCGAACTGCCCCTCCTCGCCCGCGTGCGGGTTGAGCCCCGCCACGGCGATATGCGGCTTGGCGATGCCGAAGAACTCCTGCAGCGCCGTGTTGAGCAGGTCGATCGGTTCGAAGACGCAGCCGATTGTGAACAGGTGCCGGATGTCAAAGAGCCCCACGTGAATCGTCGCCAGCGCCAGCTTCAGCGGCCCGGCCACGAACATCATCGCCTTGCGCGGGCTCTTGCATCGGGCCGCCAGCAGCTCCGTATGTCCCGGCCAGCGGGCCCCCGCCAGCTTCCAGCTCGTCTTGCTGATCGGCGCCGTCACGACGGCGTCCACCGTCCCCGCCAGCGCCGCGTCGATGGCGTCCAGGCAGAACCGCAGCGACGCCTCACCGCTGATCCGTGTCGGCTTGTGGATGTAGGCCGGCGCGGGGTACTCGTCATAATCGGCGACCGCAACCTGCCGCGGCAGGTCGCGCGAAATCTCCTCATGCCTGACCCGCAGCCAGAACGGCTCCAGCTCCGCCATGTCGGCGGCGTACTCCAAATGTTCGGCGAGCCCGAAGATGATGAACTTCGCCTGCCGCCTCAGCAGCGGATCGCTGAGCGCCTTGACCGTAACCTCCGGACCGATCCCGCCCGGGTCCCCCATCGTAACCCCGATCACCGGCGGCGACAGCAGCTTGTCCGTCCCGTCCGTCATGGCTCAGTACCCCATCTGCCGGAGGGCATCGATCCCCGACGCGCCGGTCCGCTCCGTTAGCGGCCCCAGCCGGCTCAGGACGGTCTTGATGAGAATATCCGTTTCGATGTTGACCGCATCGCCCACCCTGGCCTCCTTCCACGTGGTATCCCGCAGCGTCGTCGGGATCAGGGCGACCGTAAAGCCCGTCGTGTCCAGTGAGGCCGTCGTCAGACTGATCCCATCCAGCGCCACCGACCCCTTCTCCACCATCTGTTCCAGCAGTTCCTTCGGTGCTTCGATCCGAAACTCCGCGAAGTCCCCCTGTTTGCGGATCGAGGCGATTCGCCCGATGCCGTCGATGTGTCCCTGCACGAAGTGCCCCCCGAACCGCCCGCCTGCCGCCATCGCCCGCTCCAGATTCACCCGCGAGCCGACATGCAGCTTGCCCAGCGTCGAACGGCTCAGCGTCTCCCGGCTGATGTCAAACAGGGCCGGCCGGCTCGCCGGCTCGCAGACCGTCAGGCATACCCCGCTGACGGCGATGCTCTCCCCCGCCTTCAGCCCCTCATGGAGTCCCCCCAGATCCACGCCGATCCGCAGTCCTCCCGCCCTCGGCTGCACCTGACGAACGATCCCAACGGTCTCGATGATTCCCGTAAACATCCGTTTCCCTTATATTTCCGATACAATAGTCCTCCATCCTACCGGTCGCGATTAAAAAAAGCAAACCCGTTTTTCCACGTCCAACCCCGTAAATCCCGCCCCGGCAGCCGAGTGAAGTCCGCAGATGGGCTTGAAGCCCATGACGCTGCTGCGGTTCCTTAAAATCCCCAAACTTCGACCGCACCCCGGCCGTAGTATCAATATTCCGGAAGCCCAAAATCCATAATATTTTGTTTGGTGCCCCCGGCTAAAAAGTGTAAAATATCCGAAAATTGACAATACCAATTCAGGAGAATTGCGATGTGCGATACATGTGGTTGCGATGAAAAGAGTTTTGAGGCGAAGGTAACCGAGGTCATCGATTCCATCCGCCCCATGCTGCAGAATGACGGCGGCGACATCGAACTGGTCGGCATCGATGACGATAAGACGGTCCGTGTTCGCCTCCAGGGCGCCTGCCGGGGCTGCCCCGGGGCTCAGATGACCCTCAAAATGGGCGTCGAACGCCTCCTCAAGCAGCGCGTCAGCGACGTCAAACAAGTCATTGCCGTACAATAACTTGCGGCCCGCGCCCCCGGATTCCCCTCCTTAGGAGGGGGGGGGCCGAAGGGCCGGGGTGGTCTTCAGGCGACCTGGAAAACGCCCCAACCTCCGCACAGCTTCTCCCCCTGGCAAAAGAGGGGGCGGCCGGGCTTTCCGGCCGGAAGAAGATCAATAGAATTACGGTGTGTCCGGCTCCCCGACCGGCCGGGAAGGTCTCGGCAGCAAAAACAGGTTGATCCATCGGTTGGGATAGTCCTCGTTTCGAATCTGGGTGACAAATTTCAGCGGTCCCAGGTTCGCCGGCCGAATCAGCGGGGCCACGCGCTCCATTTTCCATCGCTTGTAGTAGGCGTTTTGAGGCGACAGACCGATCCGCGAATCCCAGGCAATATAAACAACCCCCCGCTTGATGCAGTTTTCCACAAATTCCTCCAGCGTCTCCCCGGGAATGTTCTGCATCGCCACTACACCGTTTCGCCTCGCCTCCGGGACAAAGAGCCGGACGACGTGCGGCAGCGTCGTAACCAGTTTCTCATCCGGCCGGGCGTTCTTCACATACCACACGGCCAGGTCCCTAAACGTCTTATCCAGCGTGCCCGGCCCCATGGCCCGGATGAGGGAAAACTGGTTCGAGGCCGCCGCCAGCGACGAAAAGCCCAGCGCCAAAATCACGACCCCGATCCCCCGAAACCGAGCCGTCCTCAGCCGCAGCGCCGCCGCCATTAGTGCCGCCGTCAACGCCGCAAAAGGTACATAAACCGAGGGACGGCTTTGATTTATAAGCTTGGCAATCGGCTCTGCCAGGCCCAGGGCCCAGAACAGAAAGGCGATGCCCGCGACCGCCGCCGCAAGCTGTCCCACGACGGCCGGCGGCTTCCACTTCAGGCGAATCAAGCTCCATAAACTCCACAGTCCCCAGCAGAACAGCATAAAAACCGGCCAGATCCCCGGAACCGCGTACCGGGGGCGGGTCAAACTGCGGCTGGCGTGGAGAAGAAAGAACAAACCCGCAAACAGCCACAGCGACAGCACATCCCACCGTTTCCTGACAATCGCCCACACCAGCCCTCCCGCCAGGGCGACCACCATCGCAATGCGGCTGATGACCAAAATCCGCCCCTGGAGCCCCTCATTCGTCGCAATCGCCAGCGCACTGATGCTCATTTGCCACAGGTACCCCGCGAACTGCCCATAGACGGTTGCCCCCTTCTGCAGGGCCCCTTCGTAGCCCCCGATATAGTCGAACGCGCCTTCCTGCCGGGTCGCAAACATCCCCCAGACCCACAGCATTAACGGCAGGCCCGTTACGAAGGCCCGAACAAACGCCAGACCCCGCCCCCGCCACGAAGACGACCCGAAAAAATCCCACAGAAACACGATCCCGATCAGCGCCGCCCCCTCATACCGTAACATGCTCGCCAAAAACGCCGGCAGATAGGCCCACCGTCCCCATCGAAACAGAACATAAAAGGTCAGCAGAATCGAAAAACTCAGCGGCACTTCCACAATCGGGTGAACCAGCCACTCCATCACCCACGGATTCAGCAGGGCGATCAGACTCACCCAGAACGCCCCCTCGCCCACAAACCGCCTCGCGATCCCGTACAGCAGCACCCCGCACAGCGGATACAAAATCGCGTTGAGCAGCAGGCCCGCCGTCAGGATATGATCCATGCCGCCGACAAAGACGCTCAGCAGGATCTGCAAAATCCCCAGCCCCGGCAGCCGCTTGAAACTGGAAGGCAGGTCAAAGGAAAGAATCGAACGCCCCGTCTCCACGAACGCCGTAAAATCCGAGTTCGGCACGACCTGATGCCCGAAGTAAAGGATCGACAAAAAGACCCCCAGCAGAAGGATCAGCAGCGGCTCGGCCTGGGTTTGAAGTGTATTGAGGATGCGCCCCGCCGCCCCCCGGTGCTTCGGCACCTCCGCCGCGGCAAGGTCGCCCTCGCCGCGACACCTTCTCCTTCGGGAAGCGGTGATATTCGGTTTGCTCATCGCGGTATCGGGTTGGAAGGTTCATCCGGGCTGAGTGCGGCCTCCTCGCGGCTCGCGGGTCTCAGTCTTCGCCGAGACATATACAGGGCCTCCTGGATCAGTTTGCGGTTGGCGCTGATCAGGTCCGCCCAAATCCCCATTGTCCACAGCAGAAACGTCAGCATCGACAAAATCGCCGCCAAAATCAGCGACTGCAAATGCCCCCCGCCCCGGCCGGTCATGTAAAAATAGAGAAACCGCACACACAGCAGCAGCGCCACCGTCCCCGGCACCAGCGAGGCATACAAAAACGTCCGCAACGGCTTATAGGTGATGTACGAGCGGACAATTGTGGATGCCGAGCGGTAGATATACCGCGGGATCGACGAGATCAGCCGCGACTCCCGCGTCTTCTGGTTCACCTCAATCGGCACGTGCCCGATCCGCAGGCCCATATGTCCCGCCTGGATGATCGTTTCCAGCGTATAGGTGTAGCGGTTAAACACGTGCAGCTTCATCGCCGCCTCCGCCGAATACGCCCGAAAACCGCTGGTCGTATCCGAGATATCCGTGCCCGAAAACTGCCGCACCACCCGGCTTCCCAGCCGCTGAAGCTTCTTTTTGACCCAGGAAAAGTCCTCAATGGCCTCAATCGGCCGCGCCCCTACGACGATGTCCAGCCGACCCTCCACAATCGGACGAATGAGATCCGGAATGCATTGCCCCTTGTACTGGTTGTCCCCGTCCGTATTGACGATGATGTCAGCTCCCAGCTCCACACAGCGGGCAAGCCCCATCATAAACGCCGTCGCCAGCCCGCGGTTGGACCCCAGCGGCAGGATATGATCCACGCCCAGCTCCCGCGCTACCTCGATGGTCCGGTCCGAGCTGCCGTCGTCGATGACCAGCCACTCGACCTCGTCCACCCCCGCGATTTGACGCGGCAGGTCCGCCGTCACCAGCGGCAACGTCTTTTCTTCATTGAAACAGGGAATCTGAATAATCAGCTTCATAATGATTCTGTGGTATAAAAAACCGGATTATACAAATAGAGCACCCGAAGGTCCATAAAAAATGTATAAGCTCCACATAAATCCCTTGACAAACAGGCAAATTTGGGTAATTTTTATTCAATTAAAAAACCCCATTTATTGAAAATGCGATGAGCGAACAGATTTCGAAAGAATTTTATCTCTCTGCCGATTACGACCAACTGAAACAATTCATCAGCTACTATTACCAGGTCCGACTGATTCGGCAGACGCAGGTCCGCCGACTGCTGGAAATCGGCATCGGCAGCAAGACGCTCAGCGACTACCTCAGCCGGCGGAACATTGAGGTCGTCACCTGCGACATCAACCCCGCCCTTGAACCCGATTACGTCGCCGACATCCGCCGCCTGCCCTTCGCCGACGGCTCCTTTGAGCTCATCGCCGCCTTCGAGATCCTCGAACATCTCCCCTGGTCCGAGGTCCCCTCCGCCCTCAGCGAACTCCGTCGCGTCAGCAGCCGCTATGTCATCCTCTCCCTGCCGATCTTTACCGCCTATTTCGAGATGGTCCTCCGCTTCCCCCTCATCCAAAAGATCTTCCGTCGCCAGTACCTCGACTTCTTCATCCGGTTTCCGTTCGCCTTCTTCCGCAAGTGCAGCCCCGGCCATGAGTGGGAGATCGGCCTCCGCGGCTATCCCCTTCGCAAAATTCGAAACGAACTAAAGACGCAGTTTCACATTGTCAAAGAGGTGCGTCCGATCATGCAGCCCCTGCACCGCTTTTTCGTCCTCGAAAAAAAGTGATCTCAATTCCCCGGCCCGATCTTCATTTCCGTTTCGTCCGACCGCCTCTTGTCACGGGTCCTGAATGAATCCAGCAGATCCGACCCGCCGACCGCCAGCCCCAGCACCGTCGTGACCACCAGCGCCAGGAGCCGTGTAATCAGCGAAACCAGAATCCCCTGCGCCATCCCAATCGCAAGCTCATGCGCTAAAATTCCGTAGGCGATCTCTTTGAATCCCAGATTCCCCGGCGTAATGACGATCTGGTTAAAGAGCGTCAATACCGTAAAGAAGAGAGCGGCGGCGGCCGGACCTGCCGGGATACCCAGCCCCCGGAAGGTAAAATAAAGAACGGCCGTCGAATGGATATAGAAAATGATCCCCGTTGCCCCCAATTTAAAAAGAAAGACCGGGTCCCCCAGACTGTCCAGGATCGAAGCGGACATCTCCGAAAACCGTCCATGCGCCCAATTCAAAAAACGTCCCCGGAAGCTAAAAAATGACAGCGTCCGGTGAAACAGAAAAGGAGACGCCCCCAGGAGGCACAAAAAAATCAGGATGAGCAGAAGAGCGGGCATGCCGAACAATCGGAGATGCGGGGCAAACAGGCCAATAACGGCCATCCCGAACAGGAGTCCCAGGCAGGTATCAAACCATACCAAAAAGAGGGTGCTGCTGATGTATTTCGTCAAACTGATATGATGGTCCTGTTTGAGCTTGACGGCTCGGTACAGGTTGCCCGCCTGTCCCGCATAGAAGCTCAAAAACCGCGCGATTATGAAAAACTTCATCCAGGCCCCCAGCGGCAGGCCAAGTCCGCTCTTCTTTTCAACGACCATCCTGAAGCGAATCGCATGGATGAACACGCTGACCCCCGTCAGCCCCAGCAGCCAAACGAACATGACGATCGACAATTGCCGCAGCGAGGACAACTGCTGCCGCTGCTCTGCCAGAGTATAGATCACATACCCCAGCAGCAGCGCCGTAAGCAGCAGCTTCAAAAGGCGGCGATACGCCGCCGGAATCTTTTTCAGCCCGTCCGGCACGCTCGATTCTCCCGTTCGCTCTCTCATCCGCCCTTGCGGACCTCCCGGAGTTTACCCGCCTTTACCGGCATTTCTGCAAAGTTGCTCTGCCGCGTTTGCCGCCTGACGGCGCTCCTTGTCGATTTGCCGGTAAAGCTCCAGCAGGGCCTGAACAGTCTGCCGCCAGTTATACTTCTCCAGAACGGCCCGCCGCCCGTTTTCACCCAGCCGCTCACGCAGCGCCGGATCCTTCAAGGCGATAATCTTCTCGGCAAGCGACGCGGCATTGCGCTCCTCAAAAATCAGTCCGCATTGGGCATCCTCGACGACCCGGATCAGCGGCGGAATATTGCTGACGACGGACGCCTTCCCCATCAGCATCTGATGAAAAATCTTGTTCGGCATCGTCGTATCGACATGGGGCGTCGAAATATGCGGTATGACGCAGACGTCGCTCAAATACATATAGGTCGAAACTTTTTCAAAGGGAGCAAAACCGGTAAAGGTAACCTTTTCGCTGAGTCCGAGCCGCTCCGTCAGCTCCTCCAGCTCCTGACGGTTGCATCCGTCCCCTACCAGCAGCAGACGGGCCTCCGGCACGGCCTTCAGAACGGCCGCCATCGCCTCGATCAGCGTCT
This sequence comes from Anaerohalosphaeraceae bacterium, assembly GCA_050309685.1. Lineage (GTDB taxonomy): Bacteria > Planctomycetota > Phycisphaerae > Sedimentisphaerales > Anaerohalosphaeraceae > JBNRMP01. The sequence goes on from JBNRMP010000129.1 coordinate 14,304, forward strand.
CCAGCCCGCGAATCGGCGCAAAGCCCCCGATATAAAGAATCACAAATCCCTGTTTGTAGTTTCTGACAATGTTCTCATCGATCGGAAAACTTAAGAAGTCATCCGGCTCCTCCGTATTGGTGACCTCCCAAATGCAGTCCCGTTTCGTCCCCAAACCGCAGATCCGGTCCTTGTGTTCCTCCGCCACAACAATGACGGCCCGGCAGCGCCGGCAGGCCGCCTTTTCCTCCAGGGCCATGAGACCGAGAAGGATAAACGAAAAGGGCTTGAACTTGCGGTACTGTTTCGCGTTAAAATCGGACCGCAGCATCTCCACGTAATGTTCATGCATATCGAAGACCACCGGGATCTTCAGCACCCGCCCGGCCAGCACTGTCGCAAACGCATACGGCAGGTCATGCACGTGCAGCACCTCGATCCGGTGTTTCCGGCACGCATGAAGAATACGAAAGAAGATGAGGTATCGCTGCATAAAAAAGTAGATCGTATCGGAGATTGGCTTGTACTTCTGAAACCACAGCGGCACCCGGATCACATGCACTCCGTCCACCGTCTCCTCCTTCGCCTGCCCCGGCCCGCGCCGCGCCATGAGATACACCCGGTGCCCCGCCCCGATCAGCGCCTGCGCCTCGCGCTCCACCCGCCGGTCCGGCGGATACTTTTTCGCCGACAGCACCATCAGGATATTCATCTCCGCCTCCCCGCCGCACGATCTATGATTCGCACCATAAACTCCACCACGTCCTCGCTCTCCGCCAGCAGCCGCTGACGCCGCCGCGCAAACTCGGCCCGCCTCTCCGGATGCCGCAGGATCTCCTCCGCGATCTCCATCGCCTCCTCCACCGTCTTCGGGCGAAAGATCAGCCCGTACTCCCGGTCCAGCGCCCGCAGATATCCGAAATCATACGTGTTCGGGCAGATCGCCGGCACCCCCAGCACCGCCGACTCCGCCGCCATCGTCCCTCCCTCCACAAAGCTCAGCGCCGCAAACGCCAGCAGATCGTGCACCCGCTCCACCGGCGCCGGATTTTCGTACTCCCTCAGCTCCTCCGGCAGCGGGTCCTCCGCGCTGATGACGATCCGTCCGTAAGGCCGCAGCCGCTCGACCACCCGCCGCAGCGTCTCGCCCGTAAAGCCCTTGCGCCCCACATCGTGCGTCGCCTTCCACGACACCGTCCGCACAAAAAAGTACGGCTGCTCCGGGTCGATCCCGCTCTGCCGCACCGCCTCGGCGCTGGGCGTAAAGTATTTCGGCGCCAGGTACGAAAGCACCGGCGGCCCCGCAAACCGCACGTGCCGCCGCCCGTGATCCCGGAAGTAGCCCAGCCCCGTGCAGATGTAGGTCGCAAACGTCAGCCCGATGGCCCCTTGCAGCCGGGCCGACTCCATGTCGTCGTAGATCACCGTCGGGATTCCCAGCAGCTTGCCCGTCGGCCCCGCCGCCGGCCCCACGCGCGACACCATCACGTCCGGCCGGAAACGACGCGCCTCCCGCATCAGCCGCCAGTTGCGCACCACCAGCTCCCGCGCCATCGACGCCATCGACTCGCCCTTGACGCTGAGGCACACAAAGTCGATCCCCAGCGCCGTCAGCAGCTTCGTCGTCACGTCCTTTTCCCGCGCCGCCACCAGCACCGCATCCCCCCGCTCCTTCAGGCGGGCCATCGAGAACCGGAAGAAGTGCACGTCCGCCGGGTGAATGATATCGAACAGGACCCTCACGCGCCCCCTCCCATCATCGCCCGAATCGACTCCTCAAACGGCGGCCTTAAAATCCCCTTCTCCGTCACAATCGCCGTAATATACGCCGCCTCCGTCACGTCGAACGCCGGGTTGTACGTCCCCGCCCCCATCGGCGCAACGCGGCACGTCCCCACCGCCGTCACCTCCTCCCCATCCCGCTGCTCAATCGGAATCGCCGCCCCGCTCGCCGCCGCCAAATCGAACGTGCTCGACGGCGCCGCCACGTAAAACGGAATCCCGAAATGCCTCGCCAGTATCGCCGCCCCCAGCGTCCCGATCTTGTTCGCCGTATCCCCGTTGGCCGCGATTCGGTCCGCCCCCGTGATCACCGCCTTCACCCGCCCCTGCTTCATCACCGTCGCCGCCATGTTATCGCAGATCAGCGTCGCCTCGATCCCCGCCTGCAAGAGCTCCCACATCGTCAGCCGCGCCCCCTGCAAAAGCGGCCGCGTCTCATCCACGTACACCCGGAACTGCTTGCCCTTCGCGTGCGCCATGTAGATCGGCGCCAGCGCCGTCCCGATCCCTGCCGTCGCCAGCGCCCCCGCGTTGCAGTGCGTCAAAATCCCCGCCCGCTCCGGGATCAGCGGCTCCCCGTTTTGCCCGATCGCCGCGCACATGGCCCGATCCTCCGCGCAGATCCTATCCGCCTCCTCCAGCAGTTTTTGCTTGAGCTCCCCCGCCGATGCCCCCGGCGTCGCCGCCGCAAACGCCTCCCCTGCCCGCACCACCCGCTCCAGCGCCCAGAACAGGTTCACCGCCGTCGGCCGGCTCGTCGCCAGATACGCCGTCGTCCGCCGCAGCGTCTTCAATCCCGTCGCCAGGTCCGACTCGTCCGCCGCCCCCCGCATCCCCAGCACCACGCCGTAGCCCGCCGCCACCCCAATCGCCGGCGCCCCCCGCACCGCCAGCGTGCGGATCGCATCATGCACCCCCGCCGCATCGACGCACGCCCGCTCAATCGCCTCCCCCGGCAGCTTCCGCTGATCGAGAATGACGAGCCGGCCCGCCGTCCCCCCTTCCCACCGCAGCGTACAAAAAGGCATCTTCAGCCCGTCGCCGCTCACTGATGTCCCCCCTGCTCAAACCCGCTCGACGACTTCCGCAGCCCCGGCGGCTGTTGGATGCCCCCCCGCCCGTTCTTCTTGTGAAACTCGCTGATGATCTGCGCCGCCTCCTTCGGATCGTCGCACACATGGAACACATTCATATCCTCCGGGTTGATGTACTGGTACTCCTCCAGCAGCGTCTTCCTGATCCAGTCGATCAGTCCGCTCCAATAATCGCTCCCCATGCACACCACCGGGAAATACGCCTGCTTGAGCGTCTGAATCAGCACGAGGGCCTCGAAAAACTCATCCATCGTCCCAAACCCGCCCGGCAGCACCACAAACCCGTGCGCATACTTCAAAAACATCACCTTCCGGCAGAAGAAATAGCGAAAATGGAGCGACAAATTCTGATATGCGTTCGGCTTCTGTTCGTGCGGCAGGTCGATATTGAGCCCGATGCTCTTGACCCCCGCCTGGCGGGCCCCCTTATTGGCCGCCTCCATGATCCCCCCGCCCCCTCCGGTGATTACGGCAAACCCCGCGCGCCCGATCTCCTGCGCTGTATCCACCGCCAATTTATAGTACTTATGACTCGGATGCGTCCGCGCCGACCCGAATATCGACACCGCAGGCCCGATATTCGAAAGCTCCTCGAATCCCTCCACGAATTCGGCCATAATCCGGAAAATACGCCACGGCTCCTCGGCAGACAAGTTGAATTCAGGCATAGCTTGCTCCATAAATTAAATAAAAACTGTGCAGACCTATACTTATCGTACATTTCCGCCCAAAAATCAAGCCCGTTTCACCCCGCAAAAAACTCCCCTCCTTATCTCAAAGGAAAGAAACTTGGGGGTTATTCAACGCAGGCGGAGGGCCGACGGAGCTTCCGCCGCAGGGCCGTTTGTCACCCCGGCCTCAATCCGGGGTCCGGAGCAAGCTTGCTCTATGACTCTATGCCCTGCGTGATGAAACAGGCCGTTAAAATCACCCCGCGTCTCATTCGAACAGCCGCAGCCGCGCATGCCCCATCGTAAGCTGCCCGTCGATCAGCATATCCTGCAAATCCGTCTCAGCCGAAAGTATCTCTTTCTAATCGGCTATCCATTTTTATTTTTTACCGTGTCCAACGGTTTATGTAAGTAGTGTAACGTCAGCTGAGCCTGCTTGCCCGGCCCGGAAACATGTTCAATGACGATGTCAACCGGTATCCCATCAAGAACGGTTGAATACCGGTTGCCGGCAGGATTGGCACTTTGGAATTTGAAAGTATCTATAAGCTGCTTGCGAATAGACTCACATTTTTTCAAAGAGCTGTCTTTATAGGAGACAGAGATCTCACAAATCCGGTCTTGCAGAATCCGGACATGCATACTTTTGATGAAATCCCGTGTCGGCTGAAGTTCAACGACTTTCCCTGCCTGCGGATTGCCTTGCGGCCCCGGATTCTCTGAGAGGACTTTGACCCGCTTGATCGCGCCCTCATAGGGTTCGCCTAAATAGACGTCAAAAATCGATTGGCCATGCACGGCAATTCCGTCGATAACCACGCCGTCCTCATTTTTTGGCGTTAACGATTCGATGGTTTTATTCAGGCGTGTAATTTCCCCCTTCAACTCCAGTATCAACCCATTCTTTTCTTCTAACTTCCGGGTCAGATCTTCGATCTGGCTTTTAAGCTCCTTGTTTTCGATGGACAGAAGGTCGGCCCTGCGGCGCATGGCGCTCTCTTCCGCCTTCTCCTTCAGTGCCTGCTCCCGCCGGGCCTCCCGGGAATCATTCCGGCTGGGATACCCGTATGGGTTATAAGGAGCGGCGCCCCCGGCCGATCCGCAAAATATCAAACTGATAACGACGGCTGCTGCATACCTTTTCATTACTGCCTCCTCTTATTTCGATAAAACCAAACATCCGACCGGCATATCATGCCAGGCCTGTTTCCTGTCAGTCACCGCAACCATGAGTACATCTATAATTCCCAATAAAGGGATATAGAACAGGAATACGTAAAAAGCGGATATGTATAAGAAATAGAATATGATGGTTCCAAACGGCGGAATAGAGAACAGCAGCACCCTCAAAAAATAGCGGCCTGACGCTCTGCCGATCCCGATACGCCGTCCATGTGAATCCGACACATAAATCCCGATCAGCATCTTTCCTAATGTTCCCTGGCACCGCGAACTTTCCATAATGGAATAATACAGCCACCATAAGATAATGCTGACGACATAAAAAACCAGAAGACCCAATAGTCCGCCCAACATAAATGCAGCTTCTTTTGCGGGGTAAAAAAGACCCGCAAAAGTTAACCCGAATCCGTAGATCAGCACAAGCAGAACGACTAAATTTACAAACAGGATAACGATGGAATCCACGATTGTAGCGACAACCCGTTTCCAGATACCGGCATACTTGAAAGCGCCCCTGCCGTCTATTCCGTAACCGGCTCCGATCCGTACTACGGTTTGAACTGCGGATGCTTGCTCCGAAGCTACGTAACTCCCGGCGGTTTCAGAAACACCGGCGGCCGCTCGGCTGGCCGCCCCTTTCGTCTGCGCAATAAGGTATTCCTTGAACTCTTTTTGTGTCTCCTGAAGCTCTTTGAAGATATGCTTCTTGTTTCTTCGTTCAAGGTCCATAAACCAGTCAAATTCCTGGATTAAGACTTCCGGACTGGTGGAGATGGACTTCTTGAGGAACTTGAGCGCCAGGTCGTCCTTGTTGAGCTGCGTATAAACCTTGCCGATCTCAAAGTAGGCGGTCGCTTGAACCTCCCGGTCGCTTCTGGAGATTTCCAGCAGCTTCTTCAAAATTTCCAACGCCTTTCCCGTATTGCCCTGCAACGCATTCTGACGGGCCTGGTTTATCAAGGTTATATGTGACGGATTCATTACTTGCCTCCTAATATATATGCTATCTTATTTCACCTGATCACCTTTAGCCCGCGATGCAGATGCTTCGAGCTCTTCCAGTTTTTTAAAGAAATATTGAAATACAGCCTCATTACTTAATGTTGACCTTCGTATACTATCCCGTAAGATATTTAGCTTCCTTATGATGTCTGGGGGCGGCAGGGTATTCTGTCCAGATTGATTCATGTCTCTTGTTACTTGCCCAATCAATTTATTATTATAGAAGTCCATTATTTTTTGTTTGGTGCAGCTCTTCCAGACTTTTTCAAGACCGGTCAGATCGGCATCAATCTGCTTATCATAACGTGATAGTGCATTTTGAAAGGCAGAATATTCATCACCATTGGTTAGTGAAGATTCTATTTCTTTATATTTCTCTGCTTTATCCTTAAGTATCCTATATATATCATAATAATTATTTACTTTCTTTTCTACGCCATTTAGGTCTGTCACATATCCAGCTATTGTTTCCTTGTGGCTTGGTACTGATGTGTCGATCATGTTCTTGAAGGTCTGTTCATTGCTTAACTTTTGAATTTCATCTTTTATATTTTTTATTTCTACTATCCTATCTTTAGCTAAGGCCAGGAAGGATGTAGGATCAAGCCAGACAGGTCCATTACAATTTGCATAAACACCTTCGTTAGGGTCATACATTGTGAAAGTATTTGGATCATACGACTTAAGTGTACTATTCCATTTAGATATTTTGGTCTGAATGGGAGTCATAACATTTGCCTGAAGACGATCTCTCCATTTATCAGCTTTTATAATTGCATTTTTTATTTCTTCTATTGTTGCATCATCATGCAAAGCGTTTAATTTATTCTGTACCAATATACTATGGTTCTGCACGATTATTTCCGTCGTCTTCTTATCAGGATAGTCTGTGATGTCTGTTGGAACAGTATCCCTTATCTTTTCTATTGCATTAATCAGATTGTCATATTCCCACCCATAGTGTTCCGCAAAATCCACCCAATCATAAATCTCCTTCATTGAACTATATAATTCGCTATTCTTCTTGTATTCTCTCAATGATTCGAGGACACGTAACTTTTTCTGTATTTCTTCAACCTTCTGTTTTCGCTCATTTTGATTTTTTATAAAATGTCCATCGCCTATAAGGGTGTTCAATTCATTTTTGATCTTTGTTACTTTTTTGAGATCGCTAAAATGTTTGAAGATTGGAATAGCTATGATTATTCCGGATATCCCAATAATGCAAATACCAACAACAAGAACTAAGGTCAACTTGTTTACCCTTGCAGGCTCATACTGAAATATCGGGACAGTACTTTCTACCGTTGGCTTGTCATGTCTTCCGTTTAGGACTGGTTCATCTTTTAAGGTCTTAGCCACAAGACCTAATCTTAACGCCTGTCTTGCCAGACACAACAGAGCAACCTTTAACGTATCACTAAGCACCCGGTAGCCGTATGAGAATTGTTCCTTTTTACCTTCCGGCAGCATTCGATGAACCCACCGGACGGCTTGAATCGAACAGTCTGTTTCTTCCACAACCACGGGAGAGGGGCTTGTCTTAAGTTGTTGAATGAGGGCGTGTACCTGTCCCGCGACCTTCTGCGGCATGGGGGAATCATCCGGTACAATGGATATCTCCGTGGCTTCTTTATCCTGCCAAGCAATGTGATGATTCAGGATCGGCAGCACATCGCAGCCGAGCCGTTCGATCCAGTCATGCCGGCTGATCAGAAGGGTGTGGAACAGGAGAGTGACTCGGCCGTACTCATCGTTTTCCCCCTGAAACACCCTCGTAATCGCCCATCGCCCCGATGAAAGCTTCCTCACGATGAAAGCGGGATGGCTTTCCAGCGAGGCGATATATTCGGCGTCGTTGGTCTGCCCAAAGGAAAAACTCTCCAGTTCTGCGTTCTCTGAATCGGTGACCGATGGGGAACGGAACTGGGTCCGATACCCTCTGACGCTGGCAAAAACATGATGGGCAACCGTAATATTCATGGCAGCTTCACCGGCGGCATCAGGTTAAAAAAATCTTCCAAGGGTGTTCTGCCACAGGTTGTGCCAGGTTGTGACCGGCAGCACCCAATAAGTTAAAACGGCAAGGAATGCCAGGAGCAGCGCGGAGAGCAGATAAAGAAATATCAGTTTGCGCCTCTCTCGCTTTCTATCCTGCGCGTCAACCTGCGTGATATACTGATGGTACTTTGCCTTTTTACGCTCTGCGACCTTTTTGTTTTCAACCTGTTGAATCTTCTCTAAGCAGAAGGTAAGCGGCGTATCGATTTCAATTTTTCCGCCTTTACCTTCCCGGGCGGCATGGATGCAGTTATAGGCGGAAATACAGCATCCCTTAATGCCGTGTACATCCCGAATAAGCTGCGACAGGTGTTTGACGATGAACGGCTTTGCCCCCCCTTCTCCCTTGATAATGGAATAGCACTTGTCGATCTTCGTTAACACGAGAACGATCGGCACGTCTCTTCCGTCCGGCCAGTTCTGAATACGGTTGACGGCCTGCAGCAGGCCGTAGTTGATATCGATCTTTGAATGGAGATCGTCATCGACAAGCTGCTCGGGATCGATAAGAACGATCAGCCCCTGGGCATGGTCGATATGATCCAAAAGCACTCGGGTCTCATCGGTTTCGATCTCTTTGACGAAGGCGTTGGTAAATACTTCGCCCGGATAGTCCAGCGCGACGATAGTTCGTTTTTGCCCGTTGTAAGTCAATTCGAGTATGTTCTCGGAAATCCCCTGGGTCGCGGGCGGCCAGATATTTCTCTTCAGATCCTCGACGGTCTTGATGAATTCGATGTGACTCGTTCCTTTTAGCGCCTTGACATGCAGGGAACCGAGAGAGTTCCAGAGCTTATCATAGAGGACCGACAAAAAGACCGTCTTGCCGGAGGATCTTCGACCCAGGACAACGATACGATCCCGGATGAAGGATTCTTCGCTAAGAAAGTAGTCCTCGCTCAGGGCATCGGTTGCGTTCAGCATACGGCCTCCTTTAGAAGATCTTTGTTTCCTTCTCCACCTCGTAGGTCATGATGAGCTTATCCTTTAGCCCCTGGTTCTCTTTCTTGAGGTTTTCGTTTTCTCTTTGCAGCTTTTGTGTTTCTGTCTGAAGCGCGTTGATTTGACCGACCATCTCGGTTTTTCCGTTAACAAGGACCTCCATCTCCTTGTTTTGTGGGGCCGTAAACAACGCGCCAAGCAGAAAACCTATAAACCATGCTGATGCCCCCGAAATGATTGCAACCATAAACTTTGGCATGTCTGACTCCTCATCCTAAGCCATCGATCCTATGAGCTGTATCCGGCAGTTGGGCCCCTTTTCCCTTAATATTGATATGACTCCGACTTCCTTTGTCGGTATTTTACCCTGCCGAACTATAGATGACAAGATTAAATCCCCCAAATAATCTTAGTTCTATCTTCTTACATTTCATCAGAGGTATATAGGAAAATAGGTATGTTATGTTATTTATAGGCCGGCAAATTGCATCATTCAAGGCTTTTAAAATAGATGCTACCAGCATCAATAATACAAAAATATCCGCGAAAACCTTTCCTTCGTCCTGCCCTTCGTAACGTCAGTGAAAAAGGGAACTCCGCCAGCGCCGACCGCACACTTTCTTTATCCATTCAGCGCACTTTCTATATCCATTCAATGCCCCCCTGTATTTGATTTTCCCACATTCTATATTTGTTGAGTGCTTGGTACTTAGTATTTCCAACCTATTCGTATCCCTTCGTGTCAATCCGTGTCTAATTTAAATCTCCCGTAAATCCCTTAATCCTGTCTAAAAAAAACCTGTAAATCCCGACTAAAAATAATCTGTGAAATCTGCGTAATCTGCGTAATCTGCGGTTAATCTTCGCTGCGCAGCCCCATGCTCTCCGTCAGCCGCTCGAACTCGTCAATCGAATAATAATCGATCACGATCCGGCCGCGCTGTCCCCGGCGGTTGGGCTCGATCCGCACCTTCGTCCCCAGCACCGTTTGCAGGCGCCGTTCCAGGTCCACGATATGCGCTGCCTTCTCCCGCTTCTCCGCCGGCGAGCGCTTGGCCCCTTCCAGGAGGACCCGCACCTGCCGCTCCACCTCCCGCACGCTCAGCCGCCCTGCCAGTGCCCGGTTCGCCAGCTTCCGCCGCATCTCATCCGTCGGCAGCGTCAGCAGCGCCCGCGCATGCCCCATCGTAAGCTGCCCGTCGATCAGCATATCCTGCAAATCCGCCGGCAGATCCAGCAATCTCAGGTAATTGGATAGATTGGATCTATCTTCACCCAAGTTGATGGCCGCCTCTGTCAAATTCACGGAAAAAGAGGTCATGTATTTCTGGTATGCCTTCGCCCTTTCAACCGGGTTCAGGTCCGTCCGCTGCACATTCTCAATAATCGCCAGCTCGATCATCTCCTCATCGGTCGCCGACCTCACGATCACCGGCACCTCGGTCAGCTCCGCCAGCTTGGCTGCCCGCAGCCGCCGCTCGCCCGAGATGATCTCGTACTCTCCATCCCCCGCCCGGCGGGCGACAATCGGCTGCAATATCCCGCTCGTCCGGATCGATCGCGCCAGCTCCGCCAGGTCCTCCTCGTTCCAGGTCTTCCGCGGCTGGTACGGGTTGGCCCGCAGCAGCTCGATCCGGATGTTCATCAGCCCGTTCTGGACCGCCGGGTCCGGCGGAAACCGCCCTTCCCGCTCCCCTGCCGGCCCACCGGCCGCCGCGGTCTCTCCAAGGTTGATCGGTCCCAACAGCGCCTCCAGCCCCCGGCCCAGATGCGGTTTCTTCGCCTTTTTGCCGTCGTTCATAGGTACCTCCGTATGACTCTCGCGTACTTCTTATTCCACCGATACATTCCCGGCGGCCGCCTGCCGTAATCCCTTTGCCGAAAGACGCTTGCCGCCGTCCAGACGCCAAAACCCAGCGCCTCATCTCTGTTTCGACCCTTTGTAATTCCGATCTCCAAAATTTTCAAATGAAAAATCCCCCGTTTCACGTGAAACACCCCAAAATTTTCCCCCTGCCCCCGCCCCCGATCCTCCCCGATTCAAAGCAGTCATGGAAGGCCGCCCGCCCCCAACTTCCGCACCTCCCCCATCCCCGCCGCTCCGCCCCGGCCCTCTCACCCTCTCACCCTGCCGCCCTCTCCGACTCATCTTATCCCACACGTTTCACGTGAAACACGCAAAAGTTAACCCCAACCCGGCCGGACGGCAGCAAGACCTCTCTCCGCAGCGTTTCACGTGAAACACCGTGAATTTGATCGGCAGGGGAAACAGAAGGTTCGGGAAAGGCAAAACGGAAAAACGGGGCAGCAGGGGGGCCTGAGATGTGGAGGCGGCAGGGAGGTAATTGAGGGTGTTTCACGTGAAACGGAAGCAAATTGAACTCGGCAAGTCCGTAATATGTTAATTTAAAAGGTTAAAAACGCAGTATTTGGGCGAAAAGAGTACTTAAAAGATAATAAGACTCTACTAATACAATAAGTCCAATATATGTCCTCGATACGGTTATTGGGCAGGGCGGGGCGGGCTTGTGGGATTGAAAGGAGAGTTATCGCGTATATATAATAAGGACAACAAGAGTCTCCAATATGGGTGTATAGATAAAAAAACGCGCCCTCTTGCGATGGCGCGTCAGGATGCTCCGCAGAGCCGCCCCTTTCGGGACTGCCTACGACTCTTCTCTTGTTATGAAAAGCGTCACAGGCCGAGATCAATTACACTATACATCTCTATAGCAAATTTTTCTGGACAAGTCAATATATTTTTAGTAAAATTAAGCTTCCAAACAATCCTAATACAATCATGGGAGGCAAAGACGGACATGGGCTATGTACTTGGCCTGGATTTGGGACCCACATCGATTGGATGGGCGGCGCTAGAACTCAACGAAAACGGCGAGCCCTTTCAGATTGCAACTGTTACTGACAAAGATGAAACCGGCGAAACTCAGATAAGAATCCCCGCCATTGGCGCCCGCCTGTTTCCTGCCGGCGTAGAAAAGCTAAACCAGGGCAAACAAGAGGAGCCCAAGAACAAGACTCGAAGGGAAAAGCGGTCCATACGCCGGCGTCTGCGAAGGGCCAAGGCCCGAAGGATGGGTTTGATTGATCTGCTAATTGAAAAAGGGCTGGTCGCAAATCGCGAAGCGATTCAAGCATTGCAGAAAAGAGATCCTTATGAGATACGGGCCGAAGCCATTGAGAGGAAAATTGAGTTGGAGGAAATTGCACGGATCTTCCTGCACTTTGCAAAACGAAGAGGATTCAAAAGCAACCGCCGGCAGCCGGAGAGTCAGGACGCTAAGGCCACCGAGATGAAATTGGCCAAAGAGCGGCTGGCCAAGGAACTCAACGGACGGACTTTAGGGGCGTTCTGGAACGACGTGAAAGCCAAACCCAGTGAGGTGCCCCTCAATGCGATCCGCAATCGAAAAGGCCGTTATCAATGGGTTGCCCAAAGGGAACAGTACCAAGATGAACTGGCGCGTATTTGGAAAATCCAGTCGGCTTTCTATCCCAACGTATTAACGAAAGACTTCTATGACAAACTCTCTTTACTTTTGTTCAGGCAAATCCCTTTTGAACTGACCACCCGAAAGAAGAAAAAGATTATCGGCGCCTGCGAACTACTGGCCGGAAAGCCGAGATGTCCCTGGGCCGACCGCAAGGCGCAAAAATTCCGGTACCTTCAAAAGATCAATGATCTGCGTGTTAACGAACGTCCTCTCACCATCGAAGAAAGACAGAAGCTTGCGGATGCACTGGCTCTCAGGAAAGAACTCCGATTCGATGACATCCGAAAGCTATTGTGGGGCGAAGCCGGAGACGACCGGCGTTTTAATCTTGAATATAAAACCAATGATAAAATCATCGGCCATGTCATTGACTCCATATTAACGGGTCCGTCTTTTTTCGACAAAAAGGCGTGGTTAAGGCTGGATGATGAACAGAAGGATTCCGTCTGGCAGATACTTCGAGAATTCCTCGCCGAGAACATCGCAAAGCAGAACGTTGAAGAACAGCTCTTTGAGAAATACGGGCTCCGGTTCAAGAAGGACAACTGGACGGAAAAGCTGACGGAACCCCGAGGATACTGCAGCTACAGCCGTGAAGCCCTCGAAAAAATTCTCCCCGGACTGGAGGCCGGCAAGTCCCTTTACGATGCCATCCGGGATGCCTTTTCGACCAAAGGACGGAAAGAAAGCCGCCTGTTGCCGCTCCCCGTTAAGGAAAACGGATATTCAATACCCAACCCGGTGGTTGGCTCCATGCTTTTCCAGTTGCGCAAAGTTGTGAACCTTCTGATCAAGGAAAAAGGGCTTCCGGAAAAGATTGTCATTGAAACAACCCGGGAGATTAAGGCCGGCAAGGAGCGGCGGCAGGAAATCATACGGGAACAGGATGCCAATCAGAAGGAACGAGAGAAAACCAAAGCCGCCATTCGGGACATGATGGGATGGAGTGACGAGGTCGATATCTCCGGAACCGATATTCTGAAATACCGCCTCTGGAAACGGCAAAATGAATTCTGTCCCTTTCGATGCAGCAAAATACCGCCTACGATTCTATTCACAAGGGAAACCGACCTGGCCCATATCCTGCCAAGGGAAATGAGTTTTGACAATTCAATGGAAAATCTGGTTGTCTGTTACGCCAAAGAAAATCAGGACATGGGCATGAATACCCCTATCAGTTGGCTGGGGGAAGGCAGCGAGCGGTGGGAGACCCTCTGCGACGCCCAGCGGCGCAATGCCTTCGGTTTCAGTGCTGAAAAATGGGAGCGCTTCTGCACGCGCAATGAAGAAATCGCCGAAAAATACCTGAACCGCCGACTATTACAGGATACCGCCTATATTGCACGGGCCGTGCGGGACTATTTGAAAAGCTTGTACCCGGCCCAGGACGCAGAGCAAAAAGTTCGGACCACCAAAGGCGGAGTCACGGCTGAATTGCGGAACCTTTGGGGATTGAATTCGATTCTGCGAGACGGAGAAAGCGGACCGAAGAATCGGGCGGATCTGCGGCATCATGCCATCGATGCCGTTGTGGTTGCTTTAACCAATCCCGGGCAAATCCAGCGTATCACGAAAAAGCTGCAGCAGAACTGGCCGCGACGATCCAGGTACGCAGAAATTGCCGGGCCGTGGGAAGGATTTGAACAGGACCTTGCAAACGCAGTCGAACAGATCAACGTCTCCCATCGAGTACAAAGAAAGATAAAAGGAGCTTTACATGGAGAAACGAATTATGCTTTAGAAAAGCATGGAAAAAACAAGGGCAAATATATTACCCGTAAATCGCTGAGCGATTTAACGATTCCATTGGCCGAGAAGATATGCGATCCGACGATCAGGGAAATGGTGTTAAGGCGGTTTGCAGAGTATGATAATGACCCTAAAGCCGCCTTTGAGAAACCGCTTTATCTCCCGAATCATATTCAACCGGACAAACCTATTCCTATTCGAAGCGTACGAGTTTGGAAAACCTCAAGAACTATGCTGCCGTTAAATGATACGGTCTGGGTGGAACCCGACAACAATCATCATGTCGAAATATTCATCGAAAGAGGCAGAGATTCAAAATGCATCTGCAAGGTCTGTTCCATGTGGGAGGCCGCCCAGCGGATCAAGAACAAGCAGCCGATCATTGCAAAGAAGCACCCGAAGAACGAGAAGGCCGAATTTTTCATGTCCCTTTCCAAAGGCGAGACGGTATTCATGAAAGGCAAGAGCGGTCAGGTGGGCCTTGTGCGCATCATCGGCATTTCGGGCGATCCGGAAGATCCAACGAAGATTGACATTGAGGCAAAGCCGATTCATCTTGCCGATGTTAAACTTGAGAAGGAAGCAAAAAATGCACTGAGGAAAGAGTGGCGAATCCATACCTTAAAAAGGTTTGACCGGGTCGTCCTCCGAAAAGTTACCATTGATCCTTTAGGGAGAATCCGACGGGCGAATGATTAAGCGGGTGATCGAGATTTCATCCGCAGGGACGCATTTATCGATCAAGCAGGGGCAATTGATCCTGAGGCGGGACGGTGCGGTTATCGGACGGATTCCGTGCGAGGACGTGGGGGTGCTGCTGGCGGATCATCAGGGGATTTCCTACACGCACTCGGTATTCACCGCGCTTTTGGAGCGGGGGGCGGCGATTGTACTATGCAATGGGGCGCATCATCCGGCGGGGATGCTCCTGCCGCTGGAGACGAATACGATCCAAACGGAGCGGTTTCGACAGCAGATCCACGTCAAGGAGCCGGTCAAGAAGCGGCTCTGGCAGCAGATTGTCCGGGCGAAGATCCGCCATCAGGCGGCGCTGGTCCGCTATGATGAGACAACCTACAAGCATCTGCGGGCGATGGAGCGGCAGGTGCACTCGGGCGACCCCGATAACATCGAGGCGCAGGCGGCGCGGCGATTCTGGCCGGCGTATTTGCAGCACCTGCCGTTCAAACGGGATCGGGAGGGGCCGCCGCCGAATAACCTGCTCAACTATGGGTATATGGTGATGCGGGCGGCGGTGGCGCGGGCGCTGTGCAGCGCGGGGCTGCTGCCGGCGCTGGGGATTCACCATCGCAACCGGTATAACGCCTTTTGCCTGGCGGATGATCTGGTGGAGCCGTTTCGGGGGTTTGTGGAAAAGAAGGTACAGCAGATTTGCGGCGAGGAAAGCGACCTGTCAGAGCTGACGCAGGGGATCAAGGCAAAACTGCTGGAAGTGCTGTATGAGGAGGTGCGGATCGGGGGCTTTTCGGGGCCGCTGATGGTGGGGCTGCACCGGACGGGGGCCTCGCTGGCGCGGTGCTTTGCGGGGGAACAGAAGACGTTGGAATTACCGGACTTATGATTGCGACGGGGTATCGTGCAGTGTGGGTAATGGCGATGTTCGATCTGCCGACGGATACGAAGAAGGCGCGGAAGGCGTACGCCGAATTTCGAAAAAATCTTTTGAAAGACGGTTTCACCATGGTACAATATTCCGTGTATGCGAGGCATTGTGCGAGCGAGGAGAATGCGAGGGTTCATTTTGGACGAGTTCGATCGTTTTTGCCGCCGGATGGGGAGGTTCGGCTTATCCATGTTACCGAAAAACAGTTTGAAAAAATGCAAATATATTGGGGAAAAATGCGCAAACCCACACCGTCGCCGCCCCGTCAGCTTGAATTATTTTAGCCGGTTTTTTCTGCAACTGCTTTCTGGGACACGGTTTAGAAAGCAGGTAGTGTAATTGATCCCGGCCTGTTGTCAATCCACAACGGCGGATCTCCCACCAGCCCTGACCCTCACAGTGTAATTGATCCCGGCCTGTTGTCAATCCACAACCTACGCCCGTCCACATATCCGACGCCTTCTAGTGTAATTGATCCCGGCCTGTTGTCAATCCACAACATCTCCGTCAGGCATTAAAAAAATGCATTGAGTGTAATTGATCCCGGCCTGTTGTCAATCCACAACGGGTCATCTCAAAGCCTCTCTTGCCTTGTAGTGTAATTGATCCCGGCCTGTTGTCAATCCACAACGTCGGACGTTCCTCTCGCTATTTCCATATAGTGTAATTGATCCCGGCCTGTTGTCAATCCACAACTCCCATATCCGCGCGCCCAACCTCTTGATTAGTGTAATTGATCCCGGCCTGTTGTCAATCCACAACGTGATAAGTAATGAAGGAAAAGAGATATAGTGTAATTGATCCCGGCCTGTTGTCAATCCACAACTATCAGATTGGGGACGTATTTGAATACCCCAGTGTAATTGATCCCGGCCTGTTGTCAATCCACAACCAATTAAAGGAGAATAACATGAAAGCCAAAAGTGTAATTGATCCCGGCCTGTTGTCAATCCACAACCGTGGTCAAGTGCCTCCATCGGCGGCATTAGTGTAATTGATCCCGGCCTGTTGTCAATCCACAACCGAGAAACGTACAGGCCCATCGCCTTCATGAGTGTAATTGATCCCGGCCTGTTGTCAATCCACAACGGGTCCTATGTAGGGGAGATAACTGAATAAGTGTAATTGATCCCGGCCTGTTGTCAATCCACAACGGCCCGGCACAGCCCCAGATAGGAGTAGCAGTGTAATTGATCCCGGCCTGTTGTCAATCCACAACCACGCGACGACGATCCCGGTCTGCAGCCGCAGTGTAATTGATCCCGGCCTGTTGTCAATCCACAACACTTTAATCCGGTCAGGCTGTGTATTCTTAGTGTAATTGATCCCGGCCTGTTGTCAATCCACAACTTGGAAATGGAACGAACGTATCCGAATATAGTGTAATTGATCCCGGCCTGTTGTCAATCCACAACTTTATGGCCTGGATGACCGTCTCCTCGTCGAGTGTAATTGATCCCGGCCTGTTGTCAATCCACAACACGGGTGGACGAACCCATATATCGTGCTGGAGTGTAATTGATCCCGGCCTGTTGTCAATCCACAACAGGTTTCCGTGAAGGACGATGAGGAACCCAAGTGTAATTGATCCCGGCCTGTTGTCAATCCACAACCCGATCGCGTCAACGCCGAACTGGCCGCCAGTGTAATTGATCCCGGCCTGTTGTCAATCCACAACAGCTCGCCCGGTATAACGAGGGGCTCCGGCAGTGTAATTGATCCCGGCCTGTTGTCAATCCACAACATGGGCCCGGTGAGCTGCCAACTGCTCTACAGTGTAATTGATCCCGGCCTGTTGTCAATCCACAACAAAGCAACTCATGTTAAGAAAAACGCTCTTAGTGTAATTGATCCCGGCCTGTTGTCAATCCACAACGGGGGAGAGGCCGTTACACGAAATCACCCTAGTGTAATTGATCCCGGCCTGTTGTCAATCCACAACAGAGTACTTGCTGATTATCCATATCTTAAAGTGTAATTGATCCCGGCCTGTTGTCAATCCACAACCGGAAAGATAATGCGCCAAAACGTCAATGAAGTGTAATTGATCCCGGCCTGTTGTCAATCCACAACGTCGGAAACGGTACATAATTCGATTTCTTTAGTGTAATTGATCCCGGCCTGTTGTCAATCCACAACAGTGTCTGCATTTATTCTTGTTCATTGTCAGTGTAATTGATCCCGGCCTGTTGTCAATCCACAACTACTACCCGCAAGAATAAACGGCAGTTTCAAGTGTAATTGATCCCGGCCTGTTGTCAATCCACAACCACAATCGGTGAAAGGGCCACAATCGGTGAAGTGTAATTGATCCCGGCCTGTTGTCAATCCACAACAGATCAATGACTTTTACTGCAACGTCTTCCAGTGTAATTGATCCCGGCCTGTTGTCAATCCACAACCTCAAACCATTCCATAATCTGACCTCTCTTAGTGTAATTGATCCCGGCCTGTTGTCAATCCACAACTTCTCGTTCGCAAGGTTCGCAAGCTCGATAGTGTAATTGATCCCGGCCTGTTGTCAATCCACAACCGGACGAGGGCGTAGTTGCGCCGGACCTGGAGTGTAATTGATCCCGGCCTGTTGTCAATCCACAATGGAGTAGAATAGAATGCGGTTGATGTGCCGGCGTTCGAATAGGAGAGGGTTGGGCATGAATACTTTTTGGGGGAGGGCAGGGGAATTGGGAAGGAGATTCAGGCTTGTCGGACACGTCGGACATGTCGGGGGGTATCTTTCCTGTGAGAGGGGAGTTTGTGTCTTGCTTGGTTTGTGGGGACATGTGTTGCTGCCTGAAAACCATTCCCCGAGCGGGAAGCCCTATGTAGTTGACACAGAGTTTTCTTAGGGAGAGGTTATTATCGGGCTTTGCTGCAAAAGGGGATTTTACGGGCGGGGGAAGGGGAGAAGGGGGCGAAAAAAGGAGGGGATGGCTGGCTTGTAAGTGTTTATCTTAAATATGGTTACGATTTTCGGCGGGGGTTTTTGCTTGTTTGGGGGCCGATTATTTTGTATATTGCGGGTGTAATGAGAACGATGGCTTCGGTCATGGGGGTGACTTTTAAGGGGAGAAACATGAAACGCTTTGTGAATCACGTTTGGAACCCGTTTGTCGAGCCGAAAAAGCGAATTCTGATCCTTGCCATAGCTGCTTACCTGGCGTTGTGTTAAGAATCGCTGAAACGTAACAAATCTTGAAGGGATGCCGGTCATGAGGGGCCGGCATCCTTTTTTTATGCCTTTCCATTGAATCTCGCCGTTGTCCTGTTTGTTCACCGGACGAATGTTTTTTCCTGTTATTTGCCCCTCCCAAAATGACGACAAGAGAACAAGGCAAGCACTTTATTAACTGTTAGGAGGTATAATGTGTCCTGATAATGGCACCCAGATTGAGGCCCAGACGGTCAGGGCCGCCGGCGGGGGGGACCCGGGCCGGAGTCTGCTGGTTGAAAACATGGCCTCGCAGATCCGGATGCTCTCGAATGCGATCTTCGAATTCGGCAACCTGCTGGCGAAGGAGGAACTGGATGAGGTGCAGCGGGAATACTTAGAGGAAATCCGCCGGGCAGGCGAAGATCTGCCGGGACTTGTCAACATCATTTTGGATCGACGACTATGACTCCAAGCCATAAGCATAACATGGAAGGTCTGTCCGTCGCCCAGGCGACGGCGCCGCTGGGGGCGTGGCTTCTGGAGCGGGGGCTGATCGAGACGGGGGCGCTGGAGGAGGCGCTGGAGGAACAGACGCGGTCGGGGCGGCGGCTGGGCCAGGTGCTGGTGAGGCAGGGCCGGATCGCGGAGGGCCGAATGGCCGAACTGCTGGCGGAATATCTGAACATTCCCCTGGCCCGGCTGGACGATTTTTCGCAGATCAACCTCGAGGCGGCCCGCCGGATTCCGGAGAACATCGCCAAGCGGTTCTGCCTGGTGGGACTGCGGCAGGGCGAGGAGGAGATCGAGGTTGCCATGGCCGATCCGCTCAACGTGACGGTGATCGATGCGATTGCGTTCAAGCTCCAGCAGCCGGTGCGCGTGATGATCGCGCCGGAGAACCGGATTGCGCAGGCCATCGAACACGTGTATCACGGGGTGGACCTGGACCAGCAGAAGATGCGGGACCTGGTGGAGCTGGAGATCAGCACGGAGGAGGCGGGGCCTGATGTGGAGGCGTCGATTGAGGGGGAGATGCTCTCCGAGGCGGACGCGGACGATGCGCCGGTGATCCGGTTTGTCGATCTGATGCTCAGCCAGGCGATCAAGAGCCGGGCGAGCGACATCCACATCGAGCCGCAGGAGAAGTCGATGCAGATCCGGATGCGCGTGGACGGACTTCTGACGGAGATGGTGCCGCCGGCGAAGAAGATGCAAAACGCCGTGGTGGCGCGGATCAAAATTTTGTCGGATATGGACATCGCCGAGCGGCGTCTGCCGCAGGACGGACGGTTCAAAATCCGCATGGCCAAGGGGCGCGAGGATATCGACGTGCGGGTCTCGGTGCTGCCGATGATCTACGGGGAGAAGGTCGTGATGCGCATCCTGGACAAGTCGTCGGTGAACCACAGTCTGGATGCGATCGGGATCGAGCCGAAGCTGCTCAAGACGCTGCGCAACATTTTGCACCTGCCGCACGGCATCATCATCGTTACGGGGCCGACGGGCAGCGGCAAGAGCACGACGCTGTATTCGGCGCTGAACGATCTGCGGGACCCGACCAAGAACATCACGACGGTGGAGGACCCGGTGGAATACCGGCTGGCGGGGATCAACCAGACGCAGGTGAAGCCGGAGATCGACCTGGACTTCGGGCTGTGTCTGCGGGCGATTCTGCGCCAGGACCCCGACATCATTCTCATCGGCGAAATTCGCGACCGCGAGACGATGGAGATCGCCATCAAGGCGTCGCTGACGGGGCACCTGGTGCTCAGCACGTTTCACACGAACGATGCGCCCAGCGCGATCAGCCGGCTGGTTTATATGGGGCTTGAGCCGTACCTGCTGGCCTCGTCACTGAATCTGATCGTGGCGCAGCGGCTGGTGCGGCGGGTGTGCGAGAAGTGCAGTGCGCCGATGGAGCTGAGCGAGGAACTGAGGCATCGGCTCAAGATCGAGCCGGAGGAACTGGCGAAGGCCGACCTGCGGATGGGCAAAGGGTGCAGCCACTGCGGGGGCACGGGCTACCGGGGGCGGCTGCCGATCTTTGAATTCCTGGTGATCGACGGCGAGGTGCGTCAGCTTATCGCGGCGGGGGGACGGGAGACGGAGATTCGCGCCCTGGCCCGCTCGAAGGGCTACGGGGACCTGCTGGGCTGCGGGGTGCACCGGATGCTGGAGGGCAAGACGACGCCCGAGGAGGTGCTGCGCGTAACGATCAGCGAGGAGATTTTTAATGAGTAGCGCGGGGGCGGTGCGTGCTGCGATTTTTGTTGTCGGTTTGCTTTGCAAATTCGCTCTCGTTCGATGAAAACAGGTGACTGTCCCCGGTTTGGGATTAGAGAGAGCGCCAGCGGAGAACTCTTTTCTTGGTTCCGTTCTCGCGCTTAACGACCACAAGGGCAATCGACTGCCTGAGATAGATCCCCAAAAAGACCAGGGCGCCGACAATCAGCGCGCAGGAGCCGGGCAGGGGGGGGCAGCGGACGAATTCAAGAGACGCCTTGAAGTCGGGATCGCAGCAGACCCAAAGCCCCATCGCGCCGATGGGAGCAAAGAGGCAGGCGGACCCGAGCAGCAGGCGATTGAGACCGGGACTGATCCCGGGCCGCTGCCGCCGGGCCGAACCGGTGATTTTCATGTCCTTATTCTGCTGCATTGAAGATTCGCCTGTCAGTAAACAATAAACGCAGGTTAGCGGGTCTTTGAATAAAGAAACGTTCGGAATGACAACAGAGAGCACCGGTTTCTTTATTCAATACTCAATAAGTCCTCGAAAACATTATACTAAATTTTCCATCGCAAGTCAAGGCGGCGAGCGCGCAGCCGGCCTCTGAGGAAAGGTTATCGGTCCCCTGTGCCGGCCGGTGGCGTGATTGGGGAAGGGGAGGAAATTGACGGCGCTTTTGACGGGATCGGGCCGTCCCGGGCCGGGCTTTCGGGTCCGGGCGCTGCGGTTTTATCGGAAGGAGGGTTTCGGGCGAAAAGCGGCGGGGGGCGCAAAAAAAAGCGGCTTTTCAGCAAAGCGCCGCCGCCAAACATCCGATGCAGAGGACAACAGACGGAATGTATGCACACGGGAGTCATCAATGCAGACATTTGAATATACCGCGTGGGATCAGGCGGGCAATCGTCATAAGGGATTGCGGCAGGGCGAATCGCGCCAGGAGATCCTCACATTCCTGCGGCATGAGAACCTGACGCCGGTGTCGATCGTGGAGCTGGGCGCAGCGCCGGCGGAGGAGAAGAAGACGCGGGTTCGCATTCGCAAGGTGAAGTCGGAGCAGTTGGCGGCGTTCTGCTGGCAGTTGGCGACGATGCTGGAGGGCGGGCTGTCGATCACGTCGTCGATCCAGACGATTGCGGAGGACGCGGGCAACCCGTACTTCGAGCATATCCTGATGCAGGCGGCGTCGGACCTGGAACAGGGACAGACCTTCAGCCAGGCGATTGCCCAATACCCGACCGTCTTCAATCACATGGCGCGGGCGATGGTGATGGCGGGAGAAACCAGCGGCTCGCTGGTGAGCTCGATGCAGCATCTGGCCGCCTACTACCAGGAGCGGGACAAGCTGACCAAGAAGGTTCGCGGGGCGATGGCCTATCCGATCTTCGTCGTCGTTTTCATCGTCTTGATCGTAATCGCCCTGATGACGTTCATCATCCCGCGTTTTGAGATCATGTTCGAGCAGTTCAAGGGAGAGCTGCCGGCGTTTACGCGGGGCTTCATGGCCGTCTATCACGGGATCGTCGGCAATCTGCTCTATATCCTGGTGGGGCTGGCGCTGGCGGGAGTAGGGACGTTCCTGTTCGCCCGAACCCGACGCGGCCGGAACCTTCTCTGTCGTCTGGAGCTGTCGCTGCCGGTGCTGGGGCAGATCAAGAGAATGGCGTTCGTCAGCATCTTCTGCCGGACGCTCTCGCTGCTGGGATCGGCGGGGGTGTCGGTGCTGGACGCCTACCGGATTCTGGCGGACATGACGCACAACCACCTGCTGAGCAGCGCGGTGCTGGAGGCCCGGCGGCAGATGACCGAGGGGCAGGATATGGCGACGAGTCTGGAGTCCACCGGGGTTTTTCCGGGCGTGGCGGTGAAGATGACGCAGATCGGCGAACAGTCCGGCTCGCTGGTCAGCGTGATGATGAAGACCAGCGAGTTCTACTCGCGCAAGGTCGAGGAGAAGATCTCGGCGCTGCTGGGGCTCATGGAGCCGGTGCTGATCGTCTCGGTCGGAGCCATCGTGCTGGTGGTGCTGCTGGCGATGTATTTGCCGATCTTTTCGATGAAGGTCTGAGGCCGGAGAAAAAAACGGGTAATACGTTAACCGTTTGCAGACGCAATAGGAAACGATCTTCGGCAAAAGCTGTTTTACACCGGACTGCGGGTCAAGCCGGAATGACGGTGCGCCGCCGGCATACGGTTAAAATGTTGCAAAACCGGCATTTTCCGGTTAAGCCGATCTCGGAAAGGGACGAAGCAAGCGTAAACTCCGTCTATCAGGCGGCGAGAGGTATGAAATCAACGTTCAAGTTTTAAAGGAGAGTAGTTATGAGACACAAAGGTTTTACACTGATCGAGCTGATGGTCGTGATCCTGATCGTCGGTATCCTGGCGGCCGCGACGATCCCGCTGATGCGGGGGCGCGTGGATTCGGCCAAGTGGGCCGAGGCCAACGCGACGGCGGGCACCATCAAGTCCGCAGTGCGGGTGTATTTTGCGGAAAAGGGCGAAAAACCCACCGGGACGATGGATGACGAACTTATGACGAAACTGGGCTTTACGGAGGCGGATTTGAACGGCACCTATTTCGACTATTCCGACTATGCCATTGACAGCGTGGATGACAATGGGAACGCCTCGGTAAAGGTTACCTCCAGCAAGGACAATGCGCCCAAGCCCAAGGGGGCGACGAAGACTCTGAAGACGGACGGCACCTGGGAATAGGCCGATCTGACATTTTGAAAACCGGAGACGGAGGAGGGGCAACCCGCTCCGTCTCTTTTTCATTCAGAAACGGCAGGCGATTATGAGGCGAACAGACGTTTTCCGGCGGGTCTTGCGAAGGGGTCGGGGCGTATGCCGGGGCTTCGGCCTGGTGGAGGTGGTGCTGGCGATCCTGATCCTGTCGATGCTGGTGACGGGGGCGCTGGGGTACAGCTATCACAGCGCCCGCGAGGTGAGCCGGGCGGAGCGGCACGAGACGGCCTGCCGGCTGGCGGCGCTGGTGCTGGAGGGCTGGAAGGGCAGCCCTGATCCGGCGAGCTACAACCCGGTTGCGCAGCTTTCGGAGGAGATCGAGATTACCGCGCTTCCGTTCTTTTTCGGATTTTGGGGCGGTCTGCCGGGGGCGTTCACCCTGGACTGCTACAAGGTCGAGATGCCGCAGACCGATTATTACCTGCTGCTGTCCCGTCGCATGGGCGTCGACGCAACGCCGGAGACGCTGCATGTTTACGTGAGCTGGCAGAGGGATCGGCAGCAGGTCAACTGGTGGGAGTGGGAACACTATTGCCTGACCACCTATACGATGAATTAGGCAGGAGCGAAATCGATGCGACGGCAACGGAATCACGGCGGGATCGGGGGCGGAGGGTTCACCCTGACGGAGCTGCTCATTGCGCTGATGATCGCGGCCATCCTGACGTGCAGTGTGGGGATCCTGCTGGCCGACAGCGAGCGGCAGTTCGGCCGGCTCTTCGGGCGGGTGAACGGGGACCCGACGACCGACGGCCGGGCGGCGATTCAGGCCTTCTCCCGCATCGGCCGCAAGGCCACCCTGCGGGGGTGTCTGCTGGACGTCGACGGGCAGACGCTGGAGGTGTACTACCACTCGGACTCGAGCATCAATTTCCCGGACCGTTACGCGCGCTTCTACGCCTCGGGCGGCGACCTGATCCTTGAGCAGGGCAACCTGCAGAGCTGCAGTTGGGAGCCGGACACTTCGTCCGCCGTGTCGCTTCCCCTGGCCCGGAACATCGGGGAGGTGCGGTTCAAGGCGGAGGGGGCGACCCTGCAGATGTTCCTGACGTTTGACGATCCGGGCAGCGAGGCGCCGGTGATCTGCTCCGCCGTCCGGCAGAATGAATAGGACTCTTCGAGGGAAAGGGGTTGCCATGAATCGTATCGCACCATCCAGGCGGTCATCCGGTTTCATTCTTCCGCTCATCGTCGTTCTGATGCTGATTTTATCGCTGGCGGGGCTGGCCGTGCTGGGGCTCTCCGTTCAGGCGCGGCTGCATACGATTCGGGCGGGCCGGGAGCAGGCCGCGCAAACGGCGGCGGACGCGGGGCTGGCCCATGCGCTGCATCTGATGAATCGCGACCTGCAAAGCAGCCCGTCGAACTTTACCGTTTCGACGCCGGACAGCGGCATACGAGACCTTGACGGGACCGACGCCCAATATCGCTTCACCGTCAGCGGCACGTGGACAAGCGGCCTTTACCTGGACGCCACGGGGACCTGCGGCGAGTGCGTTCACCAGGTCCACGCCGCGATTCGTCCCCGGGGGCTCTTCGAGTATGCAGTCTTCGGCAAACAGGGCATGGAGCTGAAAAACGGCACCGATATCAGCGCGATCAACCTGGTCACGCAGGGGCCGCCGCTGCTGGCGGGCACGAACAGCACCCGCTACGGGGCCATCGATCTCAAATCGGGCGTAACGATCAACGGGGACGTAGCCATCGGGCCCAACGGCATCCCCGAGATGGTGGTCGGCGCCAAGAGCGGAGTTACGATCACCGGGCGGGTTTTCGCGCTGGCGGCGCCGCAGGACCTGCCGCTCCTGTCGCCGCCCGCCGATCTGCTGGCGGCGCCCTCGATGAAAAAGATCGACTCGACGCAAACGCTGAGCATCAACGGAAAGTGCAGCGAGATCAACCTGGGCAATAAGGAGGTGCTGACGATCCAGGGGGATCTGAAACTCCTCGTGACAGGCGATGTGACGCTGGGCAACGCCGCCGAGATCAGGATCGAGCCGGGCGGCTCGCTGACGATGTACCTGAACGGCGATTTGATCACAAAGAACGGCGGCTCGCTGAACAACCTGACCCAGAACGCCAAAGCCCTGACTATCTACGGACTGGAGGGCTGCAAACAGATCGAGCTGAAGAACAGCGGGACCCTGTATGCCGCCGTCTATGCCCCGAACGCCGACGTCATCAGCCATAACTCCGCCACTATTGTCGGTTCGATTATCGCCAACAGCTTCACCCAGAAGAATTCGGCGACGTTCATCTACGACGCCGCGCTGCGGGAGGTGCAGTCCACGGATGTGGGGGTGAAGCTGATCGTCAGCCGCTGGTGGGAAGACTGATCGGCGGCATTCGGCGACGCAGTCGAAAGCTCCCGTCCGGGGCTGCGTTCCCCGACCGCTTTTTTTCGGACCCTGGGGGTTAAAAAAAAGCGGCAAATCCGCAAAACGGCTCCTACAGTCCCCTCCCAATCCGGCCGATACATTCGGCGGTGCAAAGTTATTGCGCCCACGGCCCCGGCGGTGTACGGGCGACTTGAAAAAGGAGAGCAAAGGTTGGATGGTCCAATGAAAGCATTGATGCGATTGGAACAACGGATTGAAGGCCGATCTTCGGCGCCGGTGGGGCTGGATATCAGCCCCCGGAGCGTCAGGATGGTGATCGGCAGCCATGAGAAGGGCGGTTTTACGGTCCGCCAGGCCCGTTCGATTGCCCTCAGCGGGCCGCAGATCGGAGAGGCGGAGCGCGTGGAGGCGATTCGCCTGTGTCTCCAGGGGAGCGGGCTGAAGAATCCGATGGCGGTTTGCGCCGTGTCGGGTCCGCAGGTGGTGCTGAGCCGTTTCGAGTTTGGGCCGCTGCCGCTGCAGGCCATTCGTCAGGCGGTGGAGCTGGAGGCCCAGCAGATCTGCCCGTTCGATTTCGAGCAGAGCGTGCTCGATTACCAGTTGACAAGCGGCCCGGCCCACGACGGCAGCGCGGGGGGGCGCTCGACACGGGGGTTTTTGGTGATGGTTCCCCGCGTCATGGTCGATGAGCAGGTCGAGCGGCTGAAGCGGGCGGGAGGGCGCGCGGTGTATCTCGACCTGAGCGGGCTGGGAGCCCTGAACTGCCTGGTTTACTGCCGGCGTCCCGCGCCGGATCAAATGCTGATTTTGCTGGACCTGGGGAGCGATTTTACCCATGTGCTCGTCCGCGGCAGCGACGGGATACCTCTGGTGCGCTGCCTGTCGTCAGGGGGACAGACCCTGCTGGACCAGATCGCGCTGGGGACCCATCGGTCGGCGGATGAGGCGCGGCGGGCGCTGCTGGGGGCCGAGCCGTCGGACAGCGCCTTCGAAGCGGGCCTTCGCACGGCGGCGGGGAAGTGGATGGCGGACATCAAGGAGACCCTCCGCTACGCGCTGTTGCAGAACCCGGGGGCGAGCTTGTCCCGAATCGATCTTTGCGGTGACTGGGCGCTGTCGGCTTCGCTTCTGTCGCTGCTGAAGGAAAGTCTGCCGGCCGCGGTGGAGGTGTTTAACCCGTTCACCGACCTTTCGCTGGGGGAGGCGGTGCAGGAAGATGACGAACTTATTCAAGCCGGTCCGGTCTTTGCGACGGCGGCGGGACTGGCCATGAGAACGATCGAATGATGTACACAATCGACCTATTGCAGGGCAGCGGCGTGCCCAAACGGTCCCAACCGGGCCGGGTGGCGCTGGCCGTGATTCCGTTCATTCTTCCGCTGCTGGTCAGCGGACTGATGGCGGCGGGCTGGAAACAGAAGCAGACGCTGATCGAAACGGAGCGGGCCGCCGTCGAGGCGACCGTCCGGCAACTGGAGGATTACCGGGGAGATCTGGAGACCTACCAGACGCTCCAGAAGAGTCTCCTTGACGCCCAGCACCGGCTGCAGACCGTCAACCGCATGTTGGAGGCGGAGATTCCCGTTTCCCCGCTGCTGCTGGAACTGGTGCGGCAACTGCCGGACTCGGTGGTCATCCAGGAGATCAAGCTGGAGTACAAGCCCGAGGTTCGCAAGACCGATAACCCGAAGACGGGCAAGAAGGACACCTGTCGGTATGTCCGGCGCAACCTGGTGCTGCAACTGGCGGGTCCCAACCGGATCGAAAGCGACCAGGCGGTCGATCAGTACACCCGCGACCTGCGGGACAACCCCGTTCTGTCGGAGGCCATGCAGGAGATTCGCATCATCTCCCGACAGCCGGGAAAAACGGATAAGCTCGACCAGGTGCTCTACCGGGTTGAATGTCAATTGAAGGAACAGAAATCGGAAGTCCTATGAAGCTGAAAATAAGCAAATATTGGCTCTGGGTTGCAGGGGTCTGGGCGGTCTGGGGAGGCCTGACCGCGACGGCGTGGCTGTTCATCTTCCAGCCGCAGGGGCAGGAATATGCAAAGATCCATAAGGAGCTCAGGACCCGGGCGGATGAGCTGGAGCTGGCGAAGACCGCTTCGCAGGAGTCCACCCGTCACCGGCAGATCGAGGCGCTGGAACAGACCCTGCGGGAGCTGGACGGGTTTACCATCGGTCCGCGGCAGCAGGACCGGCTGGTCTTCGAGGTGAGCCGACTGGCCAGCGACCTGAACCTGGAGAAGTACGCGGGCGAGTCCTGCGGCAATATTGAAAAGAGCTTCCAGGCGGATGCGAAGGCGCCGATCGAGCGGATGTTTCTGGATGTAACCTTCACGGGTCCCTTCACGGCGTTTGCCCGGTTCATCAACACCCTCGAACGGAATGAGCCGATCCTGTTCGTTCAGAACGCCTCGGTGGAACGGGCCATGGACGGGAGCGGTCGCCATGAGGTGCGGCTGCTGCTTTCCATGCTGATTCAGAAAGACCCGATTGCCGTGCCGGAGATCGCCCGGGCAACGGCGCGTCAGCGCGTCCTTGGTACGGACGCCGGTCAGGAGAGGTTATGAGGACGATTGCGATTGTCAACCAGAAGGGCGGGTGCGGCAAGACGACGACGGCCGTGAATTTGGCCGCGGCCCTGGCCCTGCGCGGCCGGCGGGTGCTGCTGGTCGATCTGGACCCGCAGGCCCACGCCACGCTGGGGCTGGGACTGACGCCGGAGGAGATGGAGCCGACGGTCTTTGATCTGATCGCCGATGCGTCCGTGCCCTTCGGCCGGGTGCTTCAGCCGTCCTCCATCGCCAACTGCTTCGTGGCGCCGAGCAACGTGCTGCTGTCCGGCGCCGAGTCGAAGCTGCTGCAATCGGCCGACCGGGAGTTCATCCTTCGCAGGCGGCTGGAGGAGGTCGCCGGCTGGTTCGACATCTGCCTGATCGACGGCTCGCCGTCGCTGAGTCTGCTGACGCTCAACGCCCTGGCGGCCGCCGACGAGCTGATCATCCCCGTGCAGACGCATTACTACGCCATCGAGGGGCTTCGGCAGGTGCTGGAGACGGTGGACCTGGTCCGGGAGCGGTTTCACCCGGGGCTGTCGGTGCGAGGCATCCTGCTGACCTTTTACGAACGGCGGACCCTGCTGTGTCGGCAGGTGGAGCAGCAGATGCGCGACTTTTTCGGCGAGCAGGTGCTGCGTACCGTTATCCATCGCAATATTCGATTGGCCGAGGCGCCCAGCGCCGGCAAGCCGATCCTCACCTATGCGCCCGCCAGCAGCGGGGCGCAGGAATATCAACAGTTAGCGGAAGAGCTCAGCCATGAATTCCAAGTACGGACTCCACAAACGAATCTCGTTCATATTTGACGGCGCATCCGAACGTCCGTCGGACGGGGCCGCGGACAGCGCCTCCGAAACGCCGAAGGCCCCGGCCGCCGCGACCGAGCCCCGGGGCGAGACCGCAACGGCCAAAACGATGACGCCGACGCCGGTCGCGGCGAAACCGAAAAAGAAAATGGACGGCCGCCAGAAGCGGGCGCTGATCCTGGCGGCGGTGCTGCTGCCGGTGTTTGTCGGAGTGCTGTGGCTGTCGCTGTCCGCGCCCGAACCGGCGGGAGGGGCGCCGTCCGCCGCGGCTCAGCCGACCGCGGCGGCTAAAACGCCGATGGTGTCCGTCCAGTGGAACAAGCCCCAGCCGTGGCCCGAATCGATGCGCGACCCCATGCAGATCGCCCGGACGACCGTGACCGTGGGGGTCGAAAGCGCCAACGCCGAGTTGGTGGTCCGGGGCATCGTGCTCGGTCAGGGCCGCTCGTCCGCCATTATCGGCGAGCAGATCGTATTCGAAGGTGAAACCGTCCGGGGAACGACGGTTCGGAAGATTGACAAGGACGCCGTTGAGTTCGAGCGGGACGGAAAGACCTGGACTCAACAGGTGCAGCCGTGAACGGGCAACCGGCAGGCCGGGATAGGAAAGGACAGGACTTATGAGACGGACAGTGACCCTGTGGCTTTGGACGAGTCTGGTGTGCGGACTGATGGGAGCCCTGATGCTCCCGGCGGGTGAAGCTTGGGCGGATGAGTCGCCCGGACTGACCGAAGTGAAGACCCCCATCCGGTTGAAGATGGAGCAGGTGATCAGCGTGGATTTCCGTGAGACGCCGATTACCGACGTGCTGCGCATCCTGGCGAGGATGGCCGACGTGGATATCGTCATCAGCCCCAAGGTCGAGGGGACCGTTACGGCGACCCTGACCGACGTGCCGACCGGCGAAATCCTCAGCCAGATCCTCGAGGCGCACGGCTACGGTTTCGTCACCAGCGACAACATGCTCCGCGTGATGCCGGCCGATGAGATCATCGATGTGCGCGAGAAGATCGTCAGCCGGGTCTTCCGCATCACCTATGCCGACGTTAAGGAGGTGGAAAAGGCCCTCGCCGGCTTCCTCTCGGACCAGGGGTCCATCTCCGCCAATCCCGGCACCAGCAACATCATCGTCTCGGATACGGAAAGCAAGATCAAGGCGATTCAGACGTTCGTCGAGGAGATCGACCGCATCACCCCGCAGATCATGGTGGAGGCGAAGATTTACGATATCTCCTCCAAGGACCGCCTCGATATCGGCGTCAACTGGCTGCTCGGCACGCGGACCGTCTATGACGGCGACGGCATTCCCTCGGGCCAGACGAACCCGTTTGCGACCACCCTGTTTGAGGGCGCCACCAACAAGGCGACGGACACCGAGGGGCTGCTCCGCTTCGGCATCCTCAACGATAACCTCGACCTCGACGTCAGGATTCAGGCCTCGCAGGAGGACATCCGCGCCAAACTGCTGGCCAACCCGCGCGTGATGGTGCTTGACAACGAGGAGGCCAACATCAAGATCGTCGAGGAGATTCCCTTCCAGGAGCTGACCCAGACCTCGGGCGGCGGCAGCATCGGCACCACCGAGTTTCGGGAGGTGGGCGTGGAGCTGCGGGTGGTGCCGCACCTGACCCGCGAAGGCATGATCCGCCTGCTGCTCAATCCCAAGTTCAAGGTTCGCACGGGCGACGTGCTGCCGGTCTCCAGCGGCAATCTCGTGGCGCCCCAGCCGATCATCGCCTCGCGCGAGACGCTGACGACGGCCCTGATCCGCGACGGCCAGACGGTCGTGATCGGCGGGCTTCGCAAGCAGACGGTCAACCAGCAGATCAACAAGGTTCCGCTGCTGGGCGATCTGCCCCTGCTGGGACTGCTGTTCCGCTCGCAGGGCGAGGAGACGGTGAACAGCGAGCTGGTCGTCTTCATCACGCCCTCGCTGGTAACCGGCGCCGCCCTGACGGCCGAAGAGAGCCGGGCCCTGGACAATACCGTTTTTGTGACCCCCCAACTCCCGCAGGCCCTGGTAAAGGCCCGGGCGGCGGAATGAACTTACCTCTGCGAGTTGCACCTGAAGAGAAAACGAGGAGACAGCTATGGCGTTTGACGTAACCATCAAGGAATACCTGAAAGAGATTGACGAGGCCCCGCTGCTGAGCTGGGAGGAGGAGCAGGAACTGGCCCGGGCGGTCATCGAGGACAACGATCCGGAGGCCCGCGACCGGCTCATCCGCTCCAACCTGCGGCTGGTCGTCAACATCGCTAAGAAATTTTCCGGCCGGGGCATGACCCTCGGCGATATGATCGAGGAGGGCAACCTCGGGCTCATGCGGGCCGTCGATACCTTCGACCCCGAGCACGGGGTGCGCTTCAGCACCTATTCGGCGTGGTGGATTAAGCAGGCCATCAAGCGTTCCATCCTGTGCAACGCCCAGCCGATCCATATTCCCACCTACATGGTCGAGCTCATCAACGTGTGGCGCCAGACCTACGCCGAGCAGGAGGCCAAACTGGGCCGCACGGTCAGTCTCGAGGAGATGGCCGGCGCCATGAAGATCCCCATCCGTAAGGCCCGCGCCATCCGCGACATCGTCGCCGTGGTCGATTCGGGCTTCCAGGGCGACTCGGCCGAGGACAACGGCCTTCACGAGGCCATCGAAGACGAGAGCGTCGCCCTGCCCGAGGAGGAACTGGGCAGCGTCGAGGAGCTGACCCGGGCCGTCGAACTGCTCGACGCCATCGATCCGCGCGAGGCGCAGATCCTGCGTCTGCGGTTCGGGCTGGGGGGAGAGGAACCGCTGACGCTCAAGCAGATCGGCAAAAAGATGGGGCTCACCCGCGAGCGCGTCCGCCAGCTCCAGCGCAACGCCCTGACCATGCTCAACGAGCTGATGATGGGCGAGGATTGACGATGGACGATTGATTTCCCGCCAAAGTTCACCGTCGCGAAGGCGGGGCGTTGGCGGTGTCGTCTGAATGCCGGATCAGGGTCCGGCATGACAATAAAGACGGCACAAGGCGGCTTTCATCGCCCCGCGCTCCGGTTTCGCACCGGCCGGTCTGATCCTCCCCAGCGATCAGGATCATCGCCTCATGTTTCCGAGGTTTCGCAGATCCTCCCTTTTCTCGCCGGCTCTTTGGTTGAAGTACGGCCCGGATGCTGTTACAATGGGGGAAATTTAAGACAACCTTTGGCCGGTTGCGGAAGAAACCGAATTCCCGCCGGTGTTTACCCTCGCGCAGACGGGAGCGGAAGTGACAGGGCGTCGCGGGTGCACGGCCAAACGGTTACATTTTAAGAAGGAGCGAAACTATGGAAACCGGACTAAAGAGAGCATTGCCGATCCGGATGGGGCTGGTTTTTGCCGCCGGGTTTGCCTGTGCCCTGCTGACGGTGTTGCTGGCAGGGGCCGACCTGATTCAGGATTCGCCGGGTCCCTATCAGGTTTCCGCCTCGTCGGCGGACGGCGGTGTATTCGTTCTCGATACCCGAACCGGCCATCTCTGGCAATGGACCGGCGAGGTCTGGCGGCCTTTGGGGCCCCCGAAGGAACCGGCGTATGAAAGCGGGCCGCTTTCCCGTTAAAAACGATGCAGCCCTTTAGCCGGTTGCCCGGGAAACAGGAAACCGCCTTCGGCACAAGCTGTTTTTACACGGAATTCCCGCCTGCATAGGAATGACAGGTTGGGCAGCGGGAATGACAAGGCGTTGCCGATATACGGCTGAAATGTTGCAAAAAGATGAGCATCTTCATTGAAAGGATTTCATCATGAAGCGAATGTCTGCCTGGAAAGGGCTGCTTCTTCTGTCGGCGGTTTGCCTGGGATGGACCCCGGCGTCGGCCGAGCTGGCGAAGGAGGACTACATGGCCGTCATGCTCGACGGTCATAAGGTCGGCCACGCCCTGCAGACCCGCACCGTCTCCGACGACACGGTTACCTCTGTGACGGAACTGTCTTTGACGGTCGGGCGGGGAGCGGTTGCAACGACGATGAACATCAGGAATATCAGCCGGGAGACCCTCGACGGTCGGCCGATCGGTTTCGAGTGCATTCAGAAGCTCAGTCTGATCGAAGAGAAGCGGACCGGCGTCATTGCCCCCGACGGCACGGTCCGGATGACGATTGAAAGACCCGGCGAATCCAGGACCCTGACGCTCCAGTGCCCGCAAGAGGCGCTTTTGGCGGAGGGAATGCGGCTGCTTCAGAAGCAGAAAGGACTCAAGCCGGGGACCGAGTATGAGTTTCAGGCGCTTCTGCCGCCGATGCTTGAAAAACTCGCCGCCGTGCCGCATCGCGTGAAAGTGGGCGACCGGAAAACAATTGATCTGTTCGGGCGGGTGGTCGAAGCGACCGAGGTCTTCACCCGCATGACTATCGGCATGGAATCGTTTACCTCGATCAGCTATCTCGATGAGGAACACAACGTTCTCAAAAGCATCGAGCCGATCATGGGGCTGACCATCGAGATGATCCGCTGCGACAAGGAGTTTGCCCTGCGGCAGGAAGACGTGGTGGACTTCGTATCCAAGATGTGCGTGCCGTGCCCCGAGGAGCTGAAGAACCCGGACCAGGCGGCCGGGGCGGTGTATGAGCTGCGGTCGCTCAAGGGCGGCGAGCTGCGCCTTCCGGAGGATGACAGCCAGAAGGTCGAGCGGATCGGCGAGGGCCGCTGCCGGCTGATCGTTCGGCCCGCCCGCTGCGAGACGGGATTTCAGATCCCCTACGCGGGAGACGACCCGGTGCTGCGGGAGGCCGTCGAGCCGTCCGAATATCTCCAGAGCGACGATCCGAAAATCAAGGAGCTTGCCGTCAACGCCGTCGGCCCGGCTCAGGACGCCGCCCTGGCGGCGCGGAAGATCGAGGCCTTTGTGGCCGGCTATATCACGACCAAGGATATGTCCGTCGGGTATGCCTCCGCCCGGGAGGTGGCCTTCAGCCGGCAGGGCGACTGCAGCGAACATGCCGTGCTCACTGCCGCCATGTGCCGGGCCGTGGGCATCCCCGCGCGGGTCGTGACGGGGATGGTCTATGCGGAGAACTTTGCCGGCAAGCGAAGCATCTTCGGCGGCCACGCCTGGGCGGAGGTCTGGACGGGCGAGCAGTGGATCGGCCTGGATGCCACCCGATCGCCCAACGGCTACGGGCCCGGCCATATCGCCCTGGCCCGCGGCAACGGCAGCCCCGCCGACTTCTTCAGTCTCGTCAACTCCTTCGGCTCCTTCGCTATCGACAAGGTCACGCTGGAGAAAAAAAAGCCCTGACAAAACTAGGGACAGTCACCCTATTTCGGTAATATGAAACGAAAACAGGTGACTGTCCCTGTTTATGCGCCGGTTGCTTCAGGGGATTAGCGGGTCATTACGGAGTGGAGCATGTCGAGGTAGTCGCTCAGCAGGCGGGTAATGAGGAATTTGCGGCGGACGGTTTCGTGGCCGTTCTCGCCGAGGCGCCGGGCCTCCTGCGGATTGTTGAGCAGATAGACGATCCGCTCGGCGAAGCCGTCGAGGTCGTCGCTGTCGAGCAGGCAGCCGTTATGGCCGTCCTCGATCTGCAGGGGGATGCCGCCGACGTTGGAGCCGACCACGGGCGTGCCTTTCCACAGGGCCTCGGTGACACACAGGCAGAAACCCTCGCGGATGGACTTCTGGACGATCACGTCGGAGTACCGCTGCACGGCGTTGACCAGCGGCTCCTCGTTGCCTACGACGAAGAGGATATCCTCCTTGCCGTCCAACTCGCTCGCCGCCTTGCGGACCTGCTCGTAGATCCGATGGCCCTCCGGGTCGTCGCTGGCGGCGTTATAGAGAAACAGCAGCCGGCAATCGACCTTTCGGCGGACCCGTTTAAAAATCTCGAGGACGCCCAGCGGGTCCTTCCACGGGTCCAGCCGCGACACCTGCGTTATGAGCGGCTTGTCCGTCGGGATGCCCGCTCGCCGGATCTGCTCCTCGATCTCCGCGTCGCTCATGAAGCGGTTCTTGGTGCTCAGCGGGTTGATCGCCGGGTACATGAGCCGCTGGGGCACGGGCAGGTCCTTCTTGAGATACTTCTCGCTGGAGAAGATCACCTCGTCGTACTTCAGGATGAAGCCCTTGAGGAAATCCCACAGGTCGGGGTTCGGGTCGGTCAGGTCGATGTGGCAGCGCCAGATCCACGGCTGCTTCTTCTGGTACGACCGGATCAGCGACAGCGGCTGGGGGTCGTGGACGATCACGCAGTCGTGGTCGATGTGGGTAAAGCGGGAGAAGGTGTTGTTGACTTGCAGGTAGAGGCGCTTGGCCTCCTCGGTCAGCGCGAGGGCGCGGCCCTGGAGGGCGTTGTGAAAGCTCTTGGTCACCTCGAAAAACTCCTGGCTGCCGTGCAGGATTCGCCAGCCCGTTTTGATCCCCACGTCGTTCATCAGCAGCACCAGCGAGTAGAGGATCTCCGCCACGCCGCCGCCCTGGTAGGTGGCGTTCATGTGGAGGATGTGCCTGCCGTACAGTTTGCGGGCCCGCTGATAGATCTCGGCGATCCGGTCATCGGGCACCACGCCTCGAAAATCTTCTAATCTGAGCATTGTCGTTACCTCGCTAAATCAGACAGCATTGCACGAAGCTGCCGGACGGAGGCGAGGCTGAACCGGGCCAGCGAGGGACCGGGGCCGATCTTAATGGAATAGGCATCCTCCGGCAGCGCCGAAAATAAATCTTCGTCCGTGTAGTCATCACCCGCCGCCAGGATAAACGGCCATTCCGTGTCCGCCAGCCAGCCGGCCGCCGCCTGGCCCTTGTGAATGACCGATTTCTTAATCTCCAGAATCTTGTTGCCCTCGAACACCCCCAGGTCCATATTCGCGATCAGCTTGGAGACCGCGTCCTTGATCTCCTGCGACCGGATCATCGCCAGCTCCGGCGCCACCCGCCGGTAGTGCCAGACCAGCGAGAAATTCTTCTCCTCGATCTCCGAGCCCGGCGTGCGGTCCGTAAAAAATTCGAGGATCGGCCGGATCATCCGCTTCCAGTCCTGCCGGCGCGGCACCGTCGAATGCCACGTGCCGTCGGTCCCTTTGCGCCATGCGCCGTGCTCGGCGATCAGCGCAGCGCCGGTAACGCCCAGCCATTTTTCGATCGTCCGGCGGTCGCGCCCGCTGATGATCACGAGCCGGTTGCGTTTGTCTTTGCCCAGCGCCGTCAGCAGGGTCATCAGTTCCTCGTCGGGCCGGGCGTCCTGGGGCCGCGCGGCAAACTCGGCCAGCGTCCCGTCATAGTCCAGCAGCAGCAGTCGCCGCCGGGCCTTCCGGTAGCGGCGAAGCATCTCCTGCTGCTCGGGCCCGGACAACTGGTGCGCCTCGTAGCGGCGCTGATACTCCTTCTGCTCACGCAGCGTCTCGACGAAGTCGTGCGCCCACCGGTGCACGGTGTAGCGCGAGAGCCGCTGCTGCATCTGGGTCATGCGGCGCTTCTGCTCGGCCGCGGGCATCGTCAGCGCCTCGTCGATCGCGTGCACGATCGCCCCCTTGTCGTTGGCGTTGACCGTCATCGCCTCGGGCAGTTCGCTGGAGGCCCCGGCCATCTCGCTGAGGATCAAAACGCCCCGGCCGTCCGTCTTCGCCGCGACGTACTCCTTGGCGATCAGGTTCATCCCGTCCCGCAGCGGCGTGATCAGCGCGGCGTCGGCGATGTGATACAGGGCCGTCAGCCGCTCGAAGGGCATCGACCGGTAGAGGTACTGAACCGGCGTCCAGCCGATGGCGCCCAGGGCCCCGTTGACGCGGCCGACAAGCTGCTCCAGGTGGCTGCGCAGCTCATCATAGTGCTCCACGCCCGTGCGGCTGGGCACCGCCAGCAGGATCATCGTCACCTTGCCGCGCATCTCCGGCACCTTCGTCAGGTACCAGTCGAAGGCCTCCAGCCGCTGGATGATCCCCTTGGTGTAGTCCAGCCGGTCCACCGAGAGCAGGACCTTGCGGTCGCCGATCTTGCGGCGCAGGTCGGCAATCTCCTCTTTGACCTTCTTCGTCTCTATCGCCCGGCTGTACTTGTCGTAGTCGATCCCCATCGGGAAGGTATCCACCTTTACCAGCCGCGAGCCGCAGCTCACCTGGCCCATGACATGCTCGTGTCCGCAGATCCGGCGGATGCTGCTGAGGAAGTGCCGCACATAGTCATAGGTATGAAAGCCGATCAGGTCGGCCCCGAGGATGCCGTCGAGGATCTCCCGCCGCCACGGCAGCAGGCGGAAGAGCTCGAACGAGGGAAACGGGATGTGCAGGAAGAAGCCGATCGCGGCGTCCGGCAGGCGCCGGCGGAGCATCCCCGGCAGCAGCATGAGCTGGTAATCGTGGACCCAGATCGTATCGCCGGGCTCGGCGACCTTAAGCACCTCGCGGCAAAACAGGTCGTTGACCTGGTAATACATGTCCCAGGTCCGCTGCTCGAACTGGGTGTACTCGAAGAAGTAATGAAACAAAGGCCAGATCGTCCGGTTGCTGAAGCCCTCGTAGAAGTCCTCGACCTGCCGCATATTGAGGTGAACCCCGCGGATGCCCTCCCCGGCCAGCATTTTTTCCACTTCCTTGACTTCGGGGGGCGAAAGCTCCTCTTTGTGGATGCCCGGCCAGCCGATCCAGAGGAAATTGCCCTCCTCGCGATAGCTGCTCAGGCCCGTCGCCATGCCGCCGACGCTGGAATGGAGACCCAGCTTATGTGCACTTCGGGTGATGCTGACGGGGAGTCGGTTTGAAACTGCAATTAATTTGCCCATGCCTCTATATACGCTGAAATCGCTCGGTCACGCTGAAAAATCGATTCATTCCAATTGTTTATAGGCGAATCGCCCGAAGAGTGCAAGCACTTTTTTATTGCATACAAAGAAGA
Source organism: Anaerohalosphaeraceae bacterium (assembly GCA_050309685.1). Classification (GTDB taxonomy): domain Bacteria; phylum Planctomycetota; class Phycisphaerae; order Sedimentisphaerales; family Anaerohalosphaeraceae; genus JBNRMP01. Next base: position 52,598 of record JBNRMP010000129.1, read on the forward strand.
CCTATTAAGGTTGTATGTGTCCGGGCGGCAGTTTTGAACAGGGGTGGAAAGGGGGCGTAAAAATGATAGAATAAAACGGAGTTAGTCTATGTTCAGAAAAGCAGCCATTTTGAGTTTTGCCGCCGCGGCGGTTTTGGTCGCCTTCGCGGCCAGAGAAGCGGCGAAAAAGGGACCGGCTATGATAACAGAATCTTATACTGAATACGGCAAAGAACATCTGAATACCGATGAACCCAATACCCTGGAGGGCTATTCGCAGGCGACGTTTGGGGCGGGATGCTTCTGGGGGACCGAACACGTCTTTCGCCAGATTCCAGGCATTGTCTATACCGAGGTCGGCTATATGGGGGGCCGGCTGAAGAACCCCACCTATGAACGGGTCTGCCGGGGCGACACCAACCATGCCGAGGTGGTTCATCTCTACTACGACCCCAACGTCATCCCCTACGGCCGGCTGCTGGATACCTTTTTTGAGATTCACAACCCGACGTCGCTCAATCGTCAGGGCAATGACAGGGGTTCGCAGTACCGATCCATCGTCTTTACCTACACCGACGAGCAGCAAAAAGAGGCCCTCGCCAGGAAACAGGAACTCGATAAATCAGATCGCTATAATCGGCCCATCGTCACCGAGGTCGTCCCCGCAATGGACTTCTGGCGGGCCGAGGAGTACCACCAGCGCTACCTCGAAAAGAATCCCGGCGGCTACTGCCACATCCCGCCGGGGGTGATCCGCGACGTCGTCGAGAAAAACAGGTAGCCCTTTTCGGGAGAATTTGTCGTTCTGACCGATTTTTCATCTTGTCCAAGGCATTTTTTCGGTATAATCCCTTTTTTGAAAATCCCCTGATTTGAATCCAAGTAAGGATTACTGATAAAGTTATGGAACATTTGCAGAAACAGCATAGCCGCCGGGAGGAGGAGATTTACCAGATCTCCTCGCTGGTGGCGGGAAAACTGGAACTCCAGGAGGTGCTCGACCGTCTGGCCGAGGCGGCCGTGCGGATCACCCACACCAACGCCTGCTCGATCCGACTGCTCGACGAGCAGGCGGGCGACCTGGTGATGCGCAGCACCTACGGACTCAGCGAGGCCTACCGCAACAAGGGGCCGGTGACCAAGGACGATCCGGTCGTCAACGAGGCCTTTACCGGCAAGGCGGTCGTCCTCGACGACATGCGGGGGGACAGCCGCGTGCAGTACCAGGCCGAAACGATCCGGGAGGGACTCATCAGCCAGCTCACTGTGGCGATGACCTTCCGCGACCGGCCGATCGGGGTGCTGCGGCTCTACAGCCGCCAGCGGGCCCGTTTCGACGAAGATTCGATCCGCATCGCCCGACTGGTCGCCAACCAGTGCGCCGTGGCGATCACCAACGCCCGGCTCTATGCCCAGGCCCTGGAGGGTGCCCGCATGGCCGAACAGATGCGCCTGGCGGCGGTTATCCAGCGGCGGATGATCCCCGAAAAGGCCCCCTGCATGCGCGGGCTGGACGTCTCGGCGGTCTATCAGCCCTGCTATGAGATCGGCGGCGACCTCTACGATTTTCTCCAGACCGACGACCACCGGCTCATCGTGGGCATCTCCGACGTGATCGGCAAAGGCGTACCCGCGGCGATTATGATGAGCATGTTCCGCGGCACGATCCGCGCCTACGCCGACGGCGGCTACACACGCCACGGCATGGAGGAGGTGATCCGCCGGCTCAACCGCACGGCCTGCCGCGAGTGCCGCGACGGCGAGTTCATCACGCTCTTCATCGCGCGGATCGATACGAAGGAAAACACGATTACCTACTGCAACTGCGGCCACGAGCCGGGGCTGATGATCCGGGCCGACGGACGCATCGAGGAGCTCGAGCAGGGCGGCCTGGTGCTCGGCATCGACCCGGACACGGAGCACTGCACAACCACGGCCCCGTTCGGACAGGACGATCTGCTGCTGCTCTACACGGACGGACTGATTGATGCGATGAACTTTGAGGGGCAGATGTGGGGCAAGGAGCGGCTGCTGGAGGCCATCGGCCACGGCTGCCGCCACAACGCCCGCTCGTTTCTCCAGTCGCTTTTGACCTGGCGGCGGCGGTTCGTCGGCCTCGCCAGTCAGCTCGACGACACCAGCGTCGTCGCCATCCGCCGGGATGAGAACGCCAACCCCGACCCCGACTGCCGCTGCGCCCGGCTGGACTGACGAACACAGGCAAACCCAGGCCCCCCACGCTAAGTTACTATGCCTCTCCGCCGGGGCACGGGCGGCAATTGCGGACGAACAATCCGCTGGAGCGGATCATGCGGGAGATCCGCCGCCGGACCCGGATGATGGGCGGCTTCCCGGATGGCAGCAGTGCCCTGATGCTCACGGCGGCACGACTGCGATATATCACGGGAACGAAATGGGGCACGCATCGGTATCCGAATATGAAACACATGGCCGATCAGGCCAAAGAGGTGGTTGCCGGTGCCTGAAAGCCCGATAACGCGCGACCCCCTTAAGGGGGTCCTGAGAGGGATGATGGATGATCAGATTGAAACCGATGAAAAAATGTGCGAAAGATTCTTGACACTACCGAAGTCGCCTTCGGCACTGCGGTACATCATCACTACATTCACTACCAAAGCAATCGTCAGTACCGTCAGCCATAATTTCGTCTTCATTGTCTTACACTCCTGTTTTTGTGGAAGGGTTGATTCTCTTCTATTTACTCAAGTTGACTGACTTTTTAGCGTGGGATTTTGGACGATGATGGTGATTTTTTCAATAAAAAACGGCACTCTCTTCGATAAAAGGGTTGGAACATGCTCTTTTACACAGGAGACTGCCGT
>JBNRMP010000130.1:0-25532 GCA_050309685.1 Anaerohalosphaeraceae bacterium
GTACCTGTTGTGGCGAAACCGCAAACGCAACATCAGTGTTCAAGATTGGAAAACCTATCGTCGTCATAAGAAAGCAGCATAACCCTTATGAAAAATCACGAAACTCTATTACTGGAAACGGCAATAGTTTGAAAGAAGGCCTGCTTATGCTTAAGTCAATATCCACGTTTGTGTTTTTGTTCGTTGGTTTGACGGCTGCCCATGCGGCCGATCTTCAGAATGAACGGTATCGGCTAACCCTGCTGGGCCAAAAGGTTCTGGTGGCCGTCAAGGGAACTCCCGACCAGGAGCTGATCCCTGAATTTACCGTTCTTTACAGCGAGCGGAATCCCGGCCTCGACCGGAATCATACGAATTATTATTTGAGCCACCGTTACTCGGTCCTCTGGTCTCGCTGCGCCGTCGATCTTGCGCTTATGAATGAGTGGGTCAATTCCCCCGACATGAAAGCCGTACACCGATTTGATCGCGTTGATATTGTTGAAGATGCGGCGGGACAACGGACCTGGTTTTATAAGGACCGGGACGGTAAGGTTCGTGCCCGCGTCGGGGGCCGATATGCCCAAGGCATTTCAAACCCTTTCATGGCGGGTCAACAGTACCGGGTCACCGCAACTCGAGCGGTTCTAACAAACGATTCGATTGTCTGGAGTTTTGATGAGCAGGACGGTTTTGCGCTGACGGCGCAACTGACGCTGCCCCGCCCCGACGGCGATCCCCAAATCCGTTATACGCTGACCGCCCGGAAGCCCGGCTGGTATTCCGCCGCTTTCACGGGCGCTCCGACCATCAAGGTCGACGATTCGCTTCCGGTTCCGCAACAGGCGGCGGGCAGGGGCCTGCGCCAGTTCAACCATTTAATTTCGGAGGCCTATCTCAAACTGCCTCGGGCGCATCTGGCTTCGCCCGGACTGAACATCGCCGTCGTCGTCGATCCGGCTCAGAGCCCCTTTCGTATAGTTTCAGACGGCTTGGTCGCCTTTACCATCGATAATGAGCCCAGCCAGTCTCGATACGGCTTGTCGATTCGCCGGGAGAACGGCCGGCTTCAGCCGGTCGCCTTTGCCCCTATTTTGGGCGGCTTCGGATCGAAGATGAAGGCCGGGGATTCCCACGACTTTCAAATTCATTACGTTCAGAAAGGCGGAGACTGGAAAGAGACCTATCGGCATATTGCCCGCCGGATTTACCGGTTTCGCGACCTCCGAGACAACAGCGGCTCCGGATCGCTGAACTCCACGATTGAGAATCTTGTTGACTATTGCATTGACCGTGACGGCCATAATTACGCCATGTGGCATGCAGAACAGAAGTACTATAACTACTGGTCGGATAAGTCGGGAGTGTTTAAGCCGTTCTCGCCGCTTTTCGGTCTTACCGCGGCGATTGTGACGGACGATGAGGAGTTTTACCGGAAGCGAGCACTGCCTGCCGTGGAATTTGCCGTCTCCCGCATGAACAATGTCTTCAGCCCCTATGACGTTTACGATAACGGCATGATCTCGCAGACGGATCGCCGCCTTGGGGCTTCGTATGTTTCCGCCATCCAACTGGCCAGTCTCTATCACCTGTTCCAGGGCCGCACCGAGGCCTTCCGGCAGTTTGCGGAAGAAAAGGGATTCAGCATGGGTCCGCTGCAAAGACTCGCCCGTCAGAGTTTATCGAATGAGAGCGGATTATCGGCTTTGGCGGAGGCGATTTCCGCCGCCCGGGCCTCCGGCGACTATATGAACTGCCTGGAAGTGTACGAAGCCACGAAACAGCCTCGCTGGCTGGAGGCGGCGGTCGAGGGGGCCTATCACGAGGCCTCCCTGCTCAACCTGTTTCCGATGGTGCCCGACCGAGATGTGACCCTGGAGAAGGGCAACAAGGTCCCGGTCCACGCCCATTCTTATGGCCGGCACCGGGTTTGGGGATTTGCTCCGCCGGAGCCCATCTCCAGGCCCCAGCAAACGGTTCCCGCCTGGCGGGCCTCTCTCATCGGGCTTGAATCGCCCGCTTATCCCGGCGAGTACTGGATGAACCACCACGGGATCCTGATGCGGATAGCGGCTTATGCGGGGGACTCCATGCTGGCGGAGCTGTCCCGCTGGGGCATGGTCGGTCGGTTCGGAAACTATCCGGGGGATAACCGCAGCAACGATTCGCTGATTGCAGAGTTTCCCGATACCCCTCTCCGGTATATTTATGAGGCCAACTTCTCGACCTTCAACCCGGGCCACGCCTGGGACTTTTTGGGGGCCGTTATCGATTTTCTGCTGGCCGATGCGTTCTATCGCTCTGACAAGCAGATTGATTTTCCGGCCCGTTCGATGGAGGGGGCGGGGTTTCGCTCGCGTGCCTACGGGGATCGGCCGGGCGTCTTTTATGGAGAGAAGAATGTTACCCTCTGGCTGCCGCGAAAGCTGGTTTCCGCCTCCAGCCGGCAGGTGGACTATGTGGCCGGTTACGGAAACGGGAAGTTCTATATCGCCTTCTGGAACCAATCTGCCCATGAGGAAGACGTAACGGTTACATTGAATCCTGCCCTGGTGGATTGTCGCCTGCCGCATACCGCTCGTGTCTGGAGAGATAACCGGGAAGCGGGCGAGGTCCGAGTCGCCGATAACCGGCTGCAGTTTCGGGTGGGTTCCAGGGGGATCGTGGCTTATGCCGTCGAGGGGGTCACGGTCCGGAGGGGGCTTCACGAGAAAATGTTCAGTCCCGCCGCAACGAAGTTGGGTTCTGACAGTATGCGGCGAATGGCGGCTCCCTTCGGTCAGATTCATGCCATGCTGATCCGCATGGGGAAGGATCTGACCTCGGCGTTCGTCTATACTGATGCACTGCCCGAAGACGTTATTTCTGCTACGTTCCGTTACCGTCAGGGCCGGGGCGAATGGAAGGAAGTCGTCGATGAGATTTTTCCCTATGAGTTATCCACTCCCCTCGATGATGCGGCGGGTGATTTTGAGTGCCTGCTGGAGATTGAGAATGCCGATCAGCAAGTCCAGAGATCGAATATCATCAAACTAAAATTGTAAGGAAAATTCCATGTTCTCATTCAACAGCAAAGACAAGATGTCTTGGATACGAAGGACGGTCATGGCGATACTCCTGCCGTGTTCGTTTACTGCGATGGGGATCGAGATAGACCGGATCGAACGGGACTTTATCTCGCCGCCCGAGGAAACTCGCCCCTGGTGCTACTGGTATTGGCTCAGCGGCCACATCTCCCGGGAGGGGATTACGAAGGACCTGGAGGCGATGGCCCGCTGGGGCATCGGAGAGGCACTGATAGGCGATATCAACCGCCCCATCATTCCCCGGGGACCGATTGAACCGTTGAGCGATGAGTATTTCTCGATGCTGGAACACGCCGTGCGGGAGGGGCGGCGGCTGGGCGTTCATATCGGTCTTCTTAACTGCCCGGGATGGAGCCAGACCGGCGGCCCCTGGATCAGGCCTGAGCAGTCCATGCGATTTGTCGTCAGCACGGAGCTTCGCGTCAGCGGGCCGATGCGGTTCGAAGGGCCGCTTCCGGAACCGCCCCTGCTTCAGGGGCCGGGGAAGTCCGCTGAATTGCGTACCTTCAAGCAGGAGGTTGCAGTTCTTGCGTTTCCAGCGCCGCGCGGGGACTCTGTCACGGCCGCGGCTTTCTCTCCGGAGGTTACGTGTGTACCCTCCGGGGAACATGTGCCGTATTTGGCGGACGGCCGACTGGAAACCGTTGCCCGGGTGCCGGTGGCAGACAGAACGGTCGTCGTAGAGCTGAAGCTTGCGGAACCCTTTACCGCCCGCAGTCTCACCCTTTACCCGCCTTCGGAATCCGTCGAGCGGGGCCGAGAGAAGGCGGTTTTCGATGCGGATTGCGAGTTGCTGGCTGAAGGCGACGACGGGACCTTTGAGAGTCTCCGAAAATTTCGCTACGAACGTAAATCCTTCAGCGAATCGGTTGGCCCGATGCCGCGGGGTCCGGTTACGGTCGGCTTTAAGGCCCGACAAGCCCGTCGATTCCGGATTGTCTTTACGGGGATTAAGCTTCACAAGGATGTGCATGAAATCTGCCTGGCGGAAATCGAGCTTTCGGCCGCCGCCCGAATGGACCACTATATAGAGCAGCAGCTCGGCAAGATGTATCCGGGTATTCAGCCGCCCTGGGACTACTACCTGTGGCCGACGCAGCCCGAGCCGGAAGCCGGATTTACGGTTCCGGAGGCCGGGGTGATAGACCTGAGCCATTGCTTCGCTTCGGACGGGACGCTCCGGTGGGATGTTCCGGAAGGCGATTGGGTGATTGCCCGCTTTGTGATGAAGTCGACCGGCGTCAAAAATCGCCCGGCTGCGCCCGAGGCAACGGGACTAGAGGCGGACAAGATGAGCCCGGCAGTCATGGAGGCGCACTTCGACGCCTACGTCGGGCGGCTGCTGTCGCGGATGCCGTCGGAGGAACGCAGCGCCCTTCGTCACATCGTGGTTGACAGCTATGAGACCGGATCGCAGAACTGGACGGACGAATTCGAACGGCAGTTTCGCCGGAGCTGCGGCTACGACCCCCGCCCCTGGCTGCCCGTGCTGACCGGGCGGATCGTGGAGACCGCAGAGCATTCGGCCCGATTTCTCTGGGACCTGCGCCGCCTGGTGGCGGATCGGGTTGCCGATACGTACGGATCGCTGCGGGAACAAGCCAATCGCCGCGGCCTCAAACTGTGGCTTGAGCCCTACGGCCATTACGGTTTTCCTGCGGAGTTCCTGCAATGCGGAGGACGTGCTGACGGCGTCGGCGGGGAATTTTGGATCAGCCCGCAGCATGGCGACATGGAGGTGCTCGCCGCCGTCTCGGCGGGCCGTATTTACGGCAAACGAGTGATTTCGGCCGAGGCGTTTACGGGCTCTCCCTCATACGGCTACACCCAGGATCCATGGCAGCTCAAGGCGCTGGGCGACCTGCAGGCCACTATGGGGGTCAACCATTTCGTGCTGCATGTCTATATCCACCAGACGTATGATGACAAACAACCGGGCATGAATGCCTGGTTCGGTACGGAGTTTAACCGCCACAATACATGGTTCGAGATGGGCAAACCCTGGATCGACTACCTGCGGCGGAGCCATTCTCTGCTCCAGCAGGGCACTCCCGTCGTTGATGTCGCCTATTTCATCGGCGAGGATGCTCCGAAGATGTCAGGGATTCGGCAGCCGGAATTGCCGAACGGCTATTCTTTCGATTACATCAACGGCGAAGTCATTCGTGAACGTTTAAAGGTCAAAAACGGCAGGTTCGTCCTGCCGGATGGGATGTCCTACCGGCTGCTGGTGCTGCCGCCCCTGGACACGATGCGGCCGGCGCTGCTTGAGAAACTGCGCGATCTGATCCTCGCCGGCGGGGCCGTGCTTGGGTCGCCGCCGTCGCGCTCGTCCAGTCTGCACGACTATCCCGCGGCCGACCGCCGGGTGAAGCAGTTTGCCGAGGCAATCTGGGGGACCCTGGACGGCCGGACAAAAATCGAGGCCTCAATCGGCCGAGGACGCATCTTTTGGGGCATTGATGTCAAGGAGGCATTGGAACGGCTGGCGGTTCAACCCGATCTGCTGGGCCTGGAGGTGAATGCCCGGGCGTGGAATGGACCGTCGCTCAATTGCCTGCCGTGGACACACAGGGAGACGGACGAAGGGGATATCTATTTTATATCCAACCAGACGGACGAGACGATCTCCGTGAACGCCTCCTTCCGAATCGCCGACCGGCTGCCCGAACTTTGGGACGCCGTTACCGGCGATCGGCGGCAACTGCCGGAGTTCCATCGGGACGGCAATCGCCTCATCGTACCGCTGCGGTTTGCTCCCCGCCAGTCTCATTTTATCGTGTTCCGCCAAAAGACGGAGCAGCGGAAGGGACAGGGCCGCAACTTTGCCGACCTGGAGACCGTTTATCGTTTGAACGGATCCTGGAAGGTCAGTTTCGACCCTGCGCTTGGGGGACCCGGGCCTGTTGTTTTCGACTCGCTGGAGGACTGGATCCGGCGGCCGGAGACAGGGATCCGGCATTACAGCGGCACGGCGGTTTACCGAACAGAGTTTGCATTGCCGGCTTTGGCGGCGGGGCGTCGTGTTTACCTGGACCTGGGCGATGTTCGGAGTCTTGCCAGGGTGCGTTTGAACGGCGCCGACCTGGGCGTGGTATGGTGTGCGCCCTGGCACACCGAGGCGACTTCCGCGTTGAAGGAGGGCAAGAATACGCTGGAAATTGAAGTAACCAACACATGGATCAATCGCTTGTTGGCCGATGAAAAGCTGCCCGAAGATCAGCGCGTTACCTGGGTGGCGAGAGAGGCCATCAGGGCCCAAAAGCCGCAGACATCGGGTCTGCTCGGGCCCGTTACGGTAAAGGTTGAAAGATAAACCCATGAAACGAAACATATGCATCCTGTTTTTCGCCCTGATCGGCGTGTCGTCATTCGGCGAAGCCTTTGAAATCACCGATGAATTCGTTCAATATATCAAGAAGGCGACCAATCCCTATGAGTTCGGCCTGAGAGCCGACGGAAAGTTTTATCCCTATTCGACCCGTTACGGCCGCCGGATCGGTTATCGGCAAATCGTTGCGGACAAAAAGATGTATCGGGAGGGCTGGTCCCGAGATGCCGCTGAAGCGCGGTTGCGAAAGGACCTTCAAACCGTGCTTAAGCAGCTTATCGAGTATGTGGATCGGCGCTATCCCGAGACGCCTTTCAACCGCCTGTCGTTTCAAAGCCGGCATATCCTGCTGGATTTTGCCTATTCGGAGGGGGTTGAGGGAATTTCGCCGGAATTCTATCAGACCGTGATCGCCCAGGATTGGGACCGCCTGATTCGCACCCATCTTTATATTCGCATGACGGATGGCTGGCCGGATCAGATTCAGAATAAGGCCTTTGCGGATCAGTGGATCTACAGTGCAAACCCTCTTGTCAAATTTTCGGAGCGCGCAAAGAACGCGGCGGATTAAATCTGAATATGACCCTAATGAACGGGAAGATAAAAGCCGGCATTCTGATAACGATGGGCCTCAACATTGCGGCTCTTGCACCAGGTGCGGATTCAAAGGGGATTGTCTATGATTTCAAAGAGAACTTTGATGCCGGACGGTTAAAGACGGAACACGCGGCCGTCAGCGTCATCCCCTCCGACGAAGGCGGGGGACTGGGCATCGAACTCCTTTCATCGGAAGTCGAACCGACGGTAACCTTCAATCTGCCGGAAGAATCCCGCGACCTGTCGGCCTTTCGATATGTGGAAATGGACATCCTAAATTTGTCTGAAAAAGAGGCCGTGCTGACATTCTGGGCGCTTTCGGGTGCCGGTTGGGGGGGCATGAACAGTGCGGCGGAAACGCAGGCGGGTCGGGAGAAACTGGAACCGCATAGTGCCGCGACGCTGAAAATCGACCTGTACGGCAGATATCCCGGTCCGGATGCGCTTGCGACCGCTATTGACCCGTCAACTGTTAAACAGCTCAAAATCGTATTCCACATTCGTCAGGCCAGCTTGAGGTTTGCGATTGACCATATCAGGGTTGCGGGCCGGCGGCCGCCGCATTCTCTCGGCACAGCGGCAAGGTTTCCCGTTCCGGAAGTCACGTCCGGGCCGCCGGCGCCGGGGAAACGGGTGCGCCAGCAGTTGCCGGCCTATCAGGGCACGAGGATCGCGCACGTCCTGTGTCTGCCGGACAACTGGCGTCCGGACGGGCTTTACCCGATCATCGTAGAGTTTACGGGCAACGTGTTCTATCATAAATTCTGCCATTCGACGGGCCGGACGGAGCAGGGTCATCTGGCATACGGCTTATCGCGAGGGAAGGACTTCATCTGCATCAATATGCCCTTTGTCAGTGAAGACGGACTGCACGAGCAGGTAAACGGCTGGGGCAGCGAGGAGAAAACGATCGACTATTGTATCGAAACCCTGCGGTATGTGTGTGAAAATTTCAGGGGGGACCCCAGCGCGATCTTTATTACCGGTTTTTCCCGCGGAGATATTGCCTGCAATTACATCGCCCTGCGTGATGACCGAATCGCCGATGTCTGGCTGGGCTTTCTAAGCGATCCCGGCTACAAATGGCCCGGCGGCCGCGGATGGAAAGATTCGGGGATCGGATGGGACGAGCGGGCTCAAAGGATTCGGGGCAGGAGCTGTTTCACCAGCCGTCCTGATCTTGGACCGGCTCATGTCGATATTCAATACCTGGAGGACAGTCCGACGACGCTTGCCGCAAGGAAGTGGCTTCGGGAGGTTCTGGAAACGCGGCCGGGAACGCATTCGATCAGGGGGAGAGTGATCGGGCAAGACGGCCGGGGCATTGGCGGGGTTCGAATCGAGGGCGGCGAGACGCATTTTACATGGACGGATGAAAACGGAAACTACGTTTTGAAAAGTCTGATTGACGGTCCAAGGACGATTACCGCATCCGGGAAGGGACTGACGTTCGAGCCGCCGCAGTGTACGCTGGTTTTAAACGGCAGTGATGCGGCCGGTGTTGATTTCACGGCTATTTCAGAGGGACCTGTTGCCGGGGAGATCGACTTCCGGCGATTACCCGCTTCCGGAATTAAGATAATGCCCGATTTTAGCAGAATGCCGGATAAGGACGGGATATTGGGAAGCATGGAGCTGAAGGTTCCCGCGTTTCAAAAGGGATGTTTTTATTCAGATCGAAAGACGTTCAACTCCTGGCATGGCGGAGGGAACCAGATAGCTCCACGCATTTTCGGAAAGACCTTCGGTGAACTCAACAGCCGCCAATATGCCTACCGGGCGGCCTTCATCCTCTTTGAACTTCAGGACGGAAATTTCCTGGCTCTCCTTCCGGTTTCCGGCCGTCAAACGATGTCATGGGCTCAGGCCGACGGCGAAAATAACCTTTGGCTGTACTTTGGCACCCTGGGAACTCAACGGGTCCGCGGAGATGTTCCTCTTTTTGCCTGGTCTATCGCTCCGGATCTCTATGAGGCCTGCCGACAGGCCTGGGAAGCGGCCATCACATGTGAACTGCTTGGCGGCAGTACGGATTTTCGTTATAAAAAACAGTATCCGGAACCTTTGAAGTATCTGGGCTGGTGCAGTTGGGAGGAATATAAAAAGGATATCAACTGCCGGCTTCTCCAAGACACTGCCAAACAGATTGAAGAATCCGGTCTTCCCATTCGATACATGCTTATCGATGACGGCCACCAGCAGGGCGTTGCGCAGGATTGTCGGTTGCAGAGTTTTGCGCCGGACCCTGAAAAATTCCCGCAGGGCTGGAAGCCTCTGCTGGAGATGAGGAAGGAGGACAAAGTAAGATGGATGGGGCTCTGGCACGGTTTTTCAGGTCTTCAAAATACGATTCATTTGGAAAATGATTTTGGAGCCCTCAACGACCATCTGATGCGGGTTACCCGTCCGGATGGCTGTCCGGGACAGGTGCCGAAAGATAATCCCGTTTCTTCTCAGGCCTTCTATGACGCGCTGATCGGTTCCGTAAAATATTACGGGTTTGACTTTACTAAAATCGACTACCAGATGAGGGACTTGGAGTGGTACATCGGAACGGACAATGCCGTCGCGGCCTCCGTGGCCAATCTTCAATCCATGGAGCAAGCGGCGCACCGGGACCTGAAGGGTCTGATCAACTGCATGGCGCATAATAATATCTGCATTTTCAACACCCGGTACAGCGCCGTAACCCGCTGCAGCGTCGATTATAAGGTTGGGAATGCGGACAAAGGCCGGGAGCACATCTGGCAATCTTTCCATAATACCCTATGGCAATGTCAAACCGTCTGGGGCGATCACGATATGTTCCATTCCTGTGATCCGTACGGCGGGCGCATGATGGCGGTTTCCAAGGCCCTATCGGGCGGGCCGGTATACCTTTCGGACGCACCGAAAGATTTTATCGCCGAATATATCCGCCCGCTGTGTTATGAAGACGGCCTGCTCCTGCGGCCGCTTGCTCCTGCGGCGCCTCTGCCGGATTCAGTTTTTACGGACCCGATAAAAACGCCGCAGGCGTACCGGGTGATTGCCCCGCTCGAAGGTGGGGCGGCCGCTGTGGCGGCCTATCATCTTGCCGCGGGGGAGATGTCCGTCCACGGTGTCGTAAGCCCGAAAGACTATCAACATGCCGGGGCTATGATTCAGCCCTATGCCGGCCGGTGGACAGAACCGGCGGAGGGCCTGGTTGTGTATGACTGGTACGAGGGCGCCGGTCGACGGCTGGATACGGAGTACCGGTTTGATCTGACCGGTTTTTCCGATCGCCTGCTGCTGCTCTGCCCGATCCGAAACGGCTGGGCTGTGATCGGCCGCACGGATAAGTATTTATCGCCGGCTGCGGTTCAAATAGTGGAAAGCACGAACCGTCGGCTGAGTATTTACATGCGGGAGGCCGGTCCGCTTGTGGTGTATAGTGAAAAAGGCCGTCCTCAGGCAGAGGGTATCCAGGGGAAGGATCTTGGAGAGAATTTTTATCGGTTTGATATTCCGGCGAAATCGGGAGATGGGATATGGAATATAACCCGCTAATCCCCGGGAATATGGTAAATGAAATGATCACTATGCATAATCGCCGGCTTATGATAAAAAGGCGGGATTCACGCAAATCATTTAATGGAAAACCGAAACATTAATTAGAAGTCTCAAAAAATGACAAAAAAAGTATTGTATATCATCGCGGTATTGTTCATGGCGACGGCAGGTTCGGCCCAGGAAACTCAGATTGATCTGGCGGGGCAATGGAATTTCAAGCTGGGAGGGACCGAACCGCCGGAACCGGCGGCTTATGCCGAAACGGTAACCTTGCCGGGAACTACCGATGAGAATAGGAAGGGGAAGAAAAATACGAATTTTACAACCAGCTATTTAAATAGGGTCTATGAATACGAAGGTCTCGCCTGGTACCGGAAGGAAATTATCATCCCGGAGGAATGGCGAGAGAAGGCAGTCTTTCTGCATCTGGAGCGAACAAAGCTGACAAAAGTCTGGGTGGACGATCAATACCGGGGGTCCCAAAGCCAACTCAGCACTCCGCATATCTACGATCTGACAGGAGCGGCGACGCCGGGGAATCATGTGCTGACGATCCTCGTCGATAATACCCGCACGCTGTTCCCCATGCGAATTACCCATGCCCTGTCGGAGCGGACTCAAACCAACTGGAACGGCATTGTCGGTCGCATGGAGCTGATTGCAAAAGACAAAATCTATCTTGAAGACATACAGGTATATACCGATCCGAAAAAACGCAGGATCGAATTGACGGCGACCGTCGCCAATCTGTCGGGTCGCCTCGGCATGGGAGAATTGAACTTATGCGTCGAAGGCCGGGATCGGCAGAAACAGGATCGGGCCTCCCGGAAAGTATCATTCCGGGCCGATCCGGGGACTTCCGTTGTGAAGGCCGTTTATGCTCTGGACAAAAAGGTACGTTTGTGGGATGAATTCTCGCCGGCCCTCTATCGACTTGCGGTTTCCATGACGGTCCAGGGAGATGGCCGGACTTACCGTGACAGCCGTTACCTAACGTTCGGAATGAGAGATTTCAGTGTCCGGGATACCCAGTTTGCCGTCAACGGCAGAACCACGTTCCTGCGGGGCAAACATGACGGCTGCGTGTTTCCCCTGACGGGTTACGCGCCTATGGATGTCGAGGCATGGGAGCGGGTTTTCAAGGTGGCAAAGTCCTTTGGCGTGAATTTCTACCGGTTTCACAGTTGGTGTCCCCCCGAGGCGGCCTTCGAAGCGGCCGACCGGTTGGGTATGTATCTTCAGCCGGAACTGCCGATGTGGGCGAGGATAGGAGGGGCGGAGCTGACGAAATATCTCAGGAGAGAGGGAGAACTGATCCTGAAAACATACGGGAATCATCCTTCGTTTGTGATGTTTTCGCTGGGCAATGAACTGGACGGGGATTTTGAGGCGATTGCCGATCTGTTTGAGCATTTTAAAAGCAGCGATCCTCGCCACCTTTATGCGCCCGGATCCAATAATTCGTGGCAGCATCCCGAAAAAAGCAAAGAGGGGGATTACTGGACGACCTCTTCGACCTACCGGGAGGGAGGCAAGGTGGTCTTCAACATTGATCTCGTGCGCGGGTCCATGGTTCACGACTATCTGGGGCATATCAACAATATCTATCCGCCCTCGACGACCAAGGATTATACCGCCGAAATCGCCTGCTCTTCAATTCCCGTAATTGCCCATGAACTGGGGCAATACCTGATGTATCCGGATTTTAATGAAATGACCAAATATACCGGCGTGTTGAGGTCGTATGCGCTGCCGGTCTTCAGGGAACGCCTGGAAAGAAATCACATGCTCGACTTTGCGGATCGTTTTTTTCGGGCCTCCGGCGCGCTGGCGGCCATCTGCTACCGGGAAGACATCGAAGCGGTGCTTCGGACGGAAGGGATGGGCGGTTTTGCCTGGTATGATTTACAGGATTATCCCGGACAGGGGACGGCCTACATGGGATTGGTGGACGGATTTATGGACCCCAAGGGCATTGTTGCACCTGAAAAATGGAGACAGTTCTGCTCTGAAACGGTTCCCCTTCTGCTCATTCCCAAGCGGACCTGGACCGACAGCGAAACCCTGAAGGCGACTGTAAAGGTTGCCAGCTATGGACCTGAACCGCTGGGGAAAAAAGAGATTGTTTGCGGTTTATTCGATGCTCGCGGCAATCGAATCCTTAAAAAGACGCTCCGGCATAATATTCCAACAGGGGGATTGGTGGAGATTGGCGCGATTGAGTTTTCTCTGTCCGGTATTTCAACACCGCAAAAGCTTACGTTAAAAGTCAGCATTACCGGTACGGATCATCAGAATGAATATGATCTGTGGCTCTACCCGAGCAAGATCAGATATGCAGTGCCGGAGGGATTGATTGTCAGCAGAGAACTGGATGACAGTACGCTGGAAAGATTGAAGGACGGGGCCAAGGTGCTGCTGCTGCCGGAACTGTTTGATCTTCGAAAAAGCGAAAAGGGGCAGTTCATAACGAATTTCTGGACGGTCCCCTTTTTTAAGCATATGAATCCGCCGGGAACCCTGGGGATCCTGTGTGATCCGGAGCATCCGATATTTCGACACTTTCCGACCGAATACCACTCAAACTGGCAGTGGTGGCCGATGACCAAATATGCCCGTCCCGTGATTTTGGACGGGATGCCGCCGGAGCTGGTTCCCCTGGTTCAGGTGATTGATAATTATGAAACCTGCCGGAGACTGGGTTTGATTTTTGAAGCTCGGGTTGAAAAGGGCAAACTCCTGTTCTGTGCAAGCGATTTTCTCAATCACCGGGATAAACCGGAGGTTCGGCAGTTGCTCTACAGTATTCTGCGTTACATGGACAGCGATGCCTTTCATCCGGCTGTGCAAGTGAAAGCGGATGCGTTGATGGACCTCTTTGAATGCGGCCGTAGCGTCAAGGAAACCGTTGAAATGGCTTTCCCGGAAAGGTCGGGTATTCAGATCGACTAAATTCGCAGGACCCGAGGGGGTTTGTCTTATGAGTTATCTAAAACCTGATTAAAATGAGTAAGCGAGGAAACCATGGTAACCCCCCAAAAAGGCCTGATGTTCTTATTTTTTCTTCTGTGTTCCTTTCGGATCCCGGCTGATGTAACTCTGCCGTCGATCCTCAGCGACCGCATGGTCCTGCAGCAGCGAACCGAAGTATCCATTTGGGGATGGGCCGATCCCGGAGAGACGGTTACGGTCCGGGCGGACTGGCCGAAAGGCGGGGTGGTGACCTCCGTGGCCGATGCAGAGGGACGCTGGCAGGTTAAACTGGCGACCCCCCAGCCCGGCGGGCCATACACCCTGAGAGTTCGGGGGCACAATGAGATCATCATCCGCGATATTCTGATGGGAGAAGTCTGGCTTGGTTCGGGGCAGTCTAACATGGAGATGCGGCTGTCCAGCACAGAGAATGCCTCGGAGGCAATCGCCGCCGCTGATTATCCGAACATCCGGCTCTTTACCGTTCCTCGGGCGGCGAATCAAGAGCCCCAGAGAGATTGTACAGGAACCTGGGTGGAGTGCTCGGCTGAAAGCATCCCCAATTTCAGTGCTGTTTCATACTACTTTGCACGAAAACTCCACAATGAACTTCATGTGCCTGTCGGGATGATTCACTCAAGCTGGGGAGGCACTCCGGCAGAAGCATGGACGAAAAAAGCAGCTCTGCTTGAAGATGCGGAGTTTCACCCCATCCTGGAAGCGTGGGAAGACAACATCCGCCAGTATCCTCAACGAATGCAGGCGTATTTGCAGGCCCTGAAAGAATGGGAGAGGAAGGTTGCCGAAAGCGCAGACGACGAAAATTCAAAGCCTGCCAAGCCCCGCGCTCCTTACGGCCCTGATAATCCAAGATGTCCTTCCGTCCTCTACAATGCCATGATCCACCCGCTCATTCCCTATGCCATCCGGGGGGTTATCTGGTACCAGGGAGAGAGCAACGCCGGCCGGGCATACCAGTACCGGAAATTGATTCCCGCCATGATCCGAGGCTGGCGTGAGAGCTGGGGGCAGGGCGACTTTCCATTCTATTTTGTTCAACTTGCAAACTATAAGGAGCCGCAGGATCAGCCGGTGGAGGACACTTGGGCCGAATTGCGGGAAGCTCAGGCCATGGCGCTGACGCTGCCCCAAACTGGAATGGCTGTTGCCATTGACATCGGCGATGCAAAAACGATTCATCCCACCAATAAAAAGGATGTCGGGGAGAGACTTGCCCTCTGGGCATTAGCCAAAGACTATCAGAAAAAGAATGTTTTTTCCGGTCCCGTTTACCGATCCATGAAAATCGACGGCCGCCGGATCATTCTTTCATTCGACTATGTGGATGGAGGGCTGATCGCCAAGGATGGTAAGCCGCTGAGTCAGTTTGCCATCGCCGGCCCGGACAGGCGTTTTGTCTGGGCTGATGCCCAAATCGTTGGGGATAACGTCATCGTTCAAAGCCCGCAGGTAACTGATCCGGTTGCGGTTCGATATGCCTGGCAGATAAACCCGCAGGGATGCAATTTATTCAATAAGGCCGGTTTGCCTGCTTCTCCGTTTCGGACTGATGACTGGCCCGGCCTGACGGTCGGCAAACTGCGGCCCTGAATGCAGTAACGTGAGACTGTTTTTAGGGCAATTTGCCGGCGAAAGGGGCACTTTGGCGCAAATGGGCGACACGAGTTCGCTAAATGGCGTTGCGTAAGTTTGAAAATGCTGTAAAATAACTGGTCCTGAAACCATTCATTATGTTATAGGGAAAGGATTGCCGTGATGCTGGAAAGAAGAACCGTACTGACTGTTTGCGGGATTGTTTTGCTCACACTGATAACCCCTGCAAAGACGATTGCCTCCCAAACACAGGAAGTTCTAAGGAATAATGAGTACCAGGTCCGGCTGGTCGGAACTGATCTCGAAATCAGACATCAGGACGGCGCCCCCCGGCTGTTCACCTCAGAGTTTACGATCTTTTTTACAACGCAGGATCCGCAAAAGCGGATGCGCCGTGCGGACATCGGCTACAACCAGACAGAGAAAGTGCTTTATAATGTGCCCACCTGGGGCCGGGAGGAATTGGCGAAGATAGACCCTGCCGAACATGTGATGGATGGTTTTAACCCGGAGATCGACCGGGAACTGGAGCAGGGGCGGACGGCGAACTATTTTCTCGCCGCCAGCAATGAAACCCTTTCAGCCCGGGCCGTTCGAGTGCGGGATCGCTCGATTGAATGGATCTATCCGGACCATGAGAAATATCAGTTGTCGGCCGTTGTCACGCTTCCGGAAGGCACGGGCCGGCCGGAGCTGACTTTTACGCTGACTCCCCGGCTTGGCGGCTGGTATTCCGCCGGTTATACCGGCGCCCCCCGCGTCAGTCCGGAGGCGATGGATGAAATGTGGCTGCCGATGATCTGGCAGGAGAAGCGGTTTCCCAATCTCCCGTATCTGATCGAAGCGTTCCAATGTCCGCTGCCGACGGCTCTGGTTACCCATCAGAACGTCACCGTGGGAGTGCTGGCGGATGCGTCCGCAATGCCGTTTCTTCCGATTCCCAAGTCGGATAATTTGGCCTTCGGGGTCATGGTTCGGGACCGGGAGGGGCAGGCGAGGCCGTCGCTCTTTGCGCCTGTTCTGGGAGGCATGAAATCGGAGATGGAGCCCGGCCGCCCGTTTTGCTTCAAGGCACACCTGATCTGTTCCAGCCGGAATCTGCTGGAGACCTACGAATCGATTGCACGCGAGGAGTTCGGATTCCGGGATTGTCGCCGCAACACGACGGTAACACTAAACCGGACCTTTGAGAATATGATGGACTACAATATGGGTCCATTCAGTCAGTTTGTAGATGAATTACGGGGTTGCAATTATGCGACGGATGTTCCCGGTGCCGTGAAAAATATTACGGGGCTCCACCCGCTCTCGCTGGCTATTGTTTCGGACAATCAGGCGGTCTATGAGAAACGGGCGCGGCCGATGGTCGAGTACGGGCTGTCGCGGGAACGGTTTCTGTTTGCCACCAATCCCGAAATCAATCGGGACGGCACATCCGCCCGCCTGGAGGGGCCGGGGGTGCCGATGTCTGATTTTGCGGCGGTGTACGCCTTTTCACAGAACCGGATGGAGAATTATCTGCGGCAGGCGATGGAAATATACCATACACCGATCCATCGCGTCCTGAACCTCACGGAGCAGTTGTATGGCGACCGCTGGCAGAATGCCATGTGCCTGTACCATGTGACGGGCAAAAAGGAATACCTGCGGAAAGCTATTGAAGGAGCGGATAAGTATCTGAAGACGCGAGTCGAGACGCCGCAGACGGATTTCAGCGATCGAGACTCGAGGGGGATGTTCTTCTGGACATCTTATGTTCCGCAATGGATGGAATTGTATCTGCTGTATGAGATCACCGGTGAACCCCGCTATCTGGAGGCCGCCCGCACCGGGGCACGTCGCTACACCCAGTTTATCTGGTTCTGTCCGGCGATTCCCGATGAAAAAGTACTGGTCAATGTCGGCAACAAGGTTCCTCGATATCGAAGCGGCAGTCAATATAAGGATATGATAATTCCGGAAGAGCTGGTGGAGGCCTGGCGGGTCTCGGAGATCGGTCTGACGCCAGAGTCTTCGGCCACCTGCCATGGGCACCGAGGCATCTACCTGGCACACTATGCTCCCTGGATGCTGCGGATTGCGCGGGATGCGGGGGACCTGTTTCTGCATGACGTGGCTCGATCCGCCATCATCGGCCGCTATGAGAGTTTCCCGGGCTATCATATGAACGCCGGAAGGACGACCGCCCATGAGAAGGCGGATTTTGCGCTGCGTTCGCTCAATGAGCTCAATGGCGTAACGTCTTTGCATTACAATCATCCCTGGTCGCATACGGCGACGATTATGGATTACCTGGTATCGGACGTGTACTATTGTTCCGACGGCAAACTTGATTTTCCGGCGGAGTATGCGGAGGGATATGCCTATTGCCGGAGTAAAGTGTACGGCGCCAAACCCGGCAAGTTTTATGACGGCAGCCCGATGTACCTTTACATGCTGAAAGGCCTGGCCTCTTCGTCGAACGTGCAGATCAACTACGTGGCCGCTCGGGGAGACGGCAAATTGTATCTGATGCTGACCAACCAGTCGCATGAGGAACAGACCGCCACGATTTCGCTGAATACGGATCTACTCGGCATGCGGACCGACAAGAAGTACCCGGTTGAGGTCTGGATTGAGAATCAACGGGCAGCGAAGCGGAAACTGGAAAACGGTCAGATTTCCATCTCGGTTGCCCCGCGAGGGATCACGGCCCTGGCGATCGGTTCCGTCCGCCCGGCGCCGGTATTTCAAAGCAAGGTTCTGAATTCCCGGTCCGAAAAATGGAAAAAGGACCAGGAGACGTTCGATTTCGGCAACGGCGGCAAAGCGGTGCTTTTTAACTTCGGCCCTTCGTTACAGAGCGTCTATTCCTACATCAAGGCCAATGAGCAGGTTTTCAAAAAGGTAACATTCCACTATGCCTGCGACGGGCAGTGGGCGTCGGTTACGAAAGATTCCTATCCCTTTGAGTTTACAGTTCCCGTGACGCCCGGCGCAACGGAATTCAGGTTCTACTACGAGGCGGAAAAGGCGGAAAGCGGAACCGTCCGGTCGCCCGAAGGGGTGCTTCGCCGGCGCTAAAGGATTGCGGACCGAACAAAAAAAACCGTTGGAATATCGAGAGTTAAGGACTCAAACCGACCTCGCCGAACTCATTACGGCGAATTCCTCCGGTGCAGTCATGGGTGGAAATCGGCCATCGTGCAGCGGATCCTCCTCATGGCAAATGACCTGCGGTTGCCGATGGAAAAGATGGTCGTCGGCCATCAGAAACGCCGGTTGATTGAGATGTCAATCAGGGAGAAGAAACGGCCTTTAGAAAAAAGGCAATCTAAATGACATCGAGAGAATATATTTTAGCGGCGGTGAACCATAAGGAAACGGACCGCATACCCCGCGATCTGGGGGCGACTCCGAGTTCCGGTATATCCGCGATAGCGTACGGCAATCTCAAAAAGCATTTTGGAATTGCACGTGGGCGGACGCGCATCTACGATGTGGTCCAGCAGTTGGCAGAGCCGGAGGAGGAGATTCTGGATTGCTTTAATATTGATGCGGTTGATATCGGTCGTGCGTTTAATCTCGGTCAGGAGGATTGGTATGAGATTCGGATGGCCAATGGCGATCCTGCACTGTATCCTGCATGGTTTAAGCCGAAGCTGAATCCGGATGGTTCGTGGACGGCCCATCACATTGACGGGACCGCCATTGCCTGCATGCCCGCCGCATCTGCATTTTATGATCAGATCTATTTTCCCTATTTGGAGGGATATTTGGAAAGCTATGAGAATCTGCCCGAAGCCATGAGTAAAGTGCTGTGGGCGGCATTGGTCCATAGCCCGTGGGACCGAGCGGGTCAACCCGGCTTTTGGCAGGAGCTAAGGCAAAAAACAATCGCGCTGCGTCAAAGTACGGATCGTGCTTTGATGGTGGTGGTCGGCTGCAACCTGTTTGAGTGGGGGACATTCCTTCGGCGGATGGATAATTTTTTAATGGACCTCTATACGGAACCGACGAAGGTTGAATCCCTTTTGGATAAGCTATTGGAATTGCACTTAGCCACCCTGGAAAAAGTATGCAGCGCCGTCGGCGATCTGGCGGATATCATCCGTTTTGGAGATGACTTAGGCACGGATGGCGGCCCCTTTATGTCTCCGGAGATCTACCGCTCGCTTTTCAAACCGCGTCATATGCAGTTGTGCAGCTATGTTAAAAAGAACAGCCGGATGAAGACTTTTCTGCATAGCTGCGGTTCCATCTATAAGCTGCTCCCGGATTTGATTGAAGCGGGGTATGATATTATCAATCCCGTTCAAACGACTTGCAGGGACATGGACCCCTCCCGATTGAAAAAAGAATTCGGCAAGGATATTGTATTCTGGGGAGGAGGATGTGACACTCGAGCTGTTCTGAATAGGGGTACTCCGCAGCAGGTCAAAGATCATGTCCGGGAGCGGATCGAAATTTTAGCGCCCGGCGGCGGGTTCGTATTCAATACGGTGCATAATATCCTGCCGGAGGTTCCGCCGGAAAATATTGTCGCAATGTTCGAAGCGTTGGATGATTTCAATTTATAGAGCAGGCGAACGGAAATCAAGCATATGGAAAATGCGCTTGACTGAAACCCGAATATTTAATATATACTCAAACTGAGCGATTGGCGGGACTTTGATAACGAAGACTATAAACCCGAACGGCCTTTTATGCTGATAAGTGCTTTGTTGAAAGAAACTTATAGACATGGCGGCGGTATGATTACTATGAGCCAATTCCCAAGAAGCTGCAATGTTTTTTACAGCCTGCCAAAAAAATCGGGTTTCCATGTTTCCCCAACCGGCCGGCCAGACCATCTGGCAGGCGATCCTGCCGGATCACTTCAAGGTTATGATCCCGTGCGATGTATTCTATCCGTACCCCGAGGCCGTCAACACCTGCACCGGGGGGACTGCGCCTATGTCTGCCTGATCTGCCCAAGCGTGCAGACCCGGCGTGCACAAAGCTGTATAAAAAAGAATAGAGTGCTGCGATTGGAGCCGATGAGCCGGCTCAAAGCGTCTCTGCGTCGGATGATCCGGCAGGAGGATGAAAAGCTCCTGGCGGCCTAAAATCGGTCAGTTTAAGTTAAGGAAATCCTTTACTGAAAGTTATTATATCGAGTAAACCGGAATGAAAATCCCGAAGGTCTTCTTATTGATTGAGAGTTCCCGCGGATTCGGCAGAGACCTGCTGACCGGCATTGCAAACTATGCACGCATTCACGGTCCATGGTCCTTCTATCATTATCCTCCTTTCTTTCGGAGCGAAAAAACCCGGCGAACCATCCTGATCCGGCTGAAGAAAGAGGATATAGACGG
This sequence comes from Anaerohalosphaeraceae bacterium, assembly GCA_050309685.1. Taxonomy (GTDB): domain Bacteria; phylum Planctomycetota; class Phycisphaerae; order Sedimentisphaerales; family Anaerohalosphaeraceae; genus JBNRMP01. The sequence continues at coordinate 20,451 of JBNRMP010000130.1, forward strand.
CATTATCGCTCGGGATATGACGGAGTTGGAAGAGATCAAAAAGAAAGGAATTCCGGCGATCATTGCCTCGACGATCAAAGAGAAGTCCACTCCGATGCACCTGATTTATCCGATTCTGACAACGGATAATGAATCCATCAGCAAGATGGCCGTCGACCACCTGCGGGGCTGCGGGTTTAAGAACTTTGCGTTTTGCGGATATAATGAGATCGAATGGTCCCAGAAGCGTGAAGCCGCCTTTGTAAAAGAACTCTCCCGTGCGGGGCATAAGACCGAGGTGTATCAGCAGCCCAAATCCAAACACAAAAGACTCTGGGAGAACGAACAGCGTGTATTGGCGGAATGGCTAAGATTGCTCCCCAAGCCGATCGGCTTGATGGCCTGTTCGGATGATCGCGCCCAAAACGTAGTCGAGGCGGCCAAGATATCCGAGATACGTATCCCGGAGGAGATTGCCGTTATCGGCGTGGACGATGACAAGCTGGTCTGCAATTTATCCAACCCGTCCCTGTCCAGCATCGCCCTGAATACCGTTTCCGCCGGATATGATGCGGCGGATCTGCTGGATCGGCTGATGAACGGCGAGCCGATGGCGCGGCAGCAGATCCTGATTAAACCGACCCATGTGGCGGTTCGCTTATCCACCAGCATTTTGGCGATCGAAGATCCGGATGTCGTCAAGGCGATCCGCTTTATCCGGGAACATGCCAAAGAAGACATCAGCGTTGATGACGTGGTGGAAGCCACAATGCTGTCCCGACGAGTTCTGGAGACCCGATTTCGGATGACTCTTCATCGCTCCATCCTCAAGGAAATCCGCCGGCTTCGGGTTGAACAGATCACGCAGATGCTGGTGGAAACCAACCTGACCATCAAGGAGATCGCCCAGCGGCTGGGTTATACCGGGACGGATCATATTTCGCGGTACTTTCGAAAGGAGAAGGGGACCAGTCTCCTGGAGTACCGCCGCAAATACGGGCAGAAGTAGCGTCGAGCGCAAAACGGCTACATCAGATCCCATGCAAAGATATGGGATAACTTTTCTCCCCAGGTTTCTTCCGGGATCAGCCGCACCGCCGTTGTTTCCAGGGAAATGTTGATTTTCACCAGTCGCTGGTAGTTGTTCGACTCCCGGAAAACCACTTTCCACTTGCCTGCCACCTCTTCCGCTTCGATCCGAAATCGCCTGGTCATGCAGGCGGGAACCGTTTTCGGCTCGTAGCTGAGGGGATAGCAGCAGCGCATCTCGCGAGTGGTTACGGCGGCCGGATCATTTTTGCCGTTCACTTCGTTGGCCTCCAGTATCTTTTTGCGGAACAGCCGGTTCAGATTGCTGTCAAAGATGATCCGCATTCCCCGAATGAGAGTCGGCTGATCGAACCGATACTCTACCCACGATCCCATGGCGCCGTACCAGCCGTTGTCCTGCCCGCCCAGACTCCGGTCGATTCCGTTACGAAGCACTTCCGGGTCGCCGTCCGAGGATGTCAGACGGGCTTTTTTGGTCAATTCCGACAGAGGCCGTTTTCGCCAGGGCAGATAGCAGTCATCTTCCTGGAGCCAATCCTGGAGGCGATGAATCTTTTTTTCATATACGCCGCGCGGGGTCAGGCGGTATTGCGTCGCCAGCACCGCTGCGGTACCGACAGCCTGCCCCAGTGTTGCACAGGTGGCCATCACTCGCGTCGAACTCATGGCGGTATGGGTAATGCTGATGTTCCGGCCGGCACAGAACAGATTTTCAATGTTTTTCGAGTACAAGCACCGATACGGAATCCCGAACGGGGAGGGAGCGGCATGGAAGATGGTGGGTTCTCCCTTGTAGTGAAAACCGGCGGGGTGGTGATCGTCCATCGGCCAGCCGCCGTAAGAGACCAGGTCTTCGAATCGGCCCTCCCGGGTTACGTCGGCTTGTGTTAGAATGTGATCCCCGATATACCGCCGGCTTTCCCGCTTTCCCGGCAGGGTGCCGACCCAATCCAGGGCCCAGTTGGCCGCCTTCTCTTTGTTCCGGCAGTGATTTTTAATGTGATCCCATACGCCGTAAGCGATTTTCAGCAACTCATCCCGAATCTCTTCGGTATCGTGAATGGTATCCTTTTCTCCTCCGATCTCCAGCCACCAGAAGTTCTGCGCTTCGCCGATGCCGTGTTCCCGGTAGGGGAAGCAGTCGCAATCGGGATAGACGTAGGCCCACTTGGGCGGAATGAAGGGCTGGGGATGCGTCATTTCCCTGGCCTGCATCAGACAGCTCATGCCCATGGTTTTGCTGTCCGCCTTTTCCGGGGCGATGGTTTCGCCGAATTCGCTGCGGGCTTCCCGTCCATAGCGGAACAGGGCGCCGGAGAGGGGGGCAAGCACTGAGTCGCCGGAGCAGTCGGCAAACAGGGGGGCTTCCACGCGGTGCCATGTTTCCGTCGTTAACTGCCAGGCCTTGACTGCACGAATGCGGCAACCGTCCATTTCCACGCCGTTGCATGTGCAGTTGAGCAGCATGGTGATATTCGGTTCAAACCGGATCTTCTCATAAAGGATGCTGTCCCACAGGGAATAATTCGAGTAAGGATTCCGATAGCGGTTTTCCAACTGCAGTTCTTCGATGATTCCGGTCTCCCGGTTGTCTTTTTCACCGGCCCCGCAAATCCACATACGGATTTCGCTGGAGGCATTTCCGCCGAAAACCGGACGGTCCTGAATGATGGCCACCCGGATGCCCCGGCGGGCCGCCGCGATGGCGGTGCACATTCCGGTCAGTCCTCCCCCGACTACACAGAAATCTACATGATGATCGATGTTGCGCATGAAATTAATTCCGTCTTTCTGCTGTTATTCTGATTGACAATGAACGACGGATGAATCCGTCGCGACCTTTTCCCGACAAAGATCCGCCGCAAGCGGCGACTTGCTCTTTCCTCGGTAAATGAAGAAAAACATAACGGCTAAAGCATAGAGAATGCCGGCAAAAACGGCAACGATTTTCCAATCTTCGGGATTGACCAGTGCGATCACCGTCATCAGGATTCCGAAGTAAGCCATGCTGCAGGCCACCACGAGGGCCGGCAGGGGGCTGGTTATCGGCGTTTTGGCCTCGATCTGTTCCTTCATCTGCCGGGTGATCCGCTGCCAGCCCGGCGATTCCCCGCGGCTGAAGAGCTCCATGAACAACAGGGCCACAAGGGGCAGCCCTACGCCGATGATCATCTGGCGGGTGCGGGGGTTGAACGCCCTTGCCCACTCGCTGACGGAGTGCAGGGGGGCAGAATCGGAAAAGCCGTTGCCCGGTACCAGGCCGAACTCCACGAAGACCCCCAGTCCGAAGCACAGGAGAGCCACGATCCAGACCGCGCTGGTTTTGATCCTTTTGCTGAACAGGCCCCAGATAGAGGGAGCCAGGAGGGGGCCGACAATCAGGCTGGTTACCGTAATGATGACGTCTTTGGCGCCGCCCATCGCGGGAACCAGGATAGCAAGCAGAATGATAGTCAGTCCAAGCAGTACCGTTATGCATCGGCCCACGCTCACGAGGTGGGATTCGGTCGCCGCAGGTCGGAAAAGACGCCGATAGAAGTCGCTGGTGAGCACACCCGCAAAGACATTCAGTTGAGCGCTGACCGTACTGGCGGTCGCCGAAATCATGGCGGCCAGAACCATGCCGAGCATGCCGGTCGGCAGCACGGCCCGGCAGGCCAGGATGTACGCTTGTTCCGGATCGGCATTGGGATCAATACCGCGATAGAGCAGGGGCGGCAGAAGCCAGAGCCAGGGGCTGATTAGGTACAGTACACCAAACATCCAGGCGGATTTACGCGAATCCGAGGCGGTGGGAACGCAGATAAACCGCTGCACATAGGCCCATTCGGCGCCAACCATGAAGAAGTGAATCGCACACCAGCCGGCGAGAAATATCCATGTGTACTCTCCCGTTACAGGACTGAAAAACTGATCGGGCGCGGAAGCGGCAAACTGCTCCAAGCTGCCTATAGACATGATGCAGAGCGGCACAACGAAAATCACGGCCAGATTGAGTACGATGAACTGAAGAACATCGGCCATCAGCACCGACCACAAACCTCCGGCCATGGTATAGATGATCATAAAAGAGCCGAAAAAGACGATTGCCCAGACCAGCGAAAGGTTGCCGGTTATGTCGCTGCGAAGAAAATTTCCTTCGGCCAGCGGCATCAGCGCCGTCAGGATTACGGCGAGTGAATACAGCGCTACGGAAACACCGATCATTCGGTAGATCAGCATTGTCCATGTGTAGAGGTGAATAGCTCCTTTCCCGAAGCGAAGCTCGATGTATTCGGCGGGTGTTCGGACGCCCAGTCTTCGCCAGTGGCCCGCGACAAAAAAGCCCACCAGCAGGCCGGCGATTCCATAACACATATTGATCGCGACGGCCACAATGCCTGAGCGGTAGGCAATGCCGCCCCACACAACAAATGTGCCGGCGGAAAACATGGTCATAAAGCCGCTAAGGCCGGACACCCACCAGGGTGATTGTCCGCCGGCGGCGAACATATCCCTGGAGTTTTTAACCTTTTTTCCGAAAAAGGCGCTTATGACGAGTACCCCCGCAACATAAGCAGCTAAAACCATATAATCCATGAATTCCATGCGGCAGTCCTTTGTTGTGTCCCTTTTTACAGGGCTATTATATCAGTTTTTATCAGAAAGTCAGATTAAAGGAAACATATAGCCATTAAACCCTCATTATCTCAGAAATACACTCCGACGACAACGCCATTTTGCGTATTAATACAGCCAAATCACGAAAGAGAGGCCGTTCTTGGGAAAAGTGAAAAGCAAGAGCAGATTGGACGATGGAAATACCAGGTAGTGATTCCCAATAGCTGACAATTCGGATTTTTGCGGTTGCAATCGGCGGGGCGATTTCGTAAAATAGGAATCATCCTGACGAACAGATGGAAAGTTTTGGGGAGGATACGAGGCAAAGCCGTTTTCTCGCATGTGGGGGTGTTTTTTGAGGGGGGTGTTGCGTGTCATTTTCGCAAAATGGCTACTTTAATACGCAAAGTGGCGTTGATTTGCCGCATGGAAAAGACGAACATAAATGGGTAA
>JBNRMP010000131.1:0-13834 GCA_050309685.1 Anaerohalosphaeraceae bacterium
CCGGCCCAACCAGCCGTCTCCAAACCGGCCCCCCTGACCGACCAGGTCGCCTGAGCAGTCTCCCCCCTCACCAACCCGTCACCGTCCTGCCAATTTGCCTAGGGTGTACTTCACCGGGATGATACAATTGATCCGCACAGAAAAATTACATCCATCATCAAGCGGCAGATATAGCACGTATGTTTTTCAATATGTAAGGGATACGTCAAAAGCGAAGTTGCCGATCAAATTTTCGAAAGGAACTTTTGCCATAATATACGGGAAAATGCCCGATAGAGACAGGGTAATATATTACAAAGTTAAACTATGCTCACGCGAATAGACCCCGCCCTGGAATTTGCCGTATGATAATACGGCCCCAACAGGCGGCAAATCCAACGTAAACTTTTTTATTGCAAAACCGAAAACACCGCTGTGAACGGATCAACGAAGGGGATGTCGGCCGCCGATTTCTCAAAAATCAGGGCCGCAACCCAATGGTTCCCTGATGAATCTTTTAAGCGGATTCTCGCCGGGCCCGGCGGGCGGCGGCAAACAGGTCGTCCCGTCCGCTGACTACCTCCGGCGTAATCAGATACTCGCCCGGCTTGGGCTCTTCCGGCAGCCGATACATGATATCCACCATAAGCTCTTCCATGATGGACCGCAGAGCCCGCGCCCCGGTATCCCGCTTGAGGGCCTTTTGCGCCAGCATTTTGAGGGCCTCGTCGGTAAAGGACAGCGCCGCGTCCTCCATCTCAAAGAGTTTCTGGTACTGGCGAACCAGGGCGTTTTTCGGTTTGGTGAGGATCTCCACGAGGGCATCCTCGTCAAGGGCCGAAAGGGTCGTGATGATCGGCAACCGCCCCACCATCTCCGGGATCATCCCGTATTCGATGATGTCCTCCGGGGTAACCTGCCGGATCAGGTTGGAATAGTCCTGTTTCTTATCCTGCTGACCGCTGTGCTCCGTGTTGAAACCGATCATTTTCTTGCCCAGCCGCTTTTTTACGATATTCTCCAAACCGACGAAGGTGCCGCCGCAGATGAAAAGAATCTGGGAGGTGTCGATCTGGATATATGCCTGTTCGGGGTGCTTGCGCCCGCCCTGCGGAGGGACGTTGGCGATGGTGCCTTCGAGCATCTTGAGCAGCGCCTGCTGGACACCCTCGCCGGACACGTCGCGGGTAATCGAGACGTTCTGCATCGTCTTGCCGATCTTGTCGATCTCGTCGATATAGACGATGCCCCGCTGGGCCGCCTCAATGTCGAAATCCGCCGCCTGGAGGAGCCGCAGGAGAAAGTTTTCCACGTCCTCGCCGACGTAACCGGCCTCCGTAACGGTTGTAGCGTCACAGATGGCAAAAGGCACATGCAGCACCCGGGCCAGCGTCCGGGCCAGCAGCGTCTTGCCCGAACCGGTCGGGCCGATCAGGAGGATATTGGACTTCTCGATTTCCACGTCCTCGTCCTCGCTGTCGGTATGCAGCAGACGTTTGTAGTGGTTATGAACGGCGACGGCCAGGGCCTTTTTGGCCGAGTCCTGACCGATAACATACTGGTCAAGAAACTCCTTGATCTGGCGGGGCTTGGGAACATCCTCGAACGGCGTGGAGGCCCCCCGCATCCGCCGGCGTTCCTGGCGAACGATATTGTAGCAGAGATCGATGCAGTCCGGGCAGATGAAAACCCCGCCGGGACCCTCGACAAACGCATCCGACTGGCGCTTGGCGCGGCCGCAGAAACTGCAAATCTCTCGTTTACTGCTCGAATTAGATGACTTTGCCATCCTTACACTCCATATATTGCATCCATTTACACTGTCTTTTCGCATTGTAGCAGAAACCCCGAAGGCAGGCAACCGAAGATCGAAAAACGGGAAATATTTCGAAATATGCCCTTTTCACATTGCATACGGCCAGAAATACAGTTTGTTTGTCATTTTTGGGGGGCCGAAAGCGGCTGCACATCATACGTATTACATGGATTTATAGATACACAAACATTAGATCTTAAGTCCGGCGTTTTTGGGATTTAACGGGGCACAAGGGACCGAAGCCGCGTTTTCCATTCGTCGGGGGCCGCGGGATAGGTGGCGAGAAGGACCTCGACGGCGCGGGTCAGCTCGTCATAAGAGGTCTCAGGCAGGCGGGAATAGCAAAGCAGTTCATAGTACCGGCACTGCCACCACCGGGGCGAGGCGGGACCCGAAAGCTGAAGGCGGAGGTCCCCCCATGCTTGCAGGGCCCCGGACCAGTCGCCCTCCGCCATCCGCCGACGGGCAAAAGCACGCAAAAACAGCGGGGTCTTTTCGCCCTTGTTCTTATCGAGGAGCGCGAGGATGAGGGCCTTTTCCTCATCGGAGACCGCGCCCCGCTGACAGGACAGTTCGACCCGGAGCAACTCGGCCCGGCGGCCGCCCGAGCGTATGCAAGCCCCGCTGACGGCCACGGCCTCGTCCATGAGGTTCCCATCCGCAGCGCCGATCTCGTACCGCCACGAATAGTCTTCAAGCATATCTGAGAGCTTTTCAATCTGGTCGTTTCGCAGGACGGGGTCCGTCAGGCCCGCCAGAATTAAGGCGGCCCGAGGCAGGAGTTCATCGCATTTCAAAGGACCGGCCAGCAGATCGTCGAGGTCGATCAGCGTCAGGCGTCTTCGCACCTCGCCGGCAAACGCCGGATTCTCCTCAAGCAGACGACCGAGCCGCTCTTTGGCCGCTTCGGGTTGCTGCTGTGCGGCATAGATGTCGGCGGCGGCCAGGACGATCTCGGGATCAACCCCTTCCTGCACGCAGGAAAAGTACCGATCCAGCATCTGCAAAACGGGCCGGAAATCCTTTATGCTTCCGTGCTCGCAGAGCCGCAACGCCAGCCGAACGGCCTGATCGGCGATTTGCCGGTTTTCATCGGAAGGCAGGGGCTTTTCGAAGGCAAGTTCGACAACCCGGCAGGCATAAAACAGCGCGTTGGACGGATAGGACGAGGCCAGAGCCCGGCTCAAAGCCAGCTCGACGGCGGGCTCCCGGCAAACGGCGGAGGCCGCCTTGAGAAAGGCAAGATACGCTTCGGAACGCGGATCGTCGCCCGCCGCCCGGCAGGCCAGCGACAGGGCAAAACCGTCCTGCGTTTCAAGAATGCGAGGGCCGTCTTTCTCGAACCGCTCATGGAGCCGGTCGAGAACCAGCCGCGACAGGAAGGGGGTCATTTCAGGCCAGGCGTCGGACAGGGCTTTGAGGGATCGGCCCCGACCGCCGCGAAAGTCGACAAAGGCATACACCAGACACCATTCGCAATCGGATTTGTTCCTGATCTTTTCGCCAAAGAGCGCTGCATTCCGGGCGGCCGGGCCGGGCTTGCCGAATTCCCTTGACAGCCGCAGGGCGTCGTCCCGATCCTTCCATGGACTCCCGGCAGCCATTTGCTTTTCGATCAGTTGGTCGAGCGTGGCAACCTCGAGATCCTTCTCACCGCTGAGGATCTTCCAAAACAGGATTCGGTTCAATTGGCATTCGCTAAGCCGGACGGATTGATCCAGCCGGGCCCAGAGGCGGCTCTCGCCGTAAAGCTCCTCCCAGTCGTCCCCCTCGTACGCCTCGATCTCGTCCAGCCGGCGTTTCTGCTGATTGAGAAGCCCCAAAAGCTCGCCGTAATCCCCGGCGGCCTGTCGGTTAAGCTGCTGTTTCTGTTCGGGGCTTTGAAAGCGGTCGAGACAGAGAAAGGCCAGCCGGGCGGCGACGGTCTGCGAGTGAAACCGCTGCATTACCGTTTGGGCCTCGGCGATGAGCCGTTCGGCCTCCTGCGGCGAAACCGGCGCGGCCGCCCTGCCGCTCATGGAAACGGCGGCCGCCAGGAGCACCGGGATGAACACACGGATCGACATGCTACTCCGACAGGACGAAGGTGATATTCGAGGCGCCGATGGTTTGCAGAAGGTCATAGACCTTGACGACCGTATCCCACGGCACGCGATCGTCGCAGACCAGTTCAATCGGGTCGCTGCTGATGCGGTGCTGAAGCTCAAAGACCTGCGGGACCAGTTCGGCCAGCGAGACCAGCCCTGCTTCGGGGCTCTCGGCCGAGAGCGCAATCTGCCGGTCGCCGAATGCGACCAGACTGCCCTGCTCGCCCTGCCGGATGTTCATCCGCAGCGGTTCGATGATCGCCGGACGGACGGCGCCGGCCTGCGGCTTGTCGGGCAGTTCGACGGGCAGATAGAGTTCGGGGGTGCGAAACCGGGCCGTAACGACGAAGAAGGTAAGCAGCAGAAAAATAACGTCGATCATGGGCGTCATCTGGAGGGCGCCGCCCCTGCGCCGACGGCTCAGACCCGCCAGCACTCGGGATCGAAGATCGGATTTTGTCTGCGAATGAAGCATATCAATCAAGTCGTGTCCAGGTTTCACGGTCCAATCCGGACTCCCGCTTTCACGGGAATGACAACTACAGGACGACGGCCCCTGTTTCGGATGATAATAGGGTGACTGCCCCTATTTTTGAGTCGCCGGCCGGAGGAGACGCGAGCGCCGGGCGCCGGCCTCGAAGGCCTCCAGGTTCAGCGGAACGTACTTTGGATTCTTGCCGGAGAACAGGTCCGTGATCGCCTGCCGAACGCTCTCGGGCCGCAGCAGCATCGTGTGCTCGATGAAGGCGCCGAGGATGACGATGTTGGCCGTTCGGATGTTGCCCAGCTCGTGGGCGATCTCCGTGGCCCCAACCTCGATGACGCTCAGGTCGCCCCGCAGCGGACCCCGGTGCGCCAGAGATGTATTGAGCGTAATCAGGCCGCCGGGCGTGATCGTCGGCTCGTAGTGCTCCAGCGACGGGTGGTTGAGAATAATCGCCATATTCGGCCGATCCACGTAGGGGCTGGCGATTTCGTCGTCGCTGACGACGACGGTGGCGCTGGCCGTGCCGCCGCGCATCTCCGCGCCGTAGGCGACCATGCCGGTAACGTTCTTGTTCTCAATGACCGCCGCCCGGGCGATGAGGTTGCCGATGACGACGATGCCCTGGCCGCCGAAGCCGCCGATGGTGATCTTGGTTTCCGTCAGCGTTCGATCCATGGCTTATCGATCCTTGTAAACCCCGAGGGGAAATACCGCTTTCATCTTTTCATTCACAAAGGCCATCGCTTTCTCCGGCGTCAGCTTCCAGTCCGTCGGGCACATGGAGAGAATCTCGACGAGGGAGAAGCCCTTGCCCGCGATCTGGTTCTCGAACGCCTTGCGAACGGCCTTCTTGGCGACGATCACATCCCTGGGCGTGCTGACGGCGACGCGTTCGAGGTAGCAGACGCCGTCAAGACTGCTGAGCAGCTCACAGACCCGGATGGGGCCGCCCTCGCCCATGCTGCCCCGCCCCGCCGGCGTGGTGGTGCTCCACTGGCCCCTCATCGTCGTCGGGGCCATTTGGCCGCCGGTCATGCCGTAGATGGCATTGTTGATAAAGAACACGGTGAGGTTCTCGCCGCGATTGGCTGCATGGATGGTCTCGGCGGCGCCGATGGCCGCCAGGTCGCCGTCGCCCTGGTAGGTGAAGACGATGTTGTCGGGCCGGACCCGCTTGAGGCCGGTGGCGACGGCGGGCGGACGGCCGTGGGCGCACTCGATGATGTCACAGTTGAAGTAGTCGTAAAACAGCACCGCGCAGCCGACCGGGGCGGTGCCGATGGTCTTCTCGCGGATGCCCAGTTCATCAATCGCCTCGGCGACCAGCCGATGGGCAATGCCGTGCCCGCAGCCGGGGCAGTAGTGCGTGCGAACATCCTTGAGGGCCTGGGGCCGATGAAATTCCATCCTGCTAATCCTTTTTCGAACCGCCGGCCTCTTCCGCCAGGCGGCGTTCAATCTGTTCGAGAATCATTTCCGGCGTCGGATACCAGCCGCCGCCCTTGCCGTAGAAATGGACGGGACGCCGGCACTCGATGGCCAGCTTCACGTCCTCGACGTATTGCCCGGTGCTCATCTCGACGACGAGGAACTGCTCGGCGCCCCGCTCCACGGCCCGGACAAACGGCTCGACCGGGAAGGGCCAGACGCACAGCGGCCGGATCAGCCCGACCGGCCACCCGCGGCGGCGGGCCGCACGCACGGCGCCCTTGGCGATTCGCCCGGCGATGCCGTAGCCGGTAACGATCAGCGCCGCGTCCTGCGTCTCGTACTCCTCGTACAGCGAGATCTCTTGTTGGATGCGCCGGTATTTTTCCTGCAAATGCTCGTTATGATCGACAAGCCCGTCCTCGGGCCGGAGGACCAGCGTCTTGATGACCCGGGGCTCGCGCCCCTTGCAGCCGTCGAGGATAAAATCCTTGGGCGGCAGATCAAAAAGCGGCGTATAGGGCTTCAGTTCGACCGGCTCGGCCATCTGGCCGAGAATGCCGTCGCCGAGAATCATGACGGGGTTGCGGTAGTAGTCGGCGTAGTCGAACGCCCTCATCGTCAGATCGTAAAGCTCAGGCAGTGTGCCCGGCGTGAGCACGATGAGCCGGTAGTCGCCGTGGCCGCCGCCCTTGACGGCCTGGAAGTAGTCGCCCTGCGAGGCGCGGATATTGCCCAGACCCGGGCCGCCGCGCTGCATGTTGGCGATGACGCAAGGCAGTTCGGCGCCGGCGATATAGCTGATGCCCTCCTGTTTGAGACTGATGCCGGGAGAGGAGGAGCTGGTCATGCAGCGAGCCCCCGCGGCGGAGGCGCCGAAGACCATGTTGATGGCCGCGACCTCGCTTTCGGCCTGGACGAAGACGCCGCCCACCTGGGGCATCCGCTCGCTCATGCGTTCGGGGACTTCGTTCTGAGGCGTGATGGGATAACCGGCAAAGAAGCGGCAGCCCGCCTCAATGGCCGCCTCCACCATCAATTCATTTCCCTTAAATAGCACTTTTTCCACTTCGAACCGCCGTGTTCTTTCTATCGCTGCGGGTTTCGCGGCTTGCACCGCGTCCGGCGGCCGCTCAGCCGTGCCGCCCGTCGCATCCCCGCGCTCGCTTTACGAAAACAGGTAACTGTCCCTGGTTTTTAATTGTTTTTTTTCCTGTCGCCGTCGGGGTCGTCGATCTCGATGGCCAGGTCGGGACACATCCGCCCGCACATCGCGCAGAAGGTGCAGTTGGCGGGGTCCACAATAACGGCATAGGGATGGCCCGCCTCGTTGAGATCGTCCGACATGCGGATATTGTTGCGCGGACAGGCCGCGATACACAGGCCGCAGCCCTTGCAGCGTTCAACATATAATTTGATTTTTGCCATAAATCATTGAATATCGAATAAATAAAGAAACCGGCACTTCCAGTTGTCATCCCCGCCCCCGCCTTCGCGGGGTAACGGTATCGAAAAGTTTCTTTATCTATTCAAAGACCAATAAGAATCAGGACCATTGAATATGCGTCATCTTAGGGCGCAGGGGGACCGGAGTCAATAAAATACCCGTAAATTTCCGCTGTATCCTCAGGTTTCGGGTAAACCTTGTCCGCAAGCCGTTAAACGGGCTCCAGCCCCAGGTCAAGAAGCATCCGGCGGTCCTCCTCGACCGCCCGCCCCGCGGTGGTCAGATAATTGCCGCTGAGGATGCTGGTGGCGCCCGCATAAAAAATCCAGCTTTGCAGGTCCCGCAGGTTGAGCACCCGGCCGCCGGCGATCTTCAGACTCGCCGTCGGCAGCAGGAAGCGGTAGAGGGCAATGATAGTCAGAATCTCGCGCGGCGCGAGGGTTTGCATATTTCCCAGCGGCGTGCCCGGGATGGGGTGCAGAAAATTCATGGGGACGGTGTCGGCGCCGAGCCGCCGCAGTTCGAGGGCCATGTCGATGCGGTCCTCCGGCGTTTCGCCGACGCCGAAGATGCCGCCGGCGCAGACCCCCATGCCCGCCTTGATCGCGGCGGCCACCGTGCGAACGCGGTCCTCGTAGGCGTGGGTCGTAACGATCCGGGCAAAGTGACGGGCCGAGGTCTCAAGGTTGTGGTTGTAGCGGGCCGTGCCGGCCTGCGCAAGGGCCTGCATCTGCGCCTCATCGAGGATGCCCAGCCCCGCGCAGACGCCCATGCCGTACTCCCGCCGGATTCGCCCGATGAGCTTGAGCCGCCGCTCAAACTCGTCATCCGAGATTGTCCGACCGCTGTAAACGATGCCGATGTGCCGGATGCCGTGCCGGCGGGCCTCGGCGGCCGCCGCGAGAATCTCCTCGTCGGACAGCACCTTCGGCCGCTTGTCCACGGCCGTATCGTAACGGGCCGACTGGGCGCAGAACGCACAGTCCTGGCTGCACCCGCCCAGGCGGCCGGGCACAATGGAACACAGCGTCACCTTTCGGCCGAAGAAATGCCGGCGGATGCGGTTGGCCTGGTAGAGCAGGTCGTCAAAATCCTCGCCGCCCGCCGCGATAAGCTCCAGGGCCTGCGGCCGGTCGAGCAGACCGCCGCCCAAAATCATATCGGCAAACTGTTCAATGATTGGATTCATCCGATGCAAACCTCTTTCATAAACTCATCCAGCGAAACGCAGAGCCCGCGAACATCGTCGGCCGACAGCGTGAGAGTCCGCCAGCGCGGGCTGCGCTGCTTCATGCGCCGCAGATAATCCGCCGCGCTGATTACAAAAAACACGTACCGCCGCCCCTCAAACTCGTACACGCACAGGCCGTCCGGGTCCGTGTCGATCCGCTCCAACTGAAAGGCGAAAACGAAGATCGCCCGGTCGCTCGTTTGGCGGCTCTCAAAGAGCCGTCGCCACGTCTTCATGGCCCGCCCGTCCTCCGCCGTGATCCAGCAGTCCAGGCCCTTGCGCCCCGCCAGCGAAACGCCGTGAAAGGTCCGGCCCTTGACTTCCACCAGCAGCCGCCGCGGCCCGTTCGGACAAAGCAAAAAGTCGAAACTCTTCGGACGCCCCTCGATCAGGTCCTCGCGGCGGCTCTGATCGATCCGCACGAACGGAACTCGGTTCTCCTTCAGCCAGCTCGCGAAGGCCCGCTCATAATGATTGATCGCCTCCGGGTTCATGCGGCCCTCGATTCACCGTGTCAATCGCCCGCGTTAACGAAACAGGGTGACTGTCCCTGTTTTCCCGGCTTACGTTTCGTTCAGGGCTTTTTCAAACGCTTCAATCGATATTTGGGACTGCTCGCCCGTTTTCATGTCCTTGATGACGAGCTGCCCCTGTTCGTATTCAGAGCCGAGGATGATCGTTTTGGCGGCGTTGGCCGCGTCGGCCTGTTTGAACTGCTTGCCGAGATTGCCGCCCTTGTAGCTGAAGTCGCAGCTTTTGCCCGCCAGCCGAATTTTTGCGGCCAGTTTTATGGCTTCATTCGCAAACCGCCCGTCGGCAACAGCAATGTAATAGTCCAGCGAGCGAGTTTTGAGCTGCTCGTCCGTCAGCAGGCCCTTTTCCCGCAGAAGGATCTCGAGCACGCAGTCGCCCATGCCCATGCCGGTCGCCGTCACCTTCGGCCCGCCAAAGTCGCTGAGCAGGTTGTCATAGCGACCGCCGCCGCACAGCGCCCGCAGCGAGGCCCCCCGGTCGTAAATCTCATAAACGACGCCCGTGTAGTAGGCCAGCCCGCGAACCACGGTGATGTCGAAGACGGCAAAGTCGCCGATGCCCATCCGCTCCAGGATCGCAAACAGCCGCACCAGTTCATCCACCGCCTGCCGGGCCTCGGACGTCAGTTCGATAACCGTCTCGATCTGCGAAAGCTCTTTCACGTTCATCAGGGCCTGCACCTTTTGGCGCATCGCCGGATCAGTCACCGCCTCCACCAGCATCTCCTCAAACGCCTCATCCGGGATCTTGGCCCGCTTGTCCAGCGCCGCATAGACCGGCGGAAGCTGCTCCTCCCCCAGACCGATGGCCCTCAGCAGCGCCGCAAGCATCCTGCGGCTGCTGATCTTGACGACGATATCCTTTTCCGTCAGACCCGTCGAGCGCAGGTAATCGACGGCGCAGAAGATCACCTCCGCATCGGCCAGGACGTCCTCGACGCCGATAATGTCAAGATTCCACTGAAAGAACTCGCGCAGCCGCCCCTTCTGCGGCCGCTCCGCGCGGCACAGCCGAGGCACGGAAAACCACTTGATCGGCCGGGGCAGCGCGTTGATCTGCTGGTTGACCATGCGGGCCAGCGTCGGCGTCATCTCCGGGCGGATCGCCAGCTCGCGCCCGCCGCGGTCGGTCAGGTGAAAGAGCTGCTCGACGATCTCCTCGCCGCTCTTGACCTGGTACATGGTCAGATGCTCGAAGATCGGCCCGTCGAACTCTTCAAAGCCGCTGCGGCGGGAGGCCGCCTTCCAGCCATCCACGATAAAGTTGCGCACCGCCATTTGCGGCGGATAAAAGTCCCGGGTTCCCTTGACTGCCGGTATCTTCATAAACGTCCTGTCCTAAACCAGTGCCTTCCTCGGGCGACGCGTTTTGGCCTTGGGCCGAGCCTCAAGCTTGTCGAAGACCTTCGACCCGAACTTGATCCGCATATACTCTTCCATCTGGCTGTCGTTGGTGAAGTGCAGCTCGTACTGGTAGTTGTCCCCCGTAAAATCGCAGTCGTCCGTCTTGTAGTTCCGGCAGATCTTGGGACGCATCTCGTAGATGCCGCAGCGGCAGTCCTTATCGAGGTGCTTGCAGGAGTTGTTGACGTTGAGATACCACTGCCCCTCCTCCACAAAGATGCTCACGTTCTCATGGGTCAGGTACCAGCGAATATCGTCAAAGTCCTTCCAGTCCTCCGGATTGTCGATGGGGAGGGCAAAGTACCGACAGCAAAGCCCGGTGCACCGCTGACAGGGGGTCTTTTTCTGTTTCGTCTTCGTTTTGGCCACGCAGGGCTCCTGTAATATTCGGTTTCCAATTTCTGTTCTTAACAAAAAGGGGCATTATAATCCTTCCAAAATCCCAGTCAAGACCCCATTTCCGCCCATTTGCCGATCCGGCCCCCCGCAGCCGGAAAAGCCGTTTTGGGCCGGTTTTTCCGGCCCGCCGACGCCAGACTAAGGATCGGTATGAACAGGCCCTAAGCATTCGGCGCAACCGCCCCCCGTCCAACCGCTTATCTTTGGCGTCGTCAAAAACAAGCCCCCCGCAAATCGACCCTTTGGAGACTTTCGAATTCAGCCAACGCCTTATGGACCCTCCTGCGAACCTGTATGCGACAATAAGAAGACCGGGAAATCGGAGTATCGCCCTTACGCAATCGTCAGGGCACAAAAACGGGAATAATAAAAATAGAAAGGAGCAAAAGGATGAACAAACAATCGCTGATTCTTCTCCTGGGCCTGATCGGCTGGGCCGCCGGGGCCCCAACCTGGACCTGTCTCATCGGAGACGAGGACGGCTTCAACGGGGGAATCTGTCCCGGCGATACCTTCGACTGGATGACAATCCGCCCCCAGGCCGGCGAGGAGAACGGGACCGACACCTGGCTGATCGGACCCCAGACCTGGAGGTTCACGTTCAGCGTCCCGCCCGAAATAACCCTCAACTCGGCCCAACTGGAGATCCTTCACGGGGGGGACGGCCTGAAGGGGGCGGCCGAGGTCTTCGTCAATGGCGAAAATGCCGGCCGCCTGACCAACACGAACGGCCTCATCAAGGGGGCCTCCAACGTCGCCTGCCTGGACACGCTGGACCTGAGCCCCTTCCTGGACGGGCTCTCCGATTCCCTCCTGCTGACGATCCGAACCGACCTTGACGACGGTTGGGCGGTGGACTACCTGAAACTCACCCTGGGAGGAAACGGCTTTAACGGTTCCGTCGTTCCGGCGCCGGGAGCCCTGACGCTCGGCAGCGCCGGTCTTCTGCTGGCCGGCTGGCTGCGCAGAAGAAAAAGCCTGTAGATTCCCACAGACCGGGCAGGCGCTGCACTCCAGGCGCCTGCCCCCTTTTCTTGAAGTTTCGCTTCTACAGACTGGCGATGTTGAGATTGCGGGCCGCCGCCGTCTCATCGAGCCGGCCGACCGGCGTCGTCACGGGGGCCCGCTTCAGGGCCTCGGGGTCGCGCTCGGCCTGCTTCGCCACATCGATCATCGCCTCAATAAACGCGTCGATCGTCTCCTTGCTCTCCGTCTCCGTCGGCTCGATCATCAGGGCCTCCCGGACAATCGCCGGGAAGTACATGGTCGGCGGGTGGAAGCCGCGGTCGATAAGCCCCTTGGCGACATCGAGGGCATGAACGCCGAAGGCCGCCTGCCTCTCGGCGCTGAGGACGCATTCGTGCTTGCAGACCTGCGGATACGCAACCGTGTAATAATCCTTGAGCTTCTCCTTGATGTAGTTGGCGTTGAGCACGGCGTTTTCGGCGACCTTCTCCAGCCCCTCGCGGCCCGCCATGATCATATAGACATAGGCCCTGAGGATAACGCCGAAGTTGCCGTAGAACGGGGCGATGTAGCCGATGGATTTAGGCCGGTCGTAATCCAGGGCATACGTGCCGTCCTCGCGCCGCACAACCGCCGCGACCGGCAGAAAATCGACCAGCCGCTCGCAGACGCCGACCGGCCCCGCCCCCGGTCCGCCGCCGCCGTGGGGCGTGGCGAACGTCTTGTGCAGGTTGACGTGGACAATGTCGAAGCCCAGATCGCCCGGCCGCACCTTGCCGATGATCGCGTTGAGGTTGGCCCCGTCGTAATACGCCAGCCCGTCCACGCGGTGGACAAGGTCGCAGAGCTCCTTGATGTGCGGATTAAACAGCCCCAGCGTATTGGGACTGGTCAGCATGATCCCGGCGGTTTCGTCGTTAATCATGCCCCGCAGGGCGTCGGCCGACATGCAGCCGCTCTTGTCGCTGGGGACGGTCTTAACGGTGTAGCCCGCAATGGCGGCGCTGGCCGGATTGGTCCCGTGGGCGCTGTCGGGGATGAGCACGGTCGTCTTGCGGTTGCCCCGGTCGCGGTGATAGGCCGCCATCATCATGATCCCCGTCAGTTCCCCGTGCGCCCCGGCCATCGGCTGCATCGTAAACGCCGCCATGCCGCAGATCTCCCGCAGCAGCAGGTCGGTCTCGTAAAGCACCTCCAGCGCCCCCTGCACGAGCATCCCCCCGCCCCGAAGCTGCGGCAGCAGCGGGTGCAGGTGCGCAAAACCGGGATACGCCGCGATCCGCTCGCAGACCTTGGGGTTGTACTTCATCGTGCACGAGCCCAGCGGGTAGAAATTCGTATCCACGCCGAAGTTCCGCCGCGACAGCTCCGTAAAGTGCCGCACCACGTCCAGCTCGCTCAGCTCCGGCAGCCCCGCGGGCTTCTCCCGCAGCAGCTCCGGCCTCAAAGGCACGCTCGTCGGCACATCCGACCGCGGAACCCGCACCCCCCGCCGCCCCGCCACCGATTTTTCAAACACCAGCTTCATATAACTTCCCTATTTCATTGACGGTATTAACTTCTTCAAGCTAATGAATACTGCTAATCTATAGCACTTATTTGGTCGATTGTTTTACATTTCATTAGACGTCTATAACTTTTCACCGATACTTCTTGTTTCAATTTTATAAGTTTATCTAAAACCCTATCATAAGTTGAAATTGTATTACTATATCCCCCTCTGCCTATAACTGAATCTTTCTTTTCCTTTGTAAACTCTTTTCTTCTACCTATTACAATTTTATATGAATCATGGATAACAGTCTCATGATGTAATACTTCAATATCCGCTCCAACACTATATCTAATTAAATTATTTTGAGAAGATATTTTATATTTCTTAAGATGTTTTGAAATCTCTTGGCGGACAGCTTCTTGCCTATTCTTGAAAAATACTCAAGTTGACTGACTTTTTAGCGTGGGATTTTGGACGATGATGGTGATTTTTTCAATAAAAAACGGCACTCTCTTCGATAAAAGGGTTGGAACATGCTCTTTTACACAGGAGACTGCCGTTA
>JBNRMP010000132.1:0-11037 GCA_050309685.1 Anaerohalosphaeraceae bacterium
TCTCGCAGTTCGGCAATAATCTGGTCTTTTTCGTCCATGCCTCTGTTTGTATCAGAATGCATGAAAAAGCGCAAGTTGCCTATATTAACAAAATCAGATTTCTATGAAAATTTCTGTGAACGGTTACCTTTTGCAATAATGTGGAAATCCAGTTTGTCGAGATTCTGAAGTTATACTCATCTTGCGCTTCAAAAACAGTCCCATGTTCTGGCGGAACTATGAAGGGTGCAGATGTTACCATTACGGGTGAATCTGCTCAGCCGCTGGAGGGGGCTGTAATCAGGTATCGCTGGACCATCGATTCAGAGACCGGAGAATCGACTGCGGTTACAGATGAATACGGAAAAGCGGACTGTCTTTGCCCCTGCAGGTCTGGATTGTATTCCGTATTGATCGAGCTGCTGGATGTTTACTACGAAGGATATGAGTGGGACCAAGGACCATGCCGGGAAAGGACCGTGACATGAGTTGCGATAGTCTGCCAAATCAGATTGATGCTGATCAACTGGCCCAATGCCACACATGCCGGCACGCCAGCGGAAGTAAACGCTGGTGCTGCAAGCATGGGATTACGGTGGCATTGGGCATGGTGCATAAGGTGTCGGAAAGATTGCCCGGCAAATTGACTATGGCCATAAATCTCACTCAGGCGACAATTCGCCACGTTGTCAATGGGCTAAAATCAAGGCATCCTGAACTGGTCGAGAAGTTAATGGAGATCTGTCGGAACTGCGTAATGTCCGTGGAGATTGATGGACAGCTTCGGTGCAGGGACTGCGGCTGCTATATGAGCCGGAAGGTCAAGTGGGAAAGCGAGGTTTGCCGGTTGGGTTATTGGAATGAAACATTGAATGACGACATGCCAAATCTGCTATGAAACCGATGATCAGTTTTGACTTGACAGAAAACATCCCCAGTACTATGGTGTTTCATGCTCCTTCGTATGCCTCTGCCAAGCCACACCGGCCTGGTATTCCTCTTCTTCTTGCCGCAGGCGGTTTTATTTTAAAGATTTATCTTACAGGGCTCATAGTGGTTACTGCTTCAACAAATCCTTTATTGATAAGGCCTTAAGGGCGATTTAAATAAATGGAATAAAATTCCAATTTTTTTCTTGACTTTCCTCGAAACCGTGTAATACTTTTCATCAACGCTTGCGCATAAGTTGCATAGATTAGAATTTTCCAGGGTAGTGCAAGGGCTATTGAGGTGTAAGAACGGACTTCTTTTGAAAGGAGAAGAAGGGGAATCATCCTTCACAATCTGGCTATGCAAACAATGTTTTTAAAGCGCTAGGACTGCGCTTTAGGATAACCGGCTAAGGTTTGATACTTAACTTTTTCAGAGAGGAGACGGTATGTTTCGCGTTTGGTCCCCGTCCATTTCATGCCCCCATGTCCGTTTATTAATCTCACTTCTGTTCCTGCTGATTATTTTTCCGGTTGTAGCTGAGGAAGTTCCTTCTGAGGTGATTACTTTACAGAATGCCGCCGAGCAGGACCTTCTAAACAAAAACTACGAGGCGGCCCGTGAAAAATACCAGCTTCTTATCAGTAACTATCCCGGTATGCCCTATGCGATAGATGCTCAAGTCGGAGTTGTTGTCTCTTATATTGGCGGCAACAATTACGAGCAGGCCGAAGCACAAATCGGATTAATTATGAATGGCAGTGCTTCGGATTTAGAAAAAGCCCAAGCGCTCTATGAGATTGCCAGACAGTGGCAGTCCAATCAGCAGCCGGCCCGGTCCGATGCCCTGCACCAGTACAATTCAACAACTTTTCCAGGTACTCAAAGAGGCATGTGGTCCCAGGTAGAACTGGTGAAAGCTGCTTTTGACCGAAAGGATCTCTCGGCCGTAAAGAGTCAATATGACCTCCTGCTCCAGCGTTTTGCCAGCCAGCAGACACTACCCAAGGAGATTTGCCAGATCGGCAGAAGGTACGCAAAAGCCGGCCTGCCGAAAGAGGCCTTAACCCTGCATCGTTATAACGTCTCCCATTTTCCTGACCATCCCTATGGGATGCTGTCAAAGAGCGAGCTGATTTGTGATTCAATTTATAAAGGCCAATGGGATACAGCCGAGTCCGAATACGTAAGTTTCCGTCAGCATACCGCCGGTTCATCGACTTTACCGGAAGCCCTTTACTTCATCGGGCGGACTTACGGTCAAATGGGAAAATGGGATAAGGCTTATGCAATTCACCAGGAAAACGCCCAAAGCCACGGCGATGTGGAACATGGCCGCTGGTCGAGCGTGGAGGTGATATTAGAGCTGATTCGCCGCCAGAACTTTGCGGCCGCCCAGGCGGCCTGTGATGCCTTCATTGCCCGCTACCCGAATGAGCCGACTCTGAGCAAAGAAATCTACCGCTTTGGCCTGGAGTTCAACAAAGCAGGAGACCGGCAGAAGGGATTCACCTGGCACCTGTATAATGCCGGGCATTTCGGGGATACAGACTCCGGCCGCCTGTCTTGTGAAGAGGTGATTCTTTACTATATAAATCAGGAGGACTTTTCCAAAGCCAGTGAGGCGTGCCTTGCTTTCATTCAGCGATATGCGGATCAACCGGACTTATCCGGGCAGCTTCGAAACATTTTGAAACGGTATGCGGCTAAAGACAAGCTATCTGAAGCTCAAGCACTCTGCCAAGCCGCGGTAACAACCTATCCGGATAACGGAAAAATGATTTGGCTGGAGAGTGGCCTGGTTCAGATCATGCTGGATCAATCGATGCAGGAGGAGGCCGAGAGTGAGTTTAGACAGCTTTTAGTGAAGCATGCGGCCAACTCTGAGCTGGTGGATGTTGTCAAGGACCTGGCGGGATACAGCAGCAAAAGCCGGGACTTTGGCATGATGCTCCGGTTTTATGGTCAGTTCCTTAGTGCCTGTGCAAGTAATCCCAGGGCCATTGAGATTGAGGCCGATCGGATTGGAACCTACTTGAGGATGCAGGCGATAGATCAGGCGAACACCTCCATGGATGCCTTCGTTACAAAATATCAGGGGCATTCCGACCTGGCGGTCTATATCAATCGCTTGGCTTACTGGTGCAGCCAAAGGCACTGGAATTGTATCAAAAAGTAATAAGCGAAAGTACCCAGAAGAGTGAACTGCTGACGGCCTATGCCGAAATGGTTAAAATTAATATCCGACAGGTTGTATCCGTTGATCCAAACACCCCCACAACTGTCATTGATACGGATGCGACCCTCTCTTCAATCCTGTCTGATTACAAGGACGAAAAGAAATTGGGTTTTCATGTTTTTCAGATCGGAGAGGAATATTATCTTCGTGCAGAAAAAGCACTGCAAAGGGGTGAACAAGAACAGCCTGCGATCGATTTCTTAAAGGCGATAGCTATCTGGGAAAAAAATATCAGCCAAATTACAGATGCTCATCATCGGTACCTGGCCTACTACTATTCGGCAGTTGCCTATCATAACCTCAAGCAAGAAGATAAAGCTGTAGAGTATTACAAGATAGTCGTCAATCAATGGCCAGATCAAGAAAAAGCTTGGTACGCACAGTTCCAGATTGCACAAATTTACGAAATCCTTAAGGGACAAGGTAAAGCCACATCGGAACAGGTGCGATCAGCCTGGCAAACACTTCTGGAAAGGTATCCCAATTGCTCGGCAGCGAAATTAGCTAATAAGAGACTCAAAGCCCTGTAATCTTGCTTTCAGTAAAACCAAAGGAGAGAATATAATGCGAGTTTCAGGTATACTTTTGATTGCCACATTCATCCTTCTGTCCCCTCTTAGCTTTTCCTGTTCTCCTGAACCGCCGGTGGCTGTGATCGATCCCGTTGTGCCAGAATCACCCCAAGTGGGACAGACCGTCTCTTTTGATGGCAGCGGCAGTTTTTGCCCACCAGACAGTGGATATATCACGGAATATGAGTGGGTTTTTCCGCCCGAGGCGTACTGCATTCAAGGTGAGCATTCAGCCAATGCTTCGTGTAAATTCTCTCCATCAGGTCAGTATGAAGTCAAGCTGTATGTCAAAAGCTCCGCAGGATTATGGAGCCTTGAACCGGCTTCTCCTAACGATTGCTGGCATGTGAATGTGATTGTGACGGCCGCTGGTCCAACCTGGTATGTCAAACCGGACGGCAATGATGCAAACAACGGCCAGTCTTGGGTAACGGCATTTCGGACGGTTCGCGTAGCCATTGATTCGACCGTGAATGGGGATGAAATCCTCTTGGAGCAAGGGACGTATCATGAGCAGATCAACTTCAAAGGTAAGAACATTGAGATCCGAAGCACCAATCCCAATGATTGGCAGATCGTTCAGAATACGATAATCGATGCCGACCGGCGGGGTTCGGTGGTCGTCTTTGACGGCACGGAAATCAGCCCCTGCAAGATCGAAGGCATCACACTCCAAAGTGGCGCCCCGGCCGGCAATGGCCTGGCACTGCGGTTGGAACTGAATGAAACCAGCGAGCTAACGGCCTCAGATTCTTCAGGTAAAGGTCGGGACGGAACCCTGGTGGGTGCGGTATGGACTCCAAGCGGGCATTCAGAAGGGTGTTTATCCTTCGATGGGGATGATTGTGTGGAAATCGCTGGCTACAAGGGCATTCCCGGTCGTAATAGTCGAACGGTAAGTGCATGGGTGAAGACATCGGGTTCCAGTGTAACTGATTGGATGGAAATTATTTGTTGGGGGGATAGTTCTAAAGTAGGTGGATGGTGGAACGTAGTATTGTCCGATCAGACCACTGCCGGAAAATGGGTACTGCGAATGGCAGCTTTGGGCGGATACGTTGAGGGGACCACGCAATTGGCGGATGGGCTTTGGCACCATGTTGCGGTCACGTTGGATAGCGACGGGACGCCAAATCTTGATGAGGTTCGCCTTTTTGTTGACGGAAAAGAAGAAACGCTCGTCATCCCGGCAAATATTTCTATAAATACTGTGACCAGTATGGACCTTCGTATCGGAGGTCAGGCCAACCGTTACTATGAAGGATCTATCGATGAGATCCGTGTTTACAGTCGCGCTTTAAGTGCTCAGGAAATTGCCGGGCTGGCCGACTTGCCTGGGCCGATGGCCTGGTGGAAATTGGATGAAACCAGCGGTGCCATAGCTCAGGACAGCTCCAGCAGCGGCTTTGATGGAACGCTCTACGGGAGTCCGAGTTGGGGGACAGGCAAGAACGATAACGGTTTGACCTTTGATGGAATCGATGACTATGTCCAGCCGGCCAATTATCCAGGGGTCCTCGGCAACACACCTCGAACCTGTGCATTCTGGATCAAAACGACGCAATCGGCGGCGGATGTCATCTCATGGGGGCGGACTTTAGATGAGTACGGGCAACAGGTCCTCGGTCAGAAGTGGGTGATCAATTTTAGTAATGGCTATTTGAGGACGATGGTCCATGGTGGCAACCTCTGGACTTACAGCCCTTCCATTCAGGATGGGCAATGGCATCATATCGCGGTAGTTCTCGACAATGATGGCTCTATGAATGTAGATGAGACGAAGCATTATGTGGACGGTGTGCTTCAGAGCGTCTACTCCACGACCGCTTACCCGGTTAATACTGTAGCGGCTGAAGACATGACATTCGGTCAGTCCATCGTCCATGGAGGCAATTTCTTTGCAGGCCAGTTGGATGAGGTGCGAATCTATGACCGGGCGCTAAGCGAAGATGAAGTCCGAACAATGATGGGAGAATGTCTGGAGGCCCACTGGAAACTGGATAACGATTATAATGATGTGGCAAATGGTCATGACGGAACGCCTGTAGGCGATCCCGTGTTCGACGAAGGCAGGATAGATCATGGGATACGTTTCAATGGCCAAAGGCAATATATTCAGATACAGCATGATTCGGCGTTGGAAGTAAAATTACCTATAACTCTGATGTGCTGGTTTTATCTTAAACAGCAAAATGTACAAGCTGTACTCATGGGTACAAATCTTGGCTCGGGAGTTTATTCCGGCGCTAATCTGCAGATTAACAATGGTCTTATTGAATTAAAATATGGCGACGGGGGTGGCAAAGGGCTTGGAAACCGTCGCAGCAAGGTAGCTAGCATATCGGTTCAAGAAACGCAGCGATGGTATTATGTAGTCGGCGTCATTCGTGGACCACAGGATATGTCCATCTATATCGATGGTATCGATGTCGGAGGCACCTATTCGGGGACCGGCGGAGACATTTATTATTCTCCGAGTGGCTATCCGCTAATAGGATCTTCCTCCTTTAACGGTAAGATGGATGATGTGCAAATCTACAGCCGTGCATTGACGGCAAAAGAAATCCGATCCGAATGGCAGGAGGGAATGGGCTTCAAAAGAGGCGGTGGCATCCGCGGCTATGGGGCCAACGCGGACATCTCCCACTGCATCATCCGGGACAACACTTCTGAAGCCGACGGCGGCGGGATTTGGAATATAGATGGTGATATTACAAATTCCTTTGTTGTTGATAACGCCGCTCAAGATGCATTTGGCGGCGGTCTGGCCGGATGTGACGGGGATATCGTTAACTGTGTCATCGCAAGCAATATTGCTTCAGATGGCGGCAATGCAGGCGGCTTATATGATTGTAACGGCAGTATTACAAACTGCACAATAGCCAATAACACAGCTTCTGGAGCCTTTGGCGGCGTCCAGAATTGTTCCGCGACGGTCACCAATACAATCCTCTGGAGTAATATAGATAGTGATGCTGGAACCAACACCGAGCAGACCCAGATTTCCGGCGGTTCGCCGTTTGTAAACTACTGCTGCATACAGGACGATGATCCCGGGAGCGGTACGATTCCGTTCGGCTCGGGCACAGGGAATATGGATGATGATCCCTTATATGCATCACCGGAGTCGGGAGATTACCATCTCTCACCCGGGTCTCCCTGCCGGAATGCCGGTGACCCAGGCGGCAACTATCTAGGCCAACTGGATATCGACGGACTGGTTCGTGTACAGGATGGTCGGGTGGATGTGGGGGCCTATGAGTGGCAACGAGGTATTATTTATGTCGACTTTATGGCAACGGCGGGCGCCAATAACGGTGGCAATTGGGACAATGCGTTTGTCTATCTGCAGGATGCCTTGGACGTGGCCGTTTCAGGGGATCAGATCTGGGTGGCGGCAGGGGTGTATTGCCCGGACAAGTCGCTATTGCACCCTGAATATGAGGATGACCGAAGTATTTCCTTCTGCCTGCCGGAAAATATTTCCCTTTACGGAGGGTTTGCTGGCACGGAAATTGCATTAACGGAAAGAGATTGGCTAAGCTATGAAACCATTTTAAGCGGCGATATTGATGAAGATGGAATACTTGATGCCGGTAATTCTTACCATGTGGTCATAGGAGCAGATGGCGCAGTTTTGGATGGGTTTACGATTTCTCAGGGGGTTGCCAACGGCAGCGGAAATGATGGTTACGGCGGCGGGATTTTGAATCTGCAAACCTCCCCGGAGATCACGCGCTGTAAAATCATGAGCAATTGGGCTTATGTCGGGGGCGGCCTTTTTGCATACGAGTCATCATATACGGTATCCGGGACGGTATTTTACGGCAATTTTGCTACGGATTTCGGCGGCGGAGTGGCGCATGTCGGCTGCGATCAGGTATCGCTTGCAAATTGTGTGTTCAATTATAATACGGCACACTATTATGCAGATGAGTATGATTACAGCGGATACGGCGGTGGTATTTACAATGAGAATTCCGCCGGCACGGCCATTGTCAACTGTACCTTTTATGATAACTGGGGTTTGGTGGCCGGGGGCGGAGTTTTGGATAATATTTCCGGTGGGACTATCGTGAAAAACTCGATTTTGTGGGGCGATTCGTCCTCGAATGGTATGGAAATTGCACTTTTAGGGAGCAGCGGGTCCTATGATCTGACAGTCTCTTATTCGGATGTGGAAGGCGGTCAGGCTCAGGTGTATCGTGAAAGCGGGTATACATTGAATTGGGGCAGCGGGAATCTGGATACGGACCCGCTGTTTGCGGATCCAGACAGCATGGACCCGGATGACAGAGATTTCCATTTGAAATCAGCGGCGGGCAGATGGACGGATTCCGGTTGGGTAAATGATACAGTTACCAGCCTTTGTATCGATGCGGGTAATCCGCAGGATGCTTATTCCAGCGAGCCGTCCCCAAACGGCGGAATTATCAATATGGGTTGCTATGGTAACATTGTAGAGGCTTCAAAGTCGAATAGTGTTTGGGTTTCAACTTCTGGCAGCAATAACAACGACGGTAGTTATATTTCCCCGTTTAGAACGATAGCCTATGCGATAGATAACAAAGGCTACGAAGGTGCAGTTATCAATGTTGTCGGTGATAATGCAACAAAGATCTATTATGAAAATCTTGTAATAGGCTCTTCAGACGGCAAATTTACCTTAAAAGGTGTTAACTGGCCAATTATAAATGGAGGCTTTAACGGTGAAAGCGTGGTTTATTTGTATAACGTAAATTCTGATGTTCAGATTGATGGCTTCTACATTTTAAACGGCTTGGCTCAAGAAGGGGCTGGAATGTTCATCCAGAGTTGTTCCCCTACAATTCGAAATTGTCGGTTCGCTGGAAATTATGCATATCCAACCATCGCAGGATATTACTGGGCTCGCGGCGGTGGGATGGCAATTGAAGGAGGCAGTCCAGCAATTGAAAATTGTGATTTTATTTTGAACAAGGCTGAAGGTATTGGGAACAACGACGTAATGGATTCTGGGTCAGGGGGTGGAGTTTATACTCACGAAACTACAGCCATAATTAGAAATTGCCGATTTGGAGTTGCTGTGGAATGGTTCAGTGCATCTTCTTATAAAAATGAAGCTGATACTTGGCTTGAGCCAGGGTCAGGGGGTGTGGTTTTTGGGACACATACAGATGAGATATATCGAGTTGGCCTCGATAATAATCCAACAATTGAAGGTTTTGTGTGTTATCAGCCATTGAGTTATTGGAGTACGAGAAACACATTGCCAATTAATTAGGAGATATCGAACATGAAAATGGTTTTTCTTTCCCTCGGTTTAATAATTAGTCATTGTTCTTTTGCAACCATATCATATGAACTGGATAACTTACTCGGTGAATATCAACTGGAAAAGAACGATCATATCTATACCACCACTGTCAAAGAGCAGACCCTGTCAGGGATTCGGTGGGGGAGTCTGGGGCCTGAACAGTGGGGAGCAACAGGTAATTTTCGCCTGTCTCTTCAGGGGAACTACCAGTGGGGTATTTTACAGAGTTATGAGCACAATGATGAAGAATTTCGTATTGCTACTACATTAAGCTGTATTCTCTATACTTCCGATGGACTCTATCATGATGCTTGGGGCAGCAACATAAACATGTGGAACTATGAGGAAGGCACATTTTTGTTTTTATTAGAGTTTACTCGCGGCTTTAGTGTATGGCCTCCCGCTTTTGTTGATCCGTTATATGATGGAGATATCATTGTTGCCTTGTTTCATGACCGAACTCTTTTAGGCGGAGATGTTATTACGGTACCACCGGTTATGACGATTACGGAAGCGATCCTGAAAATTCCCGAACCAGCCAACCTGTTTTTGCTTGGTTGCGGTATTCTCTTTATGAGGGAAAGACATCATTGACATGATTTGAATTGTGCTGAAGTTGTTCAGAGAACCATTAAAGGTATGAGGAGTCATTTGCACTCCCGGCATCGGCCATTGATGGCGGCGGCTCAGGATATGACATGACGGTCTCTTATTCGGACGTGGAAGGCGGACTGGCTCAGGTGTATCGTGAAAGCGGGTATACATTGAATTGGGGCAGCGGGAATCTGGATACGGATCCGCTGTTTGCGGATCCAGACAGCATGGACCCGGATGACAGAGATTTCCATTTGAAATCAGCGGCGGGCAGATGGACGGATTCCGGTTGGGTAAATGATACAGTTACCAGCCTTTGTATTGATGCGGGTGATCCGCAGGATGTTTGTGACAACGAACCGTCACCCAAACGGTGGCAGGATCAACATGGGAGCGTATGGAAATACCGGACAGGCCAGTAAGTGCGATTACTTGATGAATGTCTGGGTTGATAAATTTTATTCCGGCTCAAGTGACGGAACCGAGCAGAGGCCATTTAAGACAATCAGTGCCGGCATCAATGCGGTTCGGGCCAACGGGACCGTTCATGTTAAAACTCGCACTGAATATCATGAGCAGTTCAGTTTTAATTCGTCCTGGACAAAGCCATTTACCCTTGAAGGGGACTCCAATAAGCCAATGATATACGGTGATGATGTTGGAAGCAATTTTGTGTTTCAAAATGTACCTGTTGTAATTACAGTCAATAATTTTGATATCAGGCACGGACAAGCCAACAGTGGAGGCGGTATATATATATACGATTCGTCCCCTGTATTTATCAATTGTGACATAAGGGAGAATGCGGCCTATTCAGTTAATGATTTACTGCCTGCTCAGGGCGGCGGTATTTATGTTCAGGGCGGATCTCCATTATTTGCGTATTGTATAATTAATGGTAATGACGCGACGCATGCTTTAAGCACGATGGAAGGTCAGGGCGGAGGGTTGTTCTTGTTGAATTCAGCAGCAATATTTTACTACTGTGATTTTGGTCCCACTTGGCCTTGGAACCATGCAGAAGAAGATATTACTGCAGAAATACGGTTGTATACTTATACTGGCATTCCTTCTTTCTACTTCTGTACAACACGAGGAAACCCGGGTTTAACTTTATCAGTATGTAATTCCTATCCCAATCAACCCTATGTTGAGAATTAAAGGAGTTTGACTAATGACAAGACATAGTTCTCTCTGTTTTTTAGTGTTTATGGGTATTGGCAGAATTGTTTACGGTAGTTATGAGGTTCGCACAATTGATATCCCGGAATTACATGGTCGAACTATACAAGCGGATTATATTACTCAAGTTGACTGACTTTTTAGCGTGGGATTTTGGACGATGATGGTGATTTTTTCAATAAAAAACGGCACTCTCTTCGATAAAAGGGTTGGAACATGCTCTTTTACACAGGAGACTGCCGTTA
>JBNRMP010000133.1:0-23723 GCA_050309685.1 Anaerohalosphaeraceae bacterium
TAACGGATTGTTCTGTCTGTAATCGCATTACACAGAACTTTACACAAAATACCCGATGGCGCAAGTCTAAATTATGAATTTTTCAAAGAATTTAACAATTCCAGCTTCACACGGCTAAAATCTTACATAATTTACTTGCTCCCCTTTGGGGTTGTTCCGCGAGGAACAACATTTTGGCCGTTGCAAAAGAATAGGAAACCGCTTCCTTGGAAACTATTTTTACGCCGGATTCCGGGTCAAATCCGAAATGACAATATGTCGCCGACATAGGGCTAAAATATTACAAAAATTTTTAAAAAAGGAGTTGACATCTTGTACAAATGTACGATATATTGTTGTACAAATGTACAAGGAGACTTGCTATGAGTAATCCGCTTCCCCCATTGAGTCCGGCCGAGACGGAGATTTTTCGGCTGGTGTGTGAACACCGCAAGGCGGCCGTCCAGGACATCTGCAACGCCCTGCCGCCGGAACGAAACATTACTTACGCCACCGTCCAGACGCTGCTTCGCCGACTGGAGAAGAAGGGATACCTGACCCACAGTGTCCGGGGGCGGGCTCATATCTTCGAGCCGGCCGTCCGGCGACAGGACGTGATCGGTACGGCCGTCAAATCGTTTCTCGACCGGCTCTTCGGCGGCGACGTTGTGCCGCTGATCCAGTATCTGGCCGAACATGACCACATTACCCACGAGGATCTCGAAAAACTGCGACATATTTTGGGCGAGGACAAGTCTGAATAAGGAGGTATTCTATGGAACTCGTGCTCTATAAGGCGGCGGATTTTCTCATGAACCAGAGCGTTCACCTGGCGGGGCTGTTTGTCCTTGTGGCCGTCCTGGCCCGGCTGCTTCGAAACCGCAGCGCCCATCTGCGCTACCTGTTGTGGCTGCTGATCCTTATTAAATGCTTTGTGCCGCCGGTCGTGACGGTTCCGCTGGCCGTTTTGCCGAATGAGCTGCCGGCAGTTTCGGAGGAAATTCATAACCTTCCAATCGAACAAACAAATTGGGCGGCAGAAGGAGACGTTTTGCCGGCGCCGGCGGCAGCGCCGCAAATACCGGTCAGTCCGCCCGTGGAACAGCCGCAGTCCATCGCCTGGGCCGCCGAGGCTTCGGACATCATCCAGCGGATCTCGGGGGTCGGATGGCTCATCCTGTTCTGGCTGTCGGGAGCGGGGTTGTATTATCTGGCCGCCGCCGTTAAAGCAATCCGGTTTCATCGCACGATTTACAAACTCCGTCGACCGGTCGATGGAGATTTGCAGGAGAAGATCGATGCCCTTGCCGAGCGATTTCGCGTCAAGACGCGGCCGCGAATCTGGCGGCTGGAAGAGATGAGCCAGCCGTTCGTATGGGGGCTCGTCAGCGGCTCGATCTACCTGCCCGCCGATTTTGCCGACCGGGTCGATGAGGGCAAGCGGCTCTCGATTTTGCTCCACGAGATGTCGCACGTCAAACGCTTCGATCCGCTGTTCAATTTTCTTCAAATTCTCGCGCAAGGCCTCTACTGGTTCCATCCGCTGGTGTGGATCGCCAACCGGCAGATTCGCGCGGAACGCGAGAAGTGCTGCGATGAGATCGCCATCGCCAAGCTGCAAACCACGCCAAAGGAATACGGCAGCGCGATCGTCGAGGCCCTCACGATGGAATACCGCCGTCGCATGACCGTGCCGACGCTCGCCGTCGCCGGCCCGGTCAGAAATATCGAGGACCGCATCAAAACCATCATGCAGCCCGGCCGCCGCTTCGCCGCCCGCCCAACGCTCTTTGCCCTCGTCAGCATCCTGCTGCTGGTCGCCATGATCGCCCCGACAACCATCGCCCTGACACAGCGTAAAGGAAAAACGGCAGGAGACAGCGGTCAGAAGACAGAAGATTCAAACTTCACCGCCACACTACCCAACGGGGTCATTGTGGAACTGCTTGCAGTCTCGGATTATCCTCAGAATACGAAAGTCTGGCGGCCGGATGGTTCTAATCTAACAATCCCTCCCTTGTTTGTCAAACCCACTCCCAATGATCGCAAGGATAGCGGCCCATTCCGGCATCTACGGAGCAAGTACCGGCAGCAAAATGATCATATTCTCACAGGCGTTTGAAACCGGTGATTCGGTCGTTGTTACCGCCTCAACTCAACGAGACACCACAAGGGATGAACGTATTGTTGCAATTGACAAGGAGGGACATATCCATACTCCAAAAAGTCGGAGTTCTTTGGGTTCCAACGACCTTACTCAGATCACCGTTGAATTCCACGGCCTGAAGCGAAACGATATACAGGAATTTCAGTTCCAGACACGTCCCTATCAGTGGGTCACCTTCAAAAACGTCTCCCTCCGCCCGGGCATAAAAACAGATATAGAGATAAACATGGAAACCTCCGGTTTTTCTACGGCCTCTAACACAATGTCCCTTGAAGCATCGCAGCAGGCCATTGCGGCGACCTGGACCAGAAACAGAAGTGTCCCGGAAACTGCGATTGATCTTACCCCGGCGGCTTTTGACATTCGTCTGGATGAAAAACGCGGCACCGGCTATCTGATCGTCTCGATTCAAAACAATACAGACATCCCCCTGCCCAAGCACCGCATCCGCTTCTATCGCGGCGACCCGGCACAGGGCCTCGACGAGACCGGCCACCACCACTCGGGCCGGCACGAGGCGGGCCCCATCCAGCCCGGCAAGACCCGGAACGAACGCACCATCGACTTCCACCTGCCGGATGGCGAGTATGACTTCACCGTCGTCCTCGACTACGACCAGACCGTCCCCGAGCCCAATGAAAACAATAACTCTGCCGCGCTGCATGTAAAAATTCAAAACGGTCAAATCGTTGAAAAAACCAATCTTCTGTCGGAAACGAAGGCCGGCAATCCTATACGATCTGTGACGGAGATCAATCACATACTGTTGCAATGGTTTGTGTTCTGCCGCAACGATCAGTCCGTGGAGGCCTCGCGTCTGTGGCATCCGGAAGACTCAGACGGCGACATCTACAAGGAAACCCGCCAGGTGCTGGCCATGGAGCCGGGCTGGCAGTTCGGCGGCATAACCGAAGCGTTGTTCTTTGAAGAGGACGGCATACCCAGGGCCGTCGCCCTGTCCAACGGCTTTGCCGTCATCGATGAGGCCTTCGGCGAGAAGTCCGCCGTTGTCTGGGACCTGGCCCGGCCCGCCGGACAGTCGTGGAGGATCACGCAGTCCAGTTTTGTGAAGCTGGCCAAGTGGGAACTCTCCATGCGAGCTGTTTACCTTCAGCAGCATCCGCAGGCCCGCGTCTGGAAGCGGGTGGAGCCATCCGCCCCTGAAACCAATTCCGACCCGCTTCCAGCAGCAAATAACGAAGCCGGCTAATCCCTCTTGAAATTCCCTGCCGTTTTGCGTATGATGATTGCCTTGCCCCGGCGGCGGGGCACAAAAAAGCAACTGAAAACCGATTTTTGTGGAGTTTTTTCAATGGGTAAAGGCGACAAGCGAACCAAGCGGGGCAAGATTTATCGCGGAACTTACGGCAACTGCCGCCGGCCGAACAAGGGGACTGCCAAAAAATCAGCCCCTGCCGCCAAGAGCGAATAACTCTTTTTCCATCCAAAAACGCAGTTTTGAACCTCTGACCGCAGGCACAGATACCGCTCTGTCCTGCGGCAGGTGTTTATAGGGAGTTTTTCGATGAACTATAACCTCAACCGGCTCGATACCCCCTGCTACCTGATTGATCTGGGCCTGCTCCGGAAAAATCTGGAGGTGCTCGATTCGGTTCAGAAGCGGACGAGGTGCAAAATCCTGCTGGCCCTCAAGGGCTTTGCGGCATGGAGCACCTTCGGTCTGTGCCGCCGGTACCTGGCCGGGGCCGCCGCCAGCAGCCTGCACGAAGCCCGGCTTGCCCGCGAGACCTTCGGCGGCGAGGTGCATCTAACCGCTCCGGCCTACCGCGACGACGACATGGACGAGTACGTCCGGATCGTGGATCACATCGTCTTCAATTCGCATTCCCAGTGGCGCCGCTTCCGGGAGCGGGTCCTCGGGGCCCCGCGCGACATCCGGTGCGGCCTGCGGGTCAACCCCATGCACTCGGAGGTGAAAACGGCGATTTACGATCCCTGCGCCCCCTGCTCGCGCTTGGGCATTTTGCCGGAGGCCTTCGACCCCGACGACCTCGACGGCATCACGGGGCTGCACTTTCACACGCTGTGCGAGCTGAACGCCGATTCGCTGGCGCGGACGCTGCCGACCGTCGAGAAGCACTTCGGCGAGGCGATCCGGCGGATGGAGTGGATGAACTTCGGCGGCGGCCACCATATTACCCGGCCGGACTACGATGTGGACCTGCTGTGCCGGCTGATTAGCGACTTTTACGGCCGCTATCCGAATATCAAGACGATCTATCTTGAACCCGGCGAAGCCATCGCCCTGAACACCGGCGTGCTGGTCGCCTCGGTCCTCGACATCACCCACAACGTCATGGATATCGCCATTTTGGATACCTCGGCCTCGGCCCACATGCCGGACGTGCTGGAGATGCCCTACCGCCCCGTCATCAGCGGCGGGGCCGAACCCGGCGAGAAAAAACATACCTACCGTCTGGCCGGGCCGACCTGCCTGGCGGGCGACGTCATCGGCGATTACTCGTTCGATCAGCCGCTAAAAGTCGGCGACAAGCTCGTCTTCCACGACATGGCCCACTACACGATGGTCAAAAACACCATGTTCAACGGCATCAACCTGCCGGATATCGTTCTCTATGATCCAGATACGGATGAATATCATCTTCAGCGGCGGTTCACCTATGAGGGCTTCAAGGAACGGCTCTCATAGAGAGTAGAGAGTTGAATTTATGCTCTGGGTCTGTTATAGTTTCGCTGATACCTCAATGGAAAGGATTGTACTATGGGAGAAACTCTAAGCCCGTTTTGGG
Source organism: Anaerohalosphaeraceae bacterium (assembly GCA_050309685.1). Lineage (GTDB taxonomy): Bacteria > Planctomycetota > Phycisphaerae > Sedimentisphaerales > Anaerohalosphaeraceae > JBNRMP01. The sequence continues at coordinate 4,918 of JBNRMP010000133.1, forward strand.
GCCGGCTTCTTGCCCAGTCGGCCGCAAAGAACGATGCCGCCGCTCCGGGATTTACCCTCGGCGAGGTTCCCGGCTGGCTTCTCGATCACGGCACGAGGATTGCTTTGATCGTCGTCATGACGCTGGTCGCCGTCAAGCTGACCCGACTGTTCATCAACAAGGTGATCTTCGGGGCGGCCAGGATCAAGGACGATGAGCAGAAGAAACGCATCAAGACGCTCAGCAGCGTGGTGGAGAATTTCCTGACGGTCGTACTGCTGATCGTCGGGACCGTAATGATTCTCAGCGAGCTTCAGATTCCGATCGGGCCGATTCTGACGGCGGCGGGCGTCGTCGGCATCGCCGTGGGTTTCGGCGCCCAGAACCTCGTCAAGGACATCATCACGGGCTTCTTCATCGTCATGGACGACCAGATCCGCATCGGCGACATCGTTGAGATCGCGGGCAAGTCGGGGCTCGTAGAGAAGATGAACCTCCGCCTGACGATCCTGCGGGATGCCGCCGGCAATGTCCATTTCGTCCGCAACGGCGAGATTACCATCGTCACCAATATGACCAAGGATTATTCCCGCTATGTCTTTGATATCAGCGTATCCCACCGAGAGAACGTGGATGAGGTGATCGAGGTGATCAAGATGGTGGACCGCCAGATGCGCGACGACCCCGTCTTCTCGCTGGACATCCTCGACCCCATCGAGATCCTCGGCCTCGACAGGTTCAGCGATTCGGGCATCATCATCAAGGCCCGCACCATGACCAAGCCGAGCCGCCAGTGGGCCGTCGGCCGCGAGTTCAACAAGCGGCTCAAGAAGGCGTTCGATGAGCGGAACATCCAGATCCCCTTCCCGCACCTAATGCTCTACATGGGCCAAGACAAGAAGGGCCAGGCCGCGCCGCTGAAGGTGGAGATGCTCAACGGACCGCAGGAACGCTAAGGCCCTCGAGTCGAGGGAAAGGATCGGTAAAGGCGATCATATAATGGAGCTTGCGCAGACGGATAAACTGATGCGGCTGGCTGGGGGCGTCTGCCTCGTTCTCGGCGGGGTGGATACGGGCAAGACGGTGCTGATCCGGCGAATAGCGGATCGGCTGGCCGCCTCGCGGCCGGTCGGGCTGGTGGACTGCGACCCGGGTCAGTCGGCCGTTGGACCGCCGGGCTGCGTGGGCTGGCGGGTGCTCGACGGCCCCGCGGGGGACCGGCCGTATCTCGACGCCGACGGCATTCGTTTCGTCGGCCATGTTACGCCCGTCGGCCACCTGCTTCAACTCATAAGCTCGCTGGTGCGGGCCGTCGAGGCTGTCCGCTCGCTGAGCGAGACCGTCCTGATCGACACGCCGGGCTATATCGCCGGCGGCGCGGCGGCGGCCCTCTGGTGGAACGTCGTCAAGGTTGTCCGCCCGCGTTCCATCCTCGCCCTCCAGCGAAGCGGCGAACTGGAGCCGATCCTGCGCGGCGTGGACCATCTCAGCATCCCCATCGAACGGATTCCCGTATCGCCCGAGGTCCGGGGCAAATCGGAAAATTTTCGCCGGCAGTACCGCCAAAAACGGTTGGAAGCTTACTTTGAAAATGCAAAAGAGATGACGCTGGACCTCGACGACCTGAGCGTGCAGACGTATCACGCCGGCCGCAAAGACAACTGGCCCGGCCGCATCGGGGCCCTGACCGACGCCGACGGTGAGGACCGGGTGCTGGCGATTGTCCGCCGCGTGCAGGATCATTTGCTGACCGTCGCCGCTCCCCCCGTCGATCCCGCCCTCATTGCCGCCGTCACCATCGGCGACTTTATCCTTCCGGCGAGTGAGTGAGGCCCGCCGATTCGGTCTGCGGTTCATCGGCGGACTACGTTTGCGGTTCGACGTCCGGCTGTGCCGCCGGTTTCGTCTCCGTCTCTCCTGCCGTCAGTAGCCGCGTTCCCCTGGGCCTGTCCCGCCAGACACAGTGCACCAGCAGCCAGCTCAGGCCCCCCGCCGCCGTCGCGAAGATCAGCGATCCCGTCCACAGGTACATCGAGTTGACCAGCAGCCCGTTCATGCTGACATTGTGGACGTGGGGGTCCAGCGTATCAGCCACCCACGGCATCCAGTTGAGCACGTGCCGTCCCGTCTGCCACGCCTTCATATAGATCGGCACCACCGTTACCGGGTTGTTGACCCAGCAGGCCGCCAGCGCAATCGGCAGGTGCACGCGAAAGTAAATCGCCCCCAGGCACGCCAGCACCATGTGAAACGGCATCGTCGGCGTAAACGCGACAAACAGCCCCAGGGCCAGGCCGCCCGCCAGCGACCGGCGGCTGATGTGCCACAGGTCGTCCGACAGGATCACCCGCCCGAACACGCCGTGCAGAAAGTGACTCCGCATGCTCCTTCGGTTCGGCAGCCGTCTCAGTATCGCCTTGAGAAAAAACATGCGCCCCCAAAACTTAAACGTTAACGTCGACTCTGGAGCTTGGCCAGCAGCCGCAGCATCTCGAGATACAGCCAGACCAGCGTGACCAGCAGCCCGAACGCCGCGTACCACTCCAGGTACTTCGGCGCCCCGCGGGCCGCCCCGTTCTCGATGAAATCAAAATCCAGCACCAGGTTCAGCGCCGCGATAATCACCACGAACACGCTGAAGGCGATCCCGAAGGGCCCGCTGCTGTGAATCAGCGGCACCCCGACCCCGAAAAAGCCCAGCACGATCGAAACCAGGTAAAACAGGGCGATCCCGCCCGTCGCCGCAAACACCCCCAGCTTGAAATTCTCCGTCGGCTTGATGATCCGGCTGGTATAGGCCACCAGCAGCGCCGCCAGCGTCCCGAACGTCAGAAAGATCGCCTGAACCACAATTCCCGGAAACTGCTGCTCGAACGCCGCCGAGATCCCCCCCAGCAGCAGCCCCTCCATTACCGCGTACACCGGCGCTGTGAAGGCCGCCCACCGCTTGGCGAAGATCGTCGCAATCGCCGCGACAAGGCTGCCGATCAGCCCCCCGATCAGGTACGGCGTAAAATTGCCGCCCGTAACAAACACGTTCCACGTCCACGACGCCGACAGGATCACCAGCCCCAGCAGCAGCCCCGTGCGGTTGACCGTGCCCTGCACCGTCATCGCCCGCGTCTGCTCCCCATAGTAAGGCACCGCCTCAAACACATCCTGCCGCAGCGCCGGATTCGCCGTACGAATCATCTTGTACTCCTGTTAAAGTCACTGATGTTCTGCATCCGCTCTCTCCATTAAAGCACATTTTCCGCCGAATGCAATCAAAGCTCGAAAATCCCGTAGCTCTCCGGCCCCATCCGGACCCGGCACTTCTCGCCGGCCCGTGTCAGCTCAATCGGCCCCAGGCCGATCTTCTTCTCTATCTTTTCGGATGCCGGCAGCAAAATGTTCGCGCCCGCCTCCCGGCCCGCCGGATTGAAGGCCACGAGGTATCGCTGACGTCTTCGCCGGCGGAGATAGATAAATGGATAGCGGCCTGGTTCCATATACAGAATCTCCAGTTCGCCGTCCGGCCCGAGGGCCTTCGATTCCCGCCGCAGCTCCACCAGTCGCCGCACATGCCAAAGCAGCGAGTCTTTTCTCGCCCGCTGACTCTCCACGTTCGGCGCCGACGCCGACGCGTCCACCGGCAGATACAGCGACTTTTTCGCCGCCCGCGAAAAGCCCGCGTTGCGTCCCGGCGTCCACTGCATCGGCGTCCGCGAGCCCGTCCGCTCGTAGCCGCCCTCCTTGCTCGCAAGCCCCTCGATATACCGCATCCCGATCTCGTCGCCGTAGTAGATCAGCGGCAGACTCGGCATCGTCATCAAAAACGCGAAAGCGATTTCGATCTGCCGGCGGTCGCGTCCGTAGGCCAGTCGCGTAATGTCGTGATTGCCCGTCGGCACGCAGATGAACCCCTTTCGCCGAGTCTTCTTCCGGTATTCCATAAACGGCCCCATGAACGCCCCAATGTCGCCCCGGCCGCGCTTCTCGAAGAAGCTGTGGCCGTCGCCCTTCTTCCAGTGGTTGCGCCGGCCTTCGCAGCGAAACAGATAGTTATAGACGAAGCTGTTGATCTGGATCATGAAATCGACGTGGAAGCCCGCGCGGATTGCCTCCGTCGGCGAGGACCACTCCGCCAGCAGGGCCGCGTGCGGATATTCGCGGTCGAGCATCGCCCGTACTTCGCGCCAGTATCGGCTTGTCTCCTTCCGGCCGGGGTCGTTCTTCACGATGGAAAACGCCATGTCCACGCGAAAACCGTCGGCCCCGGCGTCCAGCCAGCAGCGCAGGACGTTTTTCATCTCCTCGCGCACGGCCCGCACGTCGGGATGGTCCACCGGAAGCTGCCAGGGCTGCTGCGGCTTTGCAAAGCCGAAATTCAGCGCCGGCTGCGAAGCGAAGAAGTTGGGGATATAGCAGCCCTCGCGGGCCGAGCGGCCGCGGATCAGCGTTAACTCGCCCTTCTGCTTCGTCCACACGCTGTCCGTCCAGAGGTACCAGTTCGTATAACGGTTCTTCTCCGGCTTTGCCGAGGCCCTGAACCACGGGTGCTGATCCGAAGTATGCGCCGCCACCAGGTCCAGCAGCACCCGCATGCCCCGCCTGTGCGCCTCGCAAAAGAGCCGCTTCAGATCGGCGTTGGTCCCGTAGCGCGGAGCGACTTTGTAGAAATCGCTCACATCGTATCCCGCGTCTTCGAAGGGCGACTCGAAACAGGGATTGATCCAGATCGCGTTGCATCCCAGCCATTGAATATAATCGAGCTTTTCGATCAGGCCCGGAATATCGCCGATTCCATCGCCGTTGGCGTCATAGAAACTCTGCGGATAGACCTGGTAAAACACGGCCTCTTTGAGCCACTTCATGCACGTCATGCTTTCTTCGTCCTGAGAACATCAAAGGTGATTTGCGTACACCTTGACAAACGCGAGGAAAAATGTCAAGCGGGAGTTTATATTTTTAGCCGCGAAGGGCTTGCCGCGGATAAAGGCCCCCGTCTTACTTTGCCTTTTTGCCGGTGACGGCGGCGATGGACTTTTGGACCAGATCGGGCTGAAAGTGAAACCGCAGCATGGCGCACAGTTCCATAAATTCGAGGTAATATTCGCGAGCGGAGGCGTCGGCCGCCAGCCATTTGCCGAGCCGATGGACATAGGGATCCGGCAGCGCCCCATCCTGCATCATCAGGATCAGGATGCCCAGGCGAATGTTCCGCTTGCTCCTGAGATCCTCGTCAACCTTCTCCGGCTGGGTCGTTTCATCGATCAGGCGGTTAAGCTCATCGACCTGCTGATTTAGCGAATCCAAGTCTTTTTCAATCATGGCCCACCTATATCAGGATTTATGCTATCGCATAACAGGATTTAGTGTCCATCAAGGAACGCTTTTTTACTACGCAGGACCGGCAAATCCGACCAAACTTTTTATCGACTAAATCTCGAAAGAGCTTAATTATAATCGGATATAACGACTCTGATGCCGCCGTTTTTTGAGATCATTTCCGTTTTATGCCCACCACAATGTATCCACTATATCGTTAAAATAATTTTTCTTGTCTTTTTGGGGCGGTCGGTGTAATGGTTGGATGGGCTCTGCGTCTGTGTTGACATACGGGTTATTGTTTAAGGAGACCGTAATGACATGGGTACATAAACTGTTAGAAGTGCCGATATTCCCGATCCTGATGATTTTCAGTATTCCCATTATCGCGATTATCTGCGGCAGCATCGTCGCGATTATAAAACAGCGGTCGGCCGATGAGCTCAAGAGTCTGATGATCGAGCGGGGGATGTCGGCCGAGGAGATTGAACGGGTCATTAAGGCCGGCCCGGACAAAAGCTGCAAGAAATAGGAATCAACAAAAAAACGGCTCCTGACCCTTTTTCGTTTTTCCTCCGGCTCTGCCGGTATTACAATAAAGAGAAAAACCTGCATGAAAGGAGACGTTCTTATGAATCGAAGAATCGCTGCCGCACTGCTGCTGGCGGTTTGCCTGGGCGCCGGCTGCTATCGTTGTCCTGAAATCGCCTCGTCGCCGCTCATTCGAGAGGAGGCCGCCCTGCAGCGGCTTGGCGGCGGCTTTCAGTTCACCGAGGGTCCCGCGGCCGACCGGGACGGCAACGTCTTCTTTACCGACATTTCCGCCAGCCGAATTCACCGCTGGTCCACCCGCCGGGAGATCTCGATCTTCCTTGAAAACAGCCGCCGGACCAACGGCCTGGCCTTCGCGCCGGACGGTCTGCTGATCGGCTGCGCCGGCGGCAGCGGCGAGATCATCGCAATCGATCCGAAGGGCAATATCACCGTCCTGGCCTCCGAGTACGACGGCAAGCCATTCAACAGTCCTAACGACCTGTGGATCCGTCCCGACGGCGGCATCTACTTTACCGACCCGCGATACGGCAGCCGGGAGAATCTGCCCCAGGACGGCGAGCACGTCTATTTTCTGACTCCCGACCGCTCGCAGGTCATCCGGGTGATCGATGACATGGTCCGGCCCAACGGCCTGGTCGGCACGCCGGACGGACGGACGCTCTATGTCGCCGACCACGGCGCCGGCCGGACCTGGTCGTACACGATCCGGCCGGACGGCACGCTCGCCGACAAGAGTCTCTTTGTCCCCCAGGGCTCCGACGGCATGACTATCGATGAGCTCGGCAATATCTATCTGACCGACGTGGGCGTGAGCATCTACAGCCCGCAGGGCCTTCTGCTCGGGACGATTGAGACGCCCGAGACGCCCTCGAATCTCACCTTCGGGGGCTCGGGGGGACGGATGCTCTTCATCACCGCCCGCTCCTCCGTGTACGGCCAGCCGATGAACATGAGGGGCGCTCGGCAGTGAAAGCAAATCAGGAGGAATCGCCGTAAAGAAAGCGGCGAGACAGGCTATAAAACAAGAAGGAGCTGAAAATGAAGAACGGTTTACCGGCCGCGCTGGCGCTGCTGGCCTCTGCGGCTATGGCAGCGGCGGCGAGGGATGCCGATCCGAACATCACCGTCCGCGACGGTTTTGCGCTCAGCGTCGTTCAGAGCGAACTGAGGAAGCCGCGATTTCTCGAAACGGACCCAAACGGCACGCTCTATGTCTCGATCCCCGATGAAAAGCGGATCGTAAGCTGCAAAGACGCCGACGGCGACGGCTACTACGAGCGGACGGCCGATTTCGTCACGGATCACCCCATGGTCCACGGTCTCTTCTGGCACGACGGCTGGCTCTGGTTTTCGGTCTCGACGGGCATCCTCCGCGCCCGCGACACGGACGGCGACGGCAGCGCGGATGAAACCGTCGCCGTGATTCCCGTCGGTTCGCGGCCGGGCGGCACGGGGCACTGGTGGCGGTCGATCCTCCTGCACAACGGCCGCCTCTATACCTCCATCGGCGACAGCGGCAACATCACCGACGAGACGGACACCGAGCGGCAGAAAATCTTCTCCTTTGCCCTCGACGGCTCGGACCGGCGGCTCTTCGCCTCGGGCCTGCGCAACACGGAAAAGCTCGTGGTCCGTCCCGGCACGAATGAGATCTGGGGCATGGATCACGGCTCCGACCGCTTCGGCCGGGTCCTGGAGCAAAAAAACGGCAGGGGCCGCCAGCCGATCACGAATCTCAACCCGCCCGACGAAATGAACCGCTACGTCGAGGGCGGCTTCTACGGCCACCCCTTCATCGTCGGGGACAACCTCCCCCGCTATGAATACATGGACCGCAAGGACATCGTCGAGCTCGCCGCCCGCAACATCCCGCCCGCCTGGAAGACGAAGGCCCACTGGGCGCCCAACGCGATGGAGTTCTATAACGGCTCGCAGTTTCCCGCCGCCTGCCGGGGGGACGCCTTCGTCGCCTATCACGGTTCATGGAACCGGACCCCCAGGGCAGGCTACTGCGTAACCCGCGTTCTGTTCGAGGGGGGCCGGCCCTACGGCGAACTGAAGTACGTGGACTTTCTGAGCGCCGACGGCGAGGTGCTCGGCCGTCCCGTCGATGTGATCCAGGCCCCTGACGGCACTCTGCTGATCTCCGACGATTACCGCAGCAGGATCTATCGCCTGCGCTATACCCGGCCCTCCAGGGAGGAGCAGGTTACGCTCCTGCTTGACGATGAAACGGAGTTCATTCGCTGAATCCATACCGGCCGATGAGGCGGACGAAGCGGCAGGCGGTGAGGGGCGTGCGGCAAAGCCGGCCGTCCTTCTTCTCGATGAGCGTGAGCATCTGGGTCCAGTCGTCGCCCAGCGGGGCGACCATAAGCCCGCCGTCTTTGAGCTGCCCGTCAAGCGGTTCGGGAACCTCCGGCACGGCGGCGGTTATGATGATGCGGTCGAATCGGCGATCCTCGGGCCAGCCCTCGCTGCCGTCGCCGATGGCGTATTCGACGTTGTCGATGCAAAGGCGGCCTAACACGGCCTGCGCCCGGGCGGAGAGTTCGCCAAACCGCTCCACCGTCCACACTTGCCGGCAAAGCCCGGCGAGGATCGCCGTCTGGTAGCCCGAACCGGTGCCGATTTCCAGCACTTCCTCTTCACCTTTGAGCCGCAGCGACTGGGTCATCAGTGCAACGATGTACGGCTGGCTGATCGTCTGGCCCATCCCGATCGGCAGCGGGTTGTCCTCGTAGGCGTTCTTGTGGTAGTTCTCCGTGAGGAACGCCTCGCGCGGGATTCGGCCCATCATCGCGAGCACCCGCGGGTCGGTGATGCCCCGGCCCCGAAGGTCCGTCCGGATCATCTGCTCGCGCTGAATGGTGTACCTGTCTTTGTCGTCGTAGCTGACCATGCAGGCATTGTACCGGAAAACAACGCCGCTGCACAGGATTTTTGGGTTGAGCCGCCGACGCTTTCAGCGTTATACTATATCCGGTTTATCATTGAATCGATAAGAAAGGAGTTTGCCATGAAGCGTTCGATTGTTCGAGGATGTGTTTGTGCGGCCGTGCTGCTGATCGGGTGTGTACCCTCGCTGCACGAGCTCTACACCGAGGAGACCCTGATCTTTGACGAAGGGCTGCTGGGGACGTGGAAAGGCGAAGACGTCTGGCACTTCGAGCCCGACGGCGAGGATGGCTACCTGCTGACAATCGTCCAGGACGAAGCCGGCAAACCCCAGGACGGCCGCTTCACGGCGAAACTGGTCAACATGGACGGCCGGCGATACATGGACTGGTTCCCGGTTGACGAGGCGATCTGCGAAGATAACGATTACCTCCGGTTCAACTGGCTGCCGATGCATACCTTTGTAAAGCTGGAGGCGACGGACCCGAACCTCGTGGTTTGCCTGATGGACCCGGAGAAGGTGAGGGACCTGCTGAAGGAGAAGCCGGAGATGGTCAAGCATGAAGTGCGGGACGGCCGGGTCATCCTGACCGCCTCGACGGCCGAGCTCCAGGAGTTTTTGCGAAACCCGGCGGCGGACAGGGCCGTTTGGTCGGAAGCGCACACCCTCGAACGCGTGAAGGGTACCGAAAACCGGACAAAACACGCGCAGAGCGAGAAAAAGAACTGACCGGCGTGCCGGCCGGATCATCAGGACTTTGACGAGAGGTCCGGGGGCGGGGGGCTGCTCCCCCCTCCCGCCGACGGGTCCGATGCGTTTTCTAATGCTTTCACCCTGCCTGATTTGAGAGATCATCAGGGACTCATTTGGGATTTGTCCCTATCCTTCCGATGCGGGAAAAGCGTTATACTCTTTCTTCGAGAAGGATGCGCAGCCGTTGTTTCGCGGCCTTCCCGGTTAGAGAATGATACGCTGTTGCAAACGGAAGGAAACATATGAGAAAGGTACCCATTTATCTGCTGCTTCTGGCGGTCGGACTGGCCGGGGCACAACCGGTGTTTACGCATGTTTACAACTTTCAAAAAAACGGCACGATCTGGAACGCCCAGGGATGGGTTTTCAATGCCATCGGCAATCGTCCCACGACGACCTGGATTCACCCGCTGCCGGATACGGACTCCGTGCGGATCGTTTCGGCCACGCTGACGCTGGAGACCGTCGGAATCGACAACTGCCTGGAAACGGCGTTCCTGGACTTTGACGACCGGCGGGAAGGGCTGGACAAGGTAACCCTTTGCGTCGATGGGATGGATGACTGCCGGATGGGAGGCGACACCATTGCCGTTGACCTGGATGCGAGCCGGCTGAACGGATCGGTCCAGGCCCGGGCGAATATCGAATTTTCGCGAGACAAGGGACTGGGCGATCTGCTCTGGGACGGCGACGGAATTCAGTTGAAGCGGTCCACGCTCGTTGTTCACACCGAGCCGCTGTCGGGCCCGCCTCCGGCCGTCACGCCCGCCCCGGGCACGCTGGCGCTGGCCGCGACGGGGGCCCTTCTCATACTTCTTGCAAAGAGAAAAACGCCTCGGGTGATTTGACCGTCGGCCGCTTTGAGGTCACACGAAACAGCCGGGGGAACGGGTTTATCGGCCGCCGCGTGAGAGGAGCCGGCGGAGGACGGGCAGCAGTGTGGCGGGTTCGAAGTACGCCTTCTCCAGCCGCATGTGAACGGTCCGCGGGTCGGGGATGGCGATGCGGCCGGGGGCGCGGGCGAAGAGATCGGCTGCACCGGCGGACTCGCCGAAGCGGAAGATCACATCGGGTTTCTGAACGATCATGCTCTTGATGTTCCACCGGTCGGCCAGGAGACGAATCTCCGCCAGGTCCATCAGCAGCCCGACCTGCGGGGGCACGGGGCCGAAGACATCGCGCAGTTCCTCGTGGAGCCGCTTGAGATCGACCGGGTTGCGGGCGACGGAGATGCGGCGATAGACGTCCATCCGGTGGCGGTCGGAGGGGATGTAGCTTTTGGGGATCGTCGCCGAGACGCCCAGGTCGATGACGGCGGCGGGCGGCTGATCAACCGGCTCGTTTTTGAGCCGGCGGACCGCGTCGGCGAGCATACGGCAGTAGAGCTCATAGCCGACGGTCTGGATGTGGCCGGACTGCTCGGGTCCGAGAATGCTGCCGGCGCCGCGAATCTCCAGGTCGCGCAGGGCGATGCGAAAACCCGCTCCAAGCTGCGAGAACTCCTCGATGGCCTTGAGCCGGCGGGCGGCGTCCGGGCTGACGGAGCGGCTTTGCGGCAGGAGCATGTAGGCATGGGCCCGATGCTTGTAGCGTCCGACGCGGCCGCGAAGCTGGTGGAGCTGAGCCAGGCCGAAACGGTCGGCCTCGGTGATGATGATCGTGTTGGCGTTGGGGATGTCCAGGCCCGCCTCGATGATCGTCGAGCAGACCAGGACCTGGGTTTGGCCGGTAACGAAGCGGATCATCGCCTCCTCCAGCTCGTGCTTGTGCATCCGGCCGTGGGCGATATCGATGCGGATGTTCGGATCGGCGAGGATTTTCCTGAGACCCAGGGCGGCCTGTTCGATGGTGCGGACGCGGTTGTGCAGGTAGAAGACCTGGCCGTCGCGGGCAAGCTCGAAGTTGATCGCGCGGCGGATGAGCTCGGGGTCCCAGCGGGCCACCTTCGTAACGACGCTGCGGCGGTCCAGCGGCGGCGTGGAGAGCGAGCTGATGTCGCGCAGACCCAGCAGCGACATGTGCAGCGTGCGCGGGATGGGCGTGGCGGTCATCGTCAGGATGTCCACGTTCAGGCGGAAGCGTTTGAGCCGCTCCTTGTGCTCAACGCCAAACCGCTGCTCCTCGTCGATAATCAGCAGGCCCAGGTCTTTGAAGGCCACATCGCCGGAGAGCAGGCGGTGGGTGCCGATGAGGATGTCGAGCGTACCGCGGCGGGCCTCGGAGAGGATCTGTTTCACCTCCCGGGGCGCGGTGAAGCGGTTGAGGACGCCGATGCGGACGGGAAAGTCCGCGAAGCGCTCCGTGAAGGTGCGGCCGTGCTGCACGCAGAGCACCGTCGTGGGCACGAGGACGGCGATTTGCTTGCCCGCCTGTACGGCCTTGAAGGCGGCCCGCATGGCCAGCTCGGTCTTGCCGTAGCCCACATCGCCGCAGAGCAGCCGGTCCATCGGCTTTTCTCCCGCCATGTCTGCCTTGATCTCGCCGGCGGCGACGAGCTGGTCGGGCGTCTCCTGGTAGGGAAAGCTCTCCTCGAACTCGCCTTGCCAGTGGGTGTCGGGGCCGTAGGCATAGCCGCCGAGCTTCTCACGCCGGGCCTGAATCTCCAGCAGGTCGGCGGCAAGCTCCTGCACGCCCCGGGCCACGCGGAGCTTCTGCTGCTCCCACTTCTTCGTACCGATCTTCGAGAGCGGCGGACGCTTGGGCATGGCGCCGATGAACTTGTGGATGAGATGGATGCTCGAGACGGGAACGTGAATCTTCACCTTGTCGGCGTATTCGAGGGTTACGTACTCTTCGAAGCTCTCGCCCTTCTGCATCGTCTCGACGCCGATGTATTTGCCGATGCCGTAGGCGACATGAACGACGATATCGCCCTTCTGCAGGTCGAGCAAGCTGTCGATCGGCGAGGCGGTGCGGATGGAGCGGACGCGGCGGCGGACGGATGTGCGGCCGAAAATCTCGTGGTGGGTTACGACAATCGACTTGAGCGAGCGGACGAAAAAGCCCTGCTTGATGCAGCCCAGCGGCAGGTGAAAGGAGCCGGGCAGGTCGGGGCGAATCTCTTTGAGAATCTCTCGGGTTCGCTGAATCTCCGCGTGGTTTTCACAGTAAAGCCAAACCTGGTGATCGGCCGCCCGTTCGAGCAAAAGTTCGAGAATTTTGTGATGATCCTTCCAGTCGGCACGGCCCTTGTGCTCATACTCCTGGACGCTGGTCACGTCGAGGTGGAGGTCTTCCTCGCCGGCCCCGAAACGGCTGATCTGAAGTGTCGTGAAGTTTTGAATCGCCTTCCAGATCACCGCAAACGGATAGAGCCCGCGAGAATCGTCGATGCGGGCGAAGAAGACCTCGGAGACCTCGGCGATTTCGGCCGGCTCTTCGAGTATGATGATCGTCTCGGGCCCCAGGAGATTAATCAGCAGCTCGGTTTTTTCAAAGATTTCCTGCGGGGCGGGGGCGACGATGCGGATGGAGCGAATCTCGACGGCGGACCGCTGTGTGTCGAGGTCGATGCCGCGGATGCTTTCGATGGTATCGCCGAAGAACTCGACGCGGACGGCCTGCGGCTGCGAGGTCGAGCCGCCGGCGCCGGTCGCGGCGACCGGGGCGAAGATGTCGAGAATGCCGCCGCGCATGGCGAACTGGCCGGGAATATCAACGCTGTCCACCCGCTCGAAGTTGTGATCGACGAGCCAATCGACGACGTGCTGCGGCTCGATGGCGCCGCCCGCCGTCAGGTCCAGCGAGCTTCGGGCGAGCTCCTCCCGGCGCGGCACCGGCTGATGCAGCGCCTGGATGGAGGTCGTGATCACGAACGGCCGGGCGGCAACCTCCCGGCGGCCCAGGTCCATCACAAGCCGCAGCCGCTGGGCGCCGATCTCATCGGCGGCTTCGAGGGTGTTCTCCTCGCCCTCCCAGACGGGGAAGGTCTCGACGGGCCGGTTGAGGAAGACGCTCAGATCATCGCACGCGTCGTCGGCGTCGTCGATGTGGGGACTGATGTAGAGAACCGGCCGGCCCAGCTTCGTATGGATCTGCGCCGCCAGAAGGCGCGCAAAGGACCCCCACGTCCCATCGACGGAAAGGGGGCCGTCGGCGGGCTTGTGCGTGCGCAGCTTCTCGACAAGCTGCGCGATCTTCTTGTCCTTGCGTAAATCCAGCAAAATATCGCAGGATCGGCCCAAAAGACCGATTATAATTCAACCCGGGGGCAGTGCTCCGGGTTTTAAGGCATCATCATGGTCTCCCCGTCCCGAGGGGAGCGCTATTATATATAAGTCGGCCCCAGCGATATTGTTCATACCCCGAAGCTGGTGGCGACGGCCCTGGCGGCCTGAATCATCGGGTGATTTCGCGGGACGGTCTTGATTTTGCCGGCAATCTGCCGGAGAGGAATCTCGCCGAGCCGGCCGTCCTTCCAGTTGACCAAGTGGTTGACCTGCCCCCGCACGAGGCATTCGACGGCGTGATGGCCGAACATCGTCGCCAAATCGCGGTCCCACGGCGTCGGGCTGCCGCCCCGCTGGACATGACCGAGATTGACGCCGCGACAGGACAGCCCCGTCATCTGCGCAAGATGGTCGGCCAGGACAAAGGCGATGCCGCCCAGGCGGATCGGATCGGGGCTGTTCTTGACCATCTTGGCGATGACCATACCGCCGCCTTTGGCCCTGGCGCCCTCGGCGACCACGATGATGCTGAACCGCCGCCCTTTCTGCGACCGTCGGGTAATGACCTGGGCCACCTTCTCGGGCTCGTAGGGGATCTCGGGGATGAGGATGACGTCCGCCCCGCCGGCCACGCCCGCATAGAGAGCGATCCAGCCCGCGTAGCGCCCCATCACCTCCACCAGCATGACACGGTGGTGGCTGCTGGCGGTCGTGTGGATCTTGTCGATGGCCTCGGTGGCCGTGTTGACGGCGGTGTTGAAGCCGAAGGTGATGTCCGTGCCCCAAACGTCGTTATCGATCGTCTTGGGCACGCCCATGATCGTCAGGCCCTTTTTGGCGAAGGCCGCGGCGGAAGCCATCGTGCCGTCGCCGCCGATGGCCACCAGCGCCTCGATGCCCCGCTTGCGCAGGTTCTCGATGCAGCGGCCGGACACATCGATCTTCCGCTTCGTTTTCGAATCCGGCGGAATGTAGGCGAAGGGATTGGTCGTATTCGACGAGCCCAGGATCGTGCCGCCCAGCGTCAGAATATTGCTGACGTTGTCAAAGGTCAGCGGGTGAATGCGGTCCTCGATAAGGCCCTCGTAAGCATCCTCGATCCCCCAGACCTCCATGCCGTATTTGTGGATAGCCGTCTTGGTAACCGCGCGGATGACGGCGTTCAGGCCGGGGCAGTCGCCGCCGCCGGTCATTACGGCAATGCGTTTGAATTTCCTTGCTGCCATTCAATATCTCCGGGGTAAAAAATGGTTTTTCATGTCTTCGATACTCTAAAAGCGTCCCGGTCAAAAGACAAGGGTTTTTTGAAAAACAGCGTGGCGACAGACAGCGCTTGCAAAACCCAGACCTGAAAATCGCGGACAACCAAAAATGATATTGTAGCCCTACTTCGGTTGGTTATTTTAAAGATTTTGGATCATTTTGTGAATTATTTGAGCGAAATGCAAAGGTAATATGGGGTATATACATGTGGGATGTTTTGTTTCCAAATCGGAGCCAAGGAGAGATGATGAAGAAACTGACCTTTTGCATAGCGATATCGGCCTTAGTATGTCCATTATATGCCATTGAGCTGACAGGTTACATAACCGCCTGTCATGATCCCTCTACAATCGTTTACGAAAACGGCAAGTACTGGTGTTTTTCGACCGGTAATAATATTGTTCTCCGCTCCTCTACCGACCTGATTAACTGGAGTTTGGAATCCCAACCCTTCAGCTATTCCGCCGGGGTGCCGTCGTACATGGCGGACTACCTGAGAACCTGCGAATGGGGCTGGTCCTGGAACCTCTGGGCCCCGGATATCATCAAAGTCGGCGACCTGTACTATCTCTTCTACTCCCGCAACATGTGCCGCGATACCGACTGCACCGAACGGTCCGTCTGCGGTCTGGCCATCGGCTCAAGCATCGCCGATCGCGACTGGGTCGATCAGGGCGCCGTTCTCGACACGGCCCTGTGCACGGACTATCGCCGGAGCATCGATCCGACCCTGATCTTTGACCAGAGCGGCAACCTGTGGCTGGCGGCGGGGTCGTTCGGACACCCGAGCGGCAACGGCTATTCGAACGGCGGCATCTGGCTCTACCAGCTCGATCCCGAAACCGGCATGGTCAAGGCCGGCACATCATCCACCCAACTGGCCCGCGCCTGGATCGAGGCCCCTTATCTCTATTACAAAGACGGCTGGTACTACCTGTTCTTCAACCAGGAACGCTGCTGTTCGGGTACGAGCAGCACCTATTTCATTCGCTATGCCCGCTCCCAAAACATTACCGGCCCCTACTATGACAAGGACGGCAACAACGTACTCAACCACGATAACGGCACGCTCTTCCTCGGGCGCGACTTCAACGCAAACTATGATGTCATTAACGATGTTACGATCCCCAGGCCCGAGTGCGGCTCCGTCGGACGGGAGATCGGCCCCGGCCACATGGGCATCGTCAATGCCCAGGACGGTCTGGAGATGTTCTCATTTCACTTCTACGACGGCTGGAACGGCGGCGAACACACCCTCGGTATCCGCACCCTGATCTGGGGCGACGACGGCTGGCCGAGGGCGGGCTGGAACCTGGCCAACGGCAACTATGCCATGGTCTGCGGCATGAACCGCGAACCCGGCGCCCCGGCGGGCGGCTTGTATCTCGAAGCGGACGGCTATTCCGATACGCCGCAGCTCTGGGGCTGGAACGGAGGGACCAACCAGGTCTGGAACTTCACCCGCGTCGGGCTCAATCAATACAAGATCACCTGCCAGGCAAACAACAAGGTGCTGGCCGTCGTCAGCCCCGACGGCAATCCGAACAACATCTACGGCCCCGGCAAGCCGGTCCGGCTGGTCACCTACAACAGATCGAACAATGCCCACCGCTGGCAGGTCGTCCAGACCAACAACCGCGCCTTTCGCATGATCAACGTCGCTACCGGGATGGCGATGGAAGTGGCAAACGCCCAAAACGTCGCCGGCGCCTCCATGCAGGTCAACACATGGGACCCCTCGCAGCCGGGCCATCAGCAGTTCTGGCTCACCCCGACGGGGATTTACAATTTGCGCACGGAATACGGAGGCCTGGCGGCGCGCGTAACCAACGGCAGCGCCGGAACCCGGCTGAGCATCGCCAACTGGACCGGCGGCCCGTATGAAAAATGGCGATTCATCCCCACCTTTGACGGCTATACGAAAATCGTCAACGTCGGCAGCGGCCTGACGGTCGATCTGCAAAGCGGCTCCGCAAGCGACGGCGCATCCATCCGGCAATACACGGATCTGAACAACGATCCGCAGAAATGGGCCTTCGAGACACTCAGCGACGGTTCGTGGCGCATCCTGAACAAGGCCACCGGCAAAGCGATCTCCGTGGAGAATTCGGCCGTCGGTTCGATGACGCGACAATGGCGATGGCTTCACACGCTCGCCCAGCAGTGGACCTTCGAACTGCAGGCCGTCTCACCCAACACGCGGACCTGGACGGGCGGCGGCGCCTCGGCGAACTGGTCCGACAGCGGCAACTGGGACCTGCCTTCATACGGGGCCGATTCGCTGCAGTTTAACGGGACCGTTCGGCTCACCTCGACCAACAACCTGCCGACGGACCGGCAGATCAACGGCCTCCGCTTCCTCGATACGGCCGGCGGCTTTACCCTCAGCGGCAACCGTATCGGGCTCGTCGGAGACATCGTCAACGAGTCCCCCGCCGCACAGATTGTCAACCTGCCCATTCGATTGCTGGGCGACCGGGACTTCCTGTTTTCCACGGAGGGCGGCGACCTCGTCCTCGGCGGAGACCTCAGCGGCAGCGGCAATATTGTCAAGGGCCATGCCGGCACATTAATCCTGTCAGGAAATAATTCCTACACCGGCGCCACCCGCGTCATGGCCGGTATGCTGAAGATCGAAAACGCAAGCGCCCTGCCCGCAGGCACGGCACTGGTCATTGACGCCGGCGCGGTGCTGGACCTCAACGGCTTCGATCTGACGGTCGCCTCGCTGGACAACCAGGGCAGCATCATCGACAGCAGTTGCCTGGGCGCAGTGTTGACCGTAACCGATCCGCCGGGACAGATCGTCCTGCCGGGCAGCGGCCTGCGGGCGCTGGAGATGCTGGCCGAAGGATGGCTTGAGCCCCTCTGCCTTGCTCCCGACTGGTGCCTGGGCGCCGACCGCGACCAAAGCGGCCATGTGGACATCGAGGACTTTAAGCACCTGGCGACACAGTGGCTCGACTGCGAATAATACGCTTTCTGAAAGGATTCGCGCCCCAGCGTGCCCTCACAGGTCCTTAATCTGCATGAGCCGCTGCTCACGTTCCTTAAACCGCCGCAGGATAATCGGAAAGAGGCCGCCGATAACAAAGACGGTGATCCCGCCGCTCAGAAGGAACGGCCGCCAGACATAGAAGGGCTGACCGGCAATAAGCCCGGCAATGCCGACCCCGGCCAGCACAAGTCCCGCGGCAATCGTAAAAAAGTACAGGAAGCACGTAATTTTCTTCCATCCTTTTCTGACGTACAGCCAACTGAACCCCCCGACAACCGTGCCGCCCCAGATTCCGATGGCAGCGCCCAAAATCCCCCCGACCATACTCGCCGTGTGATGATCAAACCATGGATTCATGATGGCTCCTTTGCCAATGCCTTTTCGTATGACTTAATCAGTTTTTTGGCCGCCGCGATGCTCAGATCTCCCTCCAGTACCATCAGCTTCACCTCCCTGTGAAAGTCGGATTTTTCCCTGCCGCTTTCGAGCAGGCGAATCTTCTCGATCAGGCGGTCAAGACGGGACCGGACCGTCGGATAGGAGATCCCGTACTGGGCCGCCAGGTCCTTCAGGGAACCGGAAGCCAGGAGAAAACGCTTGATGAACTGAAGGTCTTCTTCTGACAGCCCCTTGAGCCACTCCGGCAACTGATTGCCCATAATTGATTCTCCTTAATGCCTTAATTATATTAATATACGGTTTAATTTAATTAAAGCCAGCGGAATCTCAATAAAATTAAAAATAATTTTAACACACTCTTGTCCAAGATAAATATTTGAAAAGTGAATAAAAAGCATCTCCGGAATGGGGTATACTGTTTTCGCCAAAACCATAAACCTCAAAACCGGAGATGAGACTATGATAAAGGTTGGCAGCTTAT
>JBNRMP010000134.1:0-8988 GCA_050309685.1 Anaerohalosphaeraceae bacterium
CGATCAGCGCCTCGGTCGATGAACCGGTCCGTACGAGCCTGGACGCCGCCGCCCGGAATGTCCGGATCGGCGCTTACGGCACGGGGCGCTGCTTCCAGGGGCTGATCGACGAGGTCCGCATCTATGATGTCGCCTTGAGTGGACAGGAAATTCAAAGTCTTTCGCAGTAAAATTTTGAATCGTATGAATGAAAGGACGGGTTCAATGAGAAACCATGCTTTATTGATGCTGATTGTTGTGTGGCCGGTCTTGGCACAGGTTGCCGGTGCGGATGCCGGGCCGATGGTACTGTTTTACAACAGCGCGGCCGCCTATACATCCAATGCCACGTCCAATTCGGCCCTGCCCATCGGCAACGGCAAGCTGGCCGCGATGATCTACGGCGGCATATCCGAAGAGATCATTCAGTTCAACGAGGATACCGTCTGGGCCGGCCGGCCGCATGACTATTCTCATCCGGGAGCCGTCAACTACCTGCAGCAGATCCGAAATTACGTCTGGGCCGGCCAGGGACGCAACGCCTATAATCTTGCGGCCAAAAACAATTTTATGAGCGTTCCCCTGCGTCAATGTCCTTACCAGCCGACGGCGGAGCTGCGTTTGACTTTTGGCCACTCCGGCACGAACTACCGCCGCCAGTTGGACCTGACGACGGCGACTGCCTCGGTCACTTACACGACCGGCGGCGTCACTTATCAGCGCGATTGTTTTGCCAGTTACCCGGACAATGTGATCGTGGTGCGCCTGACGGCCGGCGGATCGGGCAACCTGACGTTTACCTGCGCCCTGACGACGCCGCATACCACCGTGAGCAGCAGCGTCAGCGGCAACGATGTCGTGCTGCGGGGTGCGGTCGATCATGTGGGGCAAAACGGTTTGGCCGGCGATATTGAATTTGAGACGCGGGTTCGGATTTTGTGCGAAGGCGGTTCCGTGTCGGCCGTCGGGAAAACCCTGCGGGTCAGCGGGGCGAACGCGGCAACCCTGATCTTGGGGGCGGCGTCCAACTTTGTCCGGTATGATGATATCAGCGCCGATGAGAGCGCCATCTGTTTACAAACCGTAAACAATGCGGCCGCCAGGGGCTATGCCGCTCTGCGTCAGGACCACTTGGATGATTACCAGGCCCTCTTTAACCGGGTGACCCTGGATTTAGGCGCCTCGAGCAAAGTCAATAATCCCACCGACCAGCGTATCAATGACATCGAGACCGGGGTAAATGCCGCCAAAAATGATTGGTCGCTGTTCAACGCCGACGATCTGCAGTTTATCGCCCTGAATTTCCAGATGGCCCGTTACCTGCTGATCGCGGGTTCGCGCCCCGGCTCACAGCCTCTGAATTTGCAGGGCAAATGGAATAATGAGTACGAACCCTCCTGGGAGGGCAAGATGACCCTCAATATCAACGAGGAGATGAACTACTGGGCCGCCGAGGTGGTCAACCTGCCCGAATGTCACCGGCCGCTTTTTGATATGATTAAGGATTTGTCCGAGACCGGGGCGACCGTGGCGAGCGTGCATTACGGCGCCGACGGCTGGATGGTTCATCACAATACCGATCTGTGGCGCGGGGCGGCGCCGATTAACAATCCCGGCGGGCTCTGGCCGACCGGCGGCGCGTGGCTGTGTATGCACCTGTGGTGGCACTATGAATACAGTCAGGATACGGCTTTCCTCGCAGAGGTCTATCCTTTGATGAAAGGGGCGGCCGAGTTCTTTGTGGACTTCCTCGTGCCCGATCCTCGCCCCGGCAGCGCCGGTTATCTCCTGACCAATCCCACCCACTCGCCCGAACAGCCCAATCCCACCCTGGGCGATGACGGCGAGATCGTGGCCGGCACGACCATGGACTGTCAGTTGATCCGGGGCTTGTTCACGTCTGTCATTGAGGCCGGCGAAATTCTGGGCGTGGATGCGGATTTCCGGCAGCAGTTGGAAACAATGCGTGCCCAGTTGCCCCCCAACCGGATCGGACGACATGGCCAACTGCAGGAATGGCTGGAGGACGTGGACGTCCCCAATGAGCATCGCCACCTCTCGCACCTGGTGGACCTGATGCCGGCGGGCAACATCACGCCCCACCATACCCCGGCGCTGGCCGACGCGGCCGAGGTGGTCCTGAATTGGAAAGGCGACCGTACGGATAACACCGCCTGGAGCATGGCCTGGAAGATGTGCTGCCGCACGCGGCTGCTCCAGGGAGATCATGCCTACAAGATCCTCAATCAGATTATCGGGAAGCATCATACGTACAACATGACCTTTTCCCGCAAGGGGGGGAATGCCTATGCTACTTCCGAAAACCAGATTGACGGCAACCTGGGCGTCCTGATGGGCACGGCGGAGATGTTCCTGCAAAGCCACCAGGGCGAAGTGTACCTGTTGCCGGCTTTGCCGAGTAAAATGGCGACCGGGAGCGTGACGGGCCTGAGAGCCCGCGGCGGTTTTGAGGTCGATATCGCATGGGACAATAACGTCCTGCAGACCGCCCAAATCCGGTCGCTGGCGGGCAGGACCTGCCGTGTTCGCTCGGCATGGCCGATTAGCGTCACCGAAGAAGGCCGGAGCGTGGCCGTGCAGTCGCCGGGCGAGGATCTCTACGAATTCGCCACCGAAGCCGGGCATACCTATACGTTGACGGCGTATGCCTGCCCGACGCCGATCCCTTATGACCTCGACGACAACTGCCAGGTTACCCTCGAGGACTTCGCCTTCTTTGCCGGCGCCTGGATCAATGACGGCGGCGGGGCCGGGTACGAATTAACGGATCTGGAGGCGCTCGCGGAGGTTTGGCTTTCCTGCAATCGTGAACCTGCCACCGAGTGCTGGCGGTAGGAGGCCAAAAAAATTAACGAAGATATGCGATTATCGGCAATGACAAGTTGCGCTGTATTTTCAATAGGTACTAATACAGATGTATTATACCACTTAAATCCTGTATTCTCTATAGGGAGTTTAATTTTACCGGTCTTAACGCGGTTAAAATGTTGTAAATATCTGAATATATGGCAAGTATTTTTAAAAATACGGGAGGAAATGTATTAATTAATTTGGCAAAATGCGGAATATACCTGTTCCCCTAAAGCCGTTGCTCATTGAAAAAAATAGGAGAGAGGATATCGAGGAGAATTCACCTGTTGACATTTGGCGGTCATTGTGTACGGTTAGCGGTATTTTAGACAATTCCCGTTGCATATTGCCAAATCGTTTTTCCCGGTAATTCCTTAATTAGATTCCGGATAGATCTTGTAATAAATCCGTGGAAGTGTGTGTCGTTTTCGACGATGGCGTCGAAATGTAAGGTTTTGCTACTTTTTTTGGGAGGTTGGAAAAATGAAAAAGATTTGTGCACTGTTATTGGTTTTGTTTTTGGTCACATCCTCTGCTCAGGCCGTAATTGTTTCACCGGTACCCGGGGGCAATACCGTCCGTCAAAGCGATGGGGGGGGCGATTGGATGGGCACGTCTGAAACGGCTACTACATGGAGAAACAGGAGCTTAGCGGAAGCCGGAGGCGACGGCTGGGCCGGCATTCCCGGCTTGCTCCCGTATTCGGCCTATGCTAATTCTGCTGCGAGTACCGCGCCTGCACTGCTTACGACGATTGAGGGCCTGGAACCGTATGAGGAGGTGGATGTTTGGGTTTTGTTTACCTCAAGCTGGAAAGTCAATTCGGTAGATGGGGTACTTACTGAAGTAATCAACAAGAACTGTTGGATTGACGCCGGTGTTGATGACGGCAGCGCATTGACTGCTTTTTCTTTTCAGGCCGGCAACGCCGTCCGCACCGGATTGGTTGTGCGGGATGAACGAAATGTGGATACTGGCCTGGGGACTTTTTACGAAGTCTTGGCGGGCTATATTGGGACAGTGATGGCTGATGACAGCGGGGCGATCTATCTGCTGGCTGATTCAAGACTTTCAGTCCCGGAAGGTATGACGGGAGTTTCTGCCGGCGATCGCACCATCTTCCACGGGTATGCTCTTTATGAATACCCGATTCCGGAACCGGCCACGATGGTCCTGTTCGGCTTGGGCGGCCTGGCATTACTGCGGAAACGCAAATAAGCAATTGACTCCAACTTGAAACGGGTACCGGCTGGTGCTTATCGGGGATGCGGCATCAGCCGGTACCGATTGTGTGCGGCGATACGCCGAGCGAGTAGAGATGAGGCAAAGCAGAGGAAGCGTGAAGCAACGGATGAATTCTCGGACTCGTGTTTACTTTTTTGATCTGCGGCCGGGAGGCGAAATGCAATAGTTGGCAGTTGAAAACAGGCGCAGTGCTGATTTTTATGGTTCGAAATACTTTCGGTTATTTGAAATATCAAACTCTCTATACCGTCTGCGATTTTTGCGAACTATTGCATTTCGACTTCGGAGTTGAAACTCATAAAAATAACATATAGTGGAGAGGATTTCAAGATGAGAAAATTACTGGAATTAGTTGCGATCATGGTTTTGGGCGTCGGCATCGCCTCCGGAAGCAAGATCATGATAATCAGCGATACCGGATACTGGCCGCAGGGAGCCGGCTATGAGGCGTTTCGGGACGTAGATGGCAAGGAGGCCTACCAGGACAGTGAAATGGTGGACTTTCTCAAGAGCCTGGGTTACGACGTCGATACCAGCGGAATGGCCGGTGCATACCGGGAGTCTACAAATTGGACAACCGATTCTGAAAAAGTGGCTGCGCTTAACGCCGCTGATCTGATTATTTTTAGCCGAAAGGCGGCCAGCGGCTCTTACGATAACGACCGGAAGGCCTGGAACGAGCTCGCCGTGCCGATATTATGTCAAAACAATAATATGATTGTCGCCAGCGGCAATAAATGGGGCTGGTGTACGGGCAGCGTCCCCTCAACCGTGCAGAGCACCAGCGTGACGGAGATGCCCATCGTCATGGGCCACGAGTTTGTCGATGGATTCAGCAGCCCCGTCTCCCTCTTTGGAGCGGCCATTTCTGATCCTCTGCAGGCACTGCGGAACCCTACCACTGCCTCCGTGTGGGATTCGCGGGTCTCCATCATCGGCACCTATGACGGCACCCCGATGCTGGTGGATATCCCCGCCGGTACGGATTTCGACGCCCTTAACGAGAGGGAGACTCCTTTTTTCGGGATTAGCGGGGCCCGACGCGTCTATCTGGGTATTTATGTCTATGACAAGGCCGATGAAGGATCTACATGGGGCGCCAACCTTACCAACGACTATAAAGCCCTCTTTGCTCAAACCGTTGCCATGGCAATGTCTCCGGTCAGAATCTTCAATGACTCGCCGGCGCATAATGCGACGGGAATCCCGGTGGATCTGGAGGCGTCTGAAAACGATCTGGTTTTCACCGTTGCCCCGGAGATTGTCTCGGTCGATGTTTTCCTGGGCCTGGAAAACGAGCCCAATCTGACGGCAAAGCCGCAATATAAGATCGCCGACGGGCTGGCCGTTACACCGGGGCAGAACACGATCGATCTTACGGGTGAACTGGCTCAAGATCTTCTCCATGAAAAGACTTACTACTGGAGGGTTATTGGTTACGGGTCCGGGTTTTCATCGGTCGGTCCGGTCTGGAAGTTTGCAACGGAAGCGATAGGCCCGGTCATCTCCGGAGTTTCTCCGTCGAGGATCGCGGTTCTCCCCGGCGAGACCGTTGTTTTCACCGTCAGCGGCGAGAATATCGAAGCTTATCAGTGGTATAAAGACGGCAATCCGCCTGTTGCGCTGCAAGACGCTGAGGGCGTATATGCCGGCGCCGATTCCAATTCGCTGACTATTTTTGACGCCCAGTCGGACGATGAGGGAGTTTATTATTGCGTCGGGATGAAAGCCGGCTATCCAAGCGTTACCAGCGTTCCTTCGGGTCGGCTGGAGTTCAAAAAATTAATGCACCACTTCCCGTTTGATTCGGCCTCCGGCGATATCACAGTGGATATCATCGACGGCGTTCAGGCCCGACTGATGGGCGGGGCCTCCGTGGTGACCGAACCCGATTCCATCATCGGCGGTTATCTGCAGCTCGATAATCCCGGAGACAAAGAGACGGATACGCAGTACGTGGAGATTCTGGACAGTGCCGTCGCCGACTATCCGGAAATTACCATCAGCGCATGGTTCCGCCAGAATAGCCGTGATATCGGGCCTATCTGGGACTTTGGTAAAGATGTGAATAATTATTTCACTTTCACTCCGGGGTACAAGGACGGCGTAGCAAAGCTGGAATTCAGGTACCAGGTGGGAGGGAACCAATATCAGGACGAAAACGAGGTCAACTATAACAAGACCGGTGACTGGCAGTTTGTCACAGTAACGCTCAACAGTGCGGGCCAGTCAAAAGTCTATATCGACGGTGAATTTAAAGGATCCGACAGTTCGGAGATCAATCTGACGGGTATCTCCAAGACATCGAATTTTATCGGCAAACGCATCTATCCGAATCTGCCTATGTTTGACGGTGTGATCGATGAGCTGAAGATCTATAACTATGTTCTTACGGACCTGCAAATTGCCCGTGAATACACGAGTGTGGTAGACGGTTATGTCTGCTCGGAGGGGTATAACCTGGCGGCCTATGACTATGATCATGATTGCCGGGTCGATCTTGACGATTTAGCGCAGTTTTTTACCCGGTGGCTTGATGAGCAGCGTATTTACAGACCCTGACTGCAATGACGGGATCTATGTTTGCAGCGAAGATGGTTGTTAAAATGAAACCTTTAATGAAAGGGTGGTAATATGAAAAGATATTTGTATATATTAGTGTATTTGGGCATGGCTTCAATGGTTTCGGCGCAAGTAACCTATCAGTCGCCGGCAAATAATGCGGAGTTTATCGCCATCGAACGTACTTCTTCGGAGAATGATTTGGTTTTCACCGTGGATGATGCGGCGATTACGGAGGTGGATGTCCTGTTTGGCCTGGAAAACGACCCAAACCTGACTTCCAAACCCGAATATCTGATTAAAACCATTACCTCAGTCACCCCCGGCCAATATACGGTTACGCTGGAGACCGAATTGACTGAAGATCTTCAGCATTCTAAAGAGTATTACTGGAAAGTTCTTGCGTATGAGCCCAATGATGTGGGGGTTAAACTTTACTTCACCGGCCCGGTTTGGACCTTTAAAGCCATACAGGATGGTCCCTATCTCGGCCCGGTCGATCCCGCATATAAGGGCGTTTCCGCCGGTGAAAATGCCGTATTCACCGTGGTCAGCTCGAAGGTGGATACATTTCAGTGGTACAAGGAAGGAAATCCGGACATTGCGCTCTCTGACAGTGATCCGGCCTACTCCGGCGTTACGACGGACACGCTGACGGTTTATAATGTTCAGCCCGAGAAAGAAGGGGTTTACTATTGTGTCGGAACGGAAACTTCATCTGGAAAACAGACCCGGAGTGAACCCGGCAAACTGTATATAAAGAAGCTGAAGCACCACTTCGAGTTTAACAGTAATGACGTTGTAGGGGATATCACTCCGGACAGCATTGGCGGAGTTCAGGCGAAGCTCATCGGGGGCGCCTCCGTGGGAAGTGATCCCAATATAATCGTTGGAGATTGTCTGAAGCTCAATAACCCCGGAGCCAATGAAGAAGATACACAGTATGTACAGATACTGGACCCCAATGTGTTTGATTATCCGGAGATTACCATTTCGGCGTGGTTCAGGATGGCAACGCTGGATAGAAAGGCGCCCGTCTGGGCCGTCGGTGCCGATAACGGCAATTTCATGTATTTTTATCCGTATTATCGGCTCGACATGACTGAGTATGACGGATTGGATGCGGCGCGTTTTGAGTTCGATGCCGGTGAAAACCTTTGGCTTGAAGGCGGTTACGAATTGAATGAGGACCAGTGGTATTTTGTAACGGTGACCCTCAGTGATCCAAACACCGGGAAACTGTATATCGACGGCGAGTACCTGGATACGGATTTAGTGTACAGTACGCTGGATCTTAATAAAACATTTGCGTACATCGGTCGACGCATCGATGCCGACTTCGGCAGTGCCCCGCTGTTTGATGGTTTTATTGATGAACTAAAGATCTACAACTATGTATTGTCAACCGAAGAGATCGCCCGGGAGTATATGGCGGTTCGAACGGACGTGGAATATGTTTGCAATGAGGAGATCTATGATCTGGGCAACTATGACTATGATCATAACTGCCGGGTCGATCTTGCCGATTTTGCGGAGATTATTGCAGAGTGGCTCAAAGACTTCAAGATTTCATAAACAAAGAATGAAAGGTGCCGCAAGTTATATGGAAACGCTGTTGTCAAAGGGATATCGATGAGGCGAATCAAAGCATTTACCCTGATTGAGCTGCTGGTGGTCGTTGCGATCATTGCGCTGCTGCTGTCGATCATCGTCCCGGCGGTTCGGATGGCCAAACGCAAGGCCGGCGCCGCCGTGTGCCTGACCAACGTCAAGAACTTCTCGCTGGCGTGGTATGCCTATCAGGGCGAGAATGACGGGAAGCTGATGAATCCTGATCCGGGCCCCAATTCATGGGTCGATCACCCCTTTCGCGAGGACGGGACGTACTGTGACGCATGGGCCGTATCACCGCCGGTGACGGACGAGGACGAAAAGCGGGGCATCGCCAGAGGCCTTATGTACACGTGGGGCAGCATCGATAATTTCGATGCCTACCACTGTCCCGTCGATATGCGTAAGAGCAAACGCGACCTGACTTCGGTTTTCCGCAGCTACGCCATTGCCGCCTGCCTGGGCAAATCCATCCGGAAGTTCCACGAGATCACCCAGCCGGCGATGCGGTACAACTTCGTCGAAGAGGCCGATGGCCGCAACTTTAACGTAGGCACCTGGGACTTTTACACCTCGAAGGACCCGAAGGGCAAGGGTTTTGCCTTCTGGCGCGACCCGATCTCGGTCAGCCACGGCTTTGGCAGCGTGCTGGGTTTCTGCGACGGTCACGCGGAAGTGCATCAGTGGGTTGACCCGCAAACGAGGCTTCGGCTGACATAC
>JBNRMP010000135.1:0-39764 GCA_050309685.1 Anaerohalosphaeraceae bacterium
GCCCCGCCCGCTCCGCCGCTTTGACGGGACGTCATTCCCGCCCCCGTCTTCACGAGGATAAACTCCATCGCAAATCCGGAGCCGCCAGACTCTTGCTATAGTCAGCGAACATCGTTATTCCTGCGCAGGCGGGAATCCAGACATAACAGTAGAATTGGAATGTTGACATAGACAAGGACCGGCCCCTACCCACCCTTTTTCACGATCAAAATAATTCGAGTTGCGGTATATTTTTCTTTTTTGAAGGCGTCCTTATTTCAACCATTCCGGTAGTACGCGCAGCCGCACAGACCTCGCCCCAACTAATAAAATAATTTTCATAGTACTCAAGCGGATACTTGCTATATCTTTGAACATCTTCTTTCGTGGGAAGCCTGTTGATTTCCTTTGAAATCCTTTTGACTTCTAATTGCAGTTCTTTCTTGGATACTGCATATTTCAGTTTCTTTAATCTTGGAACCGGGCTGTTCTTTGCTTTGGGAGTATCGCCGTTCTTCCTAAATGGATCCAATCCTTGTGACAACTCCTTATGTCTCAACTGAGCAAGATGATGATATTTTTCAGACAATTCAATACCTATATATCTTCGATTTAGTTGCTGAGCGGACAAAGTGGTAGTGGCTACTCCATTAAAGGGATCAAGAACAATCTCCCCTTCCATAGTAAACAGAGAGATTAATCGTCTCATTAAAGCTGGAGGAAGCTGGCAGGGATGATCTACTCTTCTTGTGTTGTGTTTTAATCGGTGAACATCCCACCACAAATCTGAAATGGCCTCTTTATCGTCGTCTCGGCTGTTTATGCAATTTTGCCTTATACAATAAAATTCTTTCAATGACAGTAGTTCTTGGTTTTTTCCTAAATCGATTTTACGCGGTCTTCCCTTTGAGAAGGACAGGATAGTATAATTGGCAGGCATAATCATTCTGACCGGCAGACTAAGGCCTTCCCATACGATCCAGCTTTGGAAATTCAGTATCTCTTTCATGAATTTATAGTGCCGTACAGACCACAAAGGAATATTTAGTATGGTTACGGTGCATCCCGGTTTAACTACTCTTCCCAACTCATATAGCCAATTATCGCACCATTCAAAGTATTCCTGAACATCTAAGTTGTCATTCCAGTTATCATATTTCTTTTTTAGGTTATAAGGCGGGTCTGCAAAACAATAGTCCACACTGTTTGAAGGGATTTTCTTTAGCTCTTCCAGGCAATCACCATTGATAAGCTGATCACGGTGTTTTTCGCCGATCGAATTAACATCCGCTATGTTAAAATGTTTAATGAGAGGGGTTTCTTTTTTGTATTTAAACAATTTCAACATATCATAGACAAATAAGTCTTTATAAGGTGAAAGGCCAAATAAATATTTCAGTCTTTCAACTACCGCTGTCGGAAACTCATCTGGGCAAACAAAAATATCTCGCCAGACATCAGACATCAGCGTTCCGTATTCATGATAAGTATGTTTTTTGCCTCCGTAGTCTTTTGTGGTCTTGTCGCATGCAGGGCAATAAGTGTACGGAATTCTTGTTTTGGTATGTTTCAAATTTCCTTTAAATTTGCCCAGAATCAATAGCTCAGAATGATTATAAGGCAGTTCGTCCTTTTTAAAAATGGGTTGCTTGTATTTGATGGATATCCATAATTTATACTGGATAGAATCCTGATATTTCAACAATAAATCGGAAGAGGTTTGCGGAGTGGTCAGCAGGCATATTATGGTTTGCCGATCTACTGTTTTAATAAATTCTATTAAAAATTCAGTAAAAGAACGATCAATCTTCACTTCCCCCTTAGAGGAATTATAAGGAAGCAGAAACAGGCACACGCAGGGATCTAAAGGGGCGATTTCTGCGGCCTTTTCCGGCTTATTAATAATTACCTTCTTGGTTTTAAGGGGTACGCTGTTTTCACTCAACTGTATCATGCTATTGTATATTCCTCAAAAACTCGGCAAGTTTTCTGATTTCGCTATCTTTAAACGTCACGGTGCAATCACTATATTGGCAAATTGTTCGTATGGCGGAACGTCTTTCAAAATTTCCCGCTCCATCTATCACATAAGCTATACGATGCCCTTTCTTATGTAAGATTTTCTGCCGGTCCTTCGCCTGTCCTGACTTTCTTTCAATCGTGCTGTTGGTTGTAACCTGGAAGCTGACTTCGATTGCACAATAACTTCCGTTTGGAGACTCCGCTACGATATCAAAACAGGTATTTGTTCTTCCTTCATTTTGACTTATACCGGGAATCGTCTTTCGGCTGAAATCCCAATCCGGCAAATAATTTCTAAGTTCTTCTCTGACATACTCCTCAACCAGATACCCCATGGTGTTCGCAGTAGCTCCGCCGGAAATCCGGCTTACCCATATATACCGTTGCCTTACAAATTTATCCAACTCTTTTTTATTTCCCAAAAGCGTGCCTATCATGCATTTATCAAGTATTTCCTGAGGCAACCCAACTGTCATACTGCTTCCTCCAAACATAAGCAGCATGATGACATCTTCCATTTCATCGGTTAGTCGTCTTTGTGTAAATATTCCTTTTCCATCTACGTACAAACTGGTATTGCTCCAATTCCCAGGTGACAAAAAGGTTTTAAATTTATATCGATATCTCCGTTCATTCCACACATACTCCAACGTGTTATCCTCAAATTTCTTGGAGAGTGTTGTTTTGAATCTCTTTGTTTTTTCCCCGCCGATATCCGTCAAAATCATCAAATGTTTAAGAAACAAATTTGGATATAACTCTCTATTTTTCGGGAGAACGGTTTTCCAGCTTGTAGGAGATACATTTGCAATATGGAGTAAGCCGATGAAGCTGTCTTGAGTTTCAAGCAACAACGGTATTACACTTGATTCTTTCTCTTTCGCAGCTAATTCTGTCGGCCAATGATTAATCCCCTCCGACATAAGGTCCTGGTAATTTCTTATTACTCCTCTCATAAATTACTCCCATTGAAGATATCGATTACTACCTTTTAGTATCCAGATATTGGAACATTTAATTGTCCCTTTTGCAAGGGCTTTTCAGAACCCAACAAATCCCAAGAAAACGAGACGGCCCCGCCCCCCTCTTTCCCACTTGATAACCCGATTCCTGATAACCTGCATTTATGTATTCTTGTGTTCTTGTTTCTATTTTATAGACCCTTATCATCCAGATCAAATCAAAACCGTCTTTTTCGCCCCAGCACAGAGAGACCCCCGGCCATGGAAAGGAGGAACAAAATGGCTGTGTGTTTTTTAATATTTATCTTTTAAAGACTCGCTGACGCGGACGAGCCTCATGATGAAAATGCTGTGATCATTCCGGTGTTTTGGGGCCCTCAAGCACCCGGACGGCCTGCTCCAGCACCTCCACCTCGTACCGATCCGCCTCCAGGATCTCCCCGTCATACTCCAGCGGCACAGCCCCCTCCGCTTTGATCGTCGCCCGCTTGCCTCGCCAGTGCAGCAGCGGCGCCTCCGCCGTCAGCAGCCCGCACGCCTCCTTCAGGTCCGTGGGAATATCCAGTTCCAGCGCCATGACGTTGGCCGTTCCCCCCGGCAGAATCGCCATCGGCAGGCCGCTGCCGCGAAGCCGGCCCGCTACCGACGCCTGCGTGCCGTCCCCTCCGTAGGCCGCCACTATATCGGCCCCGAATCCCTCGGCCCGCTTCAGCAGTTCGTCAAGGTTGTCATCCTGCAAAACGCCCACGTCCCATCGGATCGGCGTCTCCTTGAACGCCTGATAAAGCGTATTCAGAATCGGTTCGGGCTTGCCCGAGGCGGGATTGATTACGACAAAGACCCTGTTGAACATGCCGGCTCTCCTTCTGCCGTTTCCGGACGGCCTCAGTTCCATTCATATCTATAAACCGCCGATCCGCCCCCCGCCGCAATCGGTATTTACCTTAATCCCCTTAATCGCGCCGGCCCGCGTCTGTCATGCCGGACCCCGATCCGGCATCCCGGCAACACCGCCAACGCCTCTGAAAAATCCCCCTCGAAAGGATTTCTGAACCGCAACCGAGCCGCTTGAGTATGGTTACCATGGGACAAGACGGGGCGGCGGCTTTTACGTTAGGTAAAACGAAGAATTCCCTTTTTTTCCTTTTGCATAGACAGTGGTTCGGATAGAGTAGTACGTTTGGGATTTTAAACCGACACAATGGTCGATCTAAACATTTGAATGGCAAAAAAGACCTGGATTAACCGGTTAAAAGATTACCTTGGCCAGAAGGTCCGGCTGGAGGGTTGGCTCTACCGAAACCGCCCCAGCGGCAAGATCCAGTTCCTCGTCCTGCGGGACGGGACCGGCCTGTGTCAGTGCGTCATCGAAAAAGGCAACATTCCCGATACGATTTTCGACCAAACCTCCCGGCTCGGTCAGGAATCCTCCCTGGCGATCACCGGCACGGTTCGCCAGGAGCCCCGCAGCCCCGGCGGCTATGAGCTGGCCGTCACCGATGTCGAGGTCATCTGCCCCGCCGTGGACTTTCCGATCACCCCCAAGGAGCACGGAATCGACTTTCTGCTCTCCAACCGCCATCTCCACCTGCGAAGCCGGCGGCCATGGTGCATCGGACGCATCCGCCACACCGTTATCGACGCGATCCGGAGATTTTTTAACGACAACGGCTTCATCCTGGTCGATACCCCCATTTTTACCACCATCGCCGGCGAGGGCGAACAGACGCTCTTTGAGGTCGATTACTTCGGCCAGCCCCTCCATTTGACCCAAACGGGTCAGCTTTATCTTGAATCGGCGGCCATGAGCTACGGCCGGGTCTATTGCTTCGGCCCGACCTTCCGTGCCGAAAAAAGCAAAACCCGCCGCCATCTGACCGAGTTCTGGATGGTCGAACCGGAAGTTGCCTTTATCGACCTCGAAGGTCTGCTGCAGTTGGCCGAAGACTTCGTCTGCTCCATCGTCGGGCGAGTCCTTCAGGACAACCGCCCCGAACTGGAGACCCTCGGGGCTGACATCGCCGCCCTCGAAAAGATCCAAAAACCCTTCTACCGCCTCACCTACACCGAGGCCGTCGAGATCCTTCGCGGCGAGGGCGTCAAGGAATTCATGGCCCGCCAACTCGCCGAATTTCAGGCCCGCAAGACCGACCTCGAAAAGGAACTGGCCGCCATCGAGACGCAGGAACAGAAGGGCGGCCTCAAAAAATGGCAGCAGGAAAAGAACGCCCAGCGAGCCATCGAGATCCGCTCCGAACTGAGCGAGCTGGAGATCAAAATCGAAAACAATCCCAAACACGCCCAACTGGCGGCGAGCTTCCCCTGGGGCAAGGACCTCGGCGGCTCCGACGAGACGATCATCTCCCTGATGCACGACCGGCCCGTCTTCGTCACCCACTACCCCAAAACCGCCAAGGCGTTCTACATGAAAGAGGATCGCTCCAACCCCGATGTCGTCGAAAACTTCGACCTGCTCGCCCCGGCCGGCTTCGGCGAGATCATCGGCGGTTCGGTCCGCGAGGACGACTACGAGCGTCTGCTCGACCGCATCCGAAAGGAGGGTTATGACCCCAAAAACTACCAGTGGTACCTGGACCTGCGCCGCTACGGCTCCGTGCCCCACGGCGGCTTCGGCCTCGGTGTGGAGCGGACTCTCGCATGGATCACCGGCGAAAAACACATCCGCCAGTGCATCGCCTACCCCCGCCTGATGGACAAGGTGTACCTCTAAACCCGATGACGAATTGAAATCTTCCAATTTATTACTATGAAAGGATCCGGAATGAAAAAGTTAGCAGTCCTGTCGGCCATGGCGATCGTCGCTGCCGTGCTTGTTGCCGCCCCGCAGCAGGAACAGAAAACCCCCGCCGACGCCCCGGCCGCCGTTAAAGTCGAGTCCCTCGCTCCGGCCGCCCCCCAAAACCCCGACAAGGTCATCGTCACCGTCAACGGCGAGAAAATCCGCGAGCGGCAGATCTTTGACGAGGTGGAAAAGATTCTCCAGGCCCAGATGAAGAACATGCCCGCCGGCTGGGAGATCTCCCAGGAACGCCTCGACGGCATACGCCAGCGTCTTCGCGACCAGGTCAAGCGGGGGCTGGTGGACCAGACCGTCATCCTGCAGGAGTTCAAAAAGCAGGGCTTCAAGATCACCGATGAGCAGGTCAACAGCCGCATCGACGAGATGGCCAAAGGCAGCAATCTCACCCGCGAAGAATTCATCAAACAGATTACGGCCCAGTACGGCCTCACCGAGCAGCAGATGAAGGACGAGATCCTCCCCGTCATGAAAGAGGAGGCCCTGATCGAGGCCAACATGAAGGGCCCCGCCGTAACCGAGGCCGACGCCCGGAAACTCTACGATGAGCATTCGGACACCTTCGTCGGCCAGGAGGGCCAGATCCACGCCAGGCACATCCTCGCCGGCAAACGCGGCCTGACGCCGGAAGAAAAACCCGCCATGCTCGAAAAGATCAAAAAGGCGCAGGCGCGGCTCAAGGCCGGCGAGAAGTTCGAGGACGTCGCCAGGGACATGTCCGATTGCCCCTCCAGCGAGAGAGACGGCGATCTGGGCTTCTTCGGCAGGGGACAGATGGACCCGGCGTTTGAGAAGGCCGCCTACGAGCTGGAGATCGGCCAGACCGGCGACATCGTCGAGTCCAGCTTCGGCTATCACATCATCAAGCGCGAAGGCCCCATTGCGTTCGGCGAGGTCAAGGATCAGCTGATCGCGTATCTCGAAAACCAGAACAAGCAGATGTTCCGCCAGGAGTACCGGGCGAAGCTGACGGACGCGGCCAAGGTCGAATGGGCCGAGGGCGAAGAGCCCACCCCGCCGCCAGCCATGTTCCCCCAGGTCCAGCCGCCCGCCCCGGCCGACAACCCGCAAACCGACAAGCCCGCGGAATCGGCCCCCAAAGGCAAGTAGTCCGCCGGCGGCAAACAGCGATATCACAGCAGCCGCGGGGAGAAATTCCCGCGGCTTTTTTATTCCTTTTTCCCCCCGATCCGCTATGATGGAAAGATTGGAAAGGAGACGAGCATGGACAAAGTCTTTCTGAACGACAAAATCATCGCCGCCGACCGGGCGAGTATTCCCATCGACGACAGTTCCTTCCTCTACGGCATCGGCCTCTTCGAGACGATGCGGGCCGACGCCGGCCGCATCTTCCGCCTCGACGACCACCTCAACCGTCTCATCGCCAGCGCCAGGGCCCTTGTCATCTACAACAGCTATCCCGTCGAAAAAATCAAAAACGCCGTCGGTCAGGTCCTGGAGGCCAACGCCCTCGACGACGCCCGTCTGCGTCTCACCCTGACCAACGGTCCGCTCGGCGCCGCCGACACCCCGCAATCGATCCTGCTGATCACCGCCGCCCCGCTCATCTCTTACCCGCCGGAGTACTACGACAAGGGCGTCCGCGTCATCGTTACCGACTTCCGCCAGAACGCGACCGATCCCTTCACCGGCCACAAGACCACCAGTTACGGCTCGCGTCTGGCCGCCCTCCGCCGGGCCCACGAAAAGCTCGCCGCCGAGGCCCTCTGGTTCACCATCGAAAACCGCCTCGCCGGCGGCTCCATCAGCAATGTCTTTCTCGTCAGGGACGGCGTTTTGTTCACGCCTCCCGTCAGCACCCCCGCCCTCCCCGGCATCGCCCGCAAGACGGTCCTCGAGATCGCCGAGGAGGAAAAAATCAAACACGAGGAACGCCCCCTCGACATCAACGACCTGCTGGCGGCTGACGAGGTCTTCCTCACCAACGTCATCATGACCGTCCTCCCCGTCACCGCCGTCGAGGCCCACACCGTCGGCGACGGCAAACCCGGCCCCCTCACCAAACGACTCCTCGAACAATTCCGACAAAAACTCGGCCTCTGAAAAACCAAAAAACAGGGACAGCCGCCTGTTTCGATGAAAAACAGGTGACTGTCCCTCATTTTGAGTTCGTTTGGAATTTACTACTCCTTCACGTTCTCCAGTTCCGCCAGCATCTTGCGCACGATCTCCGCCGCCGTCTCCGCCGCCTTATTCAGCTCAACCAGCTCCTTATCCTCCCGGCGGCGCAGCTTCAGCTCGACCTTCCCCTCGGCCAGCGACTTCCTGCCCACGGTGATCCGCACCGGAATCCCCAGCAGGTCCGCATCCTTGAACTTTACGCCCGCCCGCAGGTCCCGGTCGTCCAGCAGCACCTCGATGTTTCTCTCGATCAGTTGCCGGTAAATCATTTCCGCCCCCTCGATCACCTCGGGCTCCGGCCCGGCGGGCGTCACGATCACCTGCCACGGCGCAATGCTGATCGGCAGGATCATCCCGTTGGCGTCATTGAACAGCTCAATCGCCGAGGCGATGATCCGGTTGACGCCGATCCCGTAGCAGCCCATGAGGCACGGCTTGCGAACCCCGTCCTCGTCGATGAAGCCCGCCTCCAGCTTCGTGCTGTACTTGGTCCCCAGCTTGAACACCTGCCCGACCTCGATGCCCCGCCGGAACAGCAGCCGCACCCCGCCGTAGGTGTCGCCGTCCACGGCGTTGCGGATATCGCACACCTGCACGCCGTGACCCTCCAGCGGGAAGTCCCGCCCCGGCACGACGTTCTTCACGTGATAGTCGGTCCGGTTCGCCCCCGTAACGGCGACGGCCATCACCGCCACGGCGTGATCGATCAGCACCTTGCTGACCTTGCCGACCAGCCCCGCCGGCCCGGCAAACCCCACGGCCGCCCCGGTCAGCTTCACAATCGACGCCTCGTCAGCCAGCTCCACGTGTTTTCCGACAAAGAACTGGTTGACCTTCTCCGGGTTGACCTCGTGATCCCCCCGCACCAGCGCTGCGAACAGCTCGTCGTCCGCCCGATAGATCAGCGTCTTGATGAGCTCCTGCGGCCTGACCTTCAAAAAACCGCACACCGCCTCGATGCTCCCCACGCCCGGCGTATGCACCTCCTCCATCGGCCCGACGGCCCCCGCCGCCGCCTGTTTGGGCAGCGGATCGACCGGCGCCTTCTCGATGTTCCACGCCCGCTTGCCGTCTTCCGTATAGACGATCACGTCCTCGCCGTTGGCGCAGGGCACGGTGAACTGGTGAGAGCCGCTGCCGCCCATCTCGCCCGTCTCCGCCTCGACGATCACATACTCCAGCCCGCACCGCGAGAACACCCGCTTGTACGCGTTGTACATCGCCATATAGGTCTGGTGCAGACTCTCCTCGTCGGCGTGAAAGCTGTAGGCGTCTTTCATCATGAACTCGCGCGACCGCAGCACGCCGAAGCGCGGGCGAAACTCATCGCGGTACTTCGTGTTGATCTGGTAGAGGTTCATCGGGAGCTGCTTGTACGACTGGATCTCCTGCGACGCCAGATAGGTAAAGCCCTCCTCCGCCGTCGGCGAGAGCACGTTCATCCGCCCGTGGCGATCCTCGAACTTTCCCAGCGTCTCGCCGTAGTCGATGTCCCGCCCCGTCTTCTGCCACAGCTCCATCGGCTGCACCACCGGCACGAGGATCTCCTGCGCCCCGGCCCGGTTCATCTCCTCGCGGATGATCCCGATCACCTTAAGCAGCATCCGCTGACCCGCAGGCAGGTAGATGTACGTCCCGCTGGCCAGCTTGCGCATCAGCCCCGCCCGGATCATAAGCTGGTGCGAAATAATCTCCGCGTCCGAAGGCACTTCCTTCACGGTCGGTATCAACGTCTCACTGAATCGCATAACTCTCTCGAATCTTTCATTTCAAATTTCAAATTTTAGATTTCAAATTATTTAGGATTTAGAGCTTAGTGCTTTCCCTCTCGCATTTCTTCAACCACTTCCCGCACCGTCTCCTCTTTCACCTCATGTGCCCACTGCCCCTCGCGGCACAGCGCCTGCCCCAGCCGCTCCAGCAGCACGAACCGCGGCCGGCGTCCCACGGCCTTCTTGTCCCGCTCAAGGAGATCGGCAAGCCGGTCGATTTCCATATCCGCCGGAATCCGCACCGGCAGTCCCAGCTTCACCAGCAGCGCCTCGATCCGTCCGCGTCTCCCGTCGTTCGCCAGGCCCAGCCGCTCCTCGATCCGCCCCGCCGCCGCCATCCCGATCGCCACCGCCTCCCCGTGCAGCAGCCCGAAGCCGCTGGCCGACTCCACGGCATGCCCAATCGTATGCCCGTAGTTGAGCACCCGCCGCCGGTTCTTCTCCGTCGGGTCCTCCTCCACCACCGCCGCCTTGATCCGGCAGTTATACTCCGCCAGCCGCATCAGCGTCTCCCCGTCCCGCCGCAGCAGTAAATCCGCGTGTCCCTCCAGATATTCGAAATACCCCGCGTCCGCAATCGCCGCGTGCTTGACCGACTCCGCCAGCCCCGCCCGGTACTCTCGCTCATCAAGCGTCGTCAGTGTCGCCGTGTCGATATACACCGCCGCCGGCTGCCAGAACACCCCGAAGGCATTCTTGCTGATCGTGCTGTCCACCCCCGTCTTGCCGCCGACCGCCGAATCCGCCTGGCTCACTGTCGTCGTCGGGACCTGCGCCACCGGCACGCCCCGCTTGAACAGGGCCGCCGCCAGGCCCGCGATATCCCCCACCGTCCCGCCGCCCAGGGCCACGATCGCGCTGTCGCGCCCCAGCGACGCCTGCTCCATCGCCTCGATGATCGAGACGACTGTCCCGATGTGCTTGGCATGTTCCCCCGGCGGATCAATCACAAACACCCGCGTCTTGCGTCCCTGCAAGAGCCGTTCCAGGTGCCCCGCCCCGGCCACCGCCGCATCCGTTACGATAAACAGCGTCCGCCCGGCAAACTGTCTCTCAAGCTCCCCCCACAGCCGATCCAGGTACCCGCACCCGATAACAATCGAGTACCCCCCCGCCGCCGTCGCCGGCACGCTCACGGGTATCACAACCAGAGGTTCAGGAAGTCCGCCAGCACTCATCAATTCCGCTTTTATAGAAAATTCTTTCCCAAAGTCCCCGCAGGGGGCGACATAAAAAATTCCGGCCGTCAGGCCGTCCGCATCTTTTCTTTTTTATATTTGATTTTTTAATAGGTTACTATCGTTCGTATCGGGTAATCCTTCAGCTTCGCCCGCCCCCCCAGTGCCGACAGCTCCACCAGGAACGACAGCCCGCACAGATGCGCCTGCCGCTGTTCCATCAGCCCGCACGCCGCCGCCATTGTCCCGCCCGTCGCCAGCAGGTCATCCACCAGCAGCACCCGGTCGCC
The DNA here is from genome assembly GCA_050309685.1 of Anaerohalosphaeraceae bacterium. GTDB lineage: Bacteria > Planctomycetota > Phycisphaerae > Sedimentisphaerales > Anaerohalosphaeraceae > JBNRMP01. The sequence goes on from JBNRMP010000135.1 coordinate 11,164, forward strand.
CGGCCGGAGCGCGTCGATGTGCATCTCAATCGAATCGCGCCCGTATTCCAGACCGTAGGATACCGCATACGTCTGGAACGGCAGCTTGCCCTTCTTGCGCAGCGGGATGAATCCCGCCCCCAGCGTATTAGCGATCGGTGCCCCGAAGATAAACCCCCGCGCCTCGATTGCCGCCACGTAGTGCACATTTTCGCCGGCAAACGGGGCGCTCATCATCCTCACCGCCTCCGCAAACGCCTCTGCGCTGGCCAGCAGCGGCGTGATATCCCGAAACAAAATTCCCGGAGTCGGAAAATCCGGTATATCCCGAATAAATTTTCGCAGATCCATGGTCCGGCCTTCGATATCCTGTAATCTCGTCTAAAAACCCGTTCATCCCGTCAGAACCGCTAATTATAGTCGAAAGCCCACCCAAGAAAAGCAAAAACTCCGTTCCCCAACCCTCCGCGCAACAAACAAGACACAACTCCCCTCCTTATCCTCAAGAAAGGGAAGCCCCAACGGGCCGGGGGTTATGACGTCAGCGAAAAAAAGGAAGGGACTATCTCCACCCTCTAAACCTGCCCCGCCGATCTTACTCCTCCTCCAAATACTCCCTCAGTGCCACGGCGTTATTGTGTTTTTCGTCCTTCGCCGCATATAAGAGCGTCAGCCGATCCTTCTTCGCCCGCCGGCGCAGTTCCTTCACCGCTTCCTCCTTGCCCTCAAGCTCCTTATAGTACCGCTGCTTAAACTCCGCCCATCGCCCCGGCTCGTGTCCGAACCACTTCCGCAGCTCGTTGCTCGGGGCAATGTCCTTCATCCACACATCCACCTTCGCCTGTTCCTTCGACACCCCCCGCGGCCAGATCCGGTCCACCAGCACCCGCTGCCCATCCCCGGCCGCCGCCTCCTCATAAATTCGTTTCAGCCCGATCTTCATAAATCCTCCCTTTTCCGTTTCCTTCTCCTGTAAATATACAATAGGAATCTTTAATGTCCGTTTTTCCGACACCTCATTATTAATGGCTACGTCTTCCAGCCCAATCGGTGCAAACCTGCGGCTTTTTTCATAAAATCCTGTAGGCCTATACAGATCCGCCCTCCGCCGAATTTCTGTTCAAAATCCTCTTTATTGCCGATAAAGACCGGATAGGATTTACCCTGCGCTGCGGCCCGAAGTCCATAAAAAATTTGACAAGCCCGCGGGGCATTGGTAATCTAAAACGGAATACAAAGATATTAGAACAAGATCATCCGCAACTAACCGGACAACAGAAATCTATTGCAGTGGGAGATGGACTCATGTTGATAAGCAAAAAACAACTGACGCTGAGTATCGGAATTATCGTGATCCTGGCGATTGCCGTGCCGGTCGTCGAATCCGCCGCCCCTGCGGCCCCGGACTTCCCCCCGGCCAATCCCGAACAGCCCGCCGTCGCCGACCTCAAGTTTCCCCAGATTGCCGAGGTTACCGGCGACGACGTTAACGTCCGTTCCGGTCCCAGCACCACCTACTACATCAGCGGCAAGCTGAACCGAGGCGACCGGGTTACTGTCGTCGAGGTCCAGCAGAATAGTTGGGCCAAGATTCTTCCCCCGCCCGGCAGCTATTCCTGGATCTCCAAGCAATATGTCCAGCTCACGCCGGACAACCCCATGGTAGGCACGGTAGCCGCCGATGAAGACGGCGCCGGCGCCCGGGTATGGGCCGGCTCGGACTTCTTCGAACCGCTGCACTCCAACTCTCAGCAGGTCAAGCTCTACCGGGGCGACGTGGTCGAACTGGCCGCCCCCGCCGATACCGACGAGGGATACTTCAAGATCAAGCCCCCGGCCGGCGCCCACCTGTACGTCAGCATGGACTACCTCAAGCTGCTCGGCACGCCCGAGGAGCAGAAGCCCATCGAACTGCCCCAGCGGCCCGATGTGGAAGGCCCCGTCACCGAGCCCTCCCAGCTCCCGATGGACACGTCCACCGAACCGGCCCCCATTGAAGAATTCGCCCCGGGCGCTCAGCCCGAGACAAAGACGCCGCCCCAGCCCGAGCCGGCGAAGAAGTCGCCCGAGGCCCAGGCCATGGAAAAGGTCAAAGAGCTCTCCGAGATGATCGATCAGGAGCTCACCAAGCCCCTGATGAGCCAGGACTACACGGTCATCAAAGAGGCCCTCGCCGCCATTCAGGCCGACCCCCAGACGGGCCGGGCCCAGGCCTACGCCCAGCTCCTCATCGAGCGGATCGGCCGCTACGAGCTGGCAGCGGAGGTCAACCGCCAACTGACCAGTCAGGAAGAGAACCTCGAAAGCGTGCTGACGCGCATCGACCGGGCCCGCGAAGCCCAGTTACGGCAGATCGCCTCGCAGGACAGCCCCTACCTCTTCGTCGGCACGGTCAAGCCCTCGCACGTCTATACCGGCAAGACCGGCCCCAAGCGCTACCTGCTGACCGACCCCGCCGGCAAGATCCTCTGCTATGTTCTGCCGGAGAGCGCCGAGGCCCAGGTCCAGCTTGACATGCTCGTCGGCAAAAAGGCCGGCATCTTCGGCACGCTCATGGCCGACTCCCAGGCGATCATCACGACCGTACTGGTCCGCTCCGCCGAACAGGTCAGAGACGCTGCCGCCTCGTCGTCCCCGACCGAAAATTAGGGACAGTCACCTGTTTTCGTATCGTAACGGCTATCGTCCGCTCGCCTGCTTTGCAAAGTCCTCGCGGCGGTCGCCCTCATAGCTCGTCACGACATACTCCAGCGCCGTCTCCGCACCCGGCTCCAGCGTCAGGGTGTACTTGACCGTATCCATATCCACCTTCTCATAAGCGCCCTCGGCGGCCGCATCATTCTTGATCGTCCAGAACGAGTGCGGCAGGTTGCGCTTGACCTCAATCCGTACCGGCAGATCCCGCGTATTCTTCACCTCGATCCGCCAGGTCCGGATCTCATCCCAGCCGCTGACGTTGCCCTTCGAGTCGAAACGGTAGTTGTCCGACCGGAAGTCCATCAGCTTCGGCTCGACGATCACATTGCTCACCGGCCCGAGGTTAAGCTCGACCTCCTCGCCGACGGGGATATACTTGAAGCTCGACTGGCCCTCATACGACAAGTGCTGCTGCTCATCGACGGTGCGATAGACCTTGAGCATTCCGCCGGGGATGGGGGTCTCGCCGAGCCGGTGCTTCTCGTCATTCGTAAAGCTCAGAAACCGAATCACCGCCGGCCCATAGCGTTCCTCTTCGAACTTGTAGAGATTGACGACGGGAATCTCATCGACGTCAAAGCTCGGCAGCCGCTTGGACCACTGGTTGGGAATCGTCTCCGTCCCTTCAATCGTATAGAGAAAGTATTCGCTGAGGCCCTCCTTTTTGATTTCCTTCGGCGCCTCCGATGCAACGGCATCCATTACCATCCGCGCCCTCATGGCTTGCCCCTCGAAGGCGGGAGCCATAGGCGGCGCGGGCAGAGGCGGCCGGAGGGGCGAGCCATAGGGATGCTCGCGGCGAGCCAGATCGGCGATCTGATCGAGCAGATGCACCTGGCCGACGATCAGCCGCGTCTGGGCGTTCTCGTAATCCTCGCCCGAATTATTCGTCACGCGGACATATCCCTCCAGCCGCATCGTCTTCTCATCCCGCGTCAGCGTCCCCATGTAAAACGCCCGCCACGAGAGCCCGCTCGTCAGGTACGTGATCTCCACGGGCGCCTTGCCGGCGATGCCGCTCCGGATGTTCCAGATGCCCAGGTTCTGCACCCGCGGCGGGTAGGTCAGGTCGGTGATCTCGATCTGATCGGCGTGGGCCTTGGGCAGCATCGATAAGCTCGTCGGGTCGATCAGCGTATTCTCCCATGAGAACTGGAGTCGGTTGTCCCCCTCCTTGAGCGTCAGCGAGCGGCTGTCGCGCACCAGCGTCAAATCCGCCGAGTTGTAAATCGTAAGCTGCGTCGTATCGCGCGACGGCAGCGTCACCAGATCCACCTTCGCTGTCGCCAAATTGGCAAGAACCAATATCAGAATAGCCGTTATCCGTTTCATATCGAGTTTCCTTTCAGATCAAAGATCAAGTATCAAAAAGTAAAAATGATCGGCGTATCCATGCGGTCTGTTTTTACTTTATTGTTTGTGTTTTTGATTTTTTATTTTTGATTTTTCATTTCCTCAGAGTCGTATATTCCGCCGGTGGAAGTGCATCTCCAGTTCCTTCACGGCGGGCTTGTCGCCCTGGCGCGCGGGCAGCTCGATCTCGAACTCCAGCGTCCCCGCGTCCTTGCGGGTGTACTCCATATTGCACGACTCCATGTCCCACTGACCGTCGATATGCTGAACCATCGTCAGCACGGCGGGTGTGTCCTTGAAGTTCTCGATCTTCGCCGTGATAATCTCGTCCGTATCGTAGAGGATGACGCGGCCCTTGTCGTTCTTGCGCTGGTTGATCTGGTTGCTGCGCATCTGCCGCTGGGTGACGACGATGTCGCGGCTGTCGCCGATGTAGAGCTCGGTCTTCTGCCCGACGGGCACGATGGCCGTGTGGTCCTCGCCGAGGAAGATCGTGCTTCCCGCCCCGTCGTCCTGGAAGAGCCGCGCCTTGCCGCCCCAGAGGGCAAACGCGCCCAGCCCGCTGTCTTTCTTGTTCCATATCCGGTAGCTCACCGGGACGCCGATGTTCTGGTTCTCAAGCTGCTCCGGGTCCCACGGCAGCGCGGCCGAGTCCCACTTCCAGACCTTGGTGATCGGCACGGCGGGCGCCTTGAGAAACAATAGCTGCTTGGTCTCCTCGTGGGCGATGCCCTGCTCGAAGGCCTCGCCGTAGTCAAGCTGCACGCGGGCGCTGTCGAAGTCCTCGCCGGAGAAGTTGCGCAGGATGAGGTAGCTCCTGAGATCGAGCCGCGTCTCCGCCTTGTCGGCGACGGCCTTGTAGGTGACCAGCCGGTCGATGTTGCTCAGCAGATAGCTGATGCGGACCGTCTCGGCGAAGTCCCCGTCCGAGGCGATCTCCCAGACCAGCGCTGACTCGTTGGGCGGGTAACTCACGTTGAGCAGCCGCACCTGTTCGGGGTGGTCGAGCACGGTCAGCCGGATCGAATCCGCGTCGATCGCGACGGCCTTCCACGAAAAGTCGATCTGGTTGAGCCCCTGCTGAAGCGTCAGCACCCGCTCCTCCTCGATCAGCGTGGCCTGCGGGTTGTCCAGCCGGATGATCGCCGCCTCCCGCTCCGGCAGCGCCACCAGCTTCGTCCGCCCATAAGCGGATACAGCTATCAACAGTGTTATCAAGCTAATCAGCATCTGTTTCATATTCGGTTCTCCTTACTCTGAGGTTTCTTTTGCCTTCATTTCTTCGCGTCGGCCCTGATACTTTGTCACGGTATATTCAAACGCCTGCTCGCTTCGCGGCGCAATCGTCGCCGTAAAGCGGGCGCGGGTAACGTCATGCTTTGTATAGGTTACACGGCCGGTCGGGTCGTCCATCGTCAGGTCCCAGCTTTGGGTGTTGAAGCTGCGGGTGATCTCGACATCGACGGGCAGCTCGCGCGTGTTGGTCAATTTGAGCCGCCACGTCTGCACCTCATCCCAGCCGTCAATGTTTCCCTTTGGATCAAAGGTGAAGTGCTCCGTCCTTGTATCCATCAATACGGGCTCGATCTTCACCAGCCGCGCCGGCCCAAGATTGAGCTCGACCTCCTCGTTGACGGGGATGTACTTGAGCTCCGTGCCGCCGACATAGCTGAGGTTTTGACGCTCGTTCACCTGCCGGTAGATTCGGATCGTCCCCTCCGGCAGCGGCGTTGTGCCCAGCTTATGCTCCGTGTCATTGGCAAACGAGACAAAGCGAACCGCCCCATCGCCGTAGCGGTCCTCATCGTACTTATAGAGACTCTTGACGGGGATGTCTTCGACATCCAGCGACGGCAACCGCTTGCCCCATTGATCGGCAATCGTCTCCGTCCCCTCAATCGTGTAAAGGTAGTATTCGCTGAGGCCCTGCTTTTCGATCTTCTTTTGCTCCAGAGCATCAAATATCATCCCGCTGCCGCCGCCAAAACCTTCTATCTCAGGCACATCACCTAATATCGGAACGTTTTCGACTCGGTTATAATAATTATATCTTATAACACCTTCATCGAGAATGTCCGGCCCGTAGGGGTACCGGCGCCGGGCCAGTTCGGCGATCTGATCGAGCAGATGGACCTGTCCGAGCACCAGTCGCGTCTGCGCGTTCTCGAAGTCCTGACCCGAACCGTTCTGGATGCGGACATAACCCGTCAGGTCCATCGTCTCCTCGCGCTCATCCATCGTGCCCATGTAAAACGCCCGCCAATTCAGCCCGCTGGCAAAGTAGGTAATCTCAAACTCCACCGCCCCCTCGACCTCCGAGCGGATCAGCCAGCGCCCGATGTCCTTGAGCCGGGCCGGGTAAACCAACTGCTCGATCTCGATCCGGTCGGCGTGCCCCAGCGGCCGGATGGACAGCGACGTCGGATCGATCCGCGTCCCCGCCCACATGAACTGCAGCCAGTTCCAGCCGGGCTTGAGCGTCAGCCGCCGGGTGTCGCGCACCAGCGTCAAATCGGCGGAGTTATAGATCGTCAACTGCGTCGTCTCCGGCCGCGGCAGCACCACCAGCTCAATCGCGCTGGCCGGCGCAAACGGCGGCTTGTCCGGAATCTGTTCCGCCGCAACCGCCCGAACACCCGAGGCCGCCTTCATTGCCAAAGCCGGCGTCTCGACCCTGGCCGTCATCGCGTCCGTCGAAGTCGATTCCCCCATTGCCCGCGGAGCGAACGCCATCGGCCGATTCGCCGGGGCCGTTTGCTCAACCGGCCCGCCGGCCCCCGGCCTGATGGGGTTCTCCCGCCCGACCAGCACATAGAGCAGTCCCGCCGCCATCAACACCGCCGCGGCGGAAAAGTAAAATGGGGGCCTTTTCCATAACCTCCTGCCCGCACTGGATTTAACACCCTCAACGGCGGCCCGGATCAGCGCCTCCGACGGCTCGACCTCACCCTGAAGCAAATCCAGCGAGGCCAGCCGCCGCCCCAGTTCCTCCAGCTGCCCCCGGCAGTCCTCGCATTCTTCCAGGTGCTGCCGGACCGCCTCCGCCTCGCCCGCCTCCAGCAGCTCGAATCGATATCCAATCAGCTTCTCTTCGCTCAGATGCGGCATTTGTCCATCCCTCCGCTCGGCAGACGCTCGGCCAGCCGTTTCAGGCCCCGAAACATGTGGGTCTTGACGCTCCCGAGGGTGCACCCCAGGGCATCGGCGATCTGCGAGCAGCTCAGTTTGTGGTAGTAGTGCAGGACGACGGCGGCCCGTTGTCTCTCCGGCAAGCTCATAAGTGCCTGTCGAACCAGGGACTTGCGCTCTTCGAGCAGCAGTCTTTCCTGCGGATCGTCTTCGGTGCGTCCGTCCGGTACATCCGCCGCCGGGCAATGCTCGCCATCCCGGCAGAAAACCGGACGATCCAGAGAGACAAACGCCGGCCGCCGCCGGGCCAGCCGCCGCTCCGTCAGGGCGCTGTTCGTCGCAATCGCCAAAAGCCACGGCCGCAGGTTCTCACCCCGAAAGGTATCGAGTTTCCGGCAGGCCTTCTGAAAGGTCTCCTGAAAGAGGTCTTCGGCTTTGTCGCGATTGTGTGTCATGTTTACCAGGTATCCCAGGACGGCAGGGCCGTGCCGGCGGACGATCCCCTCAAACGCCGCCGCGTCCCCGCCCAGATGGGCCTCAACAAGTTTTCGATCCGTACGCTCCATGAATCCCGCGATTCGCTATACCTTGGTTAGATACATATCCTCCCCATTCGGTTGACAAAAAACAGCAAAATCTTTGTAAAAAAATTTTAGCCGTATGTCGGCGGCGCGGTGTCATTCCGGGCCGAAGGCGGTTTACGGTGCTTCTGCGAACGGCTGAAGTGCTGCAAAAACAAGCAAACGCAAATTAAGGAAAAGGATAGCTTTATTCATCCACCAAACCTTGACTATATTATAGGCGGAAGGAAAAAGGGCCGACAGACGGTCCTGAATTGAAATGAAGCCGCGATCAACGTTTCATGAAGGGAGGTTCGAAAATGCGAACAAAGGGTTTGTTATTGCTTGCTCTGGCGACAATGGTGCTTCTGGCAGGCTGCGGTCCCAATGGTAAAATGACCATCCAGGAGAGAAAGGCCACCATCAATGAAATGGCCCAAAACACGCTGAATGATTTCTTCCAGGCCCAGCCGGCCCTCCGCGAGAGGGTCCAGTCCGCCCCGGGCTATGGGGTCTTCAGCAACGCCAACGTCAGCGTCATCTTCGCCACCGGCGGCGGCGGTTACGGTGTCGTCACCAACAATGTCACGGGCGAGCGGACGTATATGCGGGCGGGCCTCGGCGGCCTGGGCCTGGGCCTCGGCGCCAAGGATTACCGCGAACTGATGATCTTCAATTCGCCGATGGCGCTGGAGCAGTTTGTCCGCGGTGAGTGGTCGTGGGGCGGCCAGGCCAGCGCAACCGCCAAGGCCGGCGAAATGGGCGCAGCGAGGGCAATCACCGAAGACGTCGGCCAGGCCATTGACGTGTACACCCTGACCGATTCCGGCCTGTCAGCCGAGCTGATGGCCACCGGCACCCGGTACTGGACCGTCGATGAGCTCAACCAGCCGCAAGACACGCAGATCCGGCAGAACGGCGAAATCGAGTATAGCCCGCCGAACGGCGAAATCGAGTATAGCCCGCAGAACGGTGATATCGAGTATAGCCCGCAGAACGGTGACATCGAGTATCGTCCGCAAAACGGCGAAATCGAGTACCGCCGGGACAACGGCGAAGTCGAGCTGGAATATCAGCAAAACAAACAACGACAGGAACTGGAATATCAGCGACCCGGTCAGTCCGAGCGGCTGGAACAGCCGGTTCAGTAGTTGACAGCGCTGATTCCGCCGGCTATAACAGCAGCGTTTGATTGAGTGAGAGCAAACGGGCCCGCTCCCCGCCTCAGAGCGGGTCCGCTGCGGAAAGGAAACGCAAACGGCCGCCGCTTCATAGCGGATCACTTTGTCACCGTGCTGGAGGTCGGTCGGGAGACGGTCACAATCGGCGACCCCGTCAAAGGCCGCATAACAATCCCGCATGAGGACTTTTGCAGCCAATGGCGCTCGCTGGGAATCCTCGTATCTCAAAGCGAGTAAACGTCAAGCTCCCTCTTTACTCCATCTCCCGGCGGATCTCGCCCAGCAGGTTGATCGCCTCCAGCGGCGTAAGCGTGTTAACGTCGAGGTTGCGGAGCTTATCCAGCACCGACTTGTGCCTCTCGACGAACAGCAGATTTTCCTCATCCGCCGTCTTGTTGCGCGAGAGCCGCTCGCCCGAGGCCTCCTTCGTAAACGTGCTCTCCAGATCCCGCAAAATCTCATTGGCCCGCCCCAGGATCGGCCGCGGAATCCCCGCCAGCTTCGCCACGTGGATGCCGTAGCTCTTGTCCGCCGAGCCGGGGATGATCTTGTGCAGAAACACCACCTCGCCGCCCCACTCCCGCACGGCCACGTTGAGGTTGCGGACGTTGACCAGCAGGCGCCCCAGCTCCGTCAGCTCGTGGTAGTGCGTCGCAAACAGCGTCCGGCAGCGGATCGTGTTGGCCAGGTGCTCCGTGATCGCCCACGCCAGCGACAGCCCGTCATACGTGCTCGTGCCGCGCCCGACCTCGTCGAGCACCACCAGACTCTGCTCGGTGGCGTTGTTGAGGATATTCGCCGTCTCCGTCATCTCGACCATGAACGTGCTCTGACCCCGGGCCAGCTCGTCCGACGCCCCCACGCGGGTGAAGATGCGGTCCGTCAGGCCCACCGTCGCCTCCCTGGCCGGGATGAACGAGCCGGTGTGCGCCAGCAGTACCAGCAGGGCCGTCTGCCGGATATAGGTGCTCTTGCCCGCCATGTTCGGCCCGGTGATAATCGCCAAATCGCCCTCTTCGCCGCCGAGCTGCACGTCGTTGGGCACGAACTCGGCCCCCATCAGCTCCGCCAGCACCGGGTGGCGGCCGTCGATGATCCGCAGCTCCTTCGCCTCCGTCATGACCGGCCGCACGTAACGGCTCCGCCGGGCCTGATAGGCGAACGACGCCAGGCAGTCCGTCGTCGCGATCACCCCCGCCAGCGCTTGCAGCCGCCCGATGTATTTCGTCGTCTCCGCGCGGACCTGCTCAAACAATTGCGCCTCGCGGTCCAGCGCCTTCTCCGAAGCCGTCAGCACCTGCTCCTCGTACTGCTTGAGCGGCTCGGTGATGTAGCGTTCGGCGTTCTTGACCGTCTGCTTGCGGATATAGTCGCCGGGGACCCGGTCCGCCATCGTATGATTGATCTCGATATAATACCCGAAGACCTTGTTGAAGCCGATCTTGAGATTCGGTATCCCCGTGCGGCGAATCTCCTGCTGCTGGTAGTCCGCCAGAAAGCCCCGCCCGTCCTTCGAGAGCCCCCGCAACCGGTCGAGCTCGGCGTCGAAGCCCTCCCGGATCACCCCGCCGTCGCGCAGGTTGGCCGGCGGGTCCGGCTCAATCGCCCGTTCGAGCAGGTCCGCCAGCTCGTCCATGCTGTCGCACCGCGACCCCAGATCCGACAGCAGCTCCGTATGACAGGCCCGCAGCGCCTCCCGCAAAACCGGCGCCCGCCGCAGCGTCTGTGCCAGCGCCACCAGGTCCTTGGGAACCGTGCGGTAGGTGCTGATCCGCGAGACGATCCGCTCCAGGTCGGCGATGTTTTTCAACTGTTCGCGCAGCGTCTCGCAGAGGCCGTCCTCCTCCATAAGCTCCTGCACGCCGTCCTGCCGCCGCCGGATCGCCTCCAGCGACCGCAGCGGCATACACAGCCACCCCCGCATCAGCCGGCTGCCCATCCCCGTCAGCGTCTGATCGATTGTCTCCAGCAGCGTCCCGCGCGTCGATTCGCTGCGCATCGTCCGCAGCACCTCCAGCGACCGCAGCGATGTCGGGTCGATCTGCAGCGTCTCGCTCCGGCGCACCAGCCCGATCTTCGCGATATGGCTCAGCGCCGTCTTCTGCGTCTCCTCCAGGTACTCCAGCACCGCCCCCGCCGCGCAGATGCATTCCTCCTGCCCGTCGAGTCCGAAGCCCTCCAGCGTCGCCACCCCGAAATGCCGGAGCAGTTTCTGCCGGGCCGAGTACGGGTCAAAGAACCACCCCGGCCGCTCCGTAACGACGGCCTCGGTAAGCCGGCTGATCTGTCCGGCCAGCCGCTTCGTCTCCGCCCCGAACAGTTCCCCCCGCCGCTCGGCCAGCAGCACCTCCCGCGGCGCCAGCCGCACCAGCTCATCGAGCAGGTCCTTCTCCGCCGCCGGCAGCACGTAGAAATGTCCCGTCGAGATGTCCACCCATGCCAGCGCCGCCCCCTTGCGGCCCAGGTGCACCGCGCAAAGAAAATTATCCTCCCGCTCGTTGAGCAGCATGTCATCGGTCAGCGTGCCCGGTGTGACAATCCGCACCACGTCCCGCTTGACGACCCCCTTGGCCTGCCGGGGGTCCTCCATCTGCTCGCACACCGCCACCTTGTACCCCGCCTGGAGCATCTTCTTGAGATAGCCGTCGAGCGCATGATACGGAATCCCCGCCAGCGGGATCGGATTCTCGCCCTTATTGCGGGCCGTGAGCACCAGCCCCAGCACCCGGGCGCAGATCTTGGCATCCTCAAAAAACGTCTCATAAAAATCGCCCATGCGAAAGAAAAGAATCGCATCGGCGTACTTTTCCTTGAAATACTTAAACTGCCGCATGGCAGGGGTCAGATTGTCTTCGGGTATCGTTTTGGCCATGCGGCCGATTATATCAGACCTTTGGCGCAACTCAAGATCGGATTGGGGTTTAGGGGATTCTGTTCAGGACTTGCGTCTGCCCTCCTCCTCTCACTCCCGCCCCCGCTTTCCGCGGGTAAACTCCGGCATGAATCCGGAGCAGCGGTTCATAGGGCCGCCCTAAACAGGCAAAATCAAGGCAAAAAACGGAGGAAGCGAAAATCAGGATACAACTTGTCTGCTAACGAACCTGCGACTCTTTGTCAAGAGTTTCCAGATCCAACCGCGCTAACTGCAGCGTTTCCGCCGTCTTCGCGGGTTCCTGGGCAACCTGAACCTCTGTCGCGGTCTCTGTTGCGGTCTCTGTTGCGGTCTCTGCCGCGGCCTCGTCCTCCAGCAAGGGCAGATAGGGCTTCAGGATTCGCTGGGCCTGATCCACGTATCCCGCCGCCAGCAGCTCGCGAGCTGCCGTCAGACGGGCCTGCTCCATCCGCTTCTCCAGACGCACGCGGGCCGCCGCCTCGCGCCGGGCCCCGAGATCACAGCCGGCACACCCAATCGCGAGCGCCGCAACCGCCAGTACCAAAATGTGGGATATCGAATGTCTCATACTTCATCCCTCGTTTCTTATCAAGCGGCTGAAGGTTAAGAATTTAGCTTCGGCTTCTTCTGCTTCAACAACCGCTTTTTATTTAAATATAAGAAATGTTTCATGGGCTGGAGAAATTTTTTATGGTTTTTTTCCCCGTTCCGGCATCCCAATATTGATAATTTCGGTAAAAGAAGGAAATGAGTCAAAATTTATTCGATTATTTTTTTGTTAAAGCGGTTGTCCGGTTAAGGACGAAGTTGTCATTTCCGCCACTGCCTTCGCAAGGGAAAGTTCCGGCGCAAGTCCGGTCATTATATCCGCTTCCAAACCCTCGAATTATGGGACCGATAAAAGCGAGACGATAAAAGTCGATCCCTCGCCTTCCCGGGATTCGACCGAAACGCTCCCGTTATGGCGCTCCAGGATGCGGCGGACAATCGTCAGCCCCAGTCCCTCGCCCCGTTTGGGGCTGCCCGGGTTGAGCTGGTGAAAGATCTCGAAGATGCGCTCCTGGTACGCCGGAGCGATTCCGATGCCGTTGTCCTCGATCCGGTAGAGACAACGCTCGCCTTCGCGCCGTCCGCTGATCCGGATGCGGCAGGGACACTCCGGGCGACGGTACTTGATGGCGTTATCGATCAGGTTGGTAAACACCTGGTTGATCTGGATCACGTCTCCCATGCACGGCGGCAGCTCCTCCAGCTCAACCTCGATATTCTCCTGGCGAATCTGGTACCGCATCGACCCCAGGATCGTCTTCATCAGCGCGTTCATGTCAATCGGCCGGATGTGCAGCGTCGCCTTGCCGATCCGCGAAAGGCGCAGCAGCCCCGTCAACAGATTGTCCATCTTGCTCGTCCCCGCCGTGATGAAGCCCAGCGACTCGGGGATATCCTGATTGAGCAAAAACTCGATCCGCTGGCGAACCTTGGGGTCGTCCCGGCCCTTGCGGATCAGCTCGTCGATCTCCCGGCAGGCCTTCTGCAACTCCCCCGTAAAGCCCTCGATATTGACCAGCGGGCTGCGCAAATCGTGCGAGGCGATGAACACGATGCTCTCCAGTTCCTCGTTCTTGGCCTCAAGCTCCCGCAGCAGCTTCTGCTGGGCCTCCTCCTGCGCCTTGCGCTCGCTGATGTCCCGGACAAAAGTGTAGTTGATCTCCTCTCCCGCATGTTCGAACCGGGTCCCCGTAATCTCCACCGGGATGATCCGCCCATCGCGGGTCCGGTGACGGCTTTCCATCCGGTTGGTCTTCTGCCGATGGGCCTCCTCCCAGATCTTCTTCCATCGCTCGGGGGTCAGGTCCGGGTCGATATCGAGCACGGACATGGTCAGCAGTTCCTCCCGCGAATACCCCAGCATCCGGCAGGCCGCCTCGTTGACATAAAGGAACCGGGCGTCTTCCGAAATCCGGTACACCGCCTCGCCCGTGTGATCCACCGCAAACTGCGTCACCTGGAGGGCCTGCTGCTGACGCTGCCGCTCGCTGATGTCCCGAACGAACGAAAAGAGCAGTTCCTGGCCCTCATACTCAAAAAAGCTGGACGTGATCTCAATCGGGAAGACCCGGCCCTCGCGGGTCTGATGCTGCGACTCAAGCCGAATCGTCCGTTGCCGCCTCAGTTGCTCCCATGCCCGGCGCCAGGCCTCGGCCGTGAAGTTCGGGTCGATATCGACCACCGTCATGGCCAGCAGCTCCTCCCGCGAATACTCCAGCATCCGGCAGGCCGCCTCGTTGACATAAAGGAACCGGGCGTCCTCGGCGATCCAGTACACCGCCTCGCCGGCGTGATCCATGGCGAACTGGTTTAACTGAAGCTGGCGATGCTGGAGCAGCCGCTCCCGGATGTCCTCGAACATAACCGCCAGCCGCCCCGGCGAAATCTGGAAGGCGTGAAAGGCGTAGGTCGCCGGATGCGTTTCGTTCGGATAGTCAAACTGGCTGACCGTCCAGTTTCCCCCTTCCCGGCACAACTGACGAAAACGCTCCGGTATCTCCGTCTTCGCCAGCGGAGGAAACACCTCCTCCAGCGTCCGGCGTATGCTCTCCTCGCTCCGGATGCCCAGAATCCGCTCGGCCGCCGGGTTCAGGTTCGTCAGCACCAGCCGCCCGTCCGACTCCAGTTCGTACATCAGGATTCCCATCGGCGAGGACTGCGCCATATTCTTGAACCGCTGCCGCGATTCGACGATGGCCTGCGCGTTGCGCCGACGCAGGATCGCGTTGGCCATCAGGTCCACCGAGAGCTTCAGCAGACTCTCCCGGTTCTCGTCCAGCCGGATCGACTGCCGCGAAAACAGGAGCATCACCCCCACGTGCACCGGGCCGACCACCATCGGGATCACGGCCATGGATTTCAAGCCCCGCGCCTGCACCTCCTCCCGCATGCGGACGGCCTCGTCCGGCAGCCCCTCCGGCAAATTGTCAAACCGGACGATTTCGTGGCGGCGAATCAGTCCGGCGATATAAGGAAAATCCAGATCGATGTTGCCGCTTGATCGAAGGCCGTTCTGTTCGACCGGGAGCGCCGGATGCATCGTCAGGAAGATGCGCGACGGATCCTCCATCAGCTCCGCAAGCTGGATAAACTCGTAAGAAAACTCCCCGGCGATTCTTTCGAGAACCTGCTCGATCCCCTGATCGATCTGATCCGGCGGAAGGTTGGCAAAGGTCTGCGAAATCTCGGAGACGAACTGTTCCGCCCGCAGCCGCTGGGCCAGCCGCTCCTGCGCCTCCCGAAACTCCGTGTAGTCCGAGATGAAGCCCTCCAGGAAGATCGCCTTCCCTTCATCGCTCCATACCGCGCAGCCCCGCTCCCACATCCACCGCACCCGGCCGTCCGCCGTCCGAATCCGGTATTCGATCCGGTAGTTCTTCCGCTCCGCGACGGCCTGCTGGATCTGATCCCATACCCGCCCCTGGTCCTCCTTAAAAATCAGATCATTCCAGTGCATCTCGCCGGAAAGAAACTGCATGTCTGTGTAGCCCGTAACGTCTTCGCAGCCCTTGCTGATAAACTGCATCGGCCAATCGGGGTGGTTCCCGCAGCGATAGACGATCCCCGGCAGGTTGCTGATCAGCGTCGTCATCGCCCGCTGACTCTCCTGCAGCGCCAAACGGGTCCGCAGGCGGTCGGTCATATCCCTCAGCAAAACGGCCATCCGGCGCGGCGCCGTCTGGAAGGCCGTAAAATCGTACACCCGCGACTGATCCGAGTAGGCGATTTCGAACTGCTCCTCCCGCCAGATCCCTCCCTCCCGGCAGATTTGCGCAAACCGCTCCGGCACCTCCGTTTTGGTCAGCAGAGGAAAAATTTCTTCAAGCGAACGCCCCACCTGCTCCTCAAGCGGCACAAAGCTCTGCCGGACGGCGGCCTTGTTGTAGCCCGTCAGGATCAGCCGGTCCCCCTCCAGCACAAACGTCAGCAGCCCCACCGGCGCCGATTCCAGAATGGAACGCAGCCGTTCCTCCGATTCCGCCAGACGCTCCTGCGCCTCCTTGCGGTCGGTGATGTCCTCGATGTACTCGATCACCCCGATCACATCGCCCGTCGAGTCGCGCAGCGGGTAGCTCGTCAGTTCGATCCATCCCTCAGCCCCGCCGTCCCGCTCCAGACGCATGACCTCCGCATGGACCTGCCCCGTCGCCAGCGTCCGGACGCTCGGGCAGATCCGGCACGGCTGGCTGAGCCGGTGATACGCCTCGTGGCACTTGCGGCCCACGAGCCCCCTGGCCGCGGCATAGCGCTCCTCCATCCAGCGGTTGACCCGGAGGATGTTGAGGTCCCGGTCCAGGATGCTGATCCCGTCCCGGATGCTGTCGAAAACGCTCCCAAAAAACTGTTCCTTCCGGCGAAGCTCCCGCTCCATCGCCGCCAGCGCCGTAATATCGTTGACGATGGTTACCACGTTCTCGATCCGCCCCCGGGCATCGAAGATCGGCGCAGCGTTGACCGACAGCAGCATCTCTCTCCCGTCGCCCCGCTCGATGCCGTGACGGTAGTCGAAGACGACCCGACCCGTCGTCATCACCTGTCGGAACGGCAGCGCCTCCGAATCCAGCGGCCGGCCCTCCATGTCCGTGATCTTCCACGCCGAATCGTCATAGCGGCGACCGACGATCTCCTCGGCCTCCACCCCCAGAATCTGCTGCGCCTGGGCATTGGCGAATGTGATCCGCCCCTGCGCATCCAGCAGAACGATCCCCACCGGGCTGGTGTCCATGATCTGACGAATCAGATCCTCACCCTCAAAGGGGGGGGCGTGCCGGGCGCGCAGGGGAGAAAGTCGGCGGCGGATCAGGACGCCGATCAGCACCGCCAGCAGGACCAGCAGCACCCCCTGCATGGCCAAAAGGCCCCAGGCAAACCCGGAAATCTCGGACAGAAGACAAGCGACCCCGGACGCGGGGGCCGCGTCCGTCTGTATAGACGCTGTCGCCACTCCCCCGGGCGGCAAAAGAATGAACCCCGGGCATATCCATTTCCCCTTCTCAAAAAAACCCTGAGAACTCTCCAACTTCGCTTGTCTCCATCCAATCAATGATCTGAACTGTTTGCAAAAAGGAAGAAAACCAGGCACGGTTCAACACAATCGTCGCTTCGATCTTTTGAATAATTTTCACTCATCGCAGATCGCTTCATTTTTGCAAAACGCTTCGAATGTTCCATAAAATGCCTCCATTCGCCGCTTTGAAAGCCGACACTGCTTCATTGTGCACGAAGCCGGGACGAATTTCAATAAGAATACTCCTGTTAAATTCAGGGCAAAAGCAGAATAGGAACAATTCAGGCAAGAGCTTGTCGTATTATGGGCCGGGAAAATAAAAAAGCCAGACCCGCGTAGCGGTATCTGGCTTCGGAGGAGGGTGATGAATTAAATTCTGATCGTTTTCGGATCAGTACATTTCTATATTATTAGACGTCCGAATGAAGACAAAAGTTAACAAAAAAATCAAAGAATATCTCAAAAATTTACTTCCTAAACGCCCCCCTCATCCGGCCCGGTGCAATCCGCTCCTTCCATGCCGGAGGGCAAATCGATAACCTCTTTCCCCAAAAAGACTTGCGCAACATGCGGCCGCGATCCCCCACGCCCCGCCCCGCGGCCAGCCGAAACGGCCCGAAAACAACGCCCCGTCGATCAGCCCGTCCCGGCGGAAATTATCTCACCGCTTCCCTGTTGGATTTCAGTCAATCATATATCATTCCCGCCCCCCAAGAGGGAAGAAAAAATACAAAAACCCGAAAAAAAAGCTTGCATTGTTATTTATCTTTAATAATAATGTGCTTTGTTTGATATATAATTAACAACCTTGCCTGCCGGTTCGCTGCAGGGAACAAGACGGCAGACATCTCGGACAGGCAAAGCGGAAGGAGGCACGGGCATGAGGATCGAACACATCGAAAATCCGGACCGGCTGGGCGACGAAGCGGGCCTGCGAATCCGGTCCCTCTCGGCCATGGTGGTCGAACGGGTCATCCTGCGAATGGGCTGGCTGGAGGGACGCGACCGCATCCTGGTCGAGCTGGCCTTTAACCGGGGCGTTCCCATTGCCCAGCTTGCCGGCCTGATGGGCGTAACTCCGACGGCCGTCCGGCGGCGCCTCCGGGGGCTGGTCAAACGCCTCCAAAGCCCCGAATACCTCTTCTGCCTCAAAAACCGCCATCGGTTCTCGTTCCTCGAACGGGAGATCATCCGCCGACACTTCGTCCAGGCCCTGCCCCTCAAAAAGACCGCCGCCCGCTGCGGCTGCTCCGCTTACACCGTCGAACAAACCGTCCTTAAACTCCGTCGGCTCCGGCAAATGTGGGATCGGCTGGCCGGCGCCGCCCCAAAAACGGAACTGCAAACGCCAAGAGAGGAAATTCATGGAACTCATCGTGCAAAAAGTCTTTAAGCCGTCCCTGCCCGCCGGTCCCCGCAGTCGCCGGCTGATGCGAATGTTCGGCCTCGACCGCCGGCGGCTCGAAGCCCAAACCCAAACGCATGCCTGCCGCCTGCGCCTCGCCCCCGGGCAAATCTGCCTCATTACCGGCCCCTCCGGCTCGGGCAAAAGCGTCCTGCTCGACACCCTCTACGACGCCTGCCCGCCCCAAGACCGCCTCCGGATGGAACAGATCCCCCTCGACAAGCGCCGACCGCTCATCGACTGCATGGAAGGCGAGTTCCTCCACGCCCTGCAAGCGCTGACGCGCGTCGGCCTCGGCGATATCTTTACCCTGCTCACGCCCCCCGCCCGCCTCAGCGCCGGACAGCAGTATCGCTACCGCCTGGCGCGCGTGCTGGCCTCGGATAAACCGGTGATCTTCGCCGATGAATTCGGCTCCGTGCTTGATCGCGTCGCTGCGCGGGTCGCCGCATGGCAGCTTCGCCGCGCTGTCGCCGAAAGCCGAAAGTGCTTCATCCTCGCCTCCCCCCGTGAAGATTTGGCCCGGGATCTCCGACCCGATGTTTGGGTGGTAAAAACGATGCGTCAGGAAACGTTAATCTGCACCCCGAATCCGACGGCCGCCGGGAAGAGGGGATCGACAAAACAGGCGGCTTAATACACAAAGAGGCAGTAGCTCAGGAGTTTTTTTTGGCATAGCCGGCCTTCTCCTCTTTGAGGATCAGCTCGGCCCACTCAAGCTGCGTTGGCATCATCAGGGCAGGCACGTATGTCAGACCCAGCGCCGCCGAAATCCAATACCGGGCACAGGAGGAACAATCGCTGTGACAGTATTTATTGCGAAAGCGTTGAATCAGATTGTGCATACTGGAAATGGGTTCTTCCTTGAAAAAGGAGCACTCGTCGATGAATTGACATTTTTCCATGTGATTTCAGCCCTTCTCTTTAATAAAAATTACTGATCATATCATCAGTATATTTACCTATCGGCGTTTGCTCTCTGTAAAGATTAACAAAAAAAAGACTCAGGGGTTAATTTTCCGGCGTTTATTTAATCGGAAGGAGAAACGGAATGATGAAAAACAAACCCTGTACCGTCACCCGCGACATCCGGCTCGAAAAGGCCGTAAACGGCGACTACAAATGGCTTTATGACTATCATTATCGGGCCGCCTCTCCCGGCCCGCTGGCGGGCGTCTGGGTCCTCCGATCCGGAAAAAATCGTATGGAAGACGGGGGAAACATGCCGATTGGGGTGATCGTCTATGGCATGCCCTCCGCCAACTTGGCCGCCCGAACCCTCTTTGCCCCCGCCCTGGCCTCGCTCCCTGGCCGTCCCGCGGAAAGACTCGCTACCCTCAACCGCCGCCTGCGGACCATCCGTCGCGTCATCATCGACCCCCGCTATCGGGGTCTGGGGCTGGCCGCCCGTCTCGTCCGCCAAACCCTGCCGCTGGTCGGTGCCGAGTGGGTCGAGGCCTATACCGTCATGGGCCATGTCAGCGGATTCTTCGAAAAGGCGGGCATGCAGGTGTTCTGTCCGCCCCCGCGTCCCGAGGCCGTCGCCCTGCAAAAGCGGTTGCTGGAGCTGGGAATCGCGGAGAATCTCTGGTGGGACAGCCGAGCCGTCTTCCGGCGATTGGAAAAAATCGACGCCGACTCGAAACCGGAACTGCAAAGACGCATCGCCGCCTTCCTCAAGCCCCATAAAAATCGACGCGACATGCCTTGGGGTCCCGACCTGGTCCGCTTCCTCCTCTCCCGCCTCGCCGCCCGCCCCGTGTACTGCCTCTGGCAAAACCCCGACCCGCCGGCGCAAACCCTCGCTCGAACCGCTTAATCGTCGGCGTTTTTCGGCTGCGATTCCTCCGTCGGTTCGGGCGCCGCATCGGCGGACTCTTCGCACAGCCGCGCAATCTCGCCGGCCTCCCGGCTAAGCTGCTGCGCCCGCTGCGTCAGCTCGCCGCTGAGATCCTCCGCGCCGCCAAACAGCCCCGGCAGATACTGCCGGAGGATCTTCCGAAGCGCCTCGGTCTGAATCGGCTTGGACAGATAATCGTCGCAGCCCGCCGCCAGGCACTTCTCCCGGTCGCCCGACATCGCATTGGCCGTCAGCGCAATCAGGGTCGTCTTATTGCCCCCCTTGCGAATCCACCCCGCCGCCTGGTAGCCGTCCATCACCGGCATCTCCATATCCAGCAGGATCAAATCATACGCCTTCTCCCGGGCCATCTGCACCGCCTTCTTGCCGTCATCGGCCAGGTCCACATGCATCACCCCGTACTTCTCCAGCATCTTGCGGATCAGCAATTGGTTGGCCGCGCTGTCGTCGGCGATCAGGATTGTCGCCGCCGGCGCCGCAACCGTTCCGTCCTTTTCACAACGCGCCGGCGCAGGCCGGTCGCCGGCCGTCGCGATCACCTCCGGCTGCGGCTGGTTGAACGTCGAAAAGTCCAGCTGCTCCTGCATCGGCGCGCCCGACGGCGCCGCCGGAACGATCAGCGTAAAGACCGACCCGCAGCCCGGCTGACTTTGCAGCAGCAGTTCCCCGCCCATAAGCTGCACCAGCTGCTGCGTGATGCTCAGCCCCAGCCCCGTCCCCCCGTAACGCCGGCTGATCGACCGGTCCGCCTGCGAGAACGACTCGAAGATCTTCGTCTGCTTCTCCCGCGAAATGCCGATCCCCGTGTCCTCCACGTCGAAGCACAGCCGCGGCCCCTCCGCGCTGTCCTCCATCGAAACGTGCACATGCACGTACCCCGTCTCCGTAAACTTGATCGCATTGCCGATCAGGTTGATCAGGCACTGGTTGAGCCGCGCCGAGTCCGACTCCACGATGTCCGGCAGGTCCGTGTTCCAATTCACCCGGAAGTCCAGCCCCTTGCGCTCCGCAATCGGACGCATCATCTGCTCCAGGTGCCGCAGCAGCGGCTGGATCGGAAAACACGTCTTCTCGATGGTCAGCTTGCCCGCCTCGATCTTCGAAAAATCGAGAATATCGTTGATCAACTGCAGCAGGTTCTTGCCGCTGCTCATAATCACATCCACGTAGTTCGCCTGCTCGTCATTGAGCGGCGTGCTCGTCAGCAGCTCGCAAAAGCCCAAAATCGAATTCATCGGCGTGCGGATCTCGTGGCTCATGTTCGCCAAAAACTCCCCCTTGGCCCGACTCGAATGCTCCGCCTGCGCAAAGGCATGTTTGAGCTCCGTCATATCCGCCACCTGCATCATCGTCCCCGCATACCGCCCCTCGATCCGGATCGGGTGAAAACGCATATCCACCGTCCGGCCGAAGAACTCCCGCTGCACGTGAATCGGTTCGCTCCCGGGCTCGCTGCGGAACTGCCGCAGGATCGAAAGCACCTTCGGCTGGACGCTGATCGGGTGAACCTCCATCAGCGTCTTGCCGACCAGATCCTCGCGGCTGCGCCCGGTCAGCGTCTCAAACATCGGGTTGACGTCGATGATCCGGTCCTCGTCGTCGGCATACACGATGCCGGCCTGCAGGTGCGCCAGGATGGCGGCCATGCGGGCGTTCTGCCCTTCCAGCCGGTCCAGGGCCTCCCGGTACGTCGAGATGTCCGTAAAGGCCTCCAGCAGGTATTCCTCCCCGCCGATGAGCACCGAGATCATCAATTTGTCCAGCGTCACCGTCTCGCCCTTGGCGTTCTTTATGACCTGCTCGCAGCGGCCTCCCGTCCCCTCCTGTCCCCGCAGCGGGCACTCGTTCCTGCGACCGTCGCAGAAAAAGCCCTCGCAGCTCTTCCCGACCACCTCCTGACCGGTCCGCCCCAGCAGACTCAGCGCCATCGGGTTGATCCGCCGGACGATCCGCTTCGAATCCGTCAGCATCGCCCCGAAGGGCAGCATATCGACAATCGCCTTGTATTGAGCCAGCGACGCCCTCGTCGCCTTTTCCTCCTCCGTCAGGTCCGGCAGTTGCTGCAGCGTCTCCACCGCCCCCGCATACCGTCCCTTCGCATCGCAGATCGGCGCGGCCGTCACATGATACCGCCGGCCCTTTTTCCCCGCCCCCGCAAAGAACTGACACCCCTCCATCCCGCGCCCCACCAGCGAAGAGGGGCCGATCTCGCCGCCCGCATCCTCCCGGATCGCATCCGGCGGGATCACCTCCAGCACCTGGTCCGCCAGTGTCGGGCCGGGCTTCTCAAAAAAGGCCTTCCAATGGTCCTTCGTACCCAGAACCTTCTCCGCCTTGATGCCCGTAAGCTTCTCGCACGCCCGGTTCCAGTGGATCACCCGGTGCTCGCGGTCGATTGCAAACAGCGCCACGGCGGCGTTGTCGATCACCTGCGAAAGCTGCTCCTCGCTCTGCTGCAGGGCCTCGCAGCGCTGCCTCTGCCGCCGACTCTCCGTCAGCAGCGACGCCGTCACCAGGTACAGCACCAGGATCACCCCGTTGACGCCCAGGTACAGTATCGGGTGCTCGCTGACCGTATTGGCGATGATCTGGAACTGGTTCGACGAGAGCGTATCCGGGATGCCCCGAAGCAGCACATTGAGCGTCACGGTCGCGCCGGCAATCGTCAGCGGCGCCAGCACAAACAGCGTGGTCAGACACACGGTCTTCAACCGACGCCTATAAGAACCTTGTTCTGCGTTCATGGGTCGCTATTCCCCTGAAATAGGATTTTTGTTCAATCGCCGGTCACAGCACTCGACTTTATCGTCGGTTCGCTCAAGGGAATTCAGGAGAATAATGGAAAGGTCCCGCTTTTCGTGCGGGGTCCGATAAGAAGGCCCGCAAAGAAGAGATACCCCAAAAGAGTCGCCGCGCCGACCGGAGGAGCGACCGTTATGGGACGATGTCCGCCGTCCCCGCCGTCATCCGGTACTGCACGAAAATGTAGCCGAAATAGACCGCCAGCATGACCAGCCCCTCCCTCCGGTCCAGCCGCCCCCGTCGGCCGGTAAACATGAAGGCAAACAGCATCGCCGAGGCGACCAGGACCATCGCGATGCTGACGAACAGTTCCCCCGGCATCTCCAGCGGTCGGATGAGACTGCTGATCGACAGGACAAAGAAGATGTTGAAAAGATTGGACCCCACCACGTTGCCCACCGCGATATCCGGGTTCCGGCGAAACGCCGCCACCGCCGAGGTCGCCAGCTCCGGAAAACTCGTCCCCACCGCCACAATCGTCGCCGCCACCCAGCCCTCGCTGATCCCGAACCGATTCGCCAGCGACACCGCCCCCGTCACAACGAGCTTGCCCCCCGCGATCAGCCCCGCCAACCCGCAAACAATAAACACAAGGATCTTCGGAACCGAAAACAGCGCGCCGCCCATCGGGGGCAGCCCCGGAACCCGCGCTGCGATTCCCGCCGTATAATATAGGAAGATGATAAAAAAGCTCATCAGGATCAGCCCGTCCGCCCGCGACAGCACGTTGGCGGCGCCCCCCGTCAGCCGCCGGTCCGCGACCAGCACCCACAGCACCGCCCCCGCCAGCAGACTGAACGGGATCTCCTTCCATACCGTTCCCCGCCCCACCTCCAGCGGAAAAATCATCGCGCTGAGCCCCAGGATCAGCAGGACGTTGGCGATATTGCTCCCCGCGATGTTGCCGATTGCCACGCCCGGATTGCCCGAAACCGCCGCAAACACGTTCACCGTCAGCTCCGGCAGACTCGTCCCGAACGCGATCACCGTCAGCCCGATCACCAGGTCCGACACATTGGCCCGCCGCGCAAGCTGCGAGCCCCCGCGAACCAGCCAGTCGGCCCCGGCAATGCTCAGCACCAACCCCGCAATCAATAAAACCATCCCGGCCATAGCTTGAAAATCCGTTTGTACGTAACATTTCAGCCGCGTATCGGCAACGCGCTGTCATTCCCCCCGCCTTCGCGAGGGTAAACTCCGGCGGGCATCCGGTTTTTTCCGCAAACGGCTAAAGGGTTGCGAAAATTGTATCATGCCTCCGGCTAATTGGAAACCCAAAAACCGGCGATTGCCGCTCTCAGGCCTTGAAGAAAAGGTTGTGCTTATAAAGGAAGTAGAGCATCAGCCACTGAACCGTCATAAAACCCGTCGCCCGAATAAGTTCCCTGAACGCCCCGCAGCGGTCGGCGACCCCCAGCACAAAGAAATCCGCAACCGCCTGGAAGTCGATCAGCGGCGTAATCCGCAAAAAATAGATCAGCACCGCGTTCATCCCGATCACCGCGAAAAAAAACGCCCATCGCCGCAGGCCCTTCACATCGATGATCCAGTAAAAAATCGCGAAGAGAACCAGCGAAACCCCCGCGGTATAAACCACAAACGAGGGGGTCCACAAAAAGAAGATGCGGGGAACCGCCGGCTCAAGGGCCAGCCCCGCCCCGATGCACAGAATCCCGCTGACGGCCAGCGTGAGGGCCTTGCGCGTCCCGCCGTGGCGGGCGCCCAGGTAATGCCCCGCCAGCACCCCCGCCAGCACCGAGGGCACGGAGAGGACCCAGCGGACGATTTCCGCGGTGGCCGGCAGGACATTCTGGATCTCCCGGTGGATATACGCGGCCCCGTCCAGCGGCCCGATGGGAATCAGCGTCATGGCCAGCGACCCGACGATCAGCACGGCGACCGTAACCGCCGCCTGAAAACGCCGGCCCGTGTAGATCACCAGCAGTGCCGCGACATAATAGGCAAACCCGATCCGCGAAAGCACCCCGAATTTAATCGCAAAGCTGCTCAGCAGCCCCTTGCTGAGCATGCCCAGGACCATCAGTACCGCCGCGCGTTTCAGGGTCTTGAGGTGAATGCGGGCCGGCGAATCGTCCTTTTGTCTTTGCCGGTCGATCGACAGGGGCAGCACCAGCCCGACAATGAACAAAAACAGGGGAAAGATAAAATCCAGCAGGTGCGGCTGATCCCACGTCGAATGACGGGACTGCTCGCACAGCCAGGCCGTTGCCGGGTGATTGAAGATCGCATCCAGCGCCCCCAGCAGCGTCGTGCCCCCCATAACCCAGAACATGTCAAAGCCGCGAAGGGCGTCGATGGAAAGAAGTCGATGAGACTGCATATTCGTCACAGGTGCAAAATCACAGCGTTACAGCTCGAAAAGGATTGGAACGTCCAACCCCTTCGCCTGTCTATACCCGATCCCCCGTTGAATGTCCATCCTAAAAGGAAAATTTGCGGCATTTTAAGCTCCCCTCCTAATTTCAAGGAGGGGCGGCCCAAAGCCCCTGTTTTCCCTCCTAAAATCCGCGAAATCCGTGTAATCCGCGGTTGCGTTAAATCCCACGGCTTTCGCCAACCGACCCCGCCCCTACTCCGGCACATCCTGCAAAGCCGGATGATCCGACTGGGCAACCTTGGCCCGCAGCCGCTTAAAGACCGACGGCGGCACCAGCTTGGACACATCCCCCCCGAGCAGCGCCAACTGACGCACCATTGTAGAGTTAACGTATCCGTATTCCTCGCTCGTCATCACGAACACCGTCTCGATCCCCGCCACCGTCCGGTTGGTCATCGCCATCTGGAACTCATACTCCACGTCCGTCAGGTTCCGCAGACCCCGCAGCATCACCTGCAC
Source organism: Anaerohalosphaeraceae bacterium (assembly GCA_050309685.1). Lineage (GTDB taxonomy): Bacteria > Planctomycetota > Phycisphaerae > Sedimentisphaerales > Anaerohalosphaeraceae > JBNRMP01. The sequence goes on from JBNRMP010000135.1 coordinate 36,937, forward strand.
CCCCTTGAGGGCCGCGAACTCCACCGTCAGGCAGTCATAGCTCTCCACGCTCACCCCCTCCAGCCCGTACGTCAGCTCGCGGATCATCTCCACCCGCTCGGCCTTGGTAAACAGCGCCTGCTTATCCGGATTCTGACCGACCGCGATCACCAGCCGGTCAAAGAGCTTGCAGCCGCGCCGGATTACATCCAGATGCCCGTTGGTGATCGGATCGAAGGACCCCGGATACAGCGCCCTGATCAGTTTTGGTTCCATTCCGTCATTCCCAAAGATGTCTTACTCGTGCCCTGCGGTCTCCCTCACTTCGGAAGGGTTTCCATAATCAGGCGGTTAAAGTCCTTGCCCAGATCCTCCGCCTCCAGGGCCTGCATGCACTCCTGGGCCGCCGCAAACCGCTGTCGGGCCAGCCGGCGGACGGCCTCATAGTGAAAGTCCTCTTTCAGCCGCGCCTCCCAGTAGCGGTAGTCAATCTTTCGCCGCCAGCTCTCCAGAATCGCCGAGACCCCCTTGCCCTGAAGCAGACACCGGCGGATATCCTGGATAATCCCGATCATGCCCATATCCTCCAGGTTGCGGGCATCCGAAAGAATCCGGGCCTCCGTCAGCTTGGTAAAACGATTGTCCGACTCCCGGATAACCCGGCAGACCAGATCAAGCGTCTCAGGGCTTGGTAAACTGGAGAACTTCTCCTGAACCACCTGAATGGAAAACTCCCGCAGCTCCGGTCTTCCGAGCTCCAGCAGAGCACTGGAAAAGCTCAGCTCTTTGGCCTGAGCATAGACCGGCAGACCCGCGTCAGTCAGATAGGCGGCGGTCTTGAGGGCAAAAACGTCGATAGCGGCCCGGATTTCCTGGATTTCCCCCAGACGCAGCACCGCCTCAACGTGCCGGACGATCCGGCAGGTCCGATCCCAGAGCCATCGTTCGCTGTGACCGGAAGGGTTTTGCACTAAAAGAAGCTCATAGGCCGCCTTTCGTATTTGCTCTTCCATTTCCATGATCACCCTATCCTCATATTTCTGAGCTCTTTAGCCCTGTTTTATCCCACTTTTTGGTCCGCGCGTCAAGATAATTTATAACATTTTAGCGATTGCAAACGGTTTCCTTCCCGAAGGGACCCCTTTTGCCCCCCTTCCGAGCCCCTACAAACCCTCCAGTCGATTCATTCGGCAAGCACCCTCCAAATCCTGCCGCTCGCACAGCCGGAAAATTGGAAATATTCCACTCCCTGCTGCAAAAAATAGTTTATAATTTTATGGAGCAGCGTTGATTTTGTTGTATAAATTCTCTGGTTTATGCCGACATACCATATATAATTAACCTGATGGGATCAGGTATTGACATTATGGATTATGGTTTTACGCAGACGTGCACAGGGAGGCGCATGAACAGTCAGACCCGGACGGCGGTGGTATTGGTCGCACTGGTCGCTTCGATGACCCTCGGATCGCTGGTGCTTTTGGCACTCGATCAGAGCAGTTTAACCGGCAGTGCCTATAGTCTTTCCAGTTACCTGCGGCTTGACACCGTCGAGGAGGCCGCCCTGCGGCCCATCGCCGCCGCCGCCGCCAACTGGAGCCGCGTTGAGGTGTACTACAGCCGCACCACCGCCGGCAGCGTCGCCGACCTGGCCCTTGTCTCCCACCTGCGGGGAACCGACCGAGGCGATTTCCACTTCGTCATCGGCAACGGCCGAGGCGCCGACGACGGCCAGATCCAGTGCACAACCGCCTGGAAGAACCAGCAGTCCGCCGCGGGCATCATCCGCATCTGCATCGTCGCCGACCCGTATGAAAGCCCCGTCACCGACAGCCAAGTCCGCCGGACCGATGCGCTGGTTGACACCCTCTGCCGCACCTTCGGCATCAATGCCCAGGCCCTCCGCTTCCCCGCCGACTGGGGAATGTAACCGAACCCAATCGTACGCCCTATAAAAAGCCGCGAAGGTCGCGCCAAACTGCGGCGGGGGATTGGTCAGCCATTCAGGCGGCGGCAATCTCTTCCTCAAGATTCCATTGCTTAAAATGTTTCAGCAATTCCGCCGACTCCCATCGTCCGCGATAAGTCGGACAAATCCAATCTCCGTAAACCACCTCGTCATCCCAACCGATGCGCATCCCATACCACGTCTTTCGGGTTTTGAAGATAAAAGGGACCGCAGGTCTTCTGAGCGGTTGTTCATCGTGAATCTGTGCCGCCTGGCGCATACAGCGAAGATTGATACCAATCTCGTTGACTTTCGAGGCGTCCAACTTCATAAGAACCGCTTGTGTTAAATCTGTTTCTTTGGGTTTCTGCGAACACCCTGCCATGCTCAATGTCAGCACAAATAAGGAAATCAGCCGTCTATTCATTTTTACTCTCTTGTTCAGGGAATGGGGGCATCGGCTCTATTTTCGGCGGATTTGTCATCCACTCAGGCGGCGGCCAATTCGGATCGGCGGCGGCAATTTCTTCATCGAGATTCCATTGTTTAAAATACTCCCGCAGCTCTGCTGATTCCCATCCGCCACTGCTATAGGTCGGGCTGGTCCAGTTACCATAAACGAGTTCATTATTCCAGCCGATCGAAATACGATAAATGGCTTTTTGCGTTCTGAAAGCAATCGATCGCATCGGTCGATCAAGGCGCGGGTCGTCTGTAATCGGTGTCGCTTCGCGCATACAGCGAAGGAAAATGTCGATCTTTTCGGGGTCATGAATAAACTCAACTTGACTGACTTTTTTCATAGTTTTTATGCGGCGATGAGCAGCCGGCCGAGCTCTTTGACAATTTGCGTTCCACTGGACAACGTCTTGAGATGGTCGGTCAGATCTTCCCAGACGAT
>JBNRMP010000136.1:0-16644 GCA_050309685.1 Anaerohalosphaeraceae bacterium
GGATTGGGCGGAGCGGGGGGGCGTGGAGCGGGTGTTTGAAGAGGTTGATAAACTGGGGACGCCGGAGATTCTGATTCAACTGACGGGGACGTTCGAGCGGGCGGAGCTGGAGGCGGTGACCGAGGAGGGAATGCGGGAACAGATCGAGATCAACCTGACGGCCCCGATGCGGGTCGCACGGGAGTTTGCCGGGCGGGTGCTGCGGCGGGGGGACCAGGGGCGGCCCTGCCCGTGGGGCAAGATCATTCATTTTACGGATATTGCCGCGAGGCGGCCGTGGGCCGGATATTCCGTGTACTGTGCGGCCAAGGCGGGGCTGACGGCGTTTACGCAGTCGCTGGCGAAGGAACTGGCGCCGCGAATTCTTGTCAACGCGGTTGCGCCGGGGATGCTGGAGGGCAGCCCTTTGAGCCCGGAGCAGCGGGAAAAGGAGATTCAGCGCATTCCCTCGGGGCGGCTGGGAACGATTGCGGAGGCGGCTGAGGCGGCGATTTTCCTGCTGAAGAACGATTATATGAACGGGCATGTGCTGACGATTGACGGTGGCCGGAGTTTATAGCCGGCGGTTTTGCCGCAGACAAAAACGGTCGCCCCTTCGGGGCTTATGGGGCTTATAAGGGATCTGAAATGAAATGGACGTGGGCCAATCAGATTTCGATACTGCGCATCCTGCTGATATCGCCGTTTGTGATCTTCATGCTCTCGGAGAACGACCCGGGGGAGGGGACGCTGATGCGATATTTGGCGCTGGGGACGTTTTTTGTCATGGGGCTCAGCGACGCGGTGGACGGGTTCGTGGCCCGAAAGTTCAAGCAGACGACCCAACTGGGGCGGTTTCTGGACCCGCTGGCGGATAAGCTGCTGATCGTCTGTGCGGCGATCCTGCTGTCGCTCCCGGCGACGGCAGTGAAGGGGTATCGTTTGCCGGGGGAGGTCGTGGTGTTGATTATCGGCAAGGATGTACTGTTGTCACTTGGCTTCGTGGTGGTCTATTTTATTACGGGACATGTCCGAATTGCGCCGATCTGGGCGGGAAAGCTGTCCACGTTTCTGCAGATTGCCATGGTGCTGGCGACGCTGACGGCCCCGGAAATGGTGAAAATCGTGGATTTTTGGCCCGCGGTTGTCTATGTTCTGTGGGCGCTGACCGCGGCGGCGGCGGTCCTTGCCACGGTGCTTTACATTTACGGCGGAATCCGCTATATTGACTCGTTTGAAAAGTCAGGAACCCACTGAGATTTTAAACGAGTTTTATAGAAATGAGAGAATTCAGCGAGATACCGGAGATCCTTGAGGACCTCCGACAAGGTAAAATGATCGTCCTTGTGGACGATGAAGATCGTGAAAATGAGGGTGACCTGGTGGCCTCCGCCGAGAAGATCACGCCGGAGATGGTTAATTTCATGGCGACCTGGGGCCGGGGTCTGATCTGCATGCCGATGACGGGGGAGCAGTGCGACCGGCTGGGGCTTCACCCGCAGTCCTCGGAGAATACTGCCAAGCTGGGGACGGCCTTTACCGTCAGCATCGACGCCCGCGAGGGCATTTCAACGGGCATCAGCGCCGCCGACCGGGCGCATACGATTCGCGTGGCGGCCGATCCGAATTCGAAGGCCGTCGATCTGGCGCGGCCGGGGCATGTTTTTCCGCTGCGAGCCCGCGAAGGCGGGGTGCTGGTCCGTGTCGGACAGACGGAAGGGGCCGTGGACCTGATGACGCTGGCGGGCCTGAACCCGGCTAGCGTGATCTGCGAGATCCTCAACGAGGACGGGACGATGGCCCGCGTGCCGCAGTTGGTTGAGTATTGCCGCAGGCACGGTCTTAAGATGACCTCGGTGGCCAAGCTGGTGGAGTACCGGCTTCAGCGGGAAAAGATCGTCCGGCGGATTCAGCAGGTGCGCCTGCCGACGGATTACGGCGAGTTCACGATGATCGGGTATGCGAGCCCCGGGACGAGCGAGCCGCACCTGGCGCTGTGCAAAGGCGGTGTGGGCGAGCTGGACGAGAAGGGCAACTCCATCCCGCACGGCGAGGCGGTACTGATCCGGGTGCATTCGGAGTGCATGACGGGGGATCTGTTTCACTCGCAGCGGTGCGAGTGCGGCTCGCAGATGATCGAGGCGATGAAGCGGATCGAGAAGGAGGGCAAGGGGGCGCTGATCTACCTGCGTCAGGAGGGGCGGGGGATCGGACTGACCAATAAGCTCCATGCCTACAAGCTGCAGGAGCAGGGGCTGGATACGTTTGATGCGAACGTCGAGCTTGGATTCCTGCCGGACAAGCGGGACTACGGCATCGGGGCGCAGATCTGCCGGGACCTGGGATTGCGCAAGGTGCGGATTTTGACGAACAACCCCAAGAAAGTCAGCCGAATGAAGGTATATGGGATCAATATTGTAGAGCAAATACCTCTCCAAATCAAGCCAAGCAAGCACAACCGGAAGTACTTGGAGACCAAAAAAGTCCGTTTCGGACACCTGCTTGATGAGGATTTATAAAAACAGGCGGGGCGGGCCGGTTTTTTGGGAACGATTTTCAAAATACGCCGTATGGATTTTCGCCGATATCTTTATTAAGGATTTTCCTTAGTTGGAATCACAGACCGATAACATCAGTTTGAATGACGAGGTGCTCATTGGCCGCTGCCAGAAGGGAGATCTGGAGGCCATGGGGCTGCTGATTTCGCGCTACCAGGACCGGCTGTACAACACCCTCCTGAAAATTTGTTCGAATCCGGACGATGCCGCGGAACTTACGCAGGAAACGTTTGTCAAAGTAATAGAGAATATTACGCGGTTTCGCGGCCGGAGCAGTTTTTACACGTGGCTCTTCCGGGTCGGGGTCAACCTGACGCTGACGTTCTGCAAGCGGCGTCAGAAGTTTCCGGTTCGGTCGCTGGAAGCGCCGCTGGAAAACGGGGGCGGCGGCGAGTCGGCGGCGACGACGCTGTCGGCGTTTCTGGGCAGCAAGGAGTCGGCGGACCCGGGCGTGCTGGCGGAAAAGCGCGAGGCGCAGGAACTGCTGCTCCGCACGCTGGAGAGCATGGACGCGGATCATCGCACCATCCTCGTGCTGCGTGATATCGAAGGAATGAGCTACCAGGATATCGCCGGGGTGCTGGAGCTTGAGATCGGCACGGTGAAGAGCCGGCTCAACCGGGCTCGCAGGAACCTCCGGGATTTATTGCAGGCGGTATTGGCATGAGCGAAAAAGACCAGGAAAAAATCGATGCCCTGTTTATGGGCTACCTCGACGGGGAACTGAACGAGCGGCAGCGGACGGAACTGAAGCGTCTGCTGCTGACGTACCCGTCGCTGGCAGCGGAGCTGAGGGAGCTGCGTCAGCAAAAGGCGCTGCTGGGGGCGCTGCCGGTGGCAAAGGCCCCGGCGACGCTGGCGGCGGACGTGCAGGCGGCGTTGGAACGCAACATGATCCTCGGTTCGAAGGAAGCCCGCGAGCCGGGGCGCTGCTGGGACACGGGCCTGCTGTTTGTGCGGCGCATCGCGGCGGCGGCGGCCATGCTGCTGATCCCGGTCGGCCTGCTGTCGCTGCTGGTGTTCCAGATCATGCGTCCGGCGGCGCCGGTTCCCGGGGACCCGGATCCGCTGGGGCGGCAAACGGATATTGAAAAGACCCTTCGGCCGCAGTACGTAACCGTTCCCGCCGAGTCGGATGGAAGGGCGATCGGTGACGCCGGCCGGCTGGTTCTCTTTACGGATCAGCCGCTCCAGGTCAACCGCTTCATCGAGAAGCGAATCCACCTGCACCGGCTGCTGAACGAGACGATGCCCGAGCGGGAGGCGAAGAAGACCGTGTACGGAATTGAATGCACATCGGAGCAGTTGGCCCGCTTCGTCGGCGACCTGGCAGACGTCTGGCCGCGATGCTCCGATGCCCAATACACACTCAGCGGCGGGGAGGCGGAGACCCCGGTGGTGGTTGACCGCATTCAGCCCCGGCAGCTTGTCGCCCTGATGCGGGCACCCAACGCCGAACAGAAGCGTCGCAGCGCCATGAGCTTTGCCCGCCTGAATCGGCAGTCCGACGATTTTCACCGGCCGGCCTCTCCGACGGAGGGGGACCTGACGCCGCCGCAGCCGGTTACGGCCTGGGACTCGGTCGATGAGGAATCGGCCCCGGCGGTTCAGGAGGGTCCGAGGGTCCGCTTCACGCTGGAAGTGCTCAGCGCGGACGGCGCATCGAACTAAGCTTCGGCTCCCGCAATGTTGTATCGTCCGGCAGCAGCGTTCGAGTCGCACGCTTGCGTTGCCTATCCTCTGTGCCGGTGCCAAAATGACAGGAGATACAGTCATTTGAGGCAAGGCAAAAATATGCCGCCAGGCAAAACCATCATACGCATTCTAATGAATTTTCATGCCTTCTTGCCATGCCGGACTTGACCCGGTATCCAGGCGAGACCGTTGGATTCCTGCCTTCGCGAGGGTAAACTTCGACGCAAGTCCGGTCATTACGCGGGCTTCCGGACCCCGGATCAAGTCCGGGGCGACAATCCGATGGTTCTTTATCGATTCGGAATCAATAAAGGGGGGGATTTCGGCTCAAACTTTTTGCCGAAGCTAACAGAGTCGCTTTTGCTGCAAGGCAAGCGGATATTAAAAACCGTGCTGGATTTTTTTTCGTTTTATGTTATCGTCTCCCTTTGTTCGGTTACAGGGATTATTTTTGAGGGAACAGTTGTGATGATAGATGCGAAACAATGCTGTCTGGTGGTGGTGGATGTGCAGGAGAAGCTGACGGCCGTAATGAGCGAGCGGGAGGGGGTCGTTCGGAACTGTTCGATCCTCGTGCAGGCGGCGAAGGCGCTGGAGATGCCGATCTTGTGGTGTCAGCAGGCGCCGCTTGCGCTGGGAGAGACGGTCGAGGGGTTGCGAGAGCACCTGGCGGGAATCGAGCCGATCAACAAGACGAGTTTTAGCTGCGGCGGCGAGCCGGCGTTTATGGAGGCGCTGGCGAAGGCGGGGACACAGACGGCGATTCTGTGCGGGATCGAAGCCCACGTGTGCGTGTGGCAGACGGCGGCGGACCTGATGAAGCGGGGTCACAAGGTGCAGGTGGTCGCCGATGCCGTGACGAGCCGCACGGAGGCGAATAAGCAGATCGCCCTGGCCCGCATGGCGAGGGAAGGCGTTACGGTAACGTCCTCGGAGATGCTGCTGTTCGAGCTGCTGCGCAACGCGAAGCACCCGCAGTTCAGGACGCTTGCGAAGCTGATTAAGTGAGGTTTAAAGCAACCGCGGATTTATTTTAATAAAGATCTCAGCAGCTTTTCAGGCAGTGATCAACTCATGCCTGTCTGTGCACCCTGTCCTTTTCGCCTGGATGCCGGATCAGGCCCGGCATGACAAGTGTTAAAAAGAGAAACAAACCGCGTGGGCATAGTCCATTCTACTTTTGATAATGGATCGGCACGAGGCATATGAATTTGGCGGGGGTGGCGTCTTCCACGGTGACAGGTTTCAGCGGTACGGTGTCCGGCTTTTTGACCTGCATATACTTCTCCTCTGAAGACTCCTCTGAAAGCTGTAAATGCGACTGCGTAAGTCCTCAAAATCGCTTTGCCCATCAAAACAGGTGACTGTTCCTGGTTTTGGATGGGGCAAACTTTGCTGCGAGCCGCATACTTTGGAGATTATATGACAAGTCTTGTCGTCTTGTCTAAATTAAATTTTTTCGTTTATCGCCCCTTATATAAGGAATTGACTTAGGGGATATTTTCGGCTATGATACTTCGTTTAAAACCATTTTTTGATGCGTAAATGAGGGTTTTTCATGCTAAAACGGACACATAAGTGCGGCCAGCTTGGGTTGGATGATGTCGGTCAGGAAGTCGTTCTGGCCGGCTGGGTGAACTCCTATCGGGACCACGGAAATCTTGTTTTTGTCGATCTGCGGGACCGCAGCGGCCTGGTGCAGATCGTCTTCGACCCGGAGTTTGATCCGGCCAGCCATAAACAGGCCCGCGCGCTCCGCTGCGAGTGGGTGGTGGGGGTGCGGGGCAAGGTTCGCCCCCGCGGCGAGGGGTTGGAGAATCCGCGTCTGGCGACAGGGCAAATCGAGGTGGTCGTCAGCGTGATGGAGCTTTTCAACACCGCCAAGACGCCGCCGTTCGAGGTGGACACGGCCGATCAGGTCGGCGAGGAGCTTCGGCTGAAGTTCCGCTATATCGACCTGCGGCGGCCGCCCATGCAGAAGCGGCTGGAGGTGCGTCACCGGGTGGCCAAGATCGCCCGCGACTACTTCGACGAGCAGGGGTTCTGGGAGATCGAGACGCCGATGCTCGGCAAGAGCACGCCGGAGGGGGCGAGGGACTTTCTGGTGCCCAGCCGGCTCTACAAGGGCAACTTCTACGCGCTGCCGCAGTCGCCGCAGCTTTTCAAGCAGATTTTGATGGTCTCGGGCTGCGAGCGGTACTTCCAGATCGTTCGCTGCTTCCGCGATGAGGACCCCCGTGCGGACCGGCAGGCGGAGTTTACGCAGATCGACGTGGAGATGAGTTTCGTCGAGGCCGACGACGTGATGACGGTCAACGAGGAACTGATCCGACGGATCTTCAAGGCGATACTGAACGTGGACATCCCCAATCCCGTGCCGCGAATGACCTACGCCCAGGCAATGGCGGAGTACGGGATCGACCGGCCGGACCTGCGGTTTGATATGAAGCTCAAGGATATTTCGGATATCGCGGCCCAAAGCAGCTTCAAGGTCTTCACCTCTACGGTGGAGAAGGGCGGCGTTGTCAAGGGCTTCTGCGCCCCCGGCGGCGGGAAATATTCCCGCAGCGACATCGAGAAGACGTTTACGGATTTTGCCGCCGACTTCGGGGCCCGTGGACTGGCGTGGTTCAAAGTCGGCGCCGCCGAGTCCGGCGGCCTGGAGCTCAAGAGCAGCATCGCCAAGTTCTTCGCGCCCGAACAGCAGCAGGCCATCATCACGCGGTTCGGCGCGGGCGCCGACGATCTGATCCTCATGGTCGCCGACAAGGTTGAAATCGCCAACAAGGCGTTGGCGCCGCTGCGGGTGAAGCTGGGCAAGGACCTGGGACTGGTGAAAGAAGACGACTTCCGGTTCGTCTGGGTGATCGACTTCCCGCTGTTCGAGTGGAATGAGGATGAGAAGCGGTACGATTCGCTGCATCATCCGTTCACGGCGCCGGTTCCCGAGGACCTGGACAAGCTGGAGACCGACCCGGCCCACATTCGCTCGCAGGCATACGACCTGGTCGTCAACGGCTCGGAGATCGGCGGCGGGTCGATTCGTATCCATAATCCGCAGGTGCAGGCGAGGGTGTTCGACCTGCTCAACATCTCACGTCAGCAGGCGGAGGATCGCTTTGGCTTCTTCCTGCGGGCGCTGGAGTACGGGGCGCCGCCGCACGGCGGCATCGCCTTCGGTCTGGATCGGCTGACGATGCTGCTGACGGAGACGGATAACATCCGGGACGTGATTGCGTTTCCGAAGACGCAGCGGGGACAGTGCTTGCTGAGCGATGCCCCCAGCGAGGTGGACGACCGCCAGCTTCAGGAGCTCAACCTGCGGATGCAAAAGCACCTGCACCAGTTGAATCAGGAATAACCGCCGTTTTACCGAATGGATTGATGTTTTGACGGACCGAACCATGTTTTCCCGACCCTGGGATAAGCTCAAAGCGCTGCTGCGCCGCATCCGTCTCAAGCCGCTGTCGGTGGCGGAGAAGTGCCGTCTTCAGTTCGGCGCCGCCGTTCTGCTGTGCCTGGCGCTGGCCCTGTGGATTCCGTACTTCTGGATGGGCAAGCTGTCGCAGAAGAATGCGCTGGACGCCGGGCGGGCCGTGGCCGAGATGGTGTTCGAGCGGCATTTTCTGATTGGAGGCCCGGCCCAGGAGTCGCTGCCGATGCTCGACGAGAACGGGCAGCCCATCGACGAGCCGGGCTATCGGACGGTTCGCTGGCTGCGATTTGACAAGGGCCAGGTTCCGGCGGATCTGTCGATGCTTAGCGAGGAGCAGCGAGAGGGGCTCTCGACGCTGCTGGAGAAGGAGGACCAGATCGACCTGACCTGGTGCAGGCGCGATCCGGCGCCGGCGCGCAACGAGTACATGCGGCTGGTGCGGGCCACGGAGCAATGCCTTCAATGCCACAACCCGCAGGGCTCGGCCGACCCCTACAACCGCGGTCAGCCGGTCGGGGTGCTGCTGGCGAGCACCTCGGCGCGAGAGGTTAACCGCACGGTGCTGATGAACCGGCTCTGGATCATCGTCGCGGGCCTGCTGGCGGCGACGGGAGCGATGATCTCGTTCTACACGATTACCCAGCGGATCATCCTGCGGCCGATCCGGCAATTGCGGGCGCTGGTGACCAACGTGGCGGAGGGCAACCTCGACATTCGCAGTTCGATCCGCACGGACGACGAATACCAGCGGCTCTCGGATGCCTTTAACGACATGCTCGATCACCTGCAGGAATCGCAGCAGAAGCTGGAGAGGGCCAATCAGCAGCTTGACGCCAAGATCGCGCAGCTCTCGGAGAAGAACGTGGAGCTGTTCCAGGCCAACAAGCTCAAGAGCGAATTTCTGGCGAACATGTCGCACGAGTTTCGCACGCCGCTCAACGCGATCCTCGGTTTTGCGCAGCTTTTGTTCGAGAAGCCCGGTGCGGACACGGAGAAGACGCGGCGGTGGGCGGAGAATATTTTGACCAGCGGCCGGTCGCTGCTGAATATGATCAACGACCTGCTGGACCTGGCCAAGGCGGAGGCGGGACGAATGGTGCTGCATCTCGAACGGACCAGTATCCAGCAGCTCTGCGAGGGGCTGGTCGCCTTCTTCTCGCCGCTGACGGAGCAGAAAAAGCTCAAGGTGCGCCTGCGGGTGGATGAGAACATTCCGCTGATCCGGACCGACCCCGGCAAGGTGCAGCAGATCCTGTACAATCTGCTGAGCAACGCCGTGAAGTTTACGCCGGAAGGGGGACGGATTCGGATCGTGGCCGGGATGCTCGACGATTCGACGGTGCGGATCTCGACCATTGACACCGGGCCGGGCATCTCGCGGGAAGACCAGATGCGAATTTTCGACAAGTTCCGCCAACTCGACGGGTCGCTGACCCGCAAGGAGCCCGGCACGGGGCTTGGGCTGGCGATCTGCAAACAGCTTTCGGAACTGCTGGCGGGCTCGATCTCGCTGGAGAGCGAAGAGGGGCAGGGGGCCGCCTTCCACCTGGACATTCCCGTCCAGCTCAATCTTGCGGGGGCGGAGGATCAGTCGGTGGACCAAAGCTCCGGCAGCGTTCGCATATAGTGGCAGCCGAAGAAGCCGATGACCCGAAACGCGAAGACCAGCAGCAGGGTTGTTCCGAGCTTGTAAAGGTACTCAAGGACCATGGAGGCAGGATCGGTCTTGCCGGGAATCCACAGGAATTTGACGCCAACGGTCACGCTGATGAGGGCAGCGGCGCTGATAAGGGAGGTCAGGAGGTAAGGCTTCCAGTGTCGGCGGATCAGCCGCAGGAACAGGTCATATCGAAAGAGCCGGGTCAGGTCCGTGCCGTTGGCCAGCAGCAGGAGGGTGACGGGAAACAGCAGAAAGCCCGGCAGCAGCACCAGCCGGCCAAGCCCGCCGCCGGCCATTCCGAGCGACTCCAGCAGCACCGACAGGAGACTCAGGGGCAGAAAGGACAGGAGAACGGCGACCAGCATGAGGTAGGAGTCGCGGATGAGTCCCCAGACGAAGGCGAAGAAACCGCCGCTGTCAAGATCCGGCAGTTCGACGAGGCCCAGGCAGGCGTTGGAGACGATCCGCATGCCGTACCATCCCTGGAACAGCCCGGCGAAGATGAGGAAGAACCAGCCGGTGGGCAGGAGAATAGAGAAACCGGGCAGAACGAGCGAGAAGTCCGTAAAGCCCAGGAAGTAGGCCAGCGTGACCAGGAAAAGCAGCAGGAGCAGATACGGCAGGTTGTCGGGGCGAAAGAGCGTGAGAAAGTTTCGCTTCAGGGCGACCGTGAAGAATCCTTCAAGGGGCGGCGGGGGAATCTCGGGGGTCCGTTTGGGCGTTTGGCCGCTGCGCTGGGGGATTACCATGGAAGTGCCGCAGTTTAGGCATTGGGCGCGGCGGCCCGCCAGCCGGGCGTCGGCGGCACAGAAACGCCCGCACTTGGGACAATGGAAGGAGATCGGTTCTTTCCCGTTGGGCATGGAATCCTCTACAGGAAGTAACAGTAATAGTGGCGGCAGAACAGGCCGGCGACCCGCGCGGCGTAGGCCGAGAATAAAACGGCAGCCAGGTGACCGCCGAGATACAGCAGGTTTATCCAGAGGCCATGCTTCCAGTACAGGCCTTTCGTGTAAAAGAAGGCAAGGGCGGCGACGGAGGGGATGAAGATCAGGCAGGTCAGCAGGTAGGGACCAAAGGCCTTGACGATGGGACGGTAATAGAGGTCGGGCCGCACGACGCACAGCAGATCGCCGCTCATGGCGACCGTGGCTGTGACGGCGGGCAGCAGAAGCAGCCCCGCAGCGCCTATGGGAACCAGCGGCCACTTTGCGTCGATGTCCAGACGCCGCAGTGCCAGCCAGGTCAGCAGGGTCGGCAGCCCGGCGGCCAGGACGCACAGGGACGAGAGGTACAGGCCGCGGATGCACAGGGCGATGAAGTGGAAGATGTTTTCGAGCCGCTCCTCCGGCAGCGAGTCCAGTTCAAAGGCCGTGTTGTGCAGGATCAGCATGTCATAGTGAAGAATCATGCCCAGCAGCAGGGCGGAGACGATCAGCCCGAAGGGCAGCAGGATCGTGATGGTCTTGCCGGTCATCGGGACATAGAAGCTCATGGAGAAGTTCATGTGCCGGACGAGGAAGAAGCCGAAGGCCAGCATCAGCAGGAAGAGGGCTCCCGTCAGGGATTCGATGTCCAGCGGGAGTTTGCCGAGAGCCCGGTAGAAGCCGCCGATGGGGCCTTCCTCTCGCTCGTCCGGTTTTACCGTCTGGACCTTTTCGCCGGCGGCGGGGATGATAAAACGCTGGCCGCACTTGAGACAGCGTGCCCGTCGGCCCGCGTGCCTCTCCCGGAAGGCGCACAATTGGCTGCAGGTCGGACAACGGAATTCAATGGTCATCCTTACCGCCGGCATCCGAAGTCCCGTCGATCAGGCATCAGTCCACGTCGATATCGCTGTCATTGTTCATGGCATCCTGAAAGCTCTTGAGATCATTGCACCACTTCTGGGCTTCGAGCAGATCGATCTGGCCGCGTTTGACCAGGATGGCCAGGTGGCGTTCGATGGTGATCATCCGCTCATCGATCTGGTTTTTCGTCTTGACCTGCATCTGCGAATAAATCTGCTCGATCTTGCCCTTGCGGATCAGATTGGCAATGGCGTAGTTGCTGTTGAGGATTTCCATGGCGACGATCCGGCCGCTGCCGTCCTTGCGGGGGACCAGCTTCTGGCTGATGATGTAGCGAAGGCCGAGGGAGAGCTGATTGCGGACCTCGTCCTGCCGCTCCGGCGGGAAGAAGTCGAGGATGCGGGTGATCGTGCCGGTCGTATCGCGGGTGTGCAGCGTGGAGAAGACCAAGTGTCCCGTTTCGGCGGCCGTGAGGGTCAGGGAGACCGTCTCGGCGTCGCGCATCTCGCCGACGAAGATCACGTCGGGGTCCTCCCGCATCATCGACCGCAGGCCGTCGGCAAAACAGTTGACATCCCGTCCGATCTCGCGCTGAGAGATGAGGCAATTTTTCTGGCTGAAGAGATATTCGATCGGGTCCTCCAGTGTGATGATCCGGCAAGCGCGGTTTTCGTTGATTCGCTCGATCAGCGAGGCGATGGTTGTACTCTTTCCGGCTCCGGTAATACCGGTAAAGAGAATCAGGCCGTGCTTCCGGCGAACGATGTCCTGCCAGACGGAGTTGGGAAAGCCGATCTTTTCCGGAGGAGGAATCTCCGTCCCCAGCGCCCGAATCGCACAGGCCAGGCCGTCGCTGTCCATAAAGGCATTGATGCGGAACTGGATTGACCCGAATTTGTAGGAGCAGTCCACGGCCATATCCCGCTTGAGAAACTCGATATTCTTGGGACCCAGGATCGGATAGATCAGCTTCTCTGCGATTTCCTCGGTAACGATGCCGCCCTTGAGACGGACCAAGTCTCCGTCGATACGATAAGCCGGGCTGGCGCCGACCTTTATGTGCAGGTCGGAGACCCGCATGGCCCCCATTTTTTCGAAGTAGGCCAGCATGTCGCTGATGCTCAACAGAGCGCCTTCGCCGGCCGGATAGACTTTTTCGTCAGCTTGAATATTGTGCATATATATACCCGTAGAATAATAACGTTTTTTGCAAAGTGTGTTGCTATCATAACTATTTTTTAAAATAAAAAAAGATAATTAAAGGCAAGTGTTTGTATGTCTATTATATCCACAAAAGGTTTCACATAAATCTTTGCATAATGTTTTACCCCCCTGCGATGGGCGGGATTGCTTGTTTATTTTAAACTCTCAAGGACCGTTCGTGAAAATTCCTGCAGGTCCACCTCATAGCGTTCGGAGGCGACCGGGTCCAGACGGGTGGGGCCGCGGTTAACGATGATCAGCGTTTTGCCCAGCCGGTGCGCATCGAGAGCCAGGCCCGCGGCAGGGTTGACCTCCAGCGAGGAGCCGAGGACGACGAAATGGTCGCATGTCTCAACCATGCAGCGCGATTTATCAAAGGCGTCCACGGGGATCATGTCGCCGAAGAAGACGATACCCGGCCGGATCAGAGAACCGCAGCGGTCGCATCGCGGGACGCCGTCGGAGCGAATCATGGCATCCACCTCCGCCCGCTGATAGCCCTTCTCGCACTTTGTGCAGTAAAAGGAGACCACGTCGCCGTGAAATTCCACGATGTTCTTTGAGCCGGCTTTCTGATGCAGGCCGTCGATGTTCTGGGTTATGATCCCCTCCAGCAGCCCCAGTTCCTCCAGTCGGGCCAGCATAAAGTGGGCTTCGTTGGGCTGCCGGTCCGCCAGCGTGTGGATGTGCTCGATGGCGATCCGGTAATATTCCTCGGGCGAGGAATAAAAAAAGTCGAGTTCAAAGGTGCGTTGGGAGAGTTGGGAGTAGAGGCCGCCGGGGCTGCGGAAGTCCGGGATGCCCGAGGCGGTGGAGACGCCGGCGCCGGTAAGGGCCGCCGTCTTGCCGCCTTGCCGCAGAATCGAAAGAAACCGCTCGCCTGCGTCCGAAGGTGATGTAATTCGTTCCATGAATCTGTCCTTTTTTAGCTCCAACTTACAGCCGGAAAGGTTTTTTGGCAAGCGGCAATGATTTCCGGATTGGAATGTTGACAGCCCCCCCGGGTTGTTCTATGATAAACCGGCAGTGGTTTATAGATTGATCGAGAGACACTGCTCAGGAAAGAAATTGTGAAAAGCATAATCGTGATCCCCGCGCGCTACGGGTCCAGCCGGTTTGAGGGGAAAGTTCTCGCCAAAGCGACCGGTAAATATCTTGTTCAGCACACCTGGGAACGGGCTCTGTCCGCAACGCGAGCGGATCGGGTGCTGATCGCCGCCGACGATGAGCGGGTCATGGCGGCCTGCCGCGAGTTTGGGGCTGAGTGCGTGATGACCCGACCGGACCACCAGAGCGGCACGGACCGGATCGCAGAGGCCGTCGCCGGCGTCGAGGCGGATGTGGTCGTCAATCTCCAGGCCGACGAGCCCGAGATCGACCCCGCCTATATCGATTTAACAGCCGACCTGTTGGCAAACAATCCGCAGGCGGATATGGCGACGCTGCTGGCGCCCTTCGAGTCGGTCGAACAGATCGCCAACCCGAACATCGTCAAGGCGGTGACCGGGTCCGACGGCCGGGCTCTGTATTTTTCCCGCTCTCCCATCCCGTATGACCGTACACACAGGGGGATTGGAGACGTGGGAGCTTACCGAAGGCATTTGGGGATTTACGGCTACCGAAAGCCGTTTTTGGAGGCGTTTACGAAGCTTCCTCCCGGCCGGCTGGAGCAGATCGAAAAGCTGGAGCAGCTTCGGGCCCTCGAGAACGGCTATACGATCTGGACGGCAACGGTGGCCCGGGCCTGGGACGGCGTGGATACGCAGGAACAATATGAGGCGTTTGTCAGACGGCATCGCCAACATTCGTAATCAACGATTCTATATGAAATGAAGGTTTTCAATGAGTGAGAGCAAAGACCTGTTAGCAAAAGTCAGTGAACAAACAACGGATAACGAGTATTTTCTCCCGCTTCCGGAGGGATACAAAAAGGGACAGACCAAGTACGTGATCGTGATGGGCACGGTGATGAGCGGTCTGGGCAAGGGGATCTTCTCCTCATGCCTGGCCAAGCTCCTGCAGGACAAGGGGCTCAAGGTCGCTCCGATTAAGCTGGAGGGCTACCTGAACATCGACTCGGGGACGCTCAACCCCTTCCGTCACGGCGAGGTGTTCGTGCTCGATGACGGAATGGAAACCGATATGGACCTGGGAACGTACGAGCGGATGCTCGATCAGAACCTCAGCCGCCATAACTTTTCGACCAGCGGCCAGATCTACCGGTCCGTGCTGGACAAGGAGCGTCACGGCGAGTACCTCGGCCGGGACGTCCAGATGATCCCCCACGTGACGGGAGAGGTCAAGATGCGGCTGCGGCAGCTCGCTCTGCGTGCGAAGGCGGATGTGGTCTTCGTCGAGATCGGCGGGACGGTAGGCGACCTGGAGAACGCATTCTACATCGAGGCCATGCGTGAGCTGGCGTACGAGGAGGGGCCCCATAGCTGCTGTTTCGTGGCGCTGACGTATATTCTCGAACCCAAGGCGCTGGGTGAGCAGAAGTCCAAGGCCGCCCAGCTCGGCATCAAGCAGCTTATGCAGATGGGGATTCAGCCGGACATCATCGCCTGCCGGGCGGAAAAGCCGGTGAGCGTGCAGGCCCGCCAGAAGATGAGCGTCTTCGGCAACGTGCCCTTCGAGCGGGTCTTCAGCATGCACGATTCGGCGAGCATCTACTCGATCCCGTCGATGCTGCGGGACTGCGGGCTGGATTTCGAGGTGATCCGGATGCTCCGGATCGAGGATCGGATGCAGCTTCGGCACGAGCGGCGGGAGTGGGGCCGCTGGTGCGACTTCACCGACAAGATCGGCAAGGAGACCGATGAGGTGACGATTGCCATCACGGGCAAGTACACGTCGGTGCGCGACAGCTACGCGTCGATCCTTCACGCCCTGGAGCACGCGGGGATCCATCTCGGCTGCCGGGTGCGTATCAAATGGATCGAGACCTCGGAGATCACGGCCGAAAACATCGCGGACCTGATGAAGGGGGGGGACGGGATCATCGTGCCCGGCGGCTTCGGGATGCGGGGATTGGAAGGCAAGGTCGATTGCGTTCGGTATGCCCGCGAAAAGCAGGTGCCGTATCTCGGGCTGTGTCTGGGATTCCAGGCGGCAGTGATCGAGTACGCCCGGAACGTCTGCGGGCTCACCGCAGCCGGCAGCACGGAGATCGATCAGGACAGCGTAGAGCCGGTGATCGATATCCTGCCGGAGCAGAAGAAGATCGAGGGGCTCGGCGGCAACATGCGCCTGGGCGGACGGGATGTGGAGATCAAACCCGGCACGCTGGCATGGCGGCTGTTCGGCAAGGCGACCACGGTGCGGCTGCGGTTCCGGCACCGGTACGAGGTTGATCCGCGGTATATCAGCCGACTGGAGGAGGCGGGGATGGTGTTTTCGGGCAAGGCGCCGAATCAGCCGATCATGCAGATTCTGGAACTGCCGGAGCATCCGTATTTTATCGGGACGCAGGCCCACCCGGAACTGACCAGCCGGCCGCTGCATCCGCAGCCGCTGTTCGTGGGGCTGGTGGCGGCGGCTCAGCGGCAAAGGAACCAGAGCAAGCCCCAGCCGGTCGAGGCGGTGGAGGCGGTGCTCAAATAAATCATGAATTTTGTAACGCTTTAGCCGTTTTGCAGAAGAAATAGGAAAACCGCCTTCGGTGGAAGCTGTTTTACGCTGAATGCCCGCCGGAGTGCGGCAGGGGGTTACTGCAGCTGGGCGCCCCTGAGACGTTCCAGCTCGGCCTTGCAATCCTCCAGCTCTTTGGTGGTCTGGGAGACGATTTCCAGCAGCTTAAAGTTGCTCTCGCCGGACCCCTGGATCTGCTTTTCGTAGTCCTGCTGCATGGTCGCCATCTTCTGCTCCAAGGCCTGGATTTCCTTGTCCTTCGCCTCAAGCTGCTTTTTGAGCTGGATATTTTCGTTGCCGACGAGTTGGGCCCGGCGGACAAGCTGACTGTCCGACTCCCGGCAGCCGGCCAGAAAAATCAGGGCGATCAACAACGGACCACTGTATTGCAAGCACTTCATAATCAATCTCCTGTAATATACTCTATACGCCCGCATTGTAGTCTTTACAGGTCAGGAAAGCAACCAAAAATCTGCCGGGGTGATAAATTGATCTTGTTTTTACGTGACTTTTAGCTGTTTGCCGGGGTATAGAAAAACCGCCTTCGGCGGAAACGGCTAAGTTCTATAAACTCAACTTGACTGACTTTTTTCATAGTTTTTATGCGGCGATGAGCAGCCGGCCGAGCTCTTTGACAATTTGCGTTCCACTGGACAACGTCTTGAGATGGTCGGTCAGATCTTCCCAGACGAT
>JBNRMP010000137.1:0-2794 GCA_050309685.1 Anaerohalosphaeraceae bacterium
GAGGCGGGGGGGGGGGCGGGGGGGGGGAGGGCGACGCGGGGGAGGGCGCCGCGGGGACGGGCGGCGGCGATGGCGACGAAGCCCTCGTGGGCCTGAGCAAAGCGGCGGACGAGGGCGAGTCCCAGACCGGTGCCGGGGGCCTCGCGGGTGGACTCGTCCGAGCAGCGATAAAATTCCTCGAAGACCTTTTTATGGAAGCGGCGGGGGATGCCGGGGCCGCGGTCCTCAACCTCCAGCAGGACATGGTCCTTGCGGCACAGGGTGCGGACGAGGATGAGCTTCTCGGGACCGGCGGCATACTTGACGGCGTTGTCGAGGAGGTTGATGACGATCTGCGTGACGGCGTCCCGGTCGAAGGCCAGCTCAGGCAGATCAGCCCACTGCGTGCGGACTTCGAAGCCCGCCTCTTTGGCGCAGGGCCGGAACATCGCAACGGCCTTCTCGACACAGTCGTTGAGGCTGCCGATTTGAAAGCGGTATTGCTTGCGCTTGCGCTGGATGCGCGAGAAGTCGAGGACGTTTTCGATGAGGCGGCTGAGCCGCTCGGTTTCCTGTCGCATATTCGCGTAGTACCGGCGGCGTTTGTCTTCGGATCGGACCCAGTCGTTTTCGAGCATCTCGGTGTACATGCGGATGCTGGTGAGGGGCGTGCGCAGCTCGTGGGAGACGGCGGAGATGAAGTCGTCCTTTTTGCGGGCCAGGCGAAGCTGGGCATGAAGGTTTTGGCCGAGGGCGGCGAGAGCTAGCGTAACCGCCGCGGCGACGACGCCGATGACGGCGAAGTAGAAACGGCGCAGACGGGCGATCTGCGCGCCGAGCCGACCGGGGTTGGTCTCGAAGAGGTTGAGGACGAGGTCGCCGAAACCGAAGTCGAGGACGGCCGTGTGGGCGGCGGCGGGGGACTCGGCGAGAGAGATGTCGAAGCCCATGTCGCGGCGGATGAGACGCAGGGCGGACTCGCGGATCTGGGCGGCCAGCTCGTCCTGGTTGAGGCGGAAGCCCTGAAGAAAATGCCTCTGTTCGATCTGCACGTGGCGCAGGAGGAAGACGTCGCCGTTGAAGATCGTTTTATCGCCGGCGGCGGCGGGAAGGATCATCGGGACGAACGGCTCGATGCGGACCTGAACGATTTCAGCGGATTGCGGGACATCGACCTGTTGTTGGAATGGGGGCAACGTCTGCTGTTCCGGCGCATTCGGCTCCGGTTGGGGGTCGGCGGGGGGTTGCCGGCCCATTTGTGAATGGGCGGTCATGTTGTATTCGACGGCGGCGCGGCTTTGGGTGATGACCTGCGCGGGCTGCTGAGACTCATCGATCTCGATCCTATAGGTATCCCGCCGCAGGTTGTCGCCCTTGTCTTTGGCGGGCGTCTTTTTCATCGCGGACAAACGGACTTCCTGCGGTTGGGACTGCCGGCGGTAAGAACGGATACTTTCTTCCGGTTCATAGTCTTCCTTGTCCTGCAATTTGGAAGCGGGGACGATCCGGCGAGCCTGGAGGGCGGGTCGGCCGCCAAGAACGGGCAGGAGGCTCTTTTCCACGGTGTCGAGGTATTGCTTTACTTCAGGATCGGCGGCCTGGGGCGACTCGATGTGCGGCGAGGTGATGCGCCCGTCGGGATCAATCTGGAAGTAGCCGTAGGCCATGCCGTTGGAGACCCTGTCGGCGATGGGACTGACGAGGAGGGCCGTGTTATTCAGGACGTTATCAGGCATGTAGAGATGCTGGTAGTCGGTGAAGGGCCGCTGCTGTTCGGACTGGAGTAAGGCGTCGAGCTTGCGCTTCATGTCCTGGCGGATCTGGTGGGCGACCTCGACGAACTCGCCGGCCCGCCGGGCCTCGAGGCCTTGGGCGTGCATGTCAATAGCGCGGACGCCCAGGATGCAGAAGAGGGCCAGGGCCGCAAAGAGGATGACGGCGAGGAGGATCAGTCGGCGGAACATGGCGGCTCCTCGTACAGGTAGCCGGCCCCGCGGACGGTCTTGATGAGGCGGGGCTCGGAGGGGACGGCCTCGATCTTGCCGCGGAGCTTGGCGATGTGCATATCGATGGTGCGGGTCTCGATGTCGCTGAGCAAATCCTGCCAGACGGCGCGGTAGAGCTCCTCGCGGCTGATGACGCGGTTGGGATTGGCGGCGAAGAAGTGGAGCGTGTCGGCCTCGCGGCGGGTGATCGGCCGGGTCTCGCCGTTGAGCGTAATTCTCAGCGCGGCCGCGTCCACGCGGATAGGCCCGAGCGTGAAGGTGGATGCGACGGACTGGCGCCGGTCGCAGCGGCGCAGGACGGCGCGGATCCGCGCGAGCAGCTCCTCCAGCGAGAACGGCTTGGTGATATAGTCGTCGGCGCCGAGGTTGAGACCGGCGATTCGCTCGGGTTCGAGGCCCTTGGCGGTGAGCATGATGATCGGCGCGGTCAGACCGGCCTGCCTCCACTCACGGCAGAGCTGCTCGCCGCTGATTTTAGGCAGCATGAGGTCCAGCAGGATCAGGTCAAAGACGCGGGCTGCCGCGAGACGCTGGGCCTCGAGGCCGTCCGCGGCAGCGACCGCCTCGAAGCCGTGAAACTCAAGGAAGTCCGCGAGTCCCAGGCGAATCTTCGGTTCGTCCTCCACGATCAGGATGCTTGTCGGCTGCATCGAGGTTCCTTTCCGATTCATACGCTCTCTTAAATTACTCAACTTGACTGACTTTTTTCATAGTTTTTATGCGGCGATGAGCAGCCGGCCGAGCTCTTTGACAATTTGCGTTCCACTGGACAACGTCTTGAGATGGTCGGTCAGATCTTCCCAGACGAT
>JBNRMP010000138.1:0-2865 GCA_050309685.1 Anaerohalosphaeraceae bacterium
ATCGTCTGGGAAGATCTGACCGACCATCTCAAGACGTTGTCCAGTGGAACGCAAATTGTCAAAGAGCTCGGCCGGCTGCTCATCGCCGCATAAAAACTATGAAAAAAGTCAGTCAAGTTGAGTAATATATAAACCTGCCATGACGATAAACAACAACAACGATAAAAACTTGTAGTTGCCGAAAGCAGGCCAGCCTTGGTCTTTGAATGCCGCCATCGGATTTTCCCATACCAGCTTGATGCTTTCCTCCGTATGGACATGCGGATGAGCCATTGAGATGCCGAACATAATGAGGGAGCAAATGCAGAACAGGTAGAAACCGGCCAAGAGTCCCGGCATGGACCATCCGAAATAGTCGTTCCAGTCAATGATAAACACACCAAGGCCCATGAAGGAGCCGGCGGCCATCGTCCATATCGCCGCCTTGTTGGAGGCCCGCCTCCAGAACACACCGAATATAAAGACGGTCGTAATGGGAGGAGCGATATAGCAAATCAGATCAACACAGCCCTTGTACACGCTTTCAAACTGTCCGATATATTTGGACCATAAAATCGCCACGACCATACAGACCACGGTGGCAACCCGGCCGATCAGAACCATCTGCTTATCAGACGCATTGGGTTTCCATTGTTTATAGAGGTCATAACTAACCAGCGTGGCAATGGAATTTAATGCACCGGAAACAGTGCTCATCAACGCCGCCAACAGGGCCGCGGCCATCAGACCGGTAACACCTGCCGGGAGCAGATTTTGTATGGCCATCGAAAAGCAGTCATCCGGGGTGTCCAAAGGGGCAAAGTCACCCCGGTTAACCATGGCCAAATAAATCGTCCCCGGCAGAAAAAAGATAAAAACCGGCAGAATCTTCAAGAATCCGGCAAACAGCGGGCCCGTGCGTGCATGATTGCTGTCCTTGGCCCCCAGTACGCGCTGAACAATCGTCTGATCGGCGCACCAGTACCATAGGCCTATCACCGGATAACCCAGAAAGACCGAGTACCACGACAGGTTTGCCGGATCGTCCGAAGGACGCAAAATTGTCAGTTTGATCGGTTCTATATACTGGGTCAGTCCGCCCCAACCGCCGATTTTGATATAGGCAATGACCGTCAGGATAATGGAACCGGCCAAAAGGATGATCGTCTGCAAAGCCCCGGTCACCACCACAGCCACCAGCCCGCCGACAACCGTATAGATGCCTGTCAGGACAGCCGCGGCAATGATACTGGTCATAATAGGGATACCGAAGAGGGCCTTAATCACCAATGCACCGGTATAGAGCGTAAATCCTATATGGATAAAAACCGCCGAAATGATGCTTAAGCCCGCCAGCCAGTTTCGGCAGGTACTGCAATACCGCCTTTCGAGAAAATCCGGCAGGGTCGTAACCTGCGACTTGAGGTAAAAGGGGGCAAAGAACAAAGCCAGCACAATCAGCAGAAACGGCGCCATCCACTCGAAATTCCCGTACGCAAGACCCGTTCGATATCCCTCTCCGGCGAACCCTACCATATGAATGGAGGAAATGTTGGTGGAAAACAGCGCCAGTCCGATCATCGGCCATGTCAGTGTGCCCCCCGCACGAAAATAACTGTCGCTGTCGTGACCCTTTTGTTTTCGGCTTGCCCACAGACCGATGCCGACAATTCCAATGAAATAGGCGGCAATGACGATCAGGTCAAGCTGTGTTATCTTAACGGGGCCGGAAGCAAGAACTACACCATCCATAATTTACATCTCCTTTACTTCGCAACTTCTTCCATTGCAATTTGAGACCACTCCCAAAGCCGCCCGGGATCGTATCGAACGGTGGAAATGTCCTTCATAATAAACTCAATATGATACCGTCCTTTTGCCATATCCAGCGTCCGGCGGATGTGGGCCCGTGCGGCGGCCGCGTCCCATTGGCTTTCTACCAGAATCGCCGGATTGGGCTTGCTGCTGATGACATAATCCGCCCCGATCTCTTCGATCATCTTCTTCTGATTACACCAGGGGCTCATCGAGATTTTGCGAAGATTGGGAATCCTGCGAAGCAGGTCCATTTTCTTATCCAGCGGCTCACAGCAGCCGTAGTAGGTCAGGCCAAAACGCCGGAGCCACCGCAGGTCGTGCCGGACGGCAAATTCCCAGTGCATCTCAGGCGACACTTCTGAGAAGATCTGGGCATTGGAGCAACCCCACATATTTTTGGCTTTCACATACCTCGGATCGAAATCCTCACCCGGCAGTTCGCTCGTGTATCCGTAACCGCCGGAACCGACACGTGTGTTGTTGTTATCGAGCGAAAGCAGGTTCATGGCCTCGAACTGATCCAACTCCGCCATCCACGCCTCGACCATCCGTTCGACGGCGGCATTGACCATTTCCGGTCGCAGGATCATGTCCATCATCGCCTCCTGGATGCCCCACCAGCGGATGAGATAGTCCCAGGGCGTAAACCAGATGTGCGTCTGGCCCTGCTTCTTGACCGGCAGGATACCCTCATAGACTTTGCACATGGCCTGATAGACAAACTCGGTCGCCGCTTCATCGTGCGTGATTGCGGGAATCCGGATTTTTTCGATATCCTCCGGCTCCTTGATCTGGATTTTGAAGTGTCGGGATACGACCTCGCTCGTCTCATCTCTCTTGACAATATCGACATCCTCGATAATCCCGAAATCCGTGCTATGAATAGCCAGCGGGCAGACGAGATAGTCATTGACGACCATATCGGCGGGCAGATGTTTCCACGTAACCGTTCACAGAAATTTTCATAGAAATCTGATTTTGTTAACATAGGCAACTTGCGCTTTTTCATGCATTCTGATACAAACAGAGGCATGGACGAAAAAGACCAGATTATTGCCGAACTGCGAG